>JAIXPX010000046.1 GCA_027486035.1 Erythrobacteraceae bacterium | reverse complement strand
TGCGCCGTGTTCCGCGACCAGAAGCTGATGGACGAAGGCGTCGCCAAGCTCGCCGAGCAGAACAAGCGGATGGAGGACATCCACGTCACCGACAAGTCGCTGATCTGGAACTCGGACCTGATCGAGACGCTCGAACTCGACAACCTCATGGCGCAGGCCAACGTAACGATGGCGTCCGCCGCCAACCGCAAGGAAAGCCGCGGCGCCCACGCCCACGAGGACTACCCCGAGCGCAATGACAAGGAATGGATGAAGCACACCATCAGCTGGTTCGACGGCTGGGGCGGGCGCGGCAGCAACATCCGCCTCGATTACCGCCCGGTCCACGAATACACGCTGACCGACGACATCAAGTACATCGAACCCAAGGCGCGGGTGTACTGATCGGGCGCTTGGCCCAGAGACAAAAGAAGGCCCGGTCCCGCGAGGGATCGGGCCTTCTTGCTTGCAGGGGGGCTAGATGAACCGCCCCAGATCGCTTGCCACGTGCAGCACGCGGATGATCTCGATGCTCTCGTCACCGACGCTATATAGCACCGCATGCCGCCCGCTGTTCAGGCGCCTGAGGCCGGGGCGCGGTTCGAACTCGGTATAGCGCAGAGGATAGTCGCGCAGGGACTTGATCGCGTCACGCAATCCCGAGGCATAGGCCTTGGCCTGCGCCTCGCCCCATGCGCGCCGCGTCTCGCTTGCGATACGGCGCAGGTCCGCCGTCGCATCGGCGCGAAAGACGAGGCGCATTATGCAGCGCCGAATTCGTCGTCGAACCAGCGATCAATGTCGAAGGCCTCATCGACAGGACTGGCAAGCCCCTTGTCGATCGCTTCGAGCAGCTTGTCTTTGAATTGCGAGCGTTCCTCATGCAGCCGCAAGGCTTCGCGCACGACCTCGCTGGTCGAGCTGAATTCGCCCGATTCCACCTTGCGGCGGGCATATTCGGCGAAGTGGTCGCTGAGGACGATCGAAGTGTTCTTTCCCATGGCCGCCAAATTACCAGTTTCTGGTAACCCCGGCAACCTCGGCAAACCTCCTTAACCCGCTTGACCCAGCCCGGCCCCGGGGGCAGCTTGCTTACCCAATGAACCGGGGCGGCACGATCATCACCAGTTTCTGGGCAGGCCTCGGCGCAGCGCTTCTGGCCGTGCCGGCGCTGTCGCAATCGGTCCAGATGGCAACGCCCCCCGTGCACAAGCTGCCCTGGCCTGATCTCGCCAGCGGCAAGGACGAGGCCGAGCGGCGCAAATCCTACGAGCTGGGGCCCGAGCTTCACCGCGGCGTCTCGCCTGCTGCGATCCGGGCGCAGAGCCGCAGGCTCGATGCCGCTCTGGCCGGGCTTGCCGCCCAGCGCCCCGGCACGCCCGATGCCTATGTGCTCACCATTGCGCTCGACAGCGATCCGGTCTTTTCGCGCGAGGCGCGCGAGGCGGGGCGGGTGCTCGCTGCCCGCTATGGCGCCCGCGGCCGGACCCTGACGCTGGCGGGGCCGGATGGCGTGTCCGATGACCTGCCCCAAGGCTCGATCTCGGCGCTGCTCCTCAGCCTTGCGCATGTCGGGTCGCTGATGGACGCCAAGGAGGACGTGCTGGTGCTCTACACCACCAGCCACGGCGCCGATATCGGCCTTGCCTACCACTACGGCGACACCGGCTACGGCATCCTCTCGCCCCAGCGCCTCAAGGCCGCGCTGACAGAGGCGGGGATCGAGCGGCGGGTGCTGATCCTCTCGGCGTGCTACTCGGGCGTTTTCGTCCCGGTGCTGGCGAGCGAGAACACCGCGATCCTCACCGCGGCGGCGAGCACCCGGACCTCCTTCGGGTGCCTCGCCGAGAACGACTGGACCTTCTTCGGCGACGCGCTCATCAACCGCGCGCTGCGCCAGCCGGTCGCTCTGGAGGATGCGGCGCGCATGGCCGGGCGATCGGTGGCGGAATGGGAGGCGAAATCGCGCTTCCTCGCCTCGCTGCCGCAGGTCAGCATCGGGGCCGGGGCGCGGGGCTGGCTGCCGGTGATCGAGGCCGGGATGCCGGCCACGCCGAGCAAGCCGGTCGGCCGCCCGGCGGCCGAATAGGCGCTATCATCGCAGAAAAATGTCGGCGAAACGGAGGGTTGATCTTGTGCGGCGATAATGTATCCAGTGGATACATAACGCCAACAAGGAGATTCCATGGACCCCTTCGACGCTCTCAAGGCCCATCTTTCGGCCGCTGTTCCCTTCGCCGCCCATGTCGGCGTGGAGATCCGTGATGTCGTGCCCGGCCGCGCGACCACCGTGCTCGCGCAGAGCCGCGAGACCAGCAATCATATCGCCACGGTCCATGCCGGGGCGCTGTTCACCCTTGCCGAGGCGGCCTCGGGCGCGGCCATGGCGGGATTGTTCCTCGAACGGCTCGCGGCGCTGCGACCGGTGGCGGCGAGTTCGACCATTGCCTTCGTCAAGCCCGCCAAGGGCGTGATCACCGCCCATGCCGAGGTCGACGCCGAGGCGGCCGCGCTCTTCGCCGCGCTCGAGGCGGAGGGCAAGGTGCGCTTCCCGGTCCTGGTGCGCCTTGAGGACGCCGAGAGCCGGGAGGTGGCCCGCATGACCGTCGACTGGCACGTGTCCGCGCTGGCGCGCGCTGCCTGATGGCAGGCCGTGCGACCTACCACCACGGCGATCTTGCCGCAGCGGCTCTGGACGAAGCGCTGCGGCTGATCGAGGCCGTTCCTGCCGCGCAGTTCTCGCTGCGGGCCCTGGCCGAGCGGCTCGGGGTGGCGCACCGCGCCCTCTACAATCATTTCGAGGCCCGCGAGGATCTGCTCGCCGCGACGGCCGCGCGGGGTTTCGATCACCTCGCCGATGCGCTCGCGGCCTGCTCCGATCCGCCCGCCTTCGTCAGCACCTATGCCGGGTTCGCGCTGGCCCATCCGGGGCTCTACGCGGTGATGATGGCGCGCACCTATGAGCAGTTCGAAACCCATCCGGCGCTGCGCCGCGCGGCGGACCGCGTGATCGCAGTGTCGCTCGGCGTGCTCGCAACGCCCGGCGCGGACGAGGAGGCCCGCCGCCGCGAGGTGATGCGGGTGTGGATGCTCGTCCACGGCGCGATCGGCCTCCACGGCGCGGGCGTGCTGCGGCTGCGCAGCGATGGCGATTTTGTCGCGGAAGTTCTGCGCATTGCCGGGCTCGCCCCCGATTCACCGCAACCCGGCCAGTCGCTCTGGCGCGGCCCAAAGGAGAACCTGCCATGACCTTCAATCCCGCCCACACCATGCCTTTCTCGAAGCTCATGGGCGTGAACGCCACCACCGTCTCTGCTGAAGCTGTCGAGGGCGAGATCACCGTGCGCGAGGACCTGTGCACCACCGGCGGCATCATGCATGGTGGGGCGATCATGGCCTTTGCCGATGCGCTTGGCGCGCTCGGCGCCTTTGCCTCTCTTCCCGAGGGCGCGAAGGGCACCATCACCATCGAGAGCAAGACCAACTTCCTCGGCGCCGCCCCGGTGGGTTCGCTGGCCAAGGGCAGGTCGGTGCCGCTCAAGACGGGCAGGCGCATGTCCGTGTGGCAGACCACGATCGAGACGGCCGATGGCAAGGCCGTGGCGGTGGTGATCCAGACCCAGCTGGTGCTCTGACGGGGACGGGTCGGCTCCGCTCGGGCCGCCTGTCGTTCGTCCGGCACCGATGGACCTGTGTCGAAAGACGCAGCGGACGGGCGGCCGTTCAGCCCCGCGCAAGGTTTACAGCTGTAGTCGCAATGACTACAGGCGTAATCATCGAGCGAGGGAGAACCGGCGTGAACCCGTCCGACGACAATTCAGGTGAACGCATCACCGAGGCCGAGCAAGCGGTCATGGAAGTGCTGTGGGATCGCCCGCGCCAGACCGCTGCGGAAGTGTGCGAGGATGTCTGCACCACGCGCGACTGGAGCCTTGCCACGGTCAAGACCCTGCTCTCGCGCCTGGTCCAGAAGGGCGCCCTTGCGGCCGAGCCCGACGGGCGCCGCTTCCTCTACACCCCGTTGATCGCGCGCGAGGCCTATGTCGGGGGCGAGAGCCGCCGCCTGGTCGAGCGTCTGTTCGGCGGGCGCGCGGCCTCGCTGGTCGCGCATCTGGCTGAAAGCGAGGCGCTGAGCGCGGCCGACCTCGACGAGATCGAGGCGCTCCTGAAGGAGCTGCGGCCGTGAGCGCGGTGCTGATCGAGACGCTGGTCTGGACCGGCGGGCTGATCGCGGCGGTGCTGGTGCTGCGCCGCCCCGTGTCGCGCCATTTCGGTCCCGAGGCGGCCTATGCCTTGTGGGCGCTGCCCTTGGTGCGGCTGGTCCTGCCGCCGCTGACCCTGCCGGCCTGGATGGCGCCGCAAGGCGCTGCGGCGGTCGCTTCCGAGGGGACATTGCCCGCGGCCAGCCCCGCGCCGGTCGATGCGGCACTGCTTGCTCATGCGCCCCTTGCCGAACCTGCCGCCGGTGCCGGGCAGGCCGGGTTCGATCTTCTTGCATTCCTTGCCGCTCTGCCGCTCGCCGAGATTCTGCTCGCGGTCTGGCTGGTGGGCGCGCTTGTCAGCCTCGGCCTGCGCTTTGCGGCCTATTTCTCCTTGCGCGACATGCTGCTCGCCGAAGGCCGCGAGGTCGGGCGCGCGCCCTGCTTTCTCGGTAAGATCCGCCTGGTCGAGACGCCGGCCACGGTCGCGCCGCTGGCCATGGGCGTGCTCGATCCGGTGATCGCCCTGCCGCCCGGCTTCATGGCCCTGCCTGATCGGCCCGCGCGCGATCTGGCGCTGGCGCATGAGCTGGCGCACCACCGCGGCGGGGATCTGCTGGTCAATGTTCTCGTCCAGCCGCTGTTCGCACTACACTGGTGGAACCCGCTCGGCCGCTATGGCTGGCTGGCGCTGCGCCGCGACCAGGAGGCGGCGTGCGATGCCCGCGTCATGGCCGAGCGCGACAGCGCCGAGCGCGCAGCCTATGCCGCCCTGATCGCCCGTTTCGCCGCTGCGCCGGGCGCCGCCCACCATGCCGCCCTGACCGCGCCGATGGCCTGTCCGGTGCTTGGCGAGAAATCGATAATCCACCGTTTGAGGAGCCTGAATATGTCCCGACTATCACCCCGCCGTCGCTGGGCGGGCCGCGCCCTGCTGGGGGCAGGCCTTCTGGCCTTGCCGCTGACCGCCTCGATCTCCTACGCCGCGACGGAACCCGCTACCGATGCCCAGGTGTCCGAACCACCGGCTCCGCCCGCGCTACCTGCCGCCCCGGATGGGCCCGATGCCCCGCCTGCGCCGCCTGCTCCCGGCGAGCCGCGCGTGGTGGTGATAGAAAAGCGGATCAAACATGACGGCGGCGAGGAGGAGGTCGTCGAACACGTCATCCGCGGCGGCGACGGCAACGAGAAGATCCGCATCATGATGCGCGATCTGTCTGGCGGGCCGGGCGGCGGCTTGGACCGCGAAACGATCGAGAAGCACTTCGAGGCGCTGAAAAGCGGCAAGAAGGCCGAGCGCGAGGCCGCCATCGCTGCCCTGCGCGCCGACATGGAAGCCCGCCGCGCGCGCGGTGACGTGATGATGCTGCGCCGCGACCTCGGCGTGCCGCCTCCGCCGATGCCGCCGGTGATGGTCATGAGCGGCTGCAAGCCGGGCTCGTCGGACATGGTCGAGACGTCCGAGGACAAGGACGGCCGCACCAGGGTCATGATCTGCCAGACGCGGATCGCCGATACGGCCCGTGCCGGTCTGAAGGATGCGCGCGCCGGTCTCGAGGAAGCCCGCGCCGAGATCGCCGGGGACAAGAGCATCCCCGAGGCCACCCGCAAGAGGGTGCTCCAGTCGCTCGACGCCCAGATCGAGCGCCTCGGGGACAAGAGCAAGTAAGCCTCAGTCCGGCGGCGGCGCGGCGGGGAGGGGGGCTTGCTCCTCGCCCTGCGCCGCCGCCCCGGTCCCGCGCACCTTGGGCTGCGCGGGATAGTCGCAGCCGCGCCCCAGACCCCAGCCCTTGAGGAACGCCCGGCGCACCATGCCCGCCGTATAGGCCGCGTGCAGCGCCCGGTCGTTGCCGGCCGCCCCCGTCACCTCGCGCAGCACCCCGCGGAAGGGGATGATCGAGCCGACCACGCGCTGCCCGATCCGTCCTTCGCTGATGCGCCTGCTGCCATCGCCCTCGGCGATGTCGTAATCCGCGCCCAGCACGTTATCGAGCGCCGCGATCTGCGTGACCAGCGCTTCGCAGGTCTCGAGACCCGCGCGGGCATAGGGATCGGCCGCTGCCGCCGCGAGCACCTCGGGGATCGCGCGCGGATCGATGTTGAGATCGCGCAAGGGGGTCCTGGCGACCTCCGCGGCGTCGGGCTCGGGCACGACCTGTGCAGCGGCGGGGCTGGCAAGCGCGATGGCGAGCGCGAGCGCGAGGGCGGGGGCGGGGGCGCGGTGCATCGGTTCAGTTCCCTTCGAAGACGCGGTTGCAGGCGGCATTGCCGCGGCGCTCCAGACCGAGCTTCAGCGCGGCCAAGCGCGGGTGGCTGGTCCCGTGGGTGCCGCAGCCGAGCCCCCCGGCGCGGCCCATTCCCCCGCCGCCCGCGCGCGAGCGCACGGAGAGGCTGGAGGTGTCGAACGGGCCCAAACGCATCACTGTTTCCCCTAAAGATCGCGGCGTCAGCAATTTGCTGGACAGGCGCGTTCGGCGCGGCAAAAGCGATTGCCGAATAGCCCGAACGTGCAGGAGTTGCGGCAAATGCTCACCAACAGGCGCGCACTTGTCACCGGATCGACCTCGGGGATCGGCCTGGCCATTGCCCGGGCGCTGGCGGCCGAAGGAGCGGAGGTGATTCTCAACGGCTTCGGCGAGGCGGGCACCATCGCCGCGCTGTGCGAGGAACTGGGGGCGACCCACAACGCCGCCAACCTGATGGATGCCGGCGCCATCGCCGGGATGATGGCCGAGGTCGGCCCCGTCGATATCCTCGTCAACAATGCCGGGATGCAGCACGTTGCGCCGGTCGAGGATTTTCCGGCTGAAAAGTGGGATGCGATCATCGCGCTGAACCTGTCGGCCGCGTTTCACACCACGCGCCTTGCCGTGCCGGGGATGAAGGCGCGGGGCTGGGGGCGGATCATCAACACCGCATCGGCCCACGCGCTGGTCGCCTCGCCCTACAAGAGCGCCTATGTCGCGGCCAAGCATGGTCTTGCCGGCTTCACCAAGGCCATCGCGCTCGAGCTGGCGACCCACGGCATCACCGCCAATTGCATCTCGCCCGGCTATGTCTGGACGCCGCTGGTGGAAAACCAGATCCCCGACACCATGGCCGCCCGGGGCCTGACCCGCGAGGCTGTGATCAACGACGTTCTGCTGGCCAAGCAGCCCACCAAGAGCTTCATCCTGCCCGAGGATGTCGCTGCCATGGCGGTGTTCCTGTGCTCGGATGCGGCGCGGGGCATCACCGGCGCGAATTACGCGATCGACGGGGGCTGGACCGCGGAATGAGGCTCGTCTCCCGTTTCCCGCTGCTGGTGGCCGGGCTGGCGAGCCTCTTGCTTGCGGCCTGCATCCAGCCGCCAAATCCGAGCACCGGCCCGGCCGCGCGCGAGGAGATCGCGGCGCGGATGCGCGCCGATGTCGAGGAGCTTTCGCGTGACGAGCGGATGGGCCGGCAGCCCGGCACGCCCGGCGGGCGCGGAACCTTTCCGTGGATCGAGCAGCGGATGATCGAGATCGGGCTCGAATCCGGCACCGGCGATCCCGGCTCGACCTGGCGCCAGCCGGTCGAGCTGCTCGCCATCGACCCCGACAGCTCGAAGCTCACGCTGGGACAGGGGCGTAGCCGTCTGGTTGTGCCCGAAAGCGATGCGGCGGTCTTCACGCCGCGCCGCCGGGCGCTGGCCGTGGGCGGGCCGGGAACGGGCGCGCCGGTTGTGTTCGTCGGCTATGGCGATGGCTTGGTGCTCGGCGATGCGCTCGCCGGGGCAGTGGCGGTGATGCTTGCCGATCCGGGCCGTGACGTTGCCCGGCGCGAGGCTCTGTTCGGCCAGAACGCGACGGCGGTGCTGACCGTTGTGCCTGATGGCGATGCCCTTGCAGCCGTGCGCGCCCGCGAGGGCGGGGGCAAGCTGATCCTGGCCGCCGACGAGCAGGACCACCTGGCCGCCTATATCACCGAGCAGGCCTTCGCCCGCGCGCTCGGCGGGCGGCGGTGGCAGAAGCTCAAGGCCGATGCGGGCAAGGAGAAGACCGGCTTCGCTCCGCTCGAGCTCAACCTTGCGATCGGCATTGATGCGACCTCCGACCGGCGCGAGTTCACCAGCCAGAACGTGATCGGCAAGCTCGCCGGCACGCAGCCGGGATCGGGCGCGGTGCTGGTGCTGGCCCATTGGGACCATATCGGCGAATGCGATGCGCCGGGGGCCGCTGACCGGATCTGCAACGGGGCGGTGGACAATGCCAGCGGCATCGCCATGCTGCTGGAACTCGCCCGCCGCCTCAAGGCGGGCGCGCGCCTGGAGCGCGACGTCTATTTCCTCGCCACCACCGCCGAGGAGCCGGGACTGCTCGGCATCCGCACCTTCATCGAGACCCCGCCGCTGCCGCTTGAAAGCATCGTGGCGGCCTTCAATCTCGACATGATGGCGCTGGCTCCCGCCGGCAGTCCGATCGGCGTGATCGGCGGCGGGCGCGACCGTGCGCTTGACGCGGTGATCGCCGCCGCGGTCACGCAAAGCGGCCGGCGCATCGGCGATCAGGATCTCGCCGACAGCTTTCTCCAGCGGCAGGACGGCTGGGCGCTGCTCCAGGTGGGCGTGCCCACCGTGCTGATGAGCAGCACCTTCGGATCGCGCGGCATCCTCGATCCCTTCATCGCGTCGCGCTACCACAAGTCGGCCGACGAGGCTGCGGGGATCGACTATGGCGGTGCGGTCGATGACCTGCTGCTGCACGAGACGGTGATCCGCCAGATCGCCGATCCGGCGCGCTATCCGCCGCGTCCCTGACCCCCTCTAGCGCGAAGCCCGTCCTGTCGTTACATGGGCCGCCACGAATCTCCCGTCAGAGGAGATCCTCTCCTCGATCTTGTGAAAGTGGCACCCATGGATATCCCGCTCGGCCTGACCTTCGATGACGTGCTCCTCCGCCCCGCGGAAAGCAGCGTGTTGCCGAGCATGGCCGATACCTCGACCCGGCTGACGCGCGATATCGCGCTGAGCATTCCGGTGCTCTCCTCGGCCATGGACACCGTGACCGAGGCCGATATGGCGATCGCCATGGCCCAGCTGGGCGGGATCGGCGTCCTCCACCGCAACCTCGACATCGACGCGCAATGCGCCGCCGTGCGCGCGGTCAAGCGCTACGAGAGCGGCATGGTGGTGAACCCGATCACCATTCACCCCGACGCGACCTTGGGCGAGGCGCAGGCCTTGATGCAGGCCAACCGCATCAGCGGCATTCCCGTGGTGGACGCCGCAGGCCGTCTTGTCGGCATCCTCACCAACCGCGATGTGCGCTTTGCCGAGAACCCGGCGCAGCCCGTGCGCGAGCTGATGACGACCGAGAACCTTGCGACCGTCCCGCTCGGGACCGGGCAGGAAGAAGCGCGCCGGCTGCTCCATGCCCGCCGCATCGAGAAGCTGCTGGTGGTCGATGATGCCTTCCACTGCATCGGCCTCATCACGGTCAAGGACATCGAGAAGGCGGTGAACTATCCCAACGCCACCAAGGACGGCGCCGGACGCCTGCGGGTGGCGGCGGCGACCACTGTGGGCGATGCCGGCTTCGCCCGCACCGAGGCGCTGGTCGCGGCCGAGGTCGATGTGATCGTGATCGACACCGCTCACGGCCATAATGTCGAGGTCGCCCGCGCGGTCGAGCGGGTCAAGAAGCTCTCCAACACCGTGCAGGTGGTGGCCGGCAACGTCGCCACCGCCGAGGCGACCCGCGCGCTGGTCGATGCGGGCGCGGATGCGGTCAAGGTCGGGATCGGCCCCGGCTCGATCTGCACCACCCGTGTTGTCGCGGGCGTCGGCGTGCCGCAATTGACCGCGATCATGGAAAGCGCTGCCGAGGCCGCGAAGTCGGGCGTGCCGGTGATTGCCGACGGGGGCCTTCGCACCTCGGGCGATGCCGCCAAGGCGCTCGCGGCGGGGGCGTCGAGCGTGATGATCGGCTCGATGCTCGCGGGCACCACCGAAAGCCCGGGCGAGGTGTTCCTCTACCAGGGCCGCTCCTACAAGGCCTATCGCGGCATGGGCTCGGTCGGCGCGATGGCGCGCGGCTCGGCCGACCGCTATTTCCAGCAGGACGTTTCCGCGATGAAGCTGGTGCCCGAGGGGATCGAGGGGCAGGTGCCCTTCAAGGGCCCGGCAGCCGACGTGATCCACCAGCTCGTCGGCGGGATCAAGGCGGCGATGGGCTATACCGGCTCGGAAACGATTGCCGACCTCCAGAAGCGCGCCCAGTTCGTGCGGATCACCAATGCGGGGCTTTCGGAAAGCCACGTCCATGATGTCGCCATCACCCGCGAGGCTCCCAATTACCCGACGCGCTAAATCCTCCCCGGAACGGGGAGGGGGACCGCGACCCGCAGGGTCGGGGTGGAGGGCCGAGCTGCAGTTCGCCCCTCCACCACGCTGCGCGTGGTCCCCCTCCCCTGAAGGGGAGGATGCATGACCCCCGCCGCACGCGTTCAGGCGGCGATCGAGCTGCTCGACAGCATCATTCCCGCCGCGCGCAGCAAGGGTGCGCCGGCCGACAGGATCATCGCCGACTATTTCCGCGCCCGCCGCTATGCGGGCTCCAAGGATCGCCGTGCGGTGCGCGATCTCGTCTATCAGGCGATCCGCCTGTGCGGGCCGGTGCCTGCGAGCGGGCGGGCGGCGATGCTGGCGGTCGCGGGCATCGACGCGAACGTCGCCGCGCTGTTCGACGGATCGGCCCACGGCCCTGCCGCGCGCGGCGAGGGCGAGGAGGCGGCAAGCACAGGCCTTGCGCCCAAGTGGCTCGCCGCAGCCTTGCGCGCCTCGGGCCTTGGCGGACGCGAGATTGCCGCCTTGCTGGGCCGCGCTCCGCTCGACGTCAGGGTCAATGCGCTGAAGGCTGACCGCGCGGCGCTGGCACTGCCGGAACCCGGAGAGCCGCTCGCATCCGCGCAGGGCCTGCGCTTTGCACCGGGCACGCCGGTTGAAACCTGGGAGGCCTACGAACAGGGCCTCATCGAAGTGCAGGATCTCGGCAGCCAGCTGATCGTCGAATCGCTCCCCGTCTCGCAGGGCGACACGATCATCGACCTGTGCGCGGGCGGCGGGGGCAAGACCCTCGCGCTCGCCGCGCGTCTGGGCAATGCCGCGCGCCTGATCGCTGCCGACACGGACAAGCGCCGGCTCGGCAACCTTGCCCCGCGCGCGGCGCGGGCAGGGGCGGCGGTGGAACAGACCGTGCTGCTCGATCCGGGCCGCGAGATGCGCAGCCTCCACCCTTATGCGGGCAAGGCCGATCACGTGCTGGTCGATGCGCCCTGTTCGGGCAGCGGCACCTGGCGGCGTAGCCCGGAAGGGCGCTGGCGGCTCGACCCGGCAGAGCTCAAGCGGCTCAACCAGTTGCAGGACCACGTGCTCGATCTTGCCGCGCAGCTCGTGCGGAGCGGCGGCACCATTGCCTTCGTCACCTGCTCGGTGCTCGATGCCGAAGGGCCGGACCGCATCGCCGCCTTTCTCGCGTGCCATCCGGGCTGGACCGCCGAGCCGCTGGCGCTGCCTTTCGGCACGCCGCTCGGGATGGGTCGCGGGGGCGGGATCCGGCTCGATCCGCTCCATCACGCCACGGATGGTTTTTTCATCGCCTGCCTTCGTTCACCATGATAGCATCCGGTGCTATGACCCAGCCGTCCGGTTCCCGGTCCCAGTCGCTGAAGGAGCTTCTGATGCGTTTTGCGCCTGCCGCCGCCGCTCTGTCCCTGTGTCTGGCGATGACCGCGAGCATCTCCAGCGCGGGCGCGGGCAGCCCGGCCGATCCGCGCGCGGCGGCGCTGATTGCGCAGGGGCAGGCCTTGCTCGATGCCGGAGAGACCCAGGGGGCGATCGATGCCTTCGAGGCCGCCCTTGCGGTCGAGCCGGGCTTTACCCCGATCCTCGTCGACCTTGCGGCCGCCGCGCGCCAGCAGGGCCTTCAGGGCAAGGCGATCCGCTACTACCGCGAGGCGCTGACCCGCGACCCGGGCAATTTCGCCGCAATCGCCGGCGAGGGCGCGGCGCTGGTCGAGAAAGGCGCGCTCGAGAAAGCCAAGCGCAACCTGGCAACGCTCAAATCGCTGTGCGGGGACAGGTGCCCCGAGACCCAGTCGCTGCAATCAAGCATTGCCCGCGGTGCACCGGCGCGGCTTGCGGTGGAGACTGCGGGCGAGAATCCGGCGACGAATTGAACCGTCAGCCAAGGTGCTCGCGGAACTCCGCCAGCACTTCCTCGTAGACCGCCCGCTTGAAGGGCACGATCACCTCGGGCAGCAGACCCGGGGCGATCCAGCGCCAGGCGTTGAATTCGGGCGGATCATGGGCCTCGAGGTCGATGTCGGCATCTTCCCCGAGGAAGCGGCCGAGGAACCAGTGCTGTTCCTGCCCGCGATACCTGCCCTTCCACACCTTGCCGAGCAGTTCGGGCGGAAGGTCGTAGCGGATCGGGCGTGAGGCCCCGGCGATCACCTCGACCATGTGGGCTGCGACGCCGATCTCCTCCGCCAGCTCGCGCAGCGCCGCCTCGCGCACGTCTTCGCCCGGATCGATCCCGCCCTGCGGCATCTGCCAGAAGCCGTGCGCCGAGGGGTCGATGCGCTGGCCGACGAAGACGAGGCCGGCGGCATTCACCAGCATGAAGCCCGCGCAGGGGCGGTAGGGGAGGGTCTCGGGATCGATCATGCGGGGTTCTCCAGCATGAATTTCATGGCGGCGATAATGCGTTCGAGATCGCCCTGCGTGCTCGGCACGGCGGCGCGCAGGTTGGTGAAGGAGTGGGTGACGCCGCGCATTTCCAGGAACACGCAGTCTCGGCCCGCATCGACCAGCGCCCTGGCATAGGCGCGCCCCGAATCCCGGATCGGATCGAGGCTGGCGGTGACGACGATGGTGGGCGGGGCATTGCTGTGGTCGCCAAGGATAGGGAAGCCGCGCGGGTCGGCCCGGTCGGCACCATAAGCGGCATCGAAGAAGGCCATGGTGTCGGCGGTCAGCAGAAAGCCCTCGCTGAAGGCCGCCATGCTGGCCGAGCCATTCGCGTCGGCCACCAGCGGGAAGATCGGGACTTGCAAGATCACGGGGACGGCGGCGGGGTTTGCCCCGAGCAATTGCGGGATGACGACGGCGGCATTGCCGCCCGCGCTGTCACCGATGGTGATGATCCCGCTTGCCTTGCGCCCCAATTCGGCAGGGCTGGAAGCGACCCAGCGCGTCGCCGCCTCGCAATCGAGGATCGCGGCGGGGAAGGGCGCCTCGGGCGCGAGCGCATAATGCACCGCGACCAGCGGCAGATCGATCAGCGCTGCGATCTCGGTGCACAGCGCGTGGTGCGTGTCCAGGTCACCGATCACGAAGCCGCCGCCGTGGTAGAACACCACCACCGGCGAGGCTTCCTCGCGGCTCTCGCGTGCGTCGTAGAGGCGCAGCGGAATGTCACCCGCCGGACCGGGGCAGACGAGATCGCGGATCACCGGCAGCGCGCGGGCGGGGCGATCGGCGATGCCATGCAGCTTCACATAGGAATCGCGCGCGTCTTCGAGCGTCATGTCGACCATCTTGGGCCCGTTCACCTGCGCCATCATGTCGAGGAAGGCCTTCATGTCGGGGCGGATATAGGGCGCGTCGGTCATCGTGGTTCTCTCCCGTGTTGGGGCGATGCGATAGGCGAGGGTGCCCCAAACTTCCAAGCGCATTTCCACTCGCGCAGGCGCACGCCGCGCGCTAGCCAGCGCTCCCATGGACAATCTGACACATAGCCTGGTCGGCGCGGTGCTGGGGCAGGCGGGGCTGAAGCGGAAAACCGGCCTTGCCATGCCTGCGCTGATCATCGGGGCGAACCTGCCCGATGTCGATGCGGCGTGCTTCTTCTGGCTGGAGGGCACCGAGCATCTCGCCTTCCGCCGCGGAATCACTCACGGCCCGCCCGCGCTGGTGCTGCTGCCCCTGATCTTGGCGGGGCTGCTATGGGGCTGGGACCGCTGGCAGGAGCGGCGCGGCACCCGGCCCGAGGGGCGGCTGCCGGTGCGGTTTGGCTGGCTCTATGCGATGGTCTTCATCGGCTGCCTCAGCCACCCCTTCTTCGACTGGCTCAACGTCTACGGCATCCGGCTGCTGGAGCCATTCTCCTCGCGCTGGTTCTACGGCGACACGCTGTTCATCATCGACCCGTGGCTGTGGGCACTGCTGATCGCGAGCGTGTGGTGGTCGCGGCGGCGGGAGAAGGCGGGCGGGGCGTGGACGCGGCCTGCGCGGGTGGGGCTGGCGGCCGTGTTGGCGTATATCGGGGTGAATGGGTGGATCACCCGGAGCGCAGACAACGAGGCCTCCCGCGCCTATTCCGACGGGGATCACGGTGCCCCCGTCATTGCGAGCCCGGTTCCGCTCGCATTCTGGGAGAGGGAGACGATCCGCACGCGCCTTGCGTCGGACCCAACTGGGGGACAGGTCGGGCCAGTCTATCGGTTCGGAAGGTGGTCACTGGCTGGCGGGTTTGCGGGCGACGCGGGCGCATCTGGCACCCCATGCGCATTGCCTGATCTGACCAAGCTTCGCAGCACCAACTCGCAAGCGGATGCCTTCCTGTTCTGGTCGCGCGCGCCCCTTGCGACCCGCGCAACGGACGGCTCGGTAATCCTCTACGACGCCCGCTTCTACGATCCCCGCGCGCGGGACCGGTTCTCGGTCGCGCTGCCCGATGTGAAGTGCGAGCCTATGCCATAATCCGTCATGCTGAACTTGTTTCAGCATCCATCGTGCCGCCCAGAACGGACGGTGCGAGTGGAGGAATGGATCCTGAAACAAGTTCAGGATGACGGGAGTGGGAAATCCGGCATTTCCAGCTGAAACAAGTTCAGCATGACGGCGTTGGTGGGGAAACGGGAATTAAGAGAAACCAATGACCCAAATCGTATGGCTGCGGCGCGATCTGCGCTTGGCCGACAACCCCGCGCTCTATCATGCCGCCAAGGCCGGCCCAGTCATCGCGGTCTATGTGCTCGACGATCAAAGCCCCAAGCACCACGCCTATGGCGGGGCTTCGCGCTGGTGGCTGCACCATTCGCTGACGAGCCTTGCCAAGAGCCTCGAAGCCAAGGGCTCTAGGCTGATCCTCCGGCGCGGGGAGGCGGTGGAGGTGCTGACCAAGCTGGCCGCCGAGACCGGCGCGCGCGCCATCCACGCCAATTGCCATTACGAACCCTGGTGGCTCAACGCCGAGCGCAAGCTGGGCAAGAGCCTCCACCTCCAACTCCACCACGGCAACTACCTCATGCCGCCGGGCTCGATCACCACCGGCACCGGCGGGCAGTACAAGATCTACACGCCCTTCAGCCGCGCTGTGCGGGCCGAGTTCCCGCCTCGCAACGAAGTCCCCTCGCCGGAAAAGCTCGAAGCCCCGGCGACGTGGCCCGCCTCGGACGACCTCGCTTCGTGGAACCTTCTGCCCACCAAGCCCGATTGGGCAGGCGGGATGCGCGACTTCTGGGAGGTGGGCGAGGAAGCGGCCCACAAGCGCCTCGCCGCATGGGAAGCCGATGTCGACGACTACGACGACAAGCGCAATTTCCCCAGCGTCGACAAGGTCTCGCGCCTTTCTCCGCACCTCCACTTCGGCGAAATCTCGCCGATCCAGATCTGGCACCGCTTCAGCCACAAGCAATCCAAGGGCTGGGAAACCTTCGAGGGCGAGCTGATCTGGCGCGACTATTCGCAGAACGCGATCCTGCAATTCCCGGCCTATGCCACGCAGAACTACCGCGAGGATTTCGACCGCTTTCCGTGGCGCGATCCCGCCACGGACCCCGCCGCCGCCCGCGACCTGAAAGCATGGCAGCAGGGACGCACCGGCTACCCCATCGTCGATGCCGGTATGCGCCAGCTGTGGCAGACCGGGTGGATGCACAACCGCGTCCGCATGATCACCGCGAGCTTCCTCATCAAGCACCTGCTGATCGACTGGCGCGCAGGCGAAAAGTGGTTCTGGGATACGCTGTGCGATGCCGATTACGCGTCCAACGCCACCAACTGGCAGTGGACGGCGGGGACGGGGGTGGACAGCAACATGTTCAGCCGGATCATGGCGCCGCTCTCGCAGTCGGAGAAGTTCGACGCCGCGCGCTATATCCGCACCTATGTGCCGGAACTGAAGGGGCTGGAGGAGCCCTACGTCCATGATCCCGAGGAGTTCGGAAGGCGGCCCGCAGGCTATCCGCGCAAGATCGTCGCGCACCGCGCCGCGCGCGAGAGGGCGCTGGCGGCGCTGAAGACGATCAAGGCGGGCTGACCCCGCCCTTGGTGGGGCTTGCCCCCTGCGCCCCGACGCGCCTATGCACCCGGGCACAACACAAGGGAGAGGGTGGTTTCATGGGCCGGATCAGGGCTTTCGTTTCGGGTCTCGCACTGGCCGGAGCAGTGGCAGGGGGCAGCGTCGCCGCCAAGGAGCAGGGCCCGGCAGCGCCGGCCGTCCGTCTCACCCAGCCGCCGGCGCGCGACATGGCCGATCTCCAGGTCCTGTTCTGGAGCGATGCCCAGCGCACCGAACGCTTCCGCGCGATGGAGCAGTGGTTCGCCGGTCACGAAGTCCCCGCCGCCGCAGCCCCGCGCGCGCTGCCGCTGGGAGCCCCCCTTTCGGCCGGATTGCAGGCCGAACTGAAGGCGCTGATGGCCGAGACGGGCACGGCCGGGATCATGGTGCTCGAAGATGGCAAGCTGCGCTTTGAGTCCTATGGTCTGGGGCTCGGCCCGCAGGACCGCTGGACCAGCTTCTCGGTCGCCAAGAGCTTCACCTCGACCTTGCTGGGCGCGGCGGTGAAGGACGGGCGCATCAGCCTCGATGATCCGGTGGTCCGGCATATCCCCGGCCTTGCCGGCTCGGCCTATGAAGGCGTGACGGTGAAGCAGCTCGCCACCATGACGAGCGGGGTCAAGTGGAACGAGGATTACACCGATCCCGCCAGCGACGTGGCGCGCATGAACCTGTTCACGGTGCAATACGGCCCCGATGCGATCGTCGCCCAGATGAAGCAGCTTCCCCGCGAGGCCGCGCCGGGCACCAAGTGGGTCTACAAGACCGGCGAGACCAACCTCATCGGCGTGCTGGTGGAGAATGCCGTGGGAATGCCGCTCGCCGAATATGCCAAGACCAGGATCGTCGATCCGGCGGGCTTTGCCGGCGGGCTGTTCTGGATGGTCGATCCGCGCGGCGGGAATATCGGCGGGTGCTGCCTGTCGATCACGCTCGCCGACTATGCGCGCATGGGGCTGTTCGCGCTCGAGGGGGGCAAGGGGGTGGTGCCCGAGGGCTGGTTTGCCGAGGCCGGCAAGGCGCAGGTCGATTTCGCTCCGCGTGCACCGGGCTTCGGCTATGGCTACCAGTGGTGGACCTATCCGGCCGGCGCTTTCGGGGCGCAGGGCATCTTCGGGCAGGGCATCACGCTGGTCCCGGCCAAGGGGCTGGTGATCGCCTATGTCGGCAACTGGACGAGGGCAAGCGGCGGGCCGGAGCGCGCGCGCCTGCTTGCGGCAAGCCAGAAGATCGCGGCCGAGGCGGACTAGACGCGGATGGAGCAGGCGGGGTGCGGCCGGCGCCAGCGCCGCTCCAGCCCGCCTTTGCGGCGTGCCAGACCCGCTCAGACCCCCTCCAGCCTGCCGGTAGCGCAATGTTTCATGTGAAACACGCCCCGCCGGGGGGCCGGGGGGCCGGTGTTCAGACCATCTGACGCTGCGCGGTAAGGCTGGTGTAGCGGAGCAGGAAGCTGTCGTGCACGATCGGGCTCAGGAGCTCCGAGAAGGCACCGCCGACCATGCAAGTGTCCCACCAGACGACCTGCGCCTGAAGGGTTTCGAGCCCCGGCAGCGTCAGCCAGCAAATCTGGCCTTCATGCATGCGGTTGATCGAGGCGGCCAAGAAGCCCGAGATCGACAGATCGTGCACCACGCTCTGGAAGGCCCGCCCGCCCGAGGCGCGCAAGGTGGCGGGGATGGTCAGGCGCGTGCGCGGCGCGCAGCGGTCTTCCTTCGAGGCGGCGAGGTAGGGATCGGAACTGTGCGGCATCGCGGGATTACCTTGTCTCGAAGCCTGCGGCCTGTGTCGGGGGCGAAGTGATCCGCGCACAGGCTTGCGCCTGCGATCCCTAATGCGCGGCTGCGGATGCCGGTTAACAACAAGACAATGATGATCCCCGTTTTATCGCGGGGTGCGGCTCAGCCGATGCGTTCGCGGTGCAGGCCCTCGAAGCCCTGTACGAGCAGTTCGACCAGCCGGTCGGCCACCACTTCGGGAGCCTTGACGGTCTGCGGGTCCTCGCCCGGATAGGCGCGGGCGCGCATCTCGGTGCGGGTGGCTCCGGGGTCGATGATCGCCACGCGCAGCGGCGACAGGCGCTCGACCTCGGCAGCATAGGTGGCAAGCAGGTTCTCGAAGGCGGCCTTGGTCGCGCCGTAGGCGCCCCAGTAGGGGCGGGGCGCTGCGCCGACCGAGCTGGTCAGGCCGATCAGCCGCCCGGCGTCGGCACGGCGCAGCATCTGGTCGAAATTGGCGATCAGCGCCTGGTTGGCAACGAGATTGGTGAGCAGCGCTTGGTTGAACTGCTTGGGCTCCATCTGCGAGGCAGGCGTCAGTTCCGGCAGATAGGCGGCGGCGAGCACCATGATGTCGAGCGTCTGCCAGCGCCCGGCAATCGCTCCCGCAAGGCGGGTGACGGCTTCGGGCTCGGTCAGGTCGAGCGGGGCGATGGTCGAGGTGCCGCCGAGGGCGTGGATCGCGTCCTCGACCTCTTCGAGCGCCTTCACCTTGCGCGCAACGAGGATCACATGCGCGCCCGCGGCGGCAAGCGCCTTGGCCGTGGCGGCGCCGATGCCGCGGCTGGCACCTGTGACGAGCGCGGTCTGACCGGCGAGCGGCTTGGTGGTGTCGGTCATGGTGTCTCAGGCGGCTTTCGGATCGGCGAAGGGAAGCTGGGCGGCCCGCTGCTCGGCCTGGGCAAGATCGGTGAGCGAGGTCGGGTATTCGCCGGTGAAGCAGGCGTCGCAGAACTGCGGACAGGCCTTGTTGCGCTGCGCGTGGCCCACGGCGCGGTAGAGGCCGTCGATCGAGATGAAGGCAAGGCTGTCGGCCTTGATGAATTCGCGCATCGGTTCCAGCGCCATGCGCGCGGCAAGCAGCTTGGAGCGTTCGGGCGTGTCGACGCCGTAGAAGCAGGAATGTGCGGTCGGTGGGCTGGCGACACGGAAGTGCACCTCGGCTGCGCCCGCCTCGCGCATCATTTCGACGATCTTCAGGGAGGTGGTGCCGCGCACGATCGAATCGTCGATCAGCACGATGCGCTTGCCCTCGACCAGCGCGCGGTTGGCATTGTGCTTGCGCTTGACCGAGGAGTGGCGTGCGCCGTCGCCGGGCTGGATGAAGGTGCGCCCGACATAGTGCGAGCGGATGATGCCGAGCTCGAAGGGCAGGCCCGAGCTTTGGGCAAAGCCGAGCGCGGCGGGCACCCCGCTGTCGGGCACGGGCACGACGAGATCGGCCTCGCAGGGGGCCTCGATGGCAAGCTGTGAGCCGATCGCCTTGCGCGCTTCGTAAACCGAGCGGCCCGCGAAGACGGAGTCGGGTCGGCTGAAATAGACATGCTCGAAGATGCAGGGGCGTGGGGGCGGGCTGCCGAAGGGGCGCACCGAGCGGATGTTGCCATTGAAATCGACCAGCACCAGCTCGCCCGGCTCGACCTCCCGGATCACCTCGGCGCCGACCACGTCGAAGGCCACCGTCTCCGAGGCGAACAGGATCGCGTCTCCCATCCGCCCCATGACGAGCGGGCGGATGCCGAGCGGGTCGCGGCAGGCGATCATGCCCTCGGGCGTCATGACAATCAGCGCATAGGCGCCCTCGACCAGCCGCAGGGCATCGACCAGCCGGTCGGCGATGGTGGGGTAGCGCGAGGTCGCGACGAGGTGGATGATGACCTCGGTATCGGAGGTCGACTGGAAGATCGAACCCTTGTTCACGAGGTCCGAACGCAGGCTCATCGCATTGGAGATGTTGCCGTTGTGCGCCACCGCAAAACCGCCGCTGGCAAGATCGGCATAGAGCGGCTGGACGTTCCTGAGGCCCGCCCCGCCGGTGGTGGAATAGCGCACGTGGCCGGCCGCCATGTGGCCCGGCAGCGCGGCGATGGCTTCGGAGGAGGAAAAGTTCTCGGCGACATGGCCGAGGCCGCGGCGCGCGTAGAACTCGGTCCCGTCGAAGCTGACGATCCCGGCCGCTTCCTGCCCGCGATGCTGGAGCGCATGGAGGCCGAGCGCGGTGGCCGCGGCCGCATCAGCCGCGCTGATCGCGCCGAAGATCCCGCATTCCTCGCGCAGCTTGTCGCCATCGGCATCGAGGAAGGGATGGGTCACGTTGAGGGGTGTCATCGGCATCACCAGACTGTCCGCGCGCGAAGGCTTCCGGGGCGCACGGCCCCAATGGCGATATGACGGATCAATTACAAGGGAAAGCACACCCGCCATGCCCGCCTTTTTGCCGACCGCTGTGTGACAGGGCGGGGACGCCCTCAGGGATTGCGGGCGGGGCGCGCGCACTCTAACAGGCAGCATCCAGCCAACAACGGGCGCCTCTCTCCCCCCATGCTCTCACCCTTCGAATGGATGATCGCCAAGCGCTACCTCTGGCCGGGCAAGGGGGAGGCGTTCATCGCGCTGGTCGCGGGAATCTCGGTGGGGGTGGTGATGCTCTCGGTGGCGATGCTGGTCATCGTGATGAGCGTCATGAACGGCTTTCGCGGCGAACTGCTCGACAAGATCGTCGGCCTCAACGGCCACGCGGTCGTTCAGGCCTATGGCGGGCGGCTCGACAACTGGCAGAGCGTGCTCGCCAATGTCGAGCGGACGCCGGGCGTGATCGAAGCCTCGCCGATGATCGAGCAGCCCTTGCTGGTGAGCTATAATGGCCGCGTCGAGGCGATCTTTCTGCGCGGCCAGAGCGACAAGGACATCAGGGCGCTGGGCGACAAGGTGCTGTTGGGCCAAGTTGACAGCCTCTATGCACCGGCGGGCGAGAGCGGCCTTGGCCGCGTCGCAATCGGCAGCCGGCTCGCCGAGAACCTCGGGGTCAGGGTCGGCGATGTCATCACCATCATCAATCCCGCAGGCCGTACCACGCCCTTCGGCACCTCGATCCGTCAGGTGGGCTACGAGGTCGGCGCAATCTTCGAGGTGGGCATCTACACCTTCGACGAGAAGTTCGTGATGCTCCCGCTGAAGGACGCGCAGACCCTGCTTCTGATGGGAGACTCGGTGGCGCAGATCGAGATCACGGTCGAGGACCCGGACAAGGTCGGCGAGATCCTCGCGCCGGTCGCGCAGGCGCTCAACGGCAGGGCGCTGATCGCCGACTGGAAAACCATGAACGCCGCCCTGTTCGAGGCCCTGCAGGTGGAACGCGTGGCGATGTTTTTCGCATTGAGCTTCATGGTCCTGGTCGCCGCCTTCAACATCCTCTCCAGCCTCGTCATGCTGGTGCGCGCCAAGACCCGCGACATCGCGATCATGCGCACCATGGGCGCCACGCGGCGCTCGATGCTCAAGATTTTCGTCACCACCGGCACCACCGTGGGCGCGATCGGCACCGCGGCGGGGCTGTTGCTCGGGGCGATCGTGCTGTTCTTCCGCGAACCGATCGTCGCCTTCATCGCCCTTGCCACGGGCCAGCAGATCTGGGACCCGCAGGTGCGGTTCCTCTCGACCCTGCCCTCGCGCACCGACCCGTGGGAGATCCTCGGCATCGTCATGCTGGCGCTGACGATGAGCTTCCTTGCGACGCTCTATCCCGCGCTCAAGGCGGCCAACACCGACCCGGTCCAGGTGCTGCGCTATGAATAGCGGCGCACCCACCGTCAGCCTTCGGAGCCTGAGGCGCTCGTTCGAGCAGGGCGGGCAGCGCATCGACGTGCTGCGCGGGGTCGATCTCGATATCATGCCGGGCGAGATCGTGGCGCTGCTCGGGCCTTCGGGTTCGGGCAAGTCGACCATGCTTCAGGCGGTTGGCCTGCTCGAAGGGGGTTTCGAGGGCTCGATCCAGATCGCCGGACAGAAGGCCGAGCATCTCGCCGGCGACGAGCGCACGCAGCTGCGCCGCGAACACCTTGGCTTCGTTTACCAGTTCCACCACCTGCTGCCCGATTTCGACGCGCGCGAGAACGTGGTGATGCCGCAGATGATCCGTTCCGTGCCCCGCGCCGATGCGGAGGCGCGGGCTGACAGCCTGCTGTCGAGCCTTGGTCTCGGGGCTCGCCTGACCCACCGCCCGAGCCAGCTTTCGGGCGGCGAGCAACAGCGAGTCGCGGTCGCCCGCGCGCTCGCCAACCGGCCGACGCTGGTGCTGGCCGACGAGCCGACCGGCAATCTCGACGAGCACACCTCCGACACCGTGCTCGGCCAGTTCCTCGCGCTGGTGCGGGGCGAGGGGAGCGCGGCGCTGGTGGCGACCCATAACGAGCGCCTCGCGGCGAAAATGGACCGGGTGGTGCGGCTTAAGGAAGGCGTGCTCGTCTAATCCGCCCGGCGCGTCCCTGCCGATAGGATGTTGATCCGCCGCCCGTGCCGTGCAAACCATGGTCGAGACGCAAGGGGGGATGACATGTCCGGATATGATTGGGATGCCGAGGCGACATTAAGCGAGCGCGACGATGCGGGGTCCGAGCTCCAGTATAACTTCGTCCTGCTCGCGCAGGGCACCTTGCGCGAGATGGTGGCGCGGGTGCTCGGCATGGACGGCGCACAGCGTGCCCGCGTGGTGATCGAGGTGGAGGGCGGCAAGTCGCTCAACCTCGGCGAAATTCTCGCACTTTCCGCTAACGAGGGGCCAGCATGACAAGCATCGCCGATTTCACCGTCACCACCAACCGCGGGGAGAGCCTCGCGCTCAGGGACAAGCTCGGCACGGTGCTGCTGGTGGTCAATACCGCCAGCAAGTGCGGCTTCACGCCCCAGTATGACGGGCTGGAGAAGCTCTATCAGAGCTACAAGGATCGCGGTTTCGAGGTGCTGGGCTTCCCCTGCAACCAGTTCGGCGCGCAGGAGCCCGGCAGCGCCGACGAGATCGCGCAGTTCTGCAAGATCAATTTCGGCGTCACCTTCCCGCTGATGGCCAAGATCGACGTCAACGGCGCCAAGGCCTCGCCGCTCTATGGCTGGCTGAAGACCGAGGCCAAGGGGCTGATGGGATCGACTGCGATCAAGTGGAACTTCACCAAGTTCCTGATCGACCGCGAGGGCAACGTGGTGAAGCGCTACGGCCCGACCGACAAGCCCGAGGCGATCGCCAAGGATATCGAGAAGCTGCTCTGATCTTTTGCGTCTCCCTGTGCACAACATAAGCATGGGGGCGCTTTGAGAATCGGCGCGACTTCCTAGATTGAAGGCCATGCCCTTCGCCCCCTTCGTCCCCCTGCGTGTGCTGTCGTCCTATTCGATGCTCGAAGGGGCGATCGACCCCAAGGACATTGCCAAGCTCGCCAGGGAGCGCGGCTTTCCGGCCATAGCGATCTGTGACCGCAACGGGCTCTACGGGGTCATGGCCTTCGCGGGCGCGTGCAAGGATGCGGGCGTGCAGCCGATCATCGGCACGCTGCTCGGCGTCGCGCGGGACGAGAGCCGCGCGAGCGTCGACTACCTTCCGCTCTTCGCGCAGAATGATGCGGGCTACGACAACCTGTGCCACCTCGTATCGGCCGCGCATCTCGAGCGCCCGCTCGAGCGTGATCCCCATGTCACCCTTGCCGATCTCGAAGGGCGCACCGACGGATTGATCGCGCTCTCCGGGGCGGGCGAGGGCGGTCTCGCTCGGCTGATGGCGGAAGGCCAGCACGAGGCCGCCGGACGGCTCGCCGAGCGCTTGCAGGCACTGTTCCCGGGGCGGCTCTATATCGAGATCGCCCGCGCGGGCGATCCGGTCTGCGAGCGCGCCGAGGAGGCGCTGATCGACCTGGCCTATGCCCGCGATCTGCCGCTGGTGGCGACCAATCCGGCCAACTTCGCCGAGCCGCATATGCACAAGGCGCATGACGCCATGCTGTGCATCGCCCATTCGACCCAGATCGAGGCGGATGATCGTCCGCGCTCCAACCCCCAGGCCTTCGTCAAGACCGCGCACATGATGGAGGAGGCCTTCGCCGATCTCCCCGAGGCGACCGCCAACACCTTGGTGATCGCCCAGCGCTGCGCCCTTGCGCCGCCCTACCGCAAGCCGATCCTGCCGAGCCTTGCGGGCGATCTGGCGGGCGAGGCCAAGATGCTGGCGGAGGACTCGCGCAAGGGCCTCGAAGCGCGCCTCGCCGCCTATCCCGATCTCACCGAGGAAGAGCGCAAGGCCTATTTCGACCGCCTCGAATTCGAGATCGACGTGATCGTGAAAATGGGCTTTCCCGGCTACTTCCTGATCGTTGCCGACTTCATCAAGTGGGCCAAGGAACAGGGCATTCCGGTGGGGCCCGGGCGCGGCTCGGGCGCGGGTTCGGCGGTCGCTTGGGCGCTGACCATCACCGATCTCGATCCGATTAAGCTGGGCCTGCTGTTCGAACGTTTCCTCAACCCCGAACGCGTCTCGATGCCCGACTTCGATATCGACTTCTGCGAAACGCGGCGCGGCGAGGTGATCCGCTACGTGCAGCAGAAATACGGGAGCGACCACGTCGCCCAGATCATCACCTTCGGCAAGCTGAAGGCCCGCGCGGTGCTGCGCGACTGCGGGCGCATCCTCCAGATGAGCTACGGGCAGGTCGATCGGCTCTGCAAGATGGTGCCCAACCACCCGACCGACCCCTGGCCGCTGCCCCGAGCCCTCAACGGTGCCGCCGACTTCCGCCGCGAGTACGAGAACGACAACGAGGTGAAGCGCCTCGTCGACCTTGCGATGCAGCTCGAGGGCCTGCCGCGCAATTCCTCGACCCATGCGGCGGGCGTGGTGATCGGCGACCGCCCGCTGGCCAAGCTCGTCCCGCTCTACCGCGATCCGCGCTCGGACATGCCGGTGACGCAGTTCGACATGAAATATGTCGAATCCAGCGGCCTCGTGAAGTTCGACTTTCTCGGGCTGAAAACCCTCTCGGTGCTGCGGAAAGCCGTCGACCTGCTGGAACAGCGCGGCATCGCCATCGACCTCGGCACGCTGCCGCTCGACGACGCGCAGGTCTACCACCTCATGCAGGCGGGCAACACGGTGGGGGTGTTCCAGCTCGAATCCGAAGGGATGCGCCGGACGCTGAAGGCGGTGAAGCCCACCAATTTCGGCGACATCATCGCGCTCGTCTCGCTCTACCGCCCGGGGCCGATGGACAACATCCCGCTGTTCGGCCAGCGCAAGGCTGGACAGGTGGCGATCGAATATCCGCACCCCAAGCTCGAAGGCATTCTCGCCGAGACCTACGGGATCTTCGTTTACCAGGAACAGGTGATGCAGGCCGCCCAGGTGCTGGCGGGCTATTCGCTGGGCGACGCGGACCTCCTGCGCCGCGCGATGGGCAAGAAGGTGCAGGCTGAGATGGACGCGCAGCGCGGCCGCTTCGTCGAGGGCTGCAAGGCGGTCTCCGACATCGAGGCGAAGCGCGCCAACGAGCTCTTCGACCTGATCGACAAGTTCGCCGGCTACGGCTTCAACAAGTCGCACGCCGCCGCCTATGCGCTGCTCGCCTATCAGACTGCGTGGATGAAGGCGCATTATCCGGAAGAATTCTACGCCGCCTCGATGTGCTTCGACATGCACCAGTCGGAGAAGCTCAATGTCTTCGTCGACGACGCCCGCCGATATCCGAACGGGCAGGGCGGCGTCGCGGTGCTGCCGCCCGACATCAACGCCAGCGAGGCCGAGTTCACCGTCGAGCAGACCGACACCGGCTACGCGGTGCGCTATGCGCTCGCCGGGATCCGCAACGTCGGCGAGAAGGCGATGGAGGCGATCGTCGCCGAGCGGCAGGCGGGAGGGCCGTTCGCCAGCCTCAAGGACCTGTTCGAGCGGCTGCCGCAGGGCACCATGAACCGCCGCCAGCTCGAAGGGCTGATCTGTGCGGGCGCCTTTGATGGTCTGGAGCCGGACCGCGCGCTGCTGTTTGCCAATGCCGACATGCTGATGGCGGTCGCCGATGCGGCGATCCGCGAGCGCAGCAGCGGGCAGGTCGGCCTGTTCGGTGGCGAGGGCGGCCCTGCCGAGGAGCTTCGCCTCCAGCCCTGTGCCCCGTGGTCGCGGCCCGAGCGCATGGCGAAGGAACGCGAGAATTTCGGATTCTATTTCTCCGCGCACCCGGTGCAGCAATATCGCGACGTCGCCTCGGCAAATGGAGCGCGCACCTATCAGTCGCTGATGGAAGCGGGCGCGCCGCCGGGCGGGCGCGGCACGGCGGTGATGGCGGCCCTGGTCGAGGGCATCACCAAGGCGCGCACCCGCAAGGGCGGCACCTTCGTGCGGGCGGATTTCTCCGACGCGTCAGGGCAGTTTTCGGCGGCTTGCTTCGAGGAGTCGCTGGTGCCCGATTTCGAGCGCTGGGCCCAAGGCGGCGAGTGCCTGCTCCTGACGGTAGAACTTGATGCGCCCAATCCTGACGAGCCTCCGCGCCTCACCGTGCGCGGTGCGCGGCCGCTGGCGGCCGTGAGCGGGACGACGGCGATGGAACTGAGCTGCGAGGTGGCAAATGTGCCTGCGCTGCACGAACTCCAGATCGAGCTCGAAGCGGCCCGGGCCGAGCGCAGGACCGGGGCGGGCGAGGTGTTGGTGAGCCTTGTGCTGGCCGACGGTGACCGGGTGAAACTGCGGCTCGGGCGCGATTTCGTTCTGACCGGGGAACTGGCCGAGCGGCTCGGCGCGGTCGAAGGCATCACCCGCGTCGCGCTTGCGCCTGCCAGGAAGCGCGGCAATCTCAGGCTGGTGGCCTGAACCCCGCGCAAAGAAGGGCCGGATCGCTCCGGCCCCTCCCATGGCATGGCGGCCCTTGGCGAGGCCGGACCCTACATCCCCGAACCCGGGCCGTAGGTCACCTCGACGCGGCGGTTCTGCGGCTCGCGCACGCCGTCGGCGGTCGGCACACGCGTCTGGCTCTCGCCGAAGGCCTGACTGGTGATCGAACCGCCCGGGACGCCGCGCGAGGCTAGGTAGGCCTGCACCGCGCTGTTGCGGCGCGCGGCAAGGCCCTGGTTGTACTGCGTGCTGCCCGAGCGGTCGGTATGCCCGGCCAGCATCACCCGCGCCGTGCCGCAATTGGCATAGGCGGTGGCGGCATTGTTGAGGATGCCGGCCGCCTCGGGGCTGATGTCCGAGCGGTCGAAATCGAAGAACACGATATAGGGGCCGGTGTTGCAGGCTGCGACCGGCGGCGGGGGCGGTGCCGGACGCGGCGCGGGCGGCGGGGGTGCGGTCATCGGCGGCGGTGGCGGCGGGGGCGGGGGCGGGGGCGCGGCAACCGGCTCCGGCTGGGCGCGGCCGCCGAAATTGACCAGGAGGCTCGCCATCACCGAGTGCGATTCCAGATCGAGCTCCAGCGGGTTGTTGGCAAAGCCGCTGAGGTGGAAGTCCCTGGCGCGGAAATAGCGGTACTTGACGCCCAGATCGATGTTCTCGTTCACCGGAAAGCGCAGGCCGGCCAGGCCTTGGTAGGCAAAGGTCGTGTCCTTGCCCTCGATGAGAGTGCCCGTGCCCGGAACGCCCAGTTCGAAATCGAGGCGGGCGAGCCCGGCGCCGCCGCCGGCGAAGAACTGCAACCCGTCATCCGCACCCAGATCGAACAGGGCGTTGATCATGCCGCTATAGGTTTTCTGCGAGCTGTCCGGATTGGCGCGCAGCCCGACCGGAAGGCCCGCGGTGTTCGCGCTGTTGACGAGCAGGCGGTCGTGGTCCTGTTTCTTGTAGGCCAACTCGCCCTCGAGGCGGAATGCGCCGAAGTCATAGCCGAACACGAGATCGCCTTCCCATCCGTAACCGGTGTTGACGCGCGCCTCGTTGAGCCCCTCCTGGTAGGTCTCGGCCTCGATATCGACCTGATCTGCGAAGATGATCCCGCCGTTGAACCCGAAATAGGGCTGGCCCTCGCGCGCCTGGGCGGGTGCCGCGACAAGGATGGCAGCTGCGCCGGCCAGAAGAAGGTGTGTGCTTTTCATTGTGTCTGTCCCTCGAAAGTGGCTTTGCGCCGGTCCGGAGAGGAGCCCCCTCACCGTGTCCCCGAAGGGCACGGATTGCCCGGCGGTGGAGGGGAAGCCTCGCCGCATAAGAAATGTTTCATCGCCAAGCGGTGGGCCGTGCCGCCGATTGGCCGAAGCGATTGCCAAGGCGGATGGCTGAGGGCATGAAGCCTCCGGGTCGCTGCTGCGCGCAGCGATATGGGACCACATCAGAGGAGAGAGAGCGGAACATGGCCAGCGCACGGCTCGGAGCAATGCAGGACTGGACGATGCGGGTGACTGCGGTGATCGATCACGCGGCCCGCGAGGCACCGACACGCGAGATCGTCAGCCGCTGGGCCGATGGCAGCGAGACGCGGACCGACTGGGGCGGGATCCGCCGCGACGCGCTCAAGATGGCGCAGGCGTTGCAGCGGCTGGGCCTCAAGCCGGGCGACAAGGTCGCCAGCCTCGCCATGAACCATTCGCGTCACCTGGTCAGCTGGTATGGCGTCGCGGGCATGGGCGGGGTGCTCCACACGGTGAACCCCCGCCTGTTCGACGACCAGCTCGAATATATCGTCAACCACGCCGAGGACCGGGTGCTGTGCTATGACGCGGCGTTCCAGCCGATCGTCGACCGGATGAAGACGCGCTGGACCACGGTAGAACATTACATCTGCTATGATTTCGGCGCGCACGCTCCGGCCTTCGAGGACTGGATCGGTGCCGAGGACGGTGATTTTGAGTGGGTGACGGGGCCCGAGACCGACCCCTGCATGATCTGCTACACCAGCGGCACCACCGGCAATCCCAAGGGGGTGCAGTACGAGCATCGCTCGACCGTGCTCCACGCGATGGCGGGCCTGCAGCCGGCGGCCTTCAACTTCTCGAGCGCCTCGGTGATGCTCCCGGTGGTTCCGATGTTCCACGCGGCGAGCTGGGGCCTTCCCTATGCAGGCGCGATGGCGGGGATCAAGTTCGTGTTCTCCGCCGTCAATGACCCGAAGGTGCTCCACGAACTGATGCTGCGCGAGGGCGTTACCGATTCGGCAGGCGTGCCGACCGTGTGGCTTGCCCACTTCCAGCATTGCGACGCCAACGGCCTCGACCTGCCGCCCCTCAAGGCTGCGACCATCGGTGGCTCGGCAGCGCCGAAGTTCATGATCGAGCGGCTGCTCAAGAACGGCACCCGCGTGCAGCATGCCTGGGGCATGACCGAGACCTCGCCTATCGGCACGGTTGGCGGGCCGACCTGGGACTGGGACAGCCTCACGCTTGAGGAAAAGGTCGAGAAGACCGCGATGCAGGGCCGCCCGATCTTTGGCGTGCAGCTGCGCACCGTCGACCTTTCGGACATGACCACCGAGCTGCCGCGCGACGGCAAGACCTCCGGCGCGCTCCAGATCCGCGGGCCCTGGGTGATCCGCCGGTACTTCAAGGCGGAAACCGACGCGACCAACAACGAGGGCTGGTTCGACACCGGCGATGTCGGCATCCTCCACCCCGATGGCACCTTGCAGCTGACCGACCGCACCAAGGATGTGATCAAGTCGGGCGGCGAGTGGATCAGCTCGGTCGAGCTGGAAAACGCCGCCTGCGGGCACCCCGGCGTGGCTGAGGCGGCGTGTATCGGCATCGCCCACCCCAAGTGGGACGAGCGCCCGGTGCTGTTCGTGGTCAGGAAGGCCGGCGCCGAAGTGAGTGCCGAGGACATCATGGAGCATCTGAAGCCCCAGATCGCCAAGTGGTGGCTCCCCGATGCGGTCGAATTCGTCGATGACATCCCGCACACCGCGACGGGCAAGATCAGCAAGAAGGACCTTCGCGATCGCTTTGCCGATTACAAGCTTGCCTGAGCTTGCGATCCGGCCTGCGCGTCAGGGCGACGCGCAGGCCATCGCCGCGATCTATGCCTGGCACGTGGCGAACGGCACGGCGACTTTCGATACCGAGGCACCCGATGTGGGCGCGTGGGCCGAAAAGCTCGCCGATTTCGCCGCGCGCGGCTTCCCTTTCCTCGTCGCCGAGCGCGGAGAGGGGGTCATCGCCTATGCCTATGCGGCGCGGTTCCGCGACCGGGCGGCCTATGCCCATACCTGCGAGGACAGCATCTACGTGTCGCACGAGGCGCGCGGGGGCGGGATCGGAAGCCTGCTGCTGAGCACCCTGATCGCGGCGGCGCGAGCCAGCGGCTTTGAACAGATGATTGCAGTCGTCGGCGGCGGGGAGCCAGCCTCCGTGGCGCTTCATGCCAAGTGCGGCTTCGTCCACGCCGGGCGGATGCGCAATGTCGGCAAGAAGTTCGGGCGGTTGCTCGATACCGTCTACATGCAACGCGACCTCAGGGAGGACTGACGCTTGACCTGCGAAACCTATATCGATCCCTCGCCTGCCAACTTCCAGGCCTTCAAGGACCTGCCGCGCGACACGCCGATCAACATGCTCAACCTGTTGCTTTACAGAGATATTGCCGAATATCCCGAGGGCCACGAACACGCGGACAAAGCCTGGAGCGGCAGGCGGGCCTATGAGGAATACGGCATCACCAGCGGGCCGATCTTCAGGAAGCTCGGCGGCCGGATTCTCTGGCGCGGGCGGTTCGAGACCGTCGTCACCGGCCCCGAGGGCGAGCGCTGGCATGACGGTTTCGTCGCCCAATATCCGAACGCGGGCGCCTTCTTCGCGATGATCAAGGACCCGGACTATCAACTGGCGGTCGTCAATCGCACCGCCGCGCTTCTCGACAGCCGGCTGGTCCGCTTTGCGCCGGGCGAGGTGGGGGAAGGGTTCGGGTGATCTAGAACAGCCTGAGCTGCCTGCCCGCCTCGGGCGGCGTGAACCGCGAGCAGTCCAGCTCGAAGCGCCCCTTGCCGATCCCCGCCCTGCGGCACGCCACGCGGAATCGCGCCCTGATCAGATCGGCCCAGACGCCTCGCGGATGGAAGCGGCTGTGGAAGCCCGGATCATTGTCGCGGCCCCCGCGCATTGCGCGGACGATCCCCATCACCTTGCCCGCACGCTCGGGGTAGTGAACCGCCAGCCATTCGCGGAACAGCGGGGCCACTTCGTGGGGGAGACGCAGCGGGATCCAGTTCGCGCTTTTCACCCCCAGTTCGCCGATGCGGGCGATGGTGGCTTCGATAAACTCATCGGTAATCGCCGGAATGATTGGTGAGAGCGAGCAATGGACCGGCACGCCCAGCTCCACCAATTTCCCCAGCGCTGCCAATCGCTTGCCAGGCGCAGCGCAGCGCGGTTCGAGCTTGGCGGAGAGCACCGGATCGAGCGTGGTGACCGAGACCGCCACCGCCACCAGCTTCTCGCGCGCCAGTTCCTCCAGCAGGTCGGCGTCCATCAGCACCCGGTCGGACTTGGTGGTGATCGTCACCGGGTGGCGGGTTTCGAGGCACACTTCGAGGATCTGGCGCGTCAGGCGCCAGTCGCGCTCGATCGGTTGGTAGGGATCGGTGTTGGTGCCCATCGCTATGGGCCTCGGCGAATAGCCCTTCCTCGCCAGCGTCGCCCTCAGCAGGCGCGCAGCGTCGGGCTTGGCAAAGAGCTTCGTCTCGAAATCGAGGCCGGGCGAGAGATCGTGATAGGCGTGGGTCGGCCTTGCAAAGCAGTAGATGCAGCCGTGCTCGCAGCCGCGGTAGACGTTGACCGAGCGGTCGAAGGGAACGTCGGGCGACCGGTTGAAGGTGAGGATCGACTTCGGTCGCTCCTCTGTCACCGTGGTGCGCAGTTTGACGGGCGGGCCGTCGAGCGATTCCACGTGATCCCGCCAGTCGCCATCGACGTCGCGCTCCGCCAGTCCGAAGCGGGTGGGGAGTGCCCCCGATTGCGCACCGCGGCCTTTGAGGGGCAAATGTTTCACGTGAAACATTTAGGGAACAAGCCCGCCTGTGCCAAGGCAAAACAGCCGTGCCAGCCGGCGTCTGAAAGGGGTCTGGACGGGGTCTGGAAGCGACTGGCGCTGGCCTGTCCTGTGCTGGCGACCGGCGCAAAGGCCCCTCAACGCGCAGGCGCCCCTCGCCCCCTTGCGCTAGACTTCCTTCAGCCGCGGCATCAGCTCGACGAAATTGCAGGGCCGGTTGCGGCTGTCGAGCTGCTCGGCAAGGATCCCGTCCCACCCGTCCTTCACCGCGCCGTTCGAGCCGGGGAGGGCGAAGATGTACGTCCCCCGCGCCACCACCGCCATCGCCCGCGATTGCACCGTGCTGGTGCCGATGGTCTTGAAGCTGAGCCAGCGGAACAATTCGCCAAAGCCCGGAATCTCGCGCGCACCCGCGATCCGCGCCAAGGCTTCCGGCGTCACGTCGCGGCCCGTCAGGCCCGTGCCGCCGGTCGAGACCACCGCATCGATTGCCGGATCATCGATCCATGCCTCGAACTGCGCGGCCAGCAGCGCCGCATCGTCCTTCACGATCAAGCGCGCGGCAAGATTATGCCCCGCGCCCGTCACCCGCCCGGCGAGGATGTCCCCCGAGCTATCGGTCTGGGGCGTGCGCGTGTCGGACACGGTCAGGACCGCGATGTTGATGGGCTTGAAGACCCGGTTTTCGTCGATAGCCATCAGCGTTCCAGACTTGCCGAGCGGGTCATGCCGCCCCGTGGAAATTCCGGCCAGCGGCCCTGCGCCAGCGCGCGGCGGCTGGCCGAGGGCACGCCCGCAGCGCGTTCGTACATCCAGTAATTGCGCATCACGATCGCAACATAGCCGCGCGTTTCCCAATAGGGGATCGATTCCATCCAGAGCAGCGGATCGCCCTGGTCGTTGATCTCCAGGTTCCAGCGTTCCACCGGCACGAGCCCGGCATTGTAGGCCGCCATGATCTTGGGCAGCGCGCCGCCCGTCGCCGGATGATCGCGCAGCATCGCAAGGTGGCGCTGGCCATAGGCGAGGTTGACCTGCGGATCATGGAGATCCTCGTAGCTCGCCCCGAGGCTGAGACGCGCCGAATGGTCGCGCGCCGTGCCGGGCCTGATCTGCATCAGCCCGCGGGCATTGGCCGGGCTCACGGCGGCGGCGCGGAAGTTCGATTCCTGAAGCGCATGGGCAAAGGCCAATGCCGGATCGACCTGCCAGCCGCCGACCGGCTGCCAATAGGCGACGGGGAAGCGCAGCGACGGGTCGCTCGACATGCCGCGCGGCGCGTTCTGCGCCATGAACAGCTGCGTCGATGGCAGGCCCAGCTCGCGCGAGAGGCGCGCAAGGGCGCCATATTGCGCCGCCGGGCTGATGCGGGCTTCGTGACGCAGCACCTCGTCGGCAAGCGCCGGACGACCGATCTCGAGCAGGGCCACGGCAACGCGCACATTGCTGCGGGCGGAAAGCTGCTGCCAGTCGGCCGCGCCGAAGGGTTGCGGCGGTGCATGGACGGGCAGTACGATGCCGAGCTGCTCGGCGGCGAGCATCCCGTAGAGCGTCTCGTCATAGCGGGCCGCCGCGTTGAGGTGCTGCTGTGCCTGCCTCGGATCGCGGCACCGCACCGCCGCGCGCGACGCCCAGTAATAGCCGGCGGCGGCCAGTTCGACATTGGACGCATTCCACGCGACACGCGTGAAGGCATCGCCCGCACCGGCGCAGTTGCCGAGGCGCCATGCGGCCAGGCCCTCGACCCACGCGCCCTCGGCAACCCACTCGCCCGTGCCCTCGGCCGCGGTGCGCGCAAGATCGAGCGCGGCAGCATCGTCGTTCTCGATGTAGTAGCTCCAGGCCACGCGCTGGCGCCACTCGGCCCGCGCCTCGCCCGAGAGCAGCGGATCGACCTCGGTCAGCAGGCGCTGCGCTTCGACCGGGTTGTCGGCCTTGATGGCGGCAAGGATCGCGGTTGCGGTCGCCGCAGGCATGCTCGCATCATTGACCGGTCGCGGCAGGGTGCGCTTGGAGGCATAGGGCTGGCGGGCGAAGGCCTGTTCGCGCGGCAGCGCGGGAAGGGCGGTGAGGCCGCGCTTGGCGCCCATCCTGGCGAGCTGCTCGGCCTGGGGCAGATCTGTGCCAGCGGCAAACCATGCCGCGATCTGTTCTGGCGTGATCTTGGGGCTTTTGGCGTGGGTGTAATACTCGGCCCGCGCAAGCGGGGTCAGCAGGCCGTCGGGCTTCTGCGCCAGCAGGGTATCGACGGCGGTCCACTGCTCGGTATCGATCGCGGCGAAGAGCTGGCGGTAATGCGCCTGTTCCTCGGCCGAAAGGATGGTGCCGACGGCGCGTTCGGCCGGGGTCGCGCCGTTCCAGCGCGCGACGAGATCGCTGCCTTGCGCCGCCGCAGGCGCGGACAGGGCAAGAGCGCCGAGCATGGCTGCCCCTGAAACCAGTCCCGTGCGCATCACGAGCCGCTGCATCAGCTGGCCGACCATTCCATCCATCTCCGCCAGAACCGGGCCTTGAGCCGGGGCATGTCCAACATCGCCTCGAGCGTTTCGCTCAGCAGCACCGGGGTCTTGCCCGCCTTGTGGTTGACGACCTGCAAGCCGGGCTCGCCCGGGCTGAGCCCCCCCGCGCCGGGCAAGGGTGTGAGCAGGGGGGCGAGCGCCGTGCCAAAGGCGATCAGCCGCCGGGGCGCGACAAGCCCGACATGATGCGCGGTGACCGCGTCCATGCCGCCCGCGGCGAGCGCGGCGAGATCGGCCATGGGCATGTGGCAGGGGAGGGCTGCGGCGACATAGGCCTCGCTCTCGTCCAGTCCCATAGCAGCAAGGATATTGGCCAGCAGACGCCCTTGCGGACCCGATAGCAGCCTTGTGGTGTCTGCGGCCTCGGGCTGGGGCACCAGCACCATCAGCTTTGCGCCCGCTCCCCCTCGCGGGCTGACCCGGGCAAAGCCGGTGGCGGGGGCAAGGGCCTGCGCATCCATCCACCATGTCCGGAACGCCGCAAGGTCTGCCGGCGGCGAATCGCCCAGCAGATCGCGGCGCGGGACAGCCGCAAGAGCCGGTTCGGGCGCGGGAGCGGAAAGGCGCGGGGCGCGGGTCTCTGGCGGCGGGCGGGTCTGCCTGGCAGGGGCGCTTTGGCCGGGCGCGTCGGGACGCGGTGCATCAAGCGCCGAGGCGAAAGGCGAGGCGAGGGGCAAGGCGAGTGGCTCGGGGCCCAACCACGCCGTAGCGTCATCGGCAAAGTCGCAGTCCACCCCCGCCGCCCGCCACCAGGCAAGCGCCGCCTCGAATTCGCGCGCGAGGGTAAGGTCAGGGCGGCTCATTGCTGGGTCATGGTTTCCACGGCAGGTCTTGACTGTCCCTGCCCCCGTTAGCAAGTGAACGGAGAAGGCATATCGTCAGGCTGTGCGATGAGCGCGGCAAAAACCAACAAGGATCAGGAAACCGCCATGAGCGAACGTGAATCAATGCCCTGCGACGTGGTGATCGTCGGCGGGGGGCCGGCGGGGCTCTCCGCGGCGATCCGGTTGAAGCAGATCAACGCCGATCTGGAAGTGATCGTGCTGGAAAAGGGCTCGGAGATCGGCGCGCACATCCTTTCGGGCGCGGTGGTCGATCCCAAGGCTTTGGACGAGCTGCTGCCGGAATGGCGCGAGCAGGGCTGTCCGATGGCGCAGACCCCGGTGACCGACAACTGGCACTGGGTGCTCTCGAAGACCGGCAAGTCGTCGCTCCCTCACGCGATCATGCCGCCGCTCATGAGCAATGACGGCTGCTACACCGGCAGCCTCGGCAACATGACCCGCTGGCTCGCCGAACAGGCCGAAGGGCTGGGCGTGATGGTGTTCCCCGGCTTCCCGGCGGCCGAGGTGATGATCGACGAGGAAGGCCGGGTCGCCGGTGTCATCACGCAGGACATGGGCATTGCCGCCGATGGCAGCCACAAGGGCGATTACCAGCCCGGCATGGAGATCCACGCCAAGTACACGCTCTTCGCCGAAGGCGCGCGCGGCAATCTCACCAAGCGCATGAAGGCGATGTTCGACCTTGAGGCGAACTGCCAGCCGCAGGTCTATGGTCTCGGCATCAAGGAGCTGTGGGACATCGATCCCAAGAAGCACAAGCCGGGCCGCGTGATCCACACGCAGGGCTGGCCGCTGACCGAGAGCGACACTTGGGGTGGGGGGTTCCTCTACCATCAGGCCAATGGTCAGGTGGCCTTGGGCTTCGTGACCGCGCTCGATTACAAGAACCCCTGGGTCTCGCCCTATCAGGAATTCCAGCGCTGGAAGAACCATCCGGCGATCCGCGAGTATCTCGAAGGCGGCAAGCGCGTGAGCTACGGCGCGCGTGCGATCAACGAGGGCGGCTGGCAGTCGGTGCCCAAGCTCGCCTTCCCGGGCGGCGCGCTGATCGGCTGCGCGGCAGGCTTCGTGAATGTCCCCCGCATCAAGGGCAGCCACACCGCGATGAAGAGCGGGATGCTGGCGGCCGAGAGCATCGCCGCGGCGATCGCCGCGGGCCATGAGAAGACCGAGCTGTCGGATTACGACACGGCGGTGCGTTCGAGCTGGATCGCGACCGAGCTGAAGCTCGTCCAGAACGCCCAGCCGGCGGTCGCCAAGTATGGCGGCGACATCGGCACCGCGCTCGCGGGCATCGACATGTGGATGCGCACGCTGAAGATCGGTCTGCCGATTTCGATGAAGCACAAGCCGGACTACACCTATACCGGCCGCGCCGATCTCTATCCCAAGATCGACTACCCCAAGCCCGATGGCGTCATCACCTTCGACCGCCTGACCAACGTCGCCTACAGCTACACCAACCACGCCGAGGACCAGCCGGTGCACCTGCAGGTGAGCGACCTTGGGCTTCAGGCGTCGAGCGAACTCGGCGTCTTCGGCGGCCCCTCGGCGCGGTACTGCCCGGCGGGGGTCTATGAGTGGCTTCAGGAGGCTGACGGAACACCGAAGTTCCAGATCAACTCGCAGAACTGCGTCCACTGCAAGACCTGCGACATCAAGGACCCCAACCAGAACATCACCTGGGTGACGCCTGAGGGTGGCGGCGGGCCGAACTATCCGAATATGTGAGGCGAGGGCTTTGACCCTCACCGAAACCGCCCACGCCAAGATCAACCTCGCGCTGCATGTTCGCGGGCGGCGGGAGGACGGGTATCACGAGCTTGAGACCCTGTTCGCCTTCGTCGATGCGGGCGATGTCCTGACCGCGAAGCCGGCGGCGCAAGATAGCGTCACCACGCTGGGCGAGTTTGCGGGGGTGCTCGACAATCCCTTCGACAACCTCGTTTCCAAGGCGCTGAACACCTTGCCGCGTCCCCAGGGGCTCAGCGTTACGCTGGAGAAGAATCTCCCCGTCGCGGCTGGCCTTGGCGGCGGGTCGGCAGATGCGGGGGCGGTGTTTCGGATGGTCGAGGCGCTCCACGGCTTGCCGGAGGACTGGCAGGCGCGTGCCGCCAAGCTCGGGGCCGATGTACCCGCCTGCGTCCTCAGCCGCACCCATATTGGCCTCGGCACCGGCACCGAGCAGGAGAGCGTCGATGATGACCTCGCCGGAACCCCCGTGCTGCTGGTCAACCCGCGCGTCCCGCTTTCCACTGGCCCCGTGTTCAAGGCGTGGGATGGCGAGGATCGCGGGCCGCTTCCCGATGGCCCGGCGAGCAGAATCGCGAGGGAAGGGCGCAACGATCTCGAAGCCCCGGCCATTTCCCTGTGCCCGATGATCGCCGAGGTGCTGGCGGCGCTTGAAACCACCCAGCCATGGCTCGCCCGCATGTCCGGCTCGGGCGCGACCTGCTTTGCGCTCTACGACACCCCCGAGGCCCGCGATGCTGCGGCAGCGGCGATGCCGAAGGCATGGTGGACGATGGCAGGGCGGCTGCGGTGAACGAGGTCTTCCGCCAGATCGGAACCCCCGCACCGGGCGGCATCGTCTGCGTCGTCGATCATGCCTCCAACGCCGTGCCCGAGGACATCGCCCTCGGCATCCCCGCGCACCTGCTGCACGAACACATCGCGCTCGACATCGGCACCGAAGCCATCGCCGGGCTGCTCTCGCGCGATCATGCCATCCCCGCCCATATCGCCGCCGTCAGCCGGCTCGTGTGTGATCTCAACCGCGAGGAGAGCGCCCCCGGCCTCGTCCCCGCTGCGAGCGACGGGCACCCGATCCCGGGCAATGTCGGCGTAGACAGGGAAGGGCGCCTGGCCCGCTTCCATCGCCCCTATCACAGCGCGCTTGAGCAGTGGCTGGCCGCCGCGCAGCCCGCCTTGATCCTCTCGCTCCACTCCTTCACCCCGCGGCTCGAAACCTCGGACGCCGCGCGGCCCTGGCAGGTGGGGGTGCTCTACAATCAGGACGACCGCGCGGCCCGCATCGCCATTCCGCTGCTCGCGGCGCACGGCTTCAACGTGGGCGACAATCTCCCCTATTCGGGGCGCGATCTCAACTACACCATGAACCGCCATGCCGAAGGCGAGGGGCGCGCCTATCTCGGCATCGAGCTCAGGCAGGACCTTGTCCGGACCCCCGCCGAGCATTCTCGCTGGGCCGCAATATTGGCAGATATTGTGCAGAGGGTTGCGTCCGCGCTTCGCTGAAGGCAGGGGGCGTTACGCAAAACGCCTTCACCGGGAAATCTTATGTCGCAGAAGTTTGACAAGTCGAAGCTCCCCAGCCGCCACGTCTCGGTCGGGCCGGAGCGCGCCCCGCACCGCTCCTACTACTACGCCATGGGCATGACCGAAGAAGAGATCGCGCAGCCCTTCGTCGGCGTGGTCAGCGCGGGCAACGACTCGGCCCCGTGCAATACCACCTTGAACGCCCAGGCCGATATCTGCCGCGAGGGCGTGATCGCGGGTGGCGGGACGCCGCGACGCTTCAACACCATCACCGTCACCGACGGGATCGCGATGGGCCATCAGGGCATGAAGTCCTCGCTGATCAGCCGCGAAATCATCGCGGATTCGGTTGAGGTTTCCGTGCGAGGCCATTGTTATGATGCGCTTGTCGGCTTTGCGGGCTGCGACAAGAGCCTGCCCGGCATGATGATGGCGATGCTCCGCCTCAACGTGCCCTCGATCTTCGTTTATGGCGGCTCGATCCTCCCCGGCACCCACCGCGGCAATGACGTCACCGTGGTCGATGTGTTCGAGGCGGTGGGACAGTTTGCCGCCGGAAACTGCCCGCTGACCGAGCTCATCGCGCTCGAAAAGGTCGCCTGCCCGGGGCACGGCGCCTGCGGCGGCCAGTTCACCGCCAACACCATGGCCTGCGTCGGCGAGGCAATCGGATTGTCTTTGCCAAACAGCAACATGGCACCCGCTCCTTATAGATCGCGTGATGATATCGCGGTCGCCGCGGGCCGCCAGGTCATGGCGCTCGTCGCCCGCAACCTGCGCCCGCGCGACATTTGCACCCGCGAGGCCTTCATGAACGCCGCCCGCGTGGTCGCGGCGACCGGCGGCTCGACCAACGCCGCATTGCACCTGCCCGCGATGGCCAATGAATGCGGCATCGACTTCGACCTCTTCGACGTCGCCGAAGTCTTCAAATCAACACCTTACATTGCGGACCTCAAGCCCGGCGGCAAGTATGTCGCCAAGGACATGCACGAGGCGGGCGGCGTTTACATGGCGATGAAGACGCTGCTCGATGGCGGGTTCATTGATCCCAACCCGATCACCGTCACCGGCAAGACCATCGGCGAGAATCTGGAAGAGATCACCTGGAACCCCGACCAGAAGGTGTTCTACGACGTGAAGACCCCGATCACGCCTACCGGCGGGGTCGTCGGCCTCAGGGGCTCGCTTGCGCCCGATGGCGCGATCGTGAAGGTCGCCGGGATGGCGCGCTTGCAATTCTCCGGCCCTGCGCGGGTCTTCGACTGCGAGGAGGACGCCTTCGCCGCCGTCGAAAGCCGCGACATTGCCGAAGGCTGCGTGATCGTCATCCGCTACGAAGGGCCCAAGGGCGGCCCCGGGATGCGCGAGATGCTCTCCACCACCGCCGCGCTCTATGGGCTCGGCATGGGCGAGAAGGTCGCGCTGATCACCGATGGGCGCTTCTCGGGCGCAACGCGCGGCTTCTGCATCGGCCATGTCGGCCCCGAGGCGGCCGATTGCGGCCCGATCGCGCTGGTCGAGGACGGGGACATCATCACCATCGATGCCGTCGCGGGTACCATCGACCTCGAAGTGGCCGAGGATGTGCTGGCCGAGCGCCGCGCCAGGTGGCGCCCACGCACCAACGACTATCAGTCGGGCGCCCTGTGGCGCTACCAACAGGTCGTCGGCAAGGCGCGCTACGGGGCGATCACCCATCCGGGCGCCAAGGCGGAGACCCATGTGTTCGCCGACATCTGACACCCGGGCGAGCGCCGCGTGAGCCTCACGCAGGTCCTCACTGCCGCGCAGATGCGCGCCGCCGAACAGGCGCTGTTCGATGCGGGGACGAGCGTCTCGGCGTTGATGGAGATCGCCGCCGGAGGCGCGGCGGAGTGGATCCGGCGCGTCGCGGCGGGCCGTGCGGTGACGGTGCTGTGCGGGCCGGGCAATAATGGCGGCGATGGCTATGTGATCGCGCGGGTCTTGCGCGAGGCGGGCAAGGCGGTGAGCGTGATCGCGCCGCTCGAACCCAAGACCGAAGCTGCCAAGGCTGCCAGAGCGCGCTGGGGCGGGTCGGTGGCGCAGACCGGCAAGGACGCGGCGGGCGACGTTTTGGTCGATTGCCTGTTCGGCTCCGGGCTTGTGCGGCCCCTGTCCCACGATCACGCGGCGCTGCTGTGCGATCTGGCCGCGCGGCACCGTTACCGTATCGCGGTCGATCTGCCCTCGGGCGTAGCGACAGACAGCGGTGCGGTGTTGAATGACGGGCTTCCGGCCTTTGACCTCACGCTGGCACTCGGCGCGTGGAAGTTCGCGCATTGGAGCCTGCCGGGGCGTGCCCTGATGGGGCAGATGCGGCTCGTCCCGATCGGCATCGGGGGGGTGGAAGGCGCGGCGCAGCTTGCCGGACGCCCGCGCATCGCTGCGCCCGAGGCGGAGAGTCACAAGTATCGCCGGGGCCTGCTCGGCGTTGTCGGCGGGGCCATGCCGGGAGCGGGGCTGCTCGCCGCCGCGGCCGCCCAGCGCGCGGGGGCGGGCTATGTGAAGCTCCTCGCCCCCAAGGCCGACCCGCGCACGCCGCCCGATATCGTGACCGACACCGCGCCCCTCGGGGAGGCGCTGGCCGATCCGCGCTTCTGGGCGGTGCTGGTCGGTCCCGGGCTCGGGCGCGATGCGGCGGCGCAGGCGAGGCTTGCCGAGGCACTGCGCCAGGCCCCGTCGCTGGTGCTCGATGCCGACGCGCTGATGCTGCTCGATCCAGCGATGCTTGCGCGCGCGATTACCGTGCTCGCAACCCCGCACGATGGCGAGCTGGAGACCCTGTGCCGCAGCTTTGGCCTCTCGGGAGAGAGCCGCCGGGAACGCGCGATGGCGCTGGCGAAGGCAAGCGGCATGGTGGTGCTGGCGAAGGGGCCGGACAGCCTCGTCGCCGCGCCCGACGGGCGGCTCGCGCTCGGCACGCCCGCGCCGAGCTGGCTCTCGGTCGCGGGAACCGGCGACGTTCTTGCGGGGATCGCCGCGAGCCGCATGGCAACCGGTGCCGATCCCTTCACCGCCGGTTGCCAAGCGCTGTGGCTCCATGGCGAGGCGGCGCGGCGCGCGGGGCCGGCATTTACCCCATCGCAGCTTGCCGAAAGGGTGGCGGACGCGCTAGCGGCGGCGCTGTGAGCCTTTGCGAACCCATCATCCGCCTCGCCGCCAAGGGCGACGGCGTGACCGCCTCGGGCCGCCATGTCGCGGGCGCAGTGCCGGGCGACATGGTAGACGCCGAGGGCGCGGTCACCCCCGGCGCGCACCATGCGGTGCCCCCGTGCCGCCATTTCGCCTCCTGCGGCGGGTGCCAGCTCCAGCACGCCGACGACACGGCGCTGGCCGGCTTCGTCGAGGGCAGGGTGGTCTTTGCCGCGCGCGGGCAGGGGCTGGAGCCTGCCGAGCTGCTTCCCGTCCATCTCTCGCCGCCGCACAGCCGCCGCCGTGCGGGGCTCCACGGATTGCGCACCGCCAGGGGCGCGGTGCTCGGCTACCGCGAGGGCGGGGCGCACCGGATCGTCGACCTGGCCGAGTGCCCGGTGCTGCATCCACAGCTTGCCGCGCTGATCGGCCCCTTGCGCGCCTTTGTCGCGGCATGGGGCCCCAAGGCGATGGTCGGGATCGACCTGACGCGCGCCGATCAGGGGGTCGAGGCGAACCTTGTGCACTTCCCGCTCGAGGGTCTCGGGCCCACCGAGGCGGCGCTCGATTTCGCGCGGGATCTGGGGCTGGCGCGGCTGACCATCGATCAGGGCTATGGGCCCGAGACGCTGTGGGAGCCCGAGCCGGTGACGGTGACGCTGGCCGGGTTTCCGGTTGGATTGCCGCCCGGCGCATTCCTCCAGGCGACCCATGATGCCGAGAGCCGCATGGCTGCCGATGCGGTCGCATTGCTGGCGGGAGCGGGCTTGGTGGCCGACCTGTTTGCCGGGCTCGGCACCTTTGCCTTTGCTCTGAGGGACGGGAGGAAGGTGCTTGCCGTCGAGGCCGAGCGGGCCGCGCATCTCGCCTGCAAGGCGGCCGGTGCGCGCGCCGGGGGGCAGGTGCTGGCGCTCCACCGCGACCTGTTCCGCTCGCCCCTCCAGCCCGAGGAACTGAACCGCTTCGACGCCGTGCTGCTTGATCCGCCGCGGGCGGGCGCACGGGCGCAGGTGGCTGAAATTGCAGGCTCTACGGTGCCCCGGGTGGTCTATGTCAGCTGCAACCCTTCAAGCTGGGCGCGCGATGCGGCGGTCTTGGCACAGGCGGGCTTCCGGCTCGCGAAACTGCGCCCGGTCGGCCAGTTCCGCTGGTCCACCCATGTCGAGCTCATCAGCCTGTTCGAGCGGTAAGCCGCGCGAGCGTGTTTCACGTGAAACACGGGGCGCAGAGCCTGTCTGGAAGGGGTCTAAAAGGGGGCTGGATGCGCCTGCCGGGGGTCTGGACGGACCTAGCGGGCCGCGATCTTGGCCTCAGCAAAGGCCAGCAGGCTGCCATAGGTCTCGAGCATCGCGCCATCGACATCATCATCCTCGATGACGATCCCGAGCCGGTCCTCCATTTCGGTAAGCAGCCCCGCGACCGCCATCGAATCCAGCTCCGGCAGGTGGCCGAAGAGCCCCGAATCCGCCTCGAACGCCGCGACCTGCCCGGCATCGAGGCCCAGCACATCGGCGATCAAGCCCCTGAGTTCGCGATCGATTGCCGCCTCGGGAGCGGCATCGCCCGCAGCGGGCCCCGGATGCGAGAATGTGGTCATCGGCCTCATAGTGTCCCTGTCTGGCGACGTGGCGGCGGGGCTTAGCCATGCGCGGGCGCAGGTGCAAGCATTGCCCGAGCGCGGCCCCGGAGGGCGAGAGGGGCTTGCCAGCGCCGCCCGCTGCCGTGATACGGCGGCTCGCACCTCGAAAGACCCTCCGCCAGCAATGCCGCCCCTGTCCCCGATCCTGCCCGAACCGCTGCCGGAGCCTGTGGCCCGTCCGCTAGATCATCTCGCTGAACGGGCGGGGGAGAGCGGCCACGGGGCGCGGCCGGCGCTGGTGCTGCGCAACGGCACGTTGACCCACGAGGCCCTGCGCGAGCGGGTCGCCCTGCTGGCCGGATGGCTTGCCGCGAGCGTGCCGCACAAGGGCGCGCGGGTGGCGAGCTGGGCGGCCAAGGGCGAGCTCACCTGTCTGATGCCGCTCGCCGCCGCGCGGGCAGGGCTGGTGCATGTGCCGATCAACCCGCTGCTCAAGCGCGCCCAGGCCGCCCATATCCTCGCCGATAGCGGCACAAGCCTTGTCATCGGCACCGCCTCGCGGCTTGCCTCGCTCGAGCCGGGCGACCTGCCCGATGGCTGCCACGCCCGCGAGGAAAACGCGGCGCTGGCGGCGGCAGCAGACCTGGGGCAGGCGCTCGGCCCCTCGCAGGCCGATCCGCAGGATCTGGCCGCGATCCTCTACACCTCGGGCTCCACCGGCCGCCCCAAGGGCGTGATGCTGAGCCATGCCAATATGTGGCTCGGCGCGGTGAGCGTTGCCCATTACCTCGGGATGGCGGAGGACGATGTGACCCTCGCCGTGCTGCCGCTGTCCTTCGACTACGGGCAGAACCAGCTGCTCAGCACATGGTACGCGGGGGGAAGCGTTGTCCCGCTCGACTTCCTGTTCCCCAAGGATGTCGCCAAGGCCTGCGCCGCCCACGGCATCACGACGCTGGCCGCCGTGCCGCCGCTGTGGGTGCAGCTGGTCGAAGCCGGGTGGCCCGACGCGGCCCGTGCGCCCCTCAGGCGCCTCACCAACAGCGGCGGAGCCTTGACCGCCGATCTGGTGCGCCAATTGCGCGGCCTGTTCCCCGCAGCGCGCCTGTTCCCGATGTATGGCCTGACCGAAGCCTTCCGCTCGACCTTCCTCGATCCGGCACTGGTCGATGCGCACCCCACCGCGATGGGCCGCGCCATTCCCTTTGCCGAGATCCTCGTCATCAATGATGCCGGAGAGGTCGCGGCCCACGGCGAGGAGGGCGAGCTGGTCCATTGCGGGCCGCTGGTCGCGCAAGGCTATTGGCTCGATGCCGGGCGCACCGCCGAACGCTTCCGCCCCGCGCCCGATGCTTCGACCTATGGGGGCACCGCCGTGTGGTCGGGCGACAGGGTGCGGCGCGAGGCCGATGGCCTGCTCTACTTCGCCGGTCGGCGCGACGCGATGATCAAGTCCGCGGGCAACCGCATTTCCCCGCAGGAGATCGAGGAGGCAGCGCTTGCCACCGGGCTTGTTGCCGAAGCGGCGGCGCTCGGGGTGGCCCATCCGCGGCTCGGGCAGGCGGTGCACCTGGTGGTGCGCGGCGAGGAACGGCAGGGCGAGGAACTGGCAAGGCGGCTCCAGCGCGATCTGCCCAATTTCATGCAGCCGCAAGCCATCCACTGGCGTGCGGCCATGCCCTTGAACCCCAATGGCAAGATCGACCGCGCTGCCTTGCAGGCGCAATTGGACGAGGAGTTCAGGCCATGAAGCCGGTTGGTCCGATCCCTGATGGCTATGGCAGCATCGATGGCGAGCTTGCCATCGGCGGGCGCAGCGCCAGCGCACTGGTGGCCGAGGCGGGCGGAACACCGCTGTTCGTCTATTCGCGCAGCCACCTCGATGCCCGCATGGCCGAATTGCGCGCTGCCCTGCCGCAGCGCGTGGGCGTGAACTATGCGGTCAAGGCCAACCCGCACCCTGCGGTGATCGCCCATATGGCGCCGCTGGTGGACGGCTTCGACATCGCCTCGGCAGGCGAGCTGTCGCTGTGCCTTGCAGCGGGGATCGATCCGGCGCGGATTTCCTTTGCCGGGCCGGGCAAACGCGATGCCGAGCTGGAAGCCGCCATCAGCGCCGGGGTGACGCTCAATTGCGAGAGCGAGGGGGAGGGCGCGCGGGCGCTCGCCATCGGCCAGCGGCTCGGGCGCGCGCCGCGCATCGCGATCAGGGTCAACCCCGCTTTCGTGATGACCGGATCGGGCATGAAGATGGGCGGGGGCGCGAAACCTTTCGGCGTCGATGCCGAACGGGTGCCGGGGCTTGCGCGGCACCTGATCGCCGAAGGGGCCGAATGGCGCGGCCTCCACATCTTCACCGGCAGCCAGACCCTTTCTGCCGATGCGATCATCGCGGCGCAGGCCAATGTGCTGGCGCTGGCGGCGGATTTGACCGTGGCGATCGGCGAGCCGCTTCCCAAGCTCAACATGGGCGGGGGGCTCGGCATCCCCTACTTCCCCGGTGACATGCCGGTGGATCTGCCCGGGGTCGGCGCTGCGCTGTCGGAGCGGCTTGCGGACCTTCCGGCGGTGCTCCGGGACACCGCGCTGTGCATGGAGCTGGGCCGCTACCTCGTCGGCGAGGCGGGGGTCTATCTGACCCGCATCATCGATCGCAAGGAAAGCCACGGGGTGACGTTCCTGGTCACCGACGGCGGGCTGCACCACCAGCTGGCCGCCTCGGGCAATTTCGGCACCGTGGTACGGCGCAACTATCCTTCTGCGATTGCAACGCGTTACGGCGCAGAGCCGACAGAGGAAGTGAACATCGTCGGTTGCCTGTGCACGCCGCTCGACCGGCTTGCCGACAATGCCGCCATGCCGCGCGCGGAGGTCGGCGATCTGGTCGCGGTGTTCTGCGCCGGGGCTTACGGGGCAAGCGCCTCTCCCTCGGCCTTCCTCGGCCACGGGCCGGCGGCCGAATTGCTGGTCTGAGCGCGCGCCGCCCCCGGGTGCGCATGGCTAACCCGATCTTCACCCTTTTGCGCCAGACGGTCTGCGCTCGTCCGCGTGTGCACCGCGCATCCTGGGGAATTGCGGCTTGATGTACGAACAGTTCTACGGCTTGGGCAGACCGCCGTTCCGCATCACGCCCGATCCCGCCCTCTATTTCGAGAGTGCCAGCCACCGGCAGGCGCTGAGCTATCTCGGCTATGGCCTCGGTCAGGGCGAGGGCTTCATCGTTGTCACCGGCGAGGGCGGCGCGGGCAAGACCATGCTGGGCGCGCGCCTCACCGGGCGGATCGATCCTTCGGGGCTGGCGGTGGCGCAGGTGCCGAACCCCTCGCCGGGCGCAGAGCCGATGCTGCACGCCGCGGCGTCTGCCTTCGGGCTCGATCCCTCGGGCCATGACGAGGCGGGCACCTTCGCGCTGATCGAGCGCCGCCTTCAGGACGAGGCCCGCGCCGGGCGGCGCTGCCTGCTGATGGTGGACGATTGCCAGACCCTCGATCTGCCCGCTCTGGAAGCGCTGCGCGGGCTCTCCGGCATCCGGCTCGGGGCCCACCCGCTGTTGCAGATCCTGCTGCTCGGGCAGCCTGGGTTCCGGCGCACGCTGGTGCAGCATCCCGGGCTCGAACACTTGCGCCAGCGGATCATCGCTTCGCACCATCTCGAGGCGCTGGGCGAGGGCGAGGTCGAACATTACCTGCGCCACCGCCTGGGCCTGGCGGGCTGGGACGGGGTTCCGGCGCTGGCGGCGGGCGCGCCCGAGGCGCTCTATCGCCACACCGGGGGCAATCCGCGCCGGATCAATCAGGTGATGAACCGCCTGCTGCTGCTCGGCGCGCGCGAGGCGAGCGAAGTGCTGCTGCCGGCGATGGTTGAGGCGGTGGTGGCGGAGATGGCGGACAATGCGAAGCAGGGGGCGACGCCCGGGCTCGGGGCAGCACCGGCGAAAGCCTCGCCGGTCGCCGGGAGGGATGCGCCCACGGCGGAACCTGCCGACGCGCCCGGTGCCTTGCAGGGGGCAGGTGCGGCCGTGCCTTCCGGCCCCGGCGAGGGCGAGCTGGCCGCCGCGCTCGCGCGGCTCGAGGCCCGGCTCGACGAGCAGGAGCAATCGCTGCGCCATGTGCTGACGATGCTGATCGAGTGGCTCGAGGATGGCCCCATGCACGGGCCCTCGCACGGGCCCTCCCACGAGCCCGCGCACGAGCCGGGAGGGCCGGTCGGCTGACCTGTCAGTCTCCGGCGCCGTGGCCCCTGGCCATGTAATCGGCGCTCTGCATCTCGTTCAACCGGCTCACCGTGCGCTCGAACTCGAAGGCCCCGTCGCCGGACGGGTAGAGATCCTCCGGCGCGGCGGCGGCGGTGACGAACAGCTTGACGCGGTGTTCGTAGAGCGCGTCGATCAGCTTGGTGAAGCGGATCGCCTCGTTGCGGTTTTCGGGGCCCATTGTCGGGATGCCGACGAGGATCACGGTGTGGAAGGCCTGCGCAATCGCGAGATAATCCGCTGCGCCGCGATTGTCGGCGCACAGCTTCCTGAAGCTGAACACGCCCACGCCCTTGAGGCTCTTGGGCACGTGCAGCCTGCGTCCGCCGCCGAGGTCGAGCGTGCCGCTCGGCACGTGGGCGGCGTCCTCCGGCTCGAAATCGGTGAGGCGGAAAAAGGCCTCGCGCACCTGCGCGGTCGCCGCATCGCCGAGCGGTGCGTGCCACATCGCCAGGCCGCCGATGCGGTCGAGGCGGTAGTCGGTCGGGCCGTTGAGGGAGAGGACGTCCATCCGCGCCTCGACAAGGTCGATGAAGGGCAGGAACAGCGAGCGGTTGAGGCCGTCCTTGTAAAGATCGCGCGGCGGGCGGTTGGAGGTGGTGACGATCACCGTGCCCGCCTCCATCAGCGCGGTGAAGAAGCGCCCCATGATCGCCGCATCGGCGGTGTTGGTGACCACCATCTCGTCAAAGGCGAGACACGTGAGGCCCGCCGCCATGTCCTGCGCCACCCGGACCAGCGGGTCGGGCTGCTCGGCCTTGCGCGCGGCGGCGATGCGGCGGTCGACCTCGAGCATGAAGGCGTGGAAGTGGACGCGCCGCTTGGCAGCGATGCCGAGCGTGTCGACGAACAGGTCCATAAGCATCGACTTGCCGCGCCCGACGCCGCCCCAGATATAGAGCCCGCGCGGGGGCGGAGCGGGCTTGCTGCCCAAGATCCTGCCGATGAGGCCGAGGGAGGGTGCTGGTGCTTCGAGCGCGTCCTGCAACCGCGCCAGCCGCTCCGCCGCGGCGCGCTGGTCGGGGTCGGCACGCAGCTCGCCGCTGGCGATCAGCGCATCGTAGCGGGCGATGAGGCCGGGCACAGGGTCAGCCTCAGGCGCGCGGCATCATCTTGCGCACGATACCCGAGAAGCTGGCAACCGTGTCCCCGTCCTGCACCACCAGCCCGCGGATGAAGACGAGCTTGCCGGTCTCGCGCACGATCTCGGTCACGGCATCGAGCGGGCGCTGCGGATCGCCGCCGCCCACGAACTGCGTGGACAGCTCCAGCGTCACCGAAGGCCCGGCATTGCCCGTGCCGATGCGGTGCATGGTCACGAACAGCGCGATGTCGATCAGCGACAGCGTCACCGCGCCGTGGATCACGCCCTGCAGGTTCATGTGCCGCCGCTCGGGGAACATCCTGAGGCGCGCCTTGCCGTCAGGATCGACGCGGGTGATGAGCTTGCCCATCACCGCGCCGTTGAACAGCGTCTCGTCCTTGAGGTTCCAGTGATGCCAGCCCGGATTGTCCGGGTCCGGCCCGTGTTCGAAAACGTCGTCCTTGAAGCTCACCGGATCAGATCACGCGCTCGGCCATCATCTTCTTGGTCTCGGCAATCGCCTTGGCCGGCGAGAGGCCCTTGGGGCACACATTCGCACAGTTCATGATGGTGTGGCAGCGATAGAGGCGGAAGGGGTCTTCCAGATCGTCGAGACGCTCGCCGGTCATCTCGTCGCGGCTGTCGGCGAGCCAGCGATAGGCCTGGAGCAGGATCGCCGGGCCAAGGAACTTGTCGGAATTCCACCAGTAGGAAGGGCACGAGGTCGAGCAGCAGGCGCACAGGATGCACTCATACAGACCATCGAGCTTCTCGCGCTGCTCGGGCGATTGCAGGCGCTCCTTGCCGGAGGGGGTCGGCGAGACGGTCTGGAGCCAGGGGCGGATGCTCGCATATTGCGCGTAGAAATGGGTGAAGTCGGGCACCAGGTCCTTGATCACATCCATATGCGGCAGCGGCGTGATGCGGATTTCGCCCTTCAGATCCTCGATCGCGGTGGTGCAGGCGAGGGCGTTCTTGCCGTTGATGTTCATCGAGCACGAACCGCAGATCCCCTCGCGACACGAACGGCGGAAGGTCAGGGTCGGGTCGACCTCGTTCTTGATCTTGAACAGGGCGTCGAGCACCATCGGCCCGCATTCGTCGAGGTCGAGTTCGAAGCGGTCATAGCGCGGGTTCTGGCCGGAATCGGGATCATAGCGGTAGATCTTGAACGCCTTGACCCGGCCGCCGGTGGCCTTGTGGGTCTTGCCGTTTGCACTGATCTTGGAATTCTTGGGGAGAGTGAAGGTCGCCATTGCGTGATCCCGTTGCAATTTGGCACCCTACTTAGCGGCATTGCCGGAGGGTGCAAGCGGGGCGCGCCTCGCAATTGTTGCAGGGTTTCGCACAGGCGTTGAACCTGTCTCACGCTAGGGAACCAAGCACCCCGCCATGCGCTTGGGTGAGCGATGACGAGAGCGCAACAATCGGGGGCAGGCTGGCCGCGCAGCGCCGCCGTGTTCGGGGCAAGCGGCGGGATCGGGCGGGCCATGTGCGAGGGCCTCGCGGCGCGCGGCTGCACCCGCATCCATGCCGGATCGCGCGCGGGGACGGGGCCCGATGTGGCCGGCGTCATGCCCTTCGCCTTCGATCTGGCGGACGAGCCCAGCATCGCTGCCGCCGCCGCCGCGATGAAGGATGATCCGCCCGAGTGGGTGATCATCGCCACCGGCGTGCTCACCCTGCCGGACGGCACCGGGCCGGAGCGCAGCTACAAGCGTCTCGAGGCCGCCACCATGGCCGAGGTCTTCGCGCTCAACACCATCGGCCCGGCGCTGATCGCCAGACACATGCTGCCCCTTATGCCGAGAGGCAGGCCCTTCACCTTCGCGGCGCTCTCGGCCCGGGTCGGCTCGATCAGCGACAACCGGCTCGGCGGGTGGCATTCCTACCGCGCCTCCAAGGCGGCGCTCAACATGCTGCTGAAGAATTTTGCACTGGAGATCGCGCGCACACATCCGGAGGGCGTGGTGGTCGGCCTTCATCCGGGAACGGTCGATTCCGCGCTGTCGCAGCCGTTCCAGTCGGGGCTCGCCGAAGGGCAGCTTACCCGCCCGCAGGATGCGGCGGCAAACCTGATCGGCGTGCTGGCCGGGCTGACTCCGGCGCAATCGGGGCGGGTGTTCGATTTCCGCGGCGAGGAGGTGCCGGCCTGAGGCTTTCCTTCCCGCCGCGCGCCGTTAGACTGGCGCGTGAACGGGGAGAAGCGGCATGGGGATCAAGGGCTGGTACGACGCGACGATCATGCCGCGCCTCATCACCTGCGCCTGCTCGCAAGGCCAGGTGATGAAGCGCCGTGCCGCCCTTGTGCCGCTCGCACGCGGAGACGTGTTCGAGCTCGGCTGCGGCGGCGGGATCAACCACGCATTCTATGATGCCGGGGCGATCACCTCCTATGCCGGGATCGACCCGCATGAAGGCCTGCTCGAAGGCGCGCGCAGGGCAGCGCGGGAAAAGGGCTGGGTGGCCGATCTAAGACAAGGGCGGGGCGAGGCGATCCCCTTTGCCGAGGCCAGTTTCGACTGCGTCGTGTGCACCTTTACCCTGTGCTCCGTCGCTGACCCCGCACAGGTGATGCGCGAGATGCGCCGGATCCTGCGGCCAGGCGGCAAGGCGCTCTTCCTCGAACATGGCCGCGCGCCCGACCCGGGGGTGAGGCGCTGGCAGGAACGGATCGAGCCCCTCTGGAAGCGGCTCGCGGGCGGCTGTCACCTGACGCGCCCGGTCGCCAGCGCGCTCGCCGAGGCGGGCTTTGCCGTCGAGCCGCTGGGCAAGGGCTATACTCCCAAGGCCCCGCGCTTTGCTGGATGGATGGAGTGGGGCGTGGCGCGCAAGCCGGGCTAGCTGCACCGCTGGTGTGGGCCACCCCCGACCCCTCCCGCAAGCGGGAGGGAAGAATTGGTGCGACCCGTCCCCGTCCCGCCTGCGGGAGGGGTTAGGGGTGGGCAAGCGCCGCGCAACCAAAGGAAAGGGCCGGGAGAGATGGCTCTCTTCCGGCCCTTTGCTGTTCTCGACCTTGGCGGTTTACTCGCCGAAGGTGCGTTGCCACCAGCCACGGCGCGGCGTGGCATCGGAATCGGCATCCGCCTGCGCCTCGGGCGTCGCATCGGCGGTCGGCGCGGGCTCGCTCACCTCGGCGGTCTCGGCAGGCTCGGCTTCGGCGACCTTGGCCTTGCGCGGGGCGCGCTTGCGCTTGGGCTTTTCGGCCGGTGCCTCTTCGGCAGGAGCCTCATCGGCGGCAACCGCTGCGCGTTCCGGTGCCAGCTCGGCAGGCGCTTCCTCGGCGGCCACCGGCTCGGCGTCCTTCTTCTTGCGCGGCGCGCGCACGCGCTTGGGCTTGGCGGGGGGCGCTTCCTCGGCTTCGGCAGCGGGTGCGGCTTCCGCCGCAGGCGCCTGCACGGCCGCTTCGGCATCGGCCTCGTCGCCGGTCACCGCATCGGTGTCGGCCTCGCCCTCGGAGCCTTGCGCACCTTCCTCGGTGCCCTCGTCGGAACGACGCTTGCGACCGCGACCGCCGCGGCGGCGGCGCTTCTTGGGACGGCCTTCGCCCCCGCCGTTCTCACCGTCGCCGTTCTCGCTGTCGCCGTTTTCGCCCTCGCTGGCGTCACCCGCGTCGGAATCGCGCTCGGCCCCGTCTTCGGCATATTCGCCTTCGCCGCCATCTTCGCGGTCACGGTTGCGACCGCGACCACCGCGACGCCGACGGCGCTTCTTCTTGCGGCCGCTGTCTCCCTCGTCCTCGGAACGTTCCGAGCGCTCGCGGCGCGGCTGACGCTCCTCGGCCTCGTCCTCGGCGAAGTCCTCGTCCTCCTCCTCGGGAAGGTCGTCCTCCTCCTCGTCGATGATCGGCTCGAACCGCGGCGCGGCGAGCGGGCGCGGGCCGGAGCTCGACACGCTCATCTTCGCGCCCTCGTCCTCGCCTTCGGGCACGACGGCGACCGAAACGCCGTAACGCTGCTCGATCTCGACCAGGTCGGCGCGCTTCTCGTTGAGGAGGTAGATCGCCGCTTCGGTGCTGGCGGCGAGGCGGATGATCGTGCCCTTGCCCTTGGCCGCCTCGTCCTCGATCAGACGCAGCGCCGAAAGACCCGCCGAAGAGGCGGTGCGTACGAGGCCGGTGCCGTCGCAGTGCGGGCAGGGGCGGGTGGTCGCCTCGAGCACGCCGGTGCGCAGGCGCTGGCGGCTCATTTCCATGAGGCCAAAGGAGCTGATTCGGCCCACCTGGATGCGGGCGCGGTCGTTCTTGAGCGCCTCCTTCATCGCCTTCTCGACCTTGCGGACGTTGGAGGGGTACTCCATGTCGATGAAGTCGATGACGACGAGCCCGGCCATGTCGCGCAGGCGCAATTGCCGCGCGATTTCCCTGGCCGCCTCGAGGTTGGTGTGGAGCGCGGTGGCCTCGATCCCGTGCTCCTTGGTGGACCTCCCTGAGTTGATGTCGATCGACACCAGCGCCTCGGTCGGGTTGATGATGAGGTAGCCGCCGGATTTCAGCTGCACCATCGGATCATACATCGCGCGCAGCTGGTCTTCGGCGCCATAGCGCTGGAACAGCGGCACAGGGTCCGAATAGGCCTTCACCCGCCGGGCGTGGCTGGGCATGAGGAGCTTCATGAAGGCCTTGGCCGACTTGTAGCCGTCCTCGCCCTCGACGACGAC
>JAIXPX010000037.1 GCA_027486035.1 Erythrobacteraceae bacterium | reverse complement strand
GACGACCCACGACGAGACCGTCGGCGTCGATGATGTGCCAGTTCTTTTCGACCTCGGCCGGTTTGATCGACCGGGTCTGCTTGCTGAGCGCCTTCATGGCATGTGTCCTTGGTTCGAAACTGTGCTTCGCGGAGGATGTCCGGAAGAATCACCCGACAGGCCCTGGCCCGAGGGGAGAAGTGGGGCGCAAATGTCGCTGGACCCGGCCAAAGTCAAGCAAAAGCGCCGTTTCCCGATGCGGTAAAATAATACCGTTAGTCTGAAAGGGTGTCCATCAGCCAGGCCAGCGTCGCTGGATGGCTTTCGTCAACAAGCCACCCGTTGATCGCCGGCGTGTCATAGGGATGGAGCTCCCCGAGCCGCTCGACGAGAGCTTCGAGGCGCCCTGCCGTGCTCTTGAACAGCACGCCGACCTCCGAGCCGCTTGCCCTCGCCCCCTCCCAGATGAAATGGGATTCGACGGCACCCATGATGTTGGCGCAGGCGATCAGCCGCTCGTCGAGCAGCAAGCCGGCCGCCGCGCGGGCGCTGTCGGTGTCCGGAAAGGGACACCAGACAAGCGCAGCCCCCATCAGGCCAGGCTCTCGCCGCTGCGGACCAAGCCGTCACTGTGCATTGCGCGAACCGTCGCCGCCACAGTCAGCGCGCCGACAAGCTGGTGCGCGGCCGCGATCCACAGAGACACCCCGCTCATGACGGTGGCGATGCCCAGCAGCACCATCGTCCCGAAGGCGGTATGGACGGCCACGCTGGCAAGCCGGTCGGTCCTGCGCACCCGGCGCGCCAGCCACACCAGCGCCGCGACCGCGATCCACGCCCACCAGCGGTGCATGAAGTGGATCAGGTACGGGTCGTGGGTCGTGTTCCAGAGGATACCCCGGGACCAGTCGATCTCGGGAAAGAACCGCCCGTTCATCAGCGGCCAGTCGTTCGCCGCGTGGCCGGCATTGAGCCCCGCCACCCAAGCACCCAGCAGGAGCTGGACGAACAGCACTCCGCCCGCCAGCGCCGCTCCCGCCGTCAGGGGTGCGGGTCGCGCGGAGGGATCGCGGGCGAGAAACCTGAGATCGCGCGCGGTCCACACGAGGCCCCCCAGCAGGAACAGCGCGGTCAGGAGGTGCGCGGCGAGGCGGAAGTGGCTCACGTCAGTGAGGTTCGTCTCGCCCACGCCCGAGGACACCATGTACCACCCGAGCGCCCCCTGCCCGCAGATCAGCGCGAACATCGCGGCGAGCCGCCAGCCATAGCCCGCCGGAATCGCGCGGCGCAGCGCGAACACCGCCAGCGGCAGCAGGAAAGCGAGGCCGATCACCCGGCCGAGGATGCGGTGGAACCACTCCCAGAAGAAGATGAACTTGAAGGCGGCCAGATCCATCCCCGCCGGGCCGCTCTCCATCCGGTATTCGGCGGTGAGACGGTACTTGGCGAATTCGGCCTGCCATGCCGCATCGGTGAGCGGGGGCAGGATGCCGCTGACGACGTTCCACTCGGTGATCGACAGCCCGCTCTCGGTCAGGCGGGTGATCCCGCCGACGACGACGATCATCACCACCATAGCGGCCACGATCTCGAGCCAGCGGGCCATGGAAAGCGGCCGGGCGCGCCTTGGGGGAGCGGGTCGGAACAGGTTCGACACGGAGGCGGAAGTGGCCATGATGGCGGCTATGTGACCGCGCCCGGCCCTGTGTGCAAGCCCGTTCGGCGCAAAGCGCGGTGCGGGCGCTGCAAGTGCGGCTTGCAAGATGTAACAACATTACATATGTGCCGGATGACCATGGCCCCTGACACCCTGCCTCCTGCGAGTCGGAGCTCGCTCCGCCGCCGACTCGACCAGATCGGGCTTGGTCTTGCGGGCCTTTGCGCGGTGCATTGTCTTGCCACGCTGCTGGTGATTTCGGCGCTCGGCGTCGGCGGGCACTTCCTGTTCGACGAGAACATCCACCGGGTCGGCCTCGCGCTGGCGCTTGCGGTTGCCGGGGTCGCCATAGGCTGGGGCCTGCTGCGTCACGGTCGCGTCCTGCCCTTCGTGATCGCGCTGGCCGGCCTTGCGTTGATGGCAGTCGCCTTGCTGGTGCCGCATGGCGCGAACGAGTTCCTGCTGACCCTCGCCGGTGTCGTGCTCGTGTCGCTCGGCCACTTTCTCAACCTGCGTGCTGCAGCGCGCTGAGCGCACAGCCTCCCAAACTCGCGGTTGCGCCGGCATCCTGAGCGCCTATGTCTCGCGCCATGACGAAGAGCATTACCCTCAACGGCGCACCACACCGTTCCGCCGCCGCCACCATCGCCGAACTCGTCCGCGAGCTCGACCTCGCGCCAGAGAAAGTCGCGGTCGAGCGCAACGGCGCAATCGTGCCCCGCTCAACGCTCGCCGAGGCGCCGCTGGCCGAGGGCGACATCCTCGAGATCGTCCACTTCGTGGGCGGGGGCGACCATGCGGGCGAGGACACCTGGACCGTCGCGGGCCGCACCTTCCGCTCGCGGCTGATCGTCGGCACGGGCAAGTACAAGAGCTTCGAGCAGAACGCCGCCGCGGTGGAAGCCAGCGGCGCGGAGATCGTCACGGTCGCGGTGCGGCGCGTGAACGTCTCCGATCCCAAGGCGCCGATGCTGACCGATTTCATCGACCCCAGAAAGATCACCTACCTTCCGAACACCGCCGGCTGCTTCACCGGCGAGGAAGCCGTGCGCACCCTGCGTCTGGCGCGCGAGGCGGGGGGCTGGGATCTGGTGAAGCTCGAGGTGCTGGGCGAGGCGCGCACGCTCTACCCCGACATGCGCGAGACCTTGAAAGCCACCGAGGTGCTGGCCAGGGAGGGCTTTCACCCGATGGTCTACTGCGCCGATGATCCGATCGCGGCCAAGCAGCTGGAAGATGCGGGCGCGGTGGCGATCATGCCGCTGGGGGCTCCCATCGGCTCGGGGCTCGGCATCCAGAACCGCGTCACCATCCGCCTGATCGTCGAGGGCGCCAGGGTGCCGGTGCTGGTCGATGCGGGCGTGGGCACGGCGTCCGACGCGGCGGTCGGCATGGAGCTGGGCTGCGACGGCATCCTGATGAACACCGCTATCGCCGAGGCCAAGGATCCGATCCGGATGGCCCGCGCGATGAAGCTTGCCGTCGAGGCAGGGCGCGAGGCCTATCTCGCCGGGCGCATGGCGCGGCGCATGTATGCCGATCCTTCGAGCCCGCTCGCCGGGCTGATTTGAGACGAACCGCACGAAAAAAGTAATCTCGATTAGAAATGATAAAGATTGATCGAGGTTGGGATGGCAGGAACCTCCCTGTTCTCAGGAGACTTGCGCCATGATGATGCTGATTGCCGAAATGCGCGAATTTGCCGGGTTCACTCCGGCCGAGCAACGCTACATCAAGCGCAGCCTGGACATCGGCCTCGGCCGCACCGACGCGTATATGCGCTGGGCGCGCAGCGAGGCCGAAGGACTTGCGATCGAACAGCAATACGAGGACTACCGGGATCTTGCGACCCTGCGGGCGATGGTGCCCACGCTGAGCGATCTCGGCGATGTCGCGCTGTTCCTCGGCAAGCTGGTGTGCCTCGCCGGATCGGACCTCGCGCAGGAGCGGCTGAGGAGCTTCTCGGCCTTCTGCTTCCTTTATGAACGCCTGCTGGGGGCACGGGTGCGGCCGTTTCTGCCAGCGGCCTTCTGCGCTGCCAGCGCGCTGCCCGTGGTTCGCCCGGACCGGCGCAAGCTGCTGCTCCAGTCGCTCTCCGAAGCGGCCGCCACCGCCTCTGCCTGGTCCGAGCGCGAGCCGACGTTCTTCCCCGAATATGTGGACGACTTCCAGACCGCATAAGTGGTAGAGGGGCGGCCATGGAGCCGACCTCCCCCTATCATCCGCCGGTCAAGCGCAGCCTTGCGATTGCCGGGCACAAGACCTCGATCAGCCTCGAGCCGCTGTTCTGGGAGATGCTCCGCGATGCCGCCTCCCGCGAGGGGTTGGCGATCGCCGCCCTCGTTGCCCGGATCGATGCCGAGCGGATCAAATCGCCGACCCCTCCCGGCCTGGCCAGCGCCATCCGGGTCTGGCTCGTGAGCAACACCGCAGCCTGAATGTTTCACGTGAAACAGTCGCCGGACGCCGCGCAAGCGGGGCATCAGAACGAAGCGGCAAGGGGGCTAAACGCGTCTGGAAGGGGTCTGGAGCCGGTCTGGAGCGATTGCGCGCAGGCCTAGTCGTCCCAGGCCTAGTCGTCCACGCGCTCGATATCCGCGCCCACCAGCTGGAGCTTCTCCTCGAGCCGCTCGTAACCGCGGTCGAGGTGGTAGAGGCGGCGCACCGTGGTCTCGCCCTCGGCGGCCAGCCCAGCAATGACGAGGCTCATCGAGGCGCGCAGGTCGGTTGCCATCACTTCGGCACCCGTCAGGCGGCTCACGCCCTTGACCACGGCCGTCCGCCCCTCGGTGGTGATGTCCGCGCCCATGCGGGTCAGTTCGGGCACGTGCATGAAGCGGTTCTCGAAGATTGTTTCCTTGAGCACGCTCGCGCCTTCGGCCTTGCATAGCAGCGCCATAAGTTGCGCCTGCATGTCGGTGGCGAGGCCCGGATAGGGCGCGGTGGTGAGGTTGGTGGCCTTGAGCGGTCCGCTCGCGCCGACGGTGACGCTCTTGGCATCCCAGGACACATCGCAGCCGATCGCCTGGAGCGCATGGATGGTCGCCATCATCTCGTCAGCCCGCGCGCCTTCCAGCCGCACCTCGCCGCCGGTGATCGCCGCCGCGCAGGCATAGGAGCCGGCCTCGATGCGGTCGGGCATCACGCGGTAGGTCGCGCCGTGGAGACGGCTGACGCCGTGGATGGTGAGGTTGGAGGTGCCGATCCCCTCGATCTCCGCGCCCATCGCGACCAGCATGTTGCACAGATCGACGATTTCCGGCTCGCGCGCGGCGTTGAACAGGCGGCTGGTGCCGTTCGCCAGCACCGCCGCCATCAGGGCGTTCTCGGTCGCGCCGACCGAGACCACGGGGAAATCGAAATCGCCGCCCGGCATCCCGCCATCGGGCTGTACCGCCTTCACATAACCCGCCGCCAGCTCGATCTTCGCGCCGAAGGCTTCCAGCGCCTTGAGGTGCAGGTCGATGGGCCGGTTGCCGATCGCGCAGCCGCCGGGCATCGACACGGTCGCCTCGCCCGCGCGCGCCAGCATCGGCCCCAATACGAGGATCGAGGCGCGCATCTTGCGCACCAGATCATAGGGGGCGACGGTGGAGGTGATGCGGGTCGCCTCCATGCTCATCACCCGCCCGAAATCCTCGGGGCGCGTGCCCTGGATCACGGTGGTGACGCCGAACTGGTTCATCAGGTGCTGGAACCCGTCGATATCCGCCAGCCGCGGCAGGTTGCGCAGCGTCAGCGGCTCTTCGGTCAGCAGTGCGCAGGGAATCAGCGTCAGCGCCGCATTCTTCGCGCCGGAAATCGGGATCGTGCCCTGAAGGCGGTTGCCGCCCTTGATGATCAGCTTGTCCATGGATCACGCCTTAGCGAAGATTGCCTCGGGCGCAAATCGCGCGCGTGGGCGGGCACGCCGTCTCCGAACAATCATTGACCTGCGTTATGGCGCAAGGCACGGCAAGCCCGACAGGCGCGGGCCATCCGTGACCAACAAGAGAGCCGTCGATGTCTTTCAAGCCGATCCGCAAAGCCGTCTTCCCCGTCGCCGGTCTCGGCACCCGGTTCCTGCCCGCGACCAAGGTCGTGCCCAAGGAACTCCTGCCGATCGTCGATCGCCCCCTGATCCAGTACGCGGTGGACGAGGCGCGCGAGGCGGGGATCGAGCAGCTGATCCTCGTCACCGGACGCGGCAAGACGGGGATCGTCGAACAGTTCGATATCGCCTTCGAGCTCGAGCAGACCATGGCAGAACGCGGCAAGGATCTCTCGGTGCTTGAAACCACCCGCGCCACCCCGGGCGATGTGATTGCGGTGCGCCAGCAGGTGCCGCTCGGCCTTGGCCATGCGATCTGGTGCGCCCGCGCCATCGTCGGGGACGAGCCCTTCGCGATCTTCCTGCCCGACGAGTTGATGGTCGCCAAGCCCGGCGGCACGGGCTGCATGAAGCAGATGGTCGAGGCCTATGAACAGGTCGGCGGCAACCTCATCTCGGTGCTAGAAGTGCCGATGGAGCAGGTCTCCAGCTATGGCGTGATCGATCCGGGCGCGGCGCATGGCGCCCTGACCGAGGTGCGCGGACTGGTCGAGAAGCCTTCGCAAGCCGAGGCACCGTCGAACAAGATCGTCTCGGGCCGCTACATCCTCCAGCCCGAGGTGATGCGGGTGCTCGAAAACCAGGGCAAGGGCGCGGGCGGCGAGATCCAGCTCACCGATGCGATGGCGAAGATGATCGGCACCCAGCCCTTCCACGCCGTGACCTTCGACGGCCACCGCTACGATTGCGGCAGCAAGGTCGGCTTTGTCGAGGCGACGCTGGCGATCGCGCTCCAGCGGCCCGACATGGGTGCGCAAGTGCGCGCCATCGCGCTCGACCTGCTGAAGTAGCGGTTAGGCAGGCGTCACCCGCAAGGGCAGGCTCTTGAGCCCGCCGACAAAGGTGCTGGTCGCGCGGGCCGCCTCGCCCGCCGGTTCGACGGCCGCGACGCGGTCGAGAATCGCCTCGAACAGGATCTTCATCTCCAGCCGCGCCAGGTGCAGGCCGAGGCACTGGTGCGCCCCGGCTCCGAAGGCGAGGTGCCGGTTGGGCGAGCGCGCGGCATCGAAGCGGCGCGGGTCGGGGAATTGCGCCGGGTCGTGATTGGCCGCGACGTAGTTGATCATCAGCCAGTCGCCCGCCTTGATCGCCTGCCCGCCGATCTCGCAATCCTCGGCCGCCGTGCGCATGAAATGCTGCACGGGGGAGGTCCAGCGGATCGCCTCCTCGACGATGCCGGGGAGCAGGCTGCGGTCGGCGCGCACGCGGGCATATTGCTCCGGATCGCGGGCCAGCGCCTGCATCGCGCCCGCCGTGCTGGCGCTGGTCGTGTCATGCCCTGCCGTGGCGACGATGATGTAATAGCCCGCCATGTCGCGCGGCGGGAGCGGCGCGCCATCGACCAGCGCATTGGCGATGACGCTCGCCACATCTTGCGTGGGATTGCGGCGGCGATCCTCGGCAAGCGCGGCGAAATAGTCCTCGAAGGTCTTCACTGCGCCCGCGACGATCTGGACGACCTGTTCGGGGGTCATCAGGTCCATGCCGCTGCCCGAGAGGTCCTTGTCCTGCCCGCCGAACAATTGCTGGGTGAGCATCTGCATCCGGAACTCGTCCGAAGGCGGCACCCCGAGGATCTGCATCACGACCCGCAAGGGGTAGGGGCCCGAGACCTCCTTGACGAAGTCGACCTCGGAGCCCTGTTCCAGCATCCGGTCGACCGTCGCCGCCGCCAGCGTCCGCAGCTCGTCCTCCAGCCGGGCGAGGTTCCGCGGCATGAACCATTCCTGGGTCAGCTTGCGATATTTGGGGTGGATCGGCGCGTCGAACACCACCAGCGAATCGACCAGCATGTTCGAGCCCGTGGCCGCGCGGCTGAACTCGATCGCCTGGTTGAAGCTGAACACCACGGGGCGCGGGTTGTTGAGGAAGGCGGCATTGTCCTTCGAGATGCGCATCACGTCGTCATAACGGGTGACCAGCCAGAAGGGCTCGAACAGCCCGGGCGAATCGGGCTGGACCTTGGCCACGGGCGTGCTTGCCCGGATCAAGTCGAAGGTGTCGAGCAGCCCGTCCCACTCGGCATAGGCGTGGGGGTCGATCACCCGGCGGGCGATGTCGCCGGGCAGGATCGCCTCCGCGCTCATGCCGCTGCGGCCTTCGCCTTGGCCGCGTATTCATCCCGCAGCTCGCGCTTGTAGAGCTTGCCGTTGGCCTCGCGCGGGAGATCGGGGCGGAAATCGAACAGCTTGGGCATCTTCACCTTGGAGAGGCTGGGCGCGAGGAAAGCGCGCAGCTCCGCCTCCAGCTCCGGTCCGGCCTGGGCCATGTCCCTGGGTTGCACCACCGCGACGACCTTCTCGCCAAGGTCGGGGCAGGGCGCGCCGATCACCGCCGCATCCATCACCTGGGGGTGGGTGACGAGCAGGTTCTCGATCTCCTGCGGGTAGATGTTCACACCCCCGCTGATGATCATGTGGCTCTTGCGGTCGGTCAGGAACAGGAAGCCGTCCTTGTCGAGATGGCCGATATCGCCGAGCGTCATCCAGCCCTTGGGGTGCATCGCCTCGGCGGTCTTGGCCGGATCATTGTGATAGGTCGGCAGGTTGACGTTCTCGAAGAAGATCAGGCCGTCCTGACCAGGCTCCAGCTCCTCGCCATCGGGTCCGCAGATGTGGACCTTGCCGTGCACCGCGACGCCGACCGTGCCGGGCTTGGCGAGCCAGTGCTCGGACTTGACCAAGGTCATCCCGATCATCTCGCTCCCGGCGTAGTATTCGTTCACGATCGGGCCCCACCATTCGATCATCTCGCGCTTGATCGGCACCGGGCAGGGCGCGGCAGCATGGATCGCGCGCTGGTGGCTGGAGAGATCGTAGCGGGTGCGGACCTCCGGATCGAGCCTGAGGAAGCGCACAAAGTGGGTCGGCACCCACTGGCTGTCGGTGACCTTGTAGCGCTCGATCGCCTTCAGCGCCTCTTCGGGATCGAACTTCTCCATCATCACCACCGTCCCGCCGAGCCGGTGGACGACCGAGCACCAGCCGATGGGGGCGGCGTGATAGAGCGGGGCGGGCGAGAGATAGACCATCGAGCCATCGGCGGGCATCCCCATGCCCATGGTGGCAAGGCCCAGCAGCGGCACGGGCGCGGCGGGATCGGGATCCTCGGGCGGGGCAGGGCGGATGCCTTTGGGGCGGCCGGTGGTGCCGGAGGAATAGAGCATCAGCAGCCCGGCGCTCTGATCGGGGATCGGCGTCGCGGGCTGGGCTGCGAGGGCGGCGGCGAAATCCTCTGCATCGGCGCTGTCCATCACCAGCACCCCGAGACCCGGACACGCCTGGCGGATGTCGCCGAGGATGGCGGCAAAGTGGCCGCTGGTGATCAGCAGCTTCGCTTCGGCGTCGCGGATGATGTAGGCGGCCTCGGGCGCGGTCAGGCGCGAGGAGATCGGCACCAGCATCGTGCCGGCGCGCTGGGATCCCCAGATGAGGGTGAAATACTCGATGCGGTTTTCCAGCAGCACCGCGAAGGCCTCGCCCGCGCCGATGCCGTGGGCGCGCAGGAGCTGGGCGAAGCGGTTCGATTCGGCGTCCATCTCGCCGAAGCTCATCTGCTTGCCCGATCCGGTCATGATCACGGCGGGATGATCCGGGCGGGTCGCGGCGTGCGCGATCGGGTGCATCGACATCTGTTCTCTCTCTCCCATGCCGCCCCATCTTCCCGGGGGCGTGCGGCCTGGAGAGGAAATTACGCGAGGCGCGCGGCCTCGCAAGCGAAATCAGTATGGATAATGCCACTCGTCCCCGGCCACACAGGCGGCGGGCGCGATACGGGGGACGGACAAGAAAAAAGGCGGCGGGATAACCCGCCGCCATGTTCGGACACCCTCTCCAATGTCCGGCCCGTTTACACGGGCAATCTCGTGAAGCTTACCCGCCGCCCGTTATTCGCCACCTTGGCCGGTCAGACGAGCATCGCGGGCGAAGGCCAGCTGTGCTTCGCTCTCCACCATATACGGAATCGGATTGACTGCAAGCCCGTCCACACGAACTTCGTAATGGAGGTGCGGACCGGTCGAACGGCCGGTCGAGCCGACATAGCCGATCAGGTCGCCCTTCTTCACCGTGTCACCCGTCGCAACGGCAAGGCGCGACAGGTGGGCGTAACGGGTTTCCATCGCGGCGCCATGGCTGATGCTGATGTAGAGGCCGTAGCTCGAATAGAAGTCGGCGCGGCCGACCACGCCGTCGGCGGTGGCGTAGACCGGGGTTCCGGTCGGCGCGGCAAGATCGATGCCATGATGCTGGCGGCGGCCGCCGAGCACCGGGTGGTGGCGCATCCCGAAACCGCTCGTCAGCGCCGCGCCTTCGAGCGGCATGCGCGACGGCACCGAGATGCTGTTGAACGGGATCGGCGAGGAATAGGCGGGCGCCGCAAGGACATTGCCGGCGACGGGGCTGGTGCGCTCGATCGCGGTCCAGCTCGCGAACAGCGACTTGAAGCGCGCATCGCCATTGTCGACCACTTCGCCCTGGGCTTCGCGCACCGGTGCGGCCATGTCGGCGCTCGCGGTGGTGGTCGCGGTGGCAGCGGAATTGGCAGTGTTCGCGAAAGCAGGCGCAGCAGCGGACAGCAGCACGGCCGAGCAGGCAGTAGCAGCGAGCTTCAGCACGGTGCGCATGGCAGACTTCATGTGTTAGACCCGATCCCGAATTGCGGCTTTGCACCGTAGGGTTGTTCCGACACGTCTGCTGCGCGCCTTGGCTGGATGCTGGTTATCCGGGTGAGTCGTTAATGTGCAATCTCTTCATAAAACCGACGCGACAAACCGGCTGCGAGACGCGCTGAGTCGTTGAACGGCGGCTTAACGTGGCCCCTGAAGTGCCGTTTCACGAGGGTTTGCCAGTAAGATTCGGGCTCGGCCTGCGCTTTTTGGGCGCAATGCAGAAAGTGCTTGGTGCCCGCCGCGACATGCCGGATTTCGTCGTCAAGAATTCTTTCGAGAAGGCGCGCGCCCTGCTCGTCGCCCGCGGCACGGACCCGTTCCAGCGTCGCCGGTGTGACGTCCAGCCCGCGTGCTTCCAGCACCATCGGCACCACGGCGAGCCGCGCCGCGACGTCGTGACGGGTGGCATGGGCTGCCTCCCACAGCCCTGCGTGCGCCGGCAGGGCGCCATAGTGGCTGCCCAGCCCCGCGAGCTTTCTGGCCAGGAGCGCGAAATGCATGGCCTCGTCCGCGGCGACGGCGAGGAAATCGGTCACGAAGTCCTCTCCCATCTCCGCCCCGAAGCGCCCCGCCATGTCGAGCGCGAGGTCGATGGCGACGAATTCGATATGGGCGAGGGAATGCCACAGGGCGATTCGTCCCCGCTCCGACCCGCCCTTGCCGCGCTTGGGCATCTGGCCGGGCGCAAGCAGCTCGGGCGCGGCGGGCCAGGCCGGCCGGTCGGGCATTGCGACGTCGAAGTCCCACGCCAAACTCCCGCGCCGCCACGCCCGCGCCACGTCACGGGCGGCGAAGCACTTCGCGCGCGGCTCGGGCGTGAGCAGCGCGGCGCGGATGGCGCGGGCGATGGTGGTCATGGCCGTGTCAGAGGGCCTTCGCCGCCGCCAGCACCTCTTCGGCGTGGCCGGCGACCTTCACCTTGTCCCAGATGCGGGCGATCTTCCCCGAAGCATCGATCAGATAGGTTGCGCGGACCATGCCCATGTAGGTCTTGCCGTACATCTGCTTTTCCGCCCACACGCCGAGTGCATCCGACAGCCCGCCTGCCTCGGCATCACTCGCAAGCGGGGCGGTGAGGCCATGCTTGGCGATGAACTTCGCATGCTTCTTCGCCGGATCCTTGCTGACCCCGAGCAGCTTGGTGCCCGCCGCTGCGAACTGGTCCTTCAGCGCGGAGAAATCCTTGTTCTCGGTGGTGCAGCCGGGGGTGTCGTCCTTGGGGTAGAAGAAGATCACCAGCTTGGAGCCGGCGAAGTCCCGGGGGCTGACGGTGCCGCCCTCGGGGGTTTCCATGGCGATATCGGGGATGGCGTCGCCGACGCCCGGGAAATTGCTCATTGTCAGGTCTCCTGTTGCGCAGGGAGAATGTCGGTGCCGAGGATTTGTTTCCACGCGGCGCCAACGCTCTGCCGTGCGGCGGCGAAGGCGTCCAGCAGCGCGGCATAGCTGTCATGCCCGCAGGCCCGCGCCAGCGCCCGCGCGCCCGAGGGCGGAGGCTCGCGCCCGTCGGGAGCGAGCAGGCGTCCGGCCACCAGCATCCGGCTCATCAGGGCGTGGGGGGCGGCCAGATCTTGCGGGAGCAGCCCTGCCGCCGCGAGGCTCCCGAGGGCCTGCTCGAGGTCAGGCGAGAGGGCGGCGGGCGCCGCTTCGGCGAGCGGGCGGCCATCGGCGGTCTCGCCCTTCAGTTGCAGGTAGTGGACGAGGAACTCGATATCGACGAGCCCGCCGCGCGCCAGCTTGGCATCGACCGGCCCGGCCTGCGGCTTGTGCTTCGCCATCTCGGCGCGCATCCCCAGCACCGCGTCCCTGAGGGCAGCCCTGTCGCGCGGCGCATGGAGCACCTCGGCGAGCACCGCCTCGAGCTGCGCGCGCGCTTGCGGCGAACCGTGGAGCACCCGGGCGCGGGCGAGGGCCATGTGCTCCCATGTCCATGCCGCCTCGCGCTGGTATTTGCCGAAAGCCTCGCAGCTCACCGCCAGCGGGCCCTGGTTGCCCTGTGGCCGCAGCCGGGTGTCGACTTCGTAGAGCGCCCCTTGCGCCGTCGGCACCGAGAGCGCGGCGCTTACGCGGCTGGCAAGGCGGTTGTAGTAGATCGTCGCGCCCAGCGGCCGCGCGCCGTCCGATTGCGCCGCGAAATCGCCGGTGAACAGATAGACGATGTCGAGGTCGGAGGCGTGGGTCAGCGCCCCGCCGCCGAGGCGCCCGAGTCCGAGGATCAGCAATTCGCTGCCCGCGATGCGCCCGTGCTTGGCGGCGAATTCCTCCACCGTCGCCTCGGTCGCAAGGCGCAGCGCTGCCTCGGCGGTGCGCGACAGGGCGTGGGCGATGGCGAGCGGATCGGCGAGGCCCTCGATCAGCTGGATGCCGAGCGCGAAGCGGATCTCGCCGGTGACGATGCGGATCGCATCGAGCAGCGCCTCGTAATCCTCGCGCACGGCCGCGGCCCGCATCCGCGCCGTGATCTGGGCCACCTCGCCCGGCAGGTCGAGCGCGTCCCTGTCGATCAGCGTGTCGAGCAGCTCGGGCTTTCGCGCCAGCTCGTCCGACAGCACCGGCGCAAGGGTGAGCGCGGCGACGAGGCGGCGGGTCAGGTCGGGGCGGGCATCGAGCAGACGGAAGGTGGTGATGGCGGAAGGCACGTTCTCGATGATGCGCTCCCAGCGGGTGACCGCGCGCATCGGATCATCGCTTTGCGCTATCGCCTCGATCAGCGCCGGGGCGAGCCGGTCCCACGCCTCCACCGCCTGGGGTGACCGGATCGCGGCAAAGCGCCCGTCGCGCCAGCTTTCGATCCGTTCGGCCAGCGCGTCAGGGTCGGCAAAGCCCCAGCGGGCAAGCTGCGGCGTGAGCGCGCTCGCCGGCAGCGGGACCGGCGCGGGCGCGGCTTGCGGACGGCCGATAAGCTCCTCGTAGATGCGCGCCGTGCGCGCCGTGAGCGCGGTCAGTTCCGCGACCAGCGCGGCCCCATCCGCCAGCCCGTCGAGCCGCGCGACATTGTCGAGCGCCTCGCCCTCCGGCAGGGTGTGGGTCTGGCGGTCATGGACCATCTGCAAGCGGTGCTCGATCTGGCGCAGCCGGTCATAGGCCTCGCCCAGCACCGCAGCGTTCTCGCGGGTGATCCACTGGGCGTCGGCCAGTGCGTCGAGCGCGGGCCGCGTGCCGCGCACCCGCAGCGAGGCGTCGCGGCCGCCGTGGATCAGCTGGTGGGTCTGGGCGTAGAACTCGATCTCGCGGATGCCGCCGCGCCCGCGCTTCACGTCGAAGCCGGGGCCGGGGAGCGGCGGGCCCTCGTGGCTGTCGCGGATGCGATGGGTCAGCGCGCTGATCTCCTCGATCGCGCCGAAATCGAGCTGGCTGCGCCAGACGAAGGGGCGGATCTCGTCGAGGAAGGCCTCGCCCGCCGCAATGTCGCCTGCCGCCGCCCGCGCTCTGATGAAGGCGGCGCGCTCCCATGCCAGCGCCTGCCCCTGGTAATGGGTGAGCGCTGCGCCGACAGGAACGGCAAGGGGGCTGACCTCGCTGGCCGGACGCAGGCGCAGGTCGACCCGCAGCGCATAGCCATCGGCCGTGTTCCCGGCGAGCAGCGCCACCACCCGGCGGGCATAGCGCTGCGCGGCTTCCCCCGGATCATCCGAGGCCCGGCGCGCAAGGCGCTCGCGGTCGAACAGCAGGATCGGATCGATGTCGGAGGAATAGTTGAGCTCGCCCGCCCCTTGCTTCCCGAGGGCAAGGGCGATGAGGCCCTCGGCCCTGTCCGCGCCGGTGCGCTCGAGGATGGCGGTGCGGATCGCCCGGTCGAGCGCGCGGTCGGCAAAGGCGGTCAGTTCGCCCACCACCTGCCCGAGCGGGAAGGCCCCCGCGAGGTCTCCGACAGCGAGTGCCGCCGCCAGCGCCAGCCGCTCGCGTCGCAGGGCTGCCTCGACGTCGGGATTGTCGCCCTGCGCGCGGGCCCATGCCAGCGCGGCCGTGCCCTCGCCGGCAGCGAGGAGCGCGGCAAGATCGGGCATACGCTCCAGCGCCCGCGCCAGAAAGGGCGCGTGCGTGCGGGCGCGGTGCAGCGCGCTGTCCCAGTCGCCCAAGTCCGATCGCCGGTTCTCTCCCATCGCCTGCATCTCTAGGCGGGGCGCGGCGCTGCCTGCAAGGGCGCAAGCTTGCACGCCGCCTGTGGCTCTGCGATGGGAGGCGCCGGAATTGATGCCTCGACCCGGGAGAGACTTCGCATGGCACGCATCCCCTTTGCGCTCGGCGCAATCGTCGCAGGATCGCTCGCGCTGGCCGCCTGCGACAGCCTCCCCGGCCTCGGCAGCGCGCGTGCGGCGCTCGATGTGCCCGAGGTTACGGCGGGCGAGATTTCCGAAGCGACAATGAAGGATGTGACTCGCACCCTGGCCAGCGACGCCTTCGAGGGCCGTGCTCCGGGATCGGCGGGCGAGGAGAAGACGATCGCCTTCCTCACCGAACGCTTCAAGGCCGCCGGATTGCAGCCGGGGAACAAGGGGTCGTGGGTGCAGGAAGTCCCGCTGGTCGAGATCACCGGCAAGAATTATGCGCCCCTGACCATCACCGGCGGCACAAGCGGCGCGCCGCTCAGCTTCGCTTTCGCCAGGGATTGGGTGGGGGTGACCTACCGCGAGGACGCAAGGACGACGCTGAAGGACAGCGAGCTGGTGTTTGTGGGCTACGGCATCAACGCGCCCGAGCGCGGGTGGAACGACTATGCCGGCCTCGATGTGAAGGGCAAGACGGTGGTGATCCTCGTCAACGACCCCGATTGGCAGACCGCCGGGCTTAAAGGCACGTTCAACGGCAAGGCGATGACCTATTACGGCCGCTGGACCTACAAGTTCGAGGAAGCCGCCCGGCAAGGCGCGGCCGGCGCGCTGATCGTCCACCAGACCGCCCCTGCGGCCTATGGCTGGAACGTCGTCGAAAGCTCGTGGAGCGGCCCGCAGGCCTATGCCCAGCGCGGCCCCGGCGCACCGCCGCTCACGCAGATGAACGGCTGGGTGACCGAGGCCTCGGCGCGCACGCTGCTGAAGGCGGCAGGGCAGGACCTCGACGCCCTGACCAAGGCCGCGCAGACCAAGGGGTTCAAGCCGGTGGCGCTCGGGATGAAGCTTTCGACCAGCTTCGAAAGCGAGGTGCGCAGCTTCAAGTCGCACAACGTGATCGGCATCCTGCCGGGCACCGAAAAGCCCGACGAATACGTGATGCACACCGCGCACTGGGATCACCTCGGGCGCTGCACCCCGGCACCCGACGGCGACGACATCTGCAACGGCGCGATCGACAATGCCACCGGCACTGCCGCGCTGGTCGCTCTGGCCGAGGCCCATGTGAAGGCGGGCGCCCCGCGCCGCAGCCTCGTGTTCCTCGCCGTCACCGCCGAGGAATCCGGCCTGCTCGGCGCCGATTACTATGCGCAGAACCCGGTCTACCCCCTCGCCCGGACAGTGGGTGGGGTGAACATGGACGCGCTGGCGATGGCCGGCCCGGCGCGGGATGTCACCGCCGTCGGCCTCGGCAAGTCGGAGCTCGACCGCTTCCTCGAAGTCGCGCTCAAGGCCGACGGGCGCACCATCACCCCCGATGCCACCCCCGAGGCAGGCTATTACTACCGCTCCGACCACTTCGCCTTCGCCAAGCGCGGTGTGCCGATGCTCTACATCGACGGCGGCCAGGACCTCCTGACCGGCGGACGTGCGGCGGGCGAGGCGGTGGACAAGGACTACCGCGCCAAGCGCTACCACGGCCCCAAGGACGAGTTCGACGAGAGCTGGGACTGGTCGGGCGTGATGGCGGACCTGCAGCTCTACTACCGCCTCGGCCGGATGATGGCGATGAGCACGAGCTGGCCGAACTGGATCGAGGGCGACGAGTTCCGCGCCACCCGCGATGCAAGCTGCGCCGCCAGCGAGGCGGGCTGCTGACACGCCCATGCCCGTGATCATGCCGCCCGAATGGGCCCCGCAGGACTGGATTTGGATCGGCTTCCCGCATCTTGCCGAGGAGTGGCCCGGCTGGCTCGGGCCGGCGCAGGAGCAGATGGCCGCCTTCGCCTCTGCCGTGGCCGAGAGCGGGCAGGAGGTGCGCCTGCTGGTCCGCGACGAAGCCAACGAGGCCCGCGCGCGCGCGCTTGCCAGCAGCAAGGTGACGCTCGAGCGCCGCACCTATGGCGATGTCTGGCTGCGCGACACCGGCCCGCTGGTGGTGACGCACGCGGACGGCCGTCGCTCTGCACGGCGGTTCGGCTTCAACGGCTGGGGCGGCAAGTACCTGATGCCCGGCGACATGGAGATCGGCGCGGAACTGGCGCGTGATGCGGGGCTGGAGGTGAGCACCACGCCAATGATCCTCGAAGGCGGCGCGGTGGATGGCGACGGCACCGGGCTGGTGGCAACCACGGAGCAATGTCTGCTCAATCCCAATCGCAACCCGCATCTCTCGCGCGGCGAGATCGAGGCCGAACTCGCCACGCAGCTCGGCTTCACCCGCGTGCTGTGGCTCGGCGACGGTCTGGTCAACGACCATACCGACGGCCATGTCGATAACCTTGCGCGTTTTGTCGGCCCCAACCTGCTGGTGGTTCCCGAAGCGACCGGCCGGGACGATCCCAACGCCGCGATCTATGCCGATGCGGCTGCCCGGGCGGCTGCGGCCGGGGTCGGGGTGGCGCGCATCCCCTCGCCCGGGCGGATCGAGCGCGGTGGCATCATCGAGCCGGCCAGCTACGTGAACTTCGCGATCACCTCGCACCTTGTGGTGGTGCCGACCTTCGGCTCGCCCCACGATGCCGATGGCGTCGCGGCGATCGCGGCGCTGTTCCCGGACCGTGACACGATCGGCCTGCCGGGCGAAGCGGTGCTGGCAGGTGGCGGCGGCTTTCACTGTGCCAGCCAGCAGATGCCTGCCGCAACCACGGCTTAACGCTTCGTTAGGAATTTGGGCGGAGAGTGCGGGTCATGACCCGCGCGCTCGCTTTCGCCCATCCGCTCATCGCCACCACGCGAATCGACGCGCTTGAACTTGCGCGCCGTGTCATCGTGTTCGGCACCGCTGCGGCCCTGATCCTGGCGGGCAAGGCCCTGCCCTTCTGATCAGACCAGCCGCGCGAAGGCGGCAATAGCCGCGCCGCCAATGATCACGCCGACACAGGCGCGCCATAGGGGATCGGCAACCTTGCCCGAAACCTTCGCCCCCAGCCGGTTGCCGCCGAGGATGGCGGGCAGCAGCAGCACCGCGAACAGCAGCAGTTCTGCGCGCAGGATGCCGAGCCATGTTGCGCTGGCAAGGCCGGCGCTGGCAGCGATGGTGAAGATCAGCTGCATCGAGGCCTTGATGGTTGCGCGCGGCAGGTCGCGGCCCGCGTAATAGGGCACGACCGGCGGCCCCGGCATCCCGGCATAGCCTGTCATCAAACCGCTGAGCACGCCCACGCTGCCCGTCACCCAAGCCCCTGGCACCGCCGCGCCGCGCTTGGGCAGCAGGATCGCGATGAAGGCGCTGAAGGCGATCACCGCGATGGCGAGACGGGCGACATCCCTGCCGGTCACCGACAGGGCCCACAGGCCGAGCGGGGTGGCCAGCACCACGAGGCCGCCGATCGCCCAGGCGGTCGGCTCGGCTTCGCGCACGAGGCTGCGGATCTCGGTCGCGCCGATCATCAGCGACAGGGCATTGGCGAGCACCACCGCCTCTACCGGCGGCAATGCGAGCGCCAGCACCGGCACGAGCAGGATCGCCATGCCGAAGCCCGTCAGCCCGCGCACGAATGCCGAACCGAGTGCCGCCGCGAAAGCGACGCCGATTTGCGCTGCGGTAAAGCTCTCGAACATCCGACCCGACCGGAACAGACCGGGGCCTAGGCCAGATCGGGCGGGGTGCCCTCGGCCTTGAGCATCGCGATCGCCTCGGCGAGCGGCATCACCTTCTGGTGCTCCGCGCCCAGGGTGCGCACCGCGACGGTGCCCTCCTCGGCCTCGCGCTTGCCGACCACCAGCAGGTGCGGAACCTTGGCGAGAGAGTGTTCGCGCACCTTGTAGTTGATCTTCTCGTTGCGGGTGTCGGTCTCGACGCGGATCCCGGAGGCGCGCAGCTGTGCCGCGACGTCCCCGGCATAGGGGTCCGCGTCCGAGACGATGGTTGCCACCACCGCCTGCACCGGGGCGAGCCATGCGGGGAGTTTCCCGGCGAAGTGCTCGATCAGGATGCCGATGAAGCGCTCGTAGCTCCCGAAGATCGCGCGGTGGAGCATCACCGGGCGGTGCTTTTCGCCATCCTCGCCGATGTAATGGGCATCGAGCCGCTCGGGCAGCACGCGGTCGGACTGGATCGTGCCGACCTGCCAGGTGCGCCCGATCGCGTCGGTCAGGTGCCATTCGAGCTTGGGGGCATAGAAGGCGCCCTCGCCGGGGAGTTCCTCCCATGCGAGGCCGTTGGCGGTCAGCGCATCGCGCAGTTCCTGTTCGGCCTTGTCCCAATCGGCCTCGCTCCCGAAGCGCTTTTCGGGGCGCAGGGCGAGTTTGATGTCATAGGTGAAGCCGAAATCGCGATAGACCGAATCGGCGAGCGCGATGAAGGCCTGAACCTCGGAGACCACCTGTCCCTCGGTGCAGAAGATATGCGCGTCGTCCTGCGTGAACTGGCGCACGCGCATCAGCCCGTGGAGCGCGCCATGCGGCTCGTTGCGGTGGCAGCAGCCCATTTCGCCGAGGCGGATGGGGAGGTCGCGGTAGGAGGTGATGCCCTGCTTGAACACCATCACATGCGCCGGGCAATTCATCGGCTTGATCGCCATCCACGCGGCATCGTCTGCCACCTTGGGGGAGGCGGCGCCTGATTCCTCGTCGACCTCGGGCACCATGTCGGGGACCGCGAACATGTTCTGCGCATACTTGCCCCAGTGGCCCGACTGGGTCCACTGGCGCACATCCATCAGCTGCGGGGTCTTGATCTCGCGGTAGCCCGCGCCGTCCATCTTGCGGCGCATATAGGCCTCAAGCTCGCGCCAGATGCGGTAGCCCTTGGGGTGCCAGAAGACAGAACCGTGGGCCTCTTCCTGCAAGTGGAACAGGTCCATCTCGCGGCCCAGCTTGCGGTGATCGCGCTTGGCGGCTTCTTCCAGCCGGGTGAGGTGCGCCTGAAGCTGCTTCTTGTTGAGCCAGCCGGTGCCGTAGATGCGGGTGAGCTGCGCATTGTTCTGGTCGCCGCGCCAGTATGCCCCGGCGACGCGCATCAGCTTGAAGGCCTCGGGGTCGAGCTTGCCGGTCGAGGGCAAGTGCGGGCCGCGGCACATGTCGAGCCAGTCGTTGCCGCTCCAGTAGACGGTCAGCTCCTCGCCCTCGGGCAGTTCCTTGGCCCATTCGGCCTTGAAGGTTTCGCCTTCGCCCGCCCACTTGGCGATGAGTTGCTCGCGGCTCCAGACCTCGCGGGTGAGCGGCTTGTCGGCGCGGATGATGCGGCGCATTTCCTCCTCGATCGCGGGCAGATCATCCATGCCGAAGGGCTCGCGGCTCTCCGGCGCCTTCACGTCGTAATAGAAACCATCGTCGGTCGAGGGGCCGAAGGTGATCTGGGTGCCGGGGAAGAGCGACTGGACCGCCTCGGCGAGCACATGCGCGTAGTCGTGGCGGGCGAGTTCGAGCGCATCGGCCTCGTCGCGGCTCGTCACCAGCGCCAGTTCGGCATCGCCCTCGAAGGGCCGGGCAAGATCGCGCAATTCGCCGTTCACCCGCGCCGCGAGCGCCGCCTTGGCGAGGCCCGGGCCGATCGCCGCGGCAATGTCCGCCGGGGTCGAGCCCTGCGGCACTTCGCGCACCGAGCCATCGGGCAGGCTGATCTTGAGCAGTTCGGTCATGGCAATCGCGGGTCCGTCTCGTTTGCGGGCCGCCCTGCCACAAGCAGGCGCGCACCGGAAGAGCGGTGTTGCGGGAATAACCGGAAGGGGGAGAACACCGCGCCGCCCCGATCCGGGCGGCGGGTCGCTGGCTCTAGCCCGCGCGCCGCCGCCCCCGGATAGTCGTCCGGGTGGTCGTGGTCGCGGTGGTGGTCAGCAGCTTGGCCATGGCGGTGGCATAGGTCACGCTGCGCGCGGAGTCACGCGCAAGTTGATGAAGTGCACGCAGGGCGCGCTCTGCTCGACCTTCAACTACCAATCACGAATCTTCCTAACACATTGAAAAATATAAACAATCTCACGCATCAATGGCAAGCTTGCCGCTCCCCTTGTCGCTGGTGATCCGCTTGGTCCCCGCCAGCTGCGTCGAGCGCTGTTTTACCCCGGCCACGAAGCGGTATTCGGTGGTCACCCGTGCCGGGGTCAGCTCGACCACCATGTAGCCGCGCTGCGCGGTGTCGGCCCATTTGAGCTGCGGGTTCTGCGCCACCAGCGAGGCCGCCAGCGTGTCGGGCTTCACGAAGGTGAGGTAGCCTTCATAGCCCGGCGAGCTGACCGAATGGCCGCCGAACTCCACACCGACCGCTGCGCCGTCCAGCGCCAGCTCGAAAGCCCAGGCATTGTGGGTGTCCCCCGCGAGCACGACGAGGTTGGCGTCCGCCTCCAGCGCCGCCTTGAACAAGCGCGCGCGCGCGGCGGGATAGCCGTCCCATGCGTCCATGTTGGAAGGCAGCCCGGCCTCGCTCGCGGCGGCGGCGGAATCGAGGCGGGTGCGGATGAAATCCGGCAGGCCGCTGCCCGCCTGCCGCAGCAGGTCGCGGGGAGCCTTGAGGTTGCCGGTCAGCACCTGCTGCACCAGCACCTGCCAATGCGTGCCCGCACGGGTCGACGCGGCCAGGGCGCCGGCCAGCCAGGCCTCCTGCGCCGCGCCGAGAAGCTGGCGGTCCTTGTCCGCCCAGGCGCCGTCGCGGAAGCTGGCCAGCGCGGCTGTCAGCGCCTCGGGGCTTTTGGCGCCGGCCATGATCTTTTCGAGGCTGAACTGCTCCTCGCGCCCTTCGAGGCGGGTGTCGAGCCGAAACAGGGTCGCAAGGTCGCCGACCTGATAGGCCGAATAGGCCGTGTCGGCCACCGGCATCCATTCATGATAGGCCTTCTTGGCCGCGGCCTTGCGGACCTCCCAGTCGCCCTCGCTTGCGGGCTGGTGGTTCTGCGCGCCGTCCTTCCACGAATCGTTGGCGGTCTCGTGATCGTCCCACACCGCGATCATCGGGAGCACCTGGTGGAGGCGCTGAAGATCGGGATCGGCGCGGTAGGTGGCATAGCGCAGGCGGTAATCGGTGAGCGCGACGATCTCGCTCGAGGGCTGGACCATCCGCTCGGGATGTGCCTGCCCCGAGGTCGGATAGGTGCCGGGCCCGTATTCGTAGATGTAATCGCCGAGGTGCACCGCCAGATCGGCATCGTTGGCCAGCGTCGCATGGCCGTAGGCGTTGAACCAGCCGAACCCGAAATTCGAGCAGGAGAACACCGCGAGACGGAAGCGTGACGTGTCGCCTTCGGGCAGGGTGCGGGTGCGGCCGACCGGCGACTTCGTGCCGTCCGGGGCGATGAAGCGGTAGAAGTACCAGCGATCGGGCTGGAGGCCGTTGGCCCAGGTCTTGACGCAGAAATCGCTGTCCGGCCGGGCGGCGTCACCGGTGTTGCCTTCCACGGCGATGGTGGCGAAGTCCTCGGTCTCGCTCATCTGCCAGTCGAGCGTGGTCGGCTGGTCGGCGACGTAACGGGTCCACAGCAGCACCCGGTCGGCAGCAGGCTCACCGCTCGCGACGGCGTGGGTGAAGCCCTTGCCGAAACCGGTCGCGGCAGCCGGGGCGGCGGCTACCGCAGCGCCTGCGCCCGCAAGCGTGAACAGGCTGCGGCGGGTGATGTTGGTGGAGGCGGGCAGGGCCGCAGGTTCGGTCTTGATCATGGTGCGCGCGCTACCCCTCTCCAGTTGCGTTCACGTGACAATGGTTGCCTTTCGCCCCCCGCGCAAGGCAAGAGACACCGCATGAGCACGCTGATGCATCACACCCTCTATGACGGCCGCCGGGTCGCCTTCCGCTACACCCACGGTGCTGGCCCCTGTCTCGTTTTCCTCCCCGGCTACATGTCGGACATGAGCGGGAGCAAGGCGACCGCCCTGTTCGCCGAGGCCGAGGCGCAGGGCCGGGCGTGCCTGTTACTCGATTACTCCGGGTGCGGGGCGAGTGACGGCGACTTCGCCGAGGGGATGCTGTCGAAGTGGCGCGACGAGGTGCTGGCGCTGGTCGCGAGCTATGTCAGCGGGCCGGTGCTGCTGGTCGGCTCGTCGATGGGCGGGTGGCTGATGCTGCTCGTCGCCGAGCACTTGAAGCACCGCCTCGCCGGCATGATCGGCATCGCCGCAGCGCCGGACTTCACCCAGTGGGGCTACAGCGAGGCGCAGCGCGCGGCGCTGGCGGCGGGCGAGACGATCCTCGAGCCGAACCCCTATGGCCCCGAGCCGACCCCCACGCACCCGGGCTTCTTCGCCGATGCCGAGTGCCACCTGCGGCTCGGGCGGATGATCGATCTCGCCTGTCCGGTGCGGCTCATCCACGGCAAGGCGGATGCGGATGTCCCGTTCGAGATCTCGCTTCGTCTCCAGGCGGCGCTCCGGTCGGACGATGTTCAGGTGACGCTGGTAGAGGACGGGGACCACCGCCTGTCGCGTGACAGCGATATCGCCCTTCTGAAGGCCGTTGTGGCCGGATTCTACGGATAGAGCGCCTGTGTCGATCCTTCTCGCTGTGCTCCTGCAAGTCGGCCCCAATCCCCTGGGCGGGGGGATCGCGGGCGACGAGCTTGTGCGTGACCGCCCGGCCCGGACGAGCGGTGCGAAGGCGGACCTCGGCGCGAGCAGTGCGTGGCTTCAGGGCTGCCTCGACCAGATCGAAACCGATCCGGCCCGCGCCCATGCCATGGCGCAGATTCGCCGCACCGAGACTGCGGGCCACGATCGGGTGCTGGCCAACCTCTGCCTCGGCACGGCAGCGAGCGCGCTCGGCCTGTGGGACGATGCCCGCGCCGCCTTTGCTGCCGCCCGCGGCGAGACCCCGGATGACGAGCCCCGCGCCCGCGCCCGTTTTGCCGCGCTCGCGGGCAACGCCGCGCTGGCGGCTGGCGATGCGACAGGGGCGCTCGACCTGTTGACCCTGGCCGAAAGCGATGCGCGCACCGCCAAGGCAGCGATCCTCGAAGCCATCGCTGCCACTGACCGCGCCCGCGCCCTGGTGACGCTGGGGCGGGGGGAGGAGGCGCTTGCCGCCCTCGAAACCGCGACCACCCGCGCGCCCGAGCGCAGCGAAGGCTGGCTGCTCAAGGCGACCTTGCTGCGCCGCCTCGAACGGCTTGCCGAGGCGCAACCGGCGATCGAGCGGGCCGCGAGCCTCGCGCCGCAAAATCCCGAGGTCGCGCTGGAGGCGGGGCTGATCGCTGTGCTCGGTGGCCGCGACGATGCCGCGCGGGCGAGCTGGCGTTCGGCCATCGCGCTCGCGCCGGACAGCGCCGCTGCGGCGACCGCGCAGGGCTACCTCGCCCAGATCGACGATGCGCCCGAAGCGGCGACGACCGGTGCACCGGCGCAATTGGAGCAACCCTCATGACCCGTTTTTCCGTGCTCGACCTCGTTCCCGTCCGCGAGGGCGGGACGCTGCCCGAAGCTTTCGCCGCGACCGCCGATTGTGCCCGTGCCGCTGAAGCCTTCGGCTGCGACCGGTTCTGGGTGGCCGAGCATCACGCGATGGACGGGATCGCGGGCGGGGCGACTGCGGTGGTGCTGGCCCATGTCGGCAATGCCACCAGCCGGATCCGCATCGGATCGGGCGGGATCATGCTGCCCAACCACACGCCGTTCCAGATCGCCGAGCAGTTCGGCACGCTGGATGCGCTGTTTCCCGGCCGGATCGATCTCGGGCTGGGGCGTGCGCCGGGGGCAGGGCCGGAATTGCAGCGGGCGCTGAGGAAGAACCTCCATCAGGCGGCCGAGTATTTCCCGCAGGACGTGGTCGAACTGCGCGCGCTGCTGACCGGCGATATCGACTTGCCCATCACGGCGACCCCCGGCCGGGGCGCTGCGGTCGAGCTGTGGATGCTCGGTTCGAGCCTGTTCGGCGCGCAGCTCGCGGCGAAGCTCGGACTGCCCTATGCCTTCGCGGCGCATTTCGCGCCCGATCACCTCGATGCCGCGCTGGCGGTGTACCGGCGCGATTTCCAGCCCTCCGCAGCGCTCGACCGCCCGCACGTGATGGTGGCGATGAACGTCTTTGCCGCCGACACCGAGGCCGAGGCGCGGCTGCTTGCCTCCTCGCAGCAGCAAAGCTTCGTGCGGCTGCGCACCGGACAGCCCGGCAAGCTGCCGCCGCCGGTCGCCGACTATACCGACCGGCTTCCCGCCAGCGCGCAGGCGATGCTCGTCCATATCGGTCAGGCTGCGGCGGTCGGAACCCCGGCGCAGGTGCGCGAGGGCATTGCGGCCTTTGTCCGGCGGACGGGGGCGGACGAGATCATGCTGTGCGGCGCAACCTATGATCCCGACGCCCGAATCCGCTCGCTCGAACTGACGATGGAAGCCTGCCAGAGCGTGCCTGCAACCTGACGTCTGCGCAATCATCCTGCTTGCGCGGCAGTGACGAAAAGGGGTATCGACTCAGACACGATACAACAACCCGGCATAATAATGTTACGCCCAAGCGCAGTCGGGATCGCAGGATGAGCAGGAGCCATCAATGGGGTCGAAGTCCGTTGCCGATGCGCCGTCACGCGCGCTGATCCAGTCCCTTCGTCTCCAGATCGAGGCCTCGCTGCTGCCCGGCGATGCTGCCGTGAGCAGGTCCGCTCTCGACGAGGCAGCCGCCTATCTCCTGCGTGCCGCTGCGACCCGCGCGGGCGGGCAATCGCTGGTCCAGCTCGAGTCTGCGGCGGGCGAGCGACGCCACCTCAGGATCGCGATCATTAACGATGACATGCCGTTCCTGGTCGACTCGGTCGCCGCGACAGTCGCCGCGCTGGGCGTCGGGATCGATCTCCTGCTTCACCCGGTGGTGCCGGTCGAGCGTGACGGTGCAGGGTCGATGACCGGCCTCGGCGAGGCGGGGGCGCGCGAATCGCTGATCTATATCGAGACTCCGCGGGTCGATGCCCGCCAGCGGCGCGAGCTGCTCGAGGCGCTTGAAGTGACGCTCGGCGATGTCCATGCCGCGGTCGCCGACTGGCCCCGGATGCAGGCCGCGATGGCCGCCGATGCCGAGGCCGCGCAGGCGCTCGATCCCGAGATGGGCGCGCTGCTCGGCTGGCTGGGCGGCGGGATGCTGACCCAGCTCGGCCATCTGACCCGCCAGCGCGGCGGGAGCACCGGCGACCGGCTCGGCATCTGCCGCGCCTCGGCGAAGGACCTGCTGGCGGAGATTTCCTACGAACGCGCCTTCGAATGGTTTGATGCGCAGGAGGCGGCCGGCACGCCGCGCCCGCTGCTGGCGATCAAGTCCAACGTCCAGTCGCGGGTGCACCGGGCGAGCCCGCTTGACCTGTTCATCGTGCCGGTGCGCGAAGGCGGGGCGATCACCGCGCTGTCGATCCATGCCGGGCTGTGGACCAGCGCGGCCATGAACGAGCGCCCGCACGAAGTGCCGGTGCTGCGGGCGATGGTGGACGACATCACCCGCCAGCTCGGCTTCGATCCCGCCGGGCACAACGGCAAGGCGCTGGTGCACGCTTTCACCTCGCTCCCCAACGATCTCATCACCGCCTTCAAGCCGGAGCGTGTGGCGAACCTCGTCACCGCCAAGATGGCGCTGATCGATCGTCCGCGTCCGCGTGTCATCATGGTGCCCGCCATCCTCGAGCGGCACGTCTTCGCCTTCGTCTGGCTGCCGCGCGACCAGCTTTCGACCGAGGTCCGCCACCAGATCCAGGCGATGCTGCTGGCGACGCGGGGCGCGGAGCTGCTCGACTGGAGCCTCTCGGTCGAGAGCAGCACGCTCGCTTTGCTGCGCTTCCTCATCGACGTGCGCGCCTGCGACACCCTGCCGGACGAAAAGCAGATCGAAGCCCGGCTCGTCGACCTGCTGCGCGGCTGGAACGAGGCGGTTGCGACCCATCTTGCCGCAATCGAGGAGGAAGGCCGCGCGACCACGCTCGCGGCGCGCTATGCCCCCGCCTTTCCGACCGGCTACCGCCTCACCTACGGCCCGCAGGAAGCCGCGCTCGACATCGCCAAGCTGCGCAGCCTGGCGCTCGGCGAGGGCGAGGGCGAGGGCGAGCGCACCGAGCGGCTGGTGCGCCTCTACCGCCTGCCCGCCGACGGGCCCCAGACGCTCAGGCTCAAGGTCTATGCCCTCAAGGGCGCGCTCGCCCTGTCGGACGCGGTGCCGGCGCTCGAGAATTTCGGCTTCCGGGTGCTCACCGAAGTGCCGACCTACCTGTCGGACGCCTCGCTCGGCGCGATCGACGAGTTCCTGCTGGCGCTCCCCGCCGGGCGCGAGGCCGGGGCACTGCTCGAGCGTGCCGCGCTGATCGAGGAGGCGCTTGCCGCAGTGCTGGGCGGCGCGGCGGAAGATGATCCCTTCAACCGCCTCGTTGCCGCCGCCGGCCTGCTCCCGCGCGAGGCCAACTGGATGCGCGCGATCTATCGCTACCTGCGCCAGACCGGGATGAGCTTCACGATCTACACCGTGGTCGACGCGCTGGTCGCCGCGCCGCAGGTCACCCGCGCGATGATCGAGCTGTTCGCCGCGCGCCACGACCCGGCTTTCACGGGCAACCGCGAGGAGGCCGTCGCCGCCGCGCAGGGCGCCTTCACCCGCGGCCTTGCCAAGGTCACCGCGATCAACGACGACCGGCTGCTGCGCCTCTACCGCGCGGTGATCGACGCGGTGCTGCGCACCAATGCCTTTGCCCCGGCCTCTACCGAGGCGCTCGCCTTCAAGCTCGATTCCGCGCTTGTCCCCGGCCTTCCCAAGCCCGTCCCCTGGCGCGAGATCTTCGTCTACAGCGCCCGCGTGGAGGGCATCCACCTGCGCTCGGGCGCGGTGGCGCGCGGGGGGCTGAGGTGGTCCGACCGGCGCGACGACTTCCGTACCGAGATCCTCGGGCTGATGAAGGCCCAGCGCGTCAAGAACGCGGTGATCGTACCGACCGGCGCCAAGGGCGGCTTCTATCCCAAGCAGCTCCCCAATCCCGCCATCGACCGCGAGGGCTGGGCCGCCGAGGGCCGCGCCGCCTATGAAATCTTCATCCGCACGCTGCTCTCGGTCACCGACAACATCGTCGGCGGCAAGGTGGTCCACCCGCAGGCGGTCGAAGTGCGCGACGGCGAAGACCCCTATTTCGTGGTCGCCGCCGACAAGGGCACCGCGACCTTCTCCGACATCGCCAACGGCATCGCCCAGAGCCGCGACTTCTGGCTCGACGATGCCTTCGCCAGCGGCGGATCGAACGGCTATGACCACAAGGCGATGGGCATCACCGCGCGCGGCGCCTGGGTCTCGGTCCAGCGCCACTTCCGCGAGATGGGCATCGACGTCCAGACGCAGCCGATCACCGTTGCGGGCTGCGGCGACATGTCGGGCGATGTGTTCGGCAACGGAATGCTGCTCTCGAAGGCGCTGAAGCTCGTCGCCGCCTTCGATCACCGCCACATCTTCATCGACCCGACCCCCGACCCGCTCGCCAGCTGGAAGGAGCGCGCCCGCATGTTCGCCCTGCCGCGTTCGAGCTGGGACGACTACGACAAGGCGCTGATCTCCAAGGGCGGCGGGGTCTTCCCGCGCTCGGCCAAGGCGATCAAGCTGTCGAAGCAGGCGCGCGAGGCGCTGGGGATCGAGGGGAAGGAGATCGAGCCCGAGGCGTTGATCACCGCGATCCTCAAGGCGCCGGTCGACCTCCTCTGGTTCGGCGGCATCGGCACCTATGTGAAGGCCCCGCAGGAAAACAACGTCGCCGTCGGCGATCCGGCCAATGATGCCCTGCGCATCGACGGCACCGAGGTGCGCGCCAGGGTGATCGGCGAGGGCGCGAACCTCGGCGTCACGCAGGCCGGGCGCATCGCCTTCGCCATGAACGGCGGGCGCATCAACACCGACTTCATCGACAATTCGGCGGGCGTCGACTGCTCGGACAACGAGGTCAACATCAAGATCGCGCTGGCCGCGGCGACCGCCTCGGGCAAGCTCGGCGCAAAGAAGCGCAACACCCTGCTCGCGGCGATGACCGACGAGGTTGCCGGGCTGGTGCTGGAGGACAACCGCCTGCAAGCGCTCGCGCTGTCGATCGCTTCGAGCGGGGGGGCGGGTGCGACGCCGGCCTATGTCCGCCTGATCGAGCGGCTTGAGGAAGTCAGCGATTTCGACCGCCGCACCGAGGGGCTGGCCGATGGCGAGACCCTCACGCGGCGCGCTGCCGACGGGCAGGGGCTGACCCGGCCCGAACTCGCCGTGCTGCTGTCCTCGGCCAAGCTCGCGTTGCAGGATGCGATCGAGGCGAGCGACCTGCCTGACGATCCGGTGCTCGATGCCGTGCTGCTGGCGCGCTTCCCCGCGCCGATGCGCAAGGCCTATGCCGACGAGATCCGCGGTCACCGGCTGCGGCGCGAGATGATCGCGACCAGCCTCTCCAACCGCATCGTCAACCGGCTTGGCATGGTTCATCCCTTCGAACTGGCCGAGGAGGAGGGCGTGGGCCTCGCCGAGGTTGCCGCCGCCTTTGTGGTGGCCGAGCGCCTGTTCGGCCTCGAACCGCTGTGGCGCGACATCGAAAACGCCGCGATCCCGGAAGGCGCGCGTCTGGCGCTGTTCGACCGGCTTGCCGCCGCTGTCGGCAACCTCATGTCGGACGTGCTGCGCACCGCTGCGGGCAAGGTCGCCGCCGGGGCGATGATCGATGCGCTCCAGAAGGATGTCACCACACTGATCGCGGGCCGCGAGGAGCTGCTCACCGACGAGCCGCGCGCGCGCTCCAAGGCCTTGCAGGCAAGCTTCGTTGCCGGCGGGTCGCCCGAAGCGCTGGCCGGCCGGGTTGCGGCGCTGTTCGATTTCGATGGGGCCGTGGGGCTTGCCAAGGCCTCGCTCGACACAGGCATCGAGCCGTGCCTGCTCACCCACGCCTTCACCGACATCGGCACGCAGCTCGGTCTGGACTGGGCGCAGGGGACGGCGGCCTACATGACCCCCACCGACGTGTGGGAGCGGTTGCTCGTCTCGGGTCTTGCCCGCGACATCCAGCAGATGCGCATCGAGTTCCTGCGGCGGCTGATGCGCAGCAAGGCGGGCAAGGACGATCCGCGCGGTGCCGTCGCCGCCTGGGCCGAGCGCAATGCCCAGGGCGTGGCGCAGTTCCGGGCGATGATCGCCCGTGCGCAGGCCCGCCCGCCGGTCGGCGCGGCGATGCTCGCGCAGATCGCCAGTCAGGCGCGGAACCTGCTGGAGCGGTGAACCGTAGCGCCTAAACCGCTACTTGACCCTCGGCGGATTTGCGCCACATCAGGGGCCGGGGTCAGGCAAAGGGCATAATCAGGCAATGGCAAGCAGCACCCAGCACGCCGACGTCGTCATCGTCGGCACCGGCCACGGCGGCGCGCAGGCGGCGATCGCCTTGCGCCAGCACGGGTTTGAAGGTTCGATCCTGATGATCGGCCGCGACGACGCGCCGCCCTACGAACGCCCGCCGCTCTCCAAGGAATACCTCGCGGGCGACAAGGGCTTCGAGCGGATCATGATCCGGCCCGAGAAGTTCTGGGCGGAAAAGGACATCGCCCTGCGCTTGGGCGCAGCCGTCACCGCGATCGACGCGGCGGCGCACAGCCTCACGCTCAAGGACGGGGGACATGTCACCTATGGCAAGCTCATCTGGTCGGGCGGCGGCGATCCGCGCCGCCTGCCGGTGCCGGGGGCGGTTCTGCCGGGCGTCTTCTATGTGCGCGACAAGGCCGATGCCGATGCGATGATGCGCGCGCTCGAGGACGGCGCGAAGCGGGCGGTGGTGATCGGCGGCGGCTATATCGGGCTTGAGGCGGCGGCGGTGCTCACCAAGCTCGGCTGCGAGGTCGTGCTGGTCGAGATGCTCCCCCGCCTGCTCGCCCGCGTGGCGGGCGAGGAGCTGTCCGACTTCTATGCCGCCGAGCACCGCCGGCAGGGGGTCGACGTGCGGCTCTCGACCGGCGTCCATTCGGTGCTCGGGGAGGGCAAGGTCACCGGCGTCCGGCTCGACACTGGCGAGGACGTGCCCTGCGACATGGTGGTGGTCGGCATCGGCATCGTCCCCGCCGTCGCGCCGCTCATCGCGGCAGGCGCGGCCGGATCGAGCGGGGTCGACGTCGACGAATTCTGCCGCACCAGCCTCGATGATGTCTATGCGATCGGTGACTGCGCCGCCCATGCCAATGACTTTGCGGGCGGAGCGGTGATCCGGCTCGAATCGGTCCAGAACGCACATGACATGGCGGGCACCGTGGCCAAGGCGATCATGGGCGATAAGGAGCCCTATCATGCGCTGCCGTGGTTCTGGTCGAACCAGTATGACCTGAAGCTCCAGACCGCTGGGCTCAGTCTCGGCTTTGACGCAACCGTGCTGCGGGGCGACCCCGGCAGCCGCAAGTTCACCGTCGTCTACCTCAAGGCCGGGGTGCCGATCGCCTTCGACTGCGTGGGGACGATGAAGGACTACGTCCAGGCGAGGAAGCTGCTGGAGAGCGGCTGCGGACAGATTGATCCCGCGAAGCTCGCCGATCCCGAGGTGGCGCTCAAGGATCTGATCTAAGGCGGTCCAGCGCCCAGCGCGCCGCGTCGGCGACCACCGGATCGGGGTCGCGCGTCAGTCCTTCCACCAACCCCGCGAGCGCCGCATTGCCGCTGTTGCCGGCGGCATAGAGGCAGTTGCGGATGAAGCGGTCGCGCCCGATGCGCTTGATCGGCGAGCCCGAGAACAGGGCCCGGAACCCCGCATCGTCCAGCGCCAGCAACTCGCCAAGGCGCGGGGCGATCAGCTCGGCGCGGGGGAGGAACTCTTTCATCGCTTGCGCGGCGGAGGCGAACTTGTTCCACGGGCACACCGCGAGGCAATCGTCGCAGCCGTAGATGCGGTTGCCGAGCGCCGCGCGGAATTCCTCAGGGACCGGTCCCTTGTGCTCGATGGTGAGGTAGGAAATGCAGCGCCGCGCGTCGAGCTGGTAGGGTGCGGGGAAAGCGTCGGTTGGGCAGGCATCGACGCAGGCGCGGCAAGAACCGCACTGGTCGCGGTGGGGTTCGGCGGGAGTGAGATCGAGCGTGGTGTAGATCGCGCCGAGAAACAGCCAGCTGCCATGCGTCGGGCTGACAAGGTTGGTGTGCTTGCCCTGCCAGCCGATCCCTGCCGCCTCGCCCAAGGGCTTTTCCATCACCGGCGCGGTATCGACGAAGACTTTCACTTGCGCCCCCGGCACTTCCTCCACCAGCCAGCGGGCGAGCGCCTTCAGCCGCTTCTTCACCACATCGTGATAGTCCTTGCCCTGGGCATAGACCGAGATGCGGGCAAGGGCGGGCGAGCCTTCCAGCGCCAGAGGATCATGTGCGGGAGCATAGCTCATGCCCAGGGCGATGACGCTCTTCGCTTCGGGCCACAGGCCTTGCGGGGAGCGGCGGTGTTTGCGCCGCGTCTCCATCCACTCCATCGTTCCATGGTGGCCCTCGCCCAGCCATTGTTCCAGCCGGGCTGCGCGCAGCGGGTCTTCCCCCGCTCCGGCAAAGCCGCAAGCGGCAAAGCCCAGCGCCTCCGCCTCGGCCGCGATCCGGCCCGCAAGGCCGGATGTTAGGGGGGCATTTACCATGATCGGAGAGGCTCCCGTTCAATCCTTCCGGCTAACCGGCTAAAGCTATGGATATGGCGGTAAGCGAACAGAGCCTTTCGGGCAATCACGGCGGCAGCTTCAGCGCCGCTCCGGCCGATGCACGTCCCCTCGCCATCGCGGCGACCGGATTGGTGAAGAGCTTCGACGGCACGCGCGCGGTCGACGGGGTGGACATCGCCGTGCCCGAGGGCGCGATCTACGGCATCCTCGGCCCCAATGGCGCAGGCAAGACCACGACCTTGCGGATGCTGCTGGGCATCATCGACCCGGACGAGGGCGTGCGCCGCGTCTTCGGCCACGACCGCCCGCACGACATCGGCCGCCTGATCGGCTACCTGCCCGAGGAGCGCGGGCTCTACCCGGCGATGAAATGCATCGAGGCGATCGCCTTCATGGGCGCGCTGAGGGGCCTGCCGCTCAGGGAAGGGCGCAAGCGGGCGGCGGAACTGCTCGAACGCCACGGCCTCGCCCACGCCGCCGACCGCCAGATCCGCCAGCTCTCCAAGGGCATGGCCCAGACCGTCCAGCTCCTCGGCACGCTGGTCCACAATCCGCGTCTGGTGGTGCTCGACGAGCCCTTCTCGGGGCTCGATGCGATCAACCAGGGCAAGCTCGAGATGATGATCCGCGCCCTTGCCGAGGACGGGGTGACGGTGATCTTCTCGACCCATGTCATCCACCATGCCGAGCGGCTGTGCGAGGGCGTGGCGATCATCGCCGGGGGCAAGGTGCCCTATGCGGGCTCGGTCGAGGCGGCGCGCGACCGCATCCCGGCGCAGGTGCGGCTCGAGACGCGGGCGCGCGAGGGGGCATGGCTCGCCGCCCTGCCCAAGGAGACCCGCCGCAACGGCGATTTCTTCCACTTCCCCCTGCCCGAAACCGGGATCGAACCGCTGCTGAAGGGCCTGATAGAGGGCGAGGCGGGCATCCTCTCGCTCTCGATCGAGCGCGCGGGGCTGCACGATGCCTTCGTCGCCATCGCGGGCGAGGCCGCCGCGCGCCAGCTTGCCGCCGACAACGCAGGGGACCGCGCATGACCGACCTTCCGCTCCGCCCGCGCCTTTCGGCGATGGAGGCCGCCTGGGTGATCGCCCGGCGCGATTTCGTCGCGGTGCTGTTCAGCCGCGCCTTCTTGTTCTTCCTGCTGGGCCCGCTGTTTCCGGTGATCGTCGGCGGGCTCGCCGGGAGCATCGGCGGCGAGGTGCAGCGCGAGGCGGTGAGCATCGAGGTCGGGCTCGCCATGAGCCCGCAGGACAACGCCGCGATGATCGCCACCGCCAACCGGCTCTCCCCGCAGCTCGGACGGGCGCTTCCCGTGCTCGAACAGGTGCCCGAGGCGGCACAAGGCCCTGCCTTCGACGCGCGCGGCTTCATGGAGGCCCGGCGCGGCAATTACGCGGCGATCGTGACCGGCACGCTCGCCGCGCCGCGACTGGTCGGGACCGAGGGCCAGATCGCGCGCTGGCAGGGGCCGGTCGGCCTGATCGCCGGCCATGCCCTCGCCGCCGAGCCCGCCCGCTTCCCGGAAGTCGCCACCGCAGCGGTCGCCACCAGCGCCGCATCGGAACGCACCAGCCGCATCCAGACCGCGCAGATCGCGCAGATGCTGCTGTTCCTGCTGACCATGCTGCTGGCGGGCATGGTGCTGTCCAATCTGGTCGAGGAGAAGGCCAACAAGATCATCGAGATTCTCGCCGCCGCGATCCCGATGGATGCGGTGTTCATGGGGAAGCTCTTCGCTATGCTGGCGGTGTCCTTTGTCGGCATCGCGGTGTGGGGCCTTGCCGCCTTCGGCCTGTGGACGGCAGGCGGCGATGCGATCACGCAGGTGACGGGCTTCGACCCGGCGAACCTCCCCGCCCCCGCCGTCGGCTGGCCGTTGTTCGTGGTGCTGGGCGTTGTCTACTTCGCCATGGCCTATCTGCTGCTCGGCGCGCTGTTCCTCACCATCGGCTCGATGGCGACCTCGGTGCGCGAGGTGCAGACCCTGTCGATGCCGGTCACCATGCTCCAGCTGATGGTGTTCTTCCTGGCCGCCTACACGATCAAGCAGCCGGGTTCCGCGCTCGAGATGGCGGCGATCGCCTTCCCGCTGTCCTCGCCCTTCGCCATGCTGGCGCGCGCGGCGATGGAGCCGGAACTGTGGACCCATGCGGGCGCGCTTGCCTGGCAGGCCGTGGCGGTGCTGGGAATCGTCAAGGGCGGCTCGCTCCTGTTCCGCAAGCGGGTGATGAAATCGGGCGGAGCGGGACGCGACAAGGCGAAAAAAGGGCTGTGGGCAAGGACATAATCAGTCCCGAATCGCAACTCACTATTGACATGGCTGTCAGTTAGGGCAGGATGCGATTCGTAGCGAGCGGCCCGCATGAGAGGCTGCCCTGACGGGAGACAGACATGGCCACCATCGCCCCCCCGAGCCCGGTGCAGCGCCCCAAGGTGCGCCGCGAGCCCAGTGCCTATGATGCCCTGAAAGCGCACTTCGCCGCCCATCCCGAAGAGCGCTTGCAGCACCCCCACCCCTGGGACGTGAGCCGTTCGGACATCTATTTCGAGGACCGCTGGCAGCCGGTCTTCGCCGAGATGCGCAAGGCGGGCCAGCTCCACTGGATTCCCGATAGCCCCTTCGGCCCCTATTGGGCGGTGGTCGGCCACAAGGCGATCCAGCATATCGAGGCCCTGCCCGAGACCTTCTCCTCGAGCTGGGAGCATGGCGGGATCACCATTCTCAACCGCCTGACCGAGGAAGAGGCCGCTGCCGCCGGAATCGACGCACCGCGCGAGTTGCCGATGTTCATCGCCATGGACCGGCCGCAGCACACCGGCCAGCGCCGCACCGTCGCGCCCAAGTTCACGCCGAGCGCGATGACCGACATGGAGGCCGAGATCCGCCAGCGCACCGGCGAGCTGCTCGACAGCCTGCCGCGCGGGCAGGTGTTCGACTGGGTCGACACGGTCTCGATCGAGCTGACCACCGGGATGCTCGCGATCCTTTTCGGCTTTCCCTGGGAAGACCGCCGCCTGCTGACCTTCTGGTCGGACTGGGCGGGCGACACCGAACTCGCCACGGTGCGCGAGCTCGACGAGGTGCGCTGGGGCATCCTTCAGGAGATGGCAGCCTATTTCCAGTCGCTGTGGATCGAGCGGACCATGGACAAGGAGCCGGGCAATGATCTCATCTCGATGATGATCCACTCCGAAGCCATGAACCAGATGCGGCCCGAGGAATTCATGGGCAACCTAGTGCTGCTGATCGTGGGCGGCAACGACACGACCCGCAACACCATGAGCGGGATCATCCACGCGCTCGACAAGTTCCCCGACCAGCGCAAGCTCTACGAGGAACAGCCCGAGCTGATCCCCAACGCGGTGCAGGAAATCCTGCGGATGCAGGTGCCACTGGCGCATATGCGGCGCACCTGCACCGAGGATACCGAGGTGTTCGGGCAGACCATCAAGGCGGGCGACAAGGTGGTGCTGTGGTACATCAGCGCCAACCGCGACGAGGAGGTGTTCGAGAATCCCGACAAGCTCGACATCACCCGCGAGAACGCCCGCCGCCACCTCGCCTTCGGCTACGGCATCCACCGCTGCGTGGGCGCCCGGCTTGCCGAGATGCAGCTGCGCATCCTGCTTGAGGAAATGCACAAGCGGCGGATGCGCGTGCATGTCGCGGGGGATGTCGAACGGGTGCGGGCGAACTTCGTCCACGGCTTCCGCAAGCTGGAGGTCGAGATCACCACGTTCTGATGCGGGCTTGAAACCGGCGGGGCCTTGCCGACGTAAAGGCTGCAGGGCACAAGCCCTGCCGTCACGGAGACCCGCCCCGATGCGCCCTTCCCCGCTCAGCCGCCGCCGCTTGCTGGCCGCCAGTGCCGTTCTGGGCGCGGCCTTGCCCTTCGTCAGCGCCTGCGGCGCTTCGCCCGCCGCGGCGAAGTCCTTCCCCAAGGGCAGGACCGATGCCGCGTGGCGGAAGCTGCTCACCCGCGAGCAATATTACGTGCTGCGCGAGGCGGGAACGGAGCGGGCGTTCACCTCGCCGCTCAACAGCGAGAAGCGCAAGGGCACCTTTGTGTGCGCGGGCTGCGCCAACCCGCTCTATGCCTCGGCGACGAAGTATGACAGCGGCACCGGCTGGCCGAGCTTCTGGCAGGCGATCGACAAGGGCGCGGTCGGCACTTCGACCGATTACCTGCTGGGCTATCCGCGCACCGAGGTGCATTGCGCCGATTGCGGCGGGCATCTCGGGCATATCTTCGGTGACGGGCCCCGGCCCACCGGCAAGCGCCACTGCATCAACGGCGTGGCGCTGAAATTTGTGCCGGCCTGATTATTCGCCGAGCAGCGCAGGGGCCTGGAGCAGCGCCGCCAGCCGCGCGAAATCGCCAAGCGTGAAGGTGTCGTCGAACACCACCCCGTAGTGCCGGTCGCGCCGCCAGCGCACCTTGGCGCGCACCTCGCGCAGTCGCCCGCCAAGATCGGGCATTTCGATCTTCATCGTCTGGTCGATCGCCAGCATCCGGTTGCAGGTGAGCCGGGCACCTTGCTGGGAGAGGTTCTCGACCAGCGCCTCGCAGCTGCCGGTGAGCATGTTCATCGTGACCGGGAAGCACACCGAGAGCCTCAGCCCGCGCTTGGGATAGTCGCCGGATTCGTTCACCAGCGTCTCGACCTCGACGGAGGAGGCGAAGCGGAAGCCCGCCTCCATGTCACGCTGCCAGACCGGAACGATCTCGTAGCTGGCGCCCGCAGGCATATGCAGCGCGAAGGCATCGCAGGTCGGCAGGGCGTGGAACAGACGCACGCTCACGCCCGTTTCCGAAACATCGCGGATGACGCAGACGAACTCGCCCTGTGCGGAAATGATCTTGGCCGCACGGATCAGCAGGGTGAAGCGCGGCGCCACGCGCTGTTCGGCGCCTGGCGCAGAGGGAACCGGTTCGAGCCTTGCCGAATTCGTCGCTTTTTCCATATCCCGTGTCCCAGCCCGACAGCCCCTGGTCCCGGCGCTGGCGGGACGCGAATGCCCAAGCCGGCCACAATCTAGCGGCAAAGTCGTTAAGGCGAAGATAATGGCCGGTTGCCAATTGCCCGAAATCATTGGCACAACCGGTGTACGGGCGGCGGGACTCGAACCCGCACGAGCAAAGCTCAGGGGATTTTAAGTCCCCGGCGTCTACCATTCCGCCACGCCCGCATGGCGCAGCCCTTGCCACAGATTGCTGGGGCAATGCCAGTGCCCCGGCATTGCTCTTGCGGGCCGCGCGCTGCGGCTCAACCGTGAAATCTGGCGCGAAGGACGGGGGCGCGGAGGCGTCCCCTACTTGTTCAGACGCTCGCGGATTTCCTTGCCGGCCTTGAAATAGGGGACGCGCTTCGAAGGCACGTCGACCGTCTCGCCGGTGCGCGGGTTGCGACCGCTGCGGGCCTCCCGGTCGCGGGTCGAGAAGGCCCCGAAGCCGCGCAGTTCGATGCGGCCGCCTTCCGCCAGGCGCTGGGCGATTTCGTCGAAGAAGATGTCCACGACCTGCTCGATCTCGTCGGCGCGAAGGTCGGGATTGTCCCTGTGCAATTCCTGCAGCAATTCGGATCTGATCATGGCGATCTCCCGGCGAGGGTGCGCGGACTGGCCGCCACGTCGCGCCGTGTTGCGGGTTACCCCGTCGTTTCCTGTCTCCACCTCCGACCCGTGAGGCGCTCCGTCTACACGCAGGGCAAAGGGATATGCATTCCTGTCCGGCGCGATTGCCATGACCCTGTCACATCGCGCGCGCTTGCGCAATATACACTAAAGTCAGGGCCATGCGCGTGTCAGGAGGTGAGAGCGAGATCTTTCGCATCAAGCCCGAGGCGCGCCATCCGGCGGCGGATCTCGGGCCATTCCTCGCGCAGGAAGGCCTCGCGCTCGGCGGCGCGCAGGCGTTCGGCCGCGCCGCGCACGACATACATGCCCACCCCGCGCTGGACTTCGACCAGCCCGTCGTTCTGGAACTGCTGGTAGGCCTTGGCGACGGTCAGCGGGTTCGCCCCCTGCTCCGCCGCGAGCGCCCGCACCGAAGGCAGCATCGCGCCCTCCGGATAGACCCCGTCGATGATCGCCGCGGCGATCTGGTCGCGCAGCTTGAGATAGACGGGGCGGTTCGGGTGCGCGCTCATGGGGTGCATCAGTGCCATAATACAGCCATGCGGTCAATTGGTTTGCGGGGGCGCCTCCGCGCCCCCGTCCTCGGCGCGTTTCGAGCCTTTCAGGCTCAAGCGCCTGCGGGCGGCCGTTCGGCCTCGCGGCCCGTCCGGTAGCGGGCCGATGGCCGGAGCGACATGGCCGGGGCGTAAAGGGGTCCGGCAGCATTCCATTGCCCGCCCGCGAAACAAAAGCTTCACATGCGCGAGGCACGCGCTAGGGTGCGCGCCCATGGGACCGCGCCTGGAGAGAGGCGCGCTTTAGGGATATCCGTTACATGGCTACAGCTGAGCTTCCGCACGGGGACAGCGCCGGGACTCTTCTCGGCCACCCCAAGGGTCTGTTTGTCCTGTTCTTCGCCGAAATGTGGGAGCGCTTCTCCTACTACGGCATGCGGGCGCTGCTGATCTTCTACCTCACCAAGCACTGGCTGTTCTCTGACAGCCAGGCCGGCGTGATCTACGGAGCCTACACCGCGCTGGTCTACATCACGCCGGTGCTCGGCGGCTATCTCGCCGACAAGTATCTGGGCCAGCGCAAGGCCGTGACCTACGGCGCGGTGCTGCTGACCTTCGGGCACTTCCTGATGGGCTTTGAAGGGAACGGCGGGCAGGATGCCGCCAGCCTCAACATCTTCTGGCTGGCGCTGGCCTTCATCATCGTGGGTTCGGGCTTCCTCAAGGCGAACATCTCGGTGATCGTCGGCCAGCTCTACCCGCGCACCGATGTGCGGCGCGACGGGGCCTATACGATCTTCTACATGGGCATCAATCTCGGCGCGGCGATCGGTTCGCTGCTGTGCGGCTACCTCGGCGAGACCTATGGCTGGGCCTATGGCTTCGGCGCGGCGGGCGTGGGGATGCTGCTCGGCCTGATCGTCTTCACCCTGTTCAAGCCGCTGCTGCTCGGGCGCGGCGAGCCGCCCAAGCCGCTGGTCAAGAGCACCGAATGGGGCCTCTATGCCGTCGGCGTTGCAGCGGTGGGCGCGTGCTGGTGGATGGTGCAGAACCAGTCGGTGGTCGGCAGCCTGCTTGGCCTGTCGGGTGCCGCGCTCGTCGCCTATGTGCTGTTCACAGCGGTGGTGAAGCTCGCGCCGCACGACCGCGACCGGATCTTCGCGGCGATGTTCCTGATCCTCGGCTCGATCCTGTTCTGGGCGCTGTTCGAACAGGCCGGCTCCTCGCTCAACCTCTATACCGACCGCTATGTCGATCGCGGCGGCGTGCCTGCCTCGGTGTTCCAGTCGATCAACGCGATCTACATCGTGCTGCTGGCTCCGCTGTTCGCGACGCTGTGGACGTGGCTGGGCCGCAGGGGCCTGGAGCCTTCGGCTCCGGCCAAGTTCGGCCTTGCACTGATGCAGCTGGGCGGGGGCTTTCTCGTGCTGGTCGCGGGCGCGGCGACCGGGGAGATGACCCCGGTGCTGTTCATCTTCCTCATCTATCTGCTCCACACCACCGGCGAGCTGTGCCTCAGCCCCGTGGGCCTTTCCGCGATGAACCGCCTTGCGCCTGCGCACATGGCGAGCCTCATCATGGGCACCTGGTTCTTCGCCTCGGCCACCGGCAACTTCGCCGCCGGGCTGATCGCGGCGGCAACCGGTTCGGAAGCGGCCTCGGGCGAGAGCGCGGGCAAGGAAACCGTGCTCGGCGTCTACAGCCAGATCGGCTGGATCGCGATCGCGGTGGGCGTGGGCGTGCTGCTGGTCAGCCCGCTGATCAAGAAGCTGATGCACCTCGACACGCTGCGCGACGACACGCCCGAAGCCGAAGGCGCCGACGAGGCCTACCCCGTCACCGCCCGCCCGGCCGAGTAAGCCCCGACGGGCACATTACTCGTCCAAGACGATTTACAAGCCTCGCGTTTTCCGTTCCAAGGCCGGAATCGGAATAACGCGAGGTTTGAATGTTGGCAGAAAAGAAAGCGCGCGCCCGGGCAGGCGCGCTGACAACGCTGGCGAGTGCCCTGGCGCTTGCGGCCTGCACCACCGGCGGCGGCGAGGCCAAGCCTGCCAGCGCCTCGGCCAAGCCCGAAAAGACCTTCGCCGCCACGCCTGCGGGCGAGCCGGTCTTCGCCTCGACCTACAAGCCCTTCCCGGGCACCCCGACCGCGATCAGGGGCGCCACCGTCTATGACGGCAAGGGCGGCAAGATCGAGAACGGCGTCGTCTTCATGTCCGGCAGCAAGATTGTCGCGGTCGGCGGCCCCGACACCCCGATCCCGGCTGAGGTCACGGTGCTCGACGGCACCGGCAAGTTCGTCACCCCCGGAATCATCGACATCCACTCGCACCTCGGTGATTACCCCTCCCCCGGCGTCGAGGCGCATTCGGACGGGAACGAGGCGACCGCGCCGACCACGCCCGAGGTCTGGGCGGAACATTCCGTCTGGCCGCAGGATCCCGGCTTCAGCCGTGCGCTGGCGAATGGCGGGGTGACCGCGCTCCAGATCCTCCCCGGTTCGGCCAACCTGATGGGCGGACGCTCGGTCACGCTCAAGAACGTGCCCGCGCGCACCATGCAGGGGATGAAGTTTCCGGGCGCGCCCTATTCGATGAAGATGGCCTGCGGGGAGAACCCCAAGCGCGTCTATGGCAGCCGCGGGCGGATGCCCTCGACCCGGATGGGCAATATCGCGGTCAACCGTGCGACCTGGCTCGCCGCGATCGACTACGCCAATGATCAAGCCTCAGAAAAGGGGGCCAAGCGCGATCTCGCCAAGGAGACGCTGGTGGGCGTTCTGAAAGGCGAGATCCTGATCCAGAACCACTGTTACCGCGCCGACGAGATGGCGCTGGTGCTCGATATGGCCAAGGAGATGGGCTACAAGGTCGCCGCCTTCCACCACGCGGTCGAGGCCTACAAGATCGGCGATCTGCTGCGCGAGAACGACGTGTGCAGCGCGATCTGGGCCGACTGGTACGGCTTCAAGATGGAAAGCTATGACGGCATCCGCGAGAACGCCGCCTTCCTCCAGCGCGAGGGGGCCTGCGTGGTGATCCACTCGGACGACCAGAACGATATCCAGCGATTGAACCAGGAGGCGCGCAAGGCCCAGAAGGCGGGTCTGCGCGTCGGGATCGACATTTCCGATGCGACCGTGATCCAGTGGATCACCTACAACGCCGCCAGGGCGATGGGCATCGCCGACCAGACCGGCAGCCTCGAGAAGGGCAAGATGGCCGACGTGGTGCTGTGGAACGGCGATCCGCTCAGCGTCTATTCGCGCCCCGAGAAGGTGTGGATCGACGGCGCGCTGATGTTCGATGCGATGAACCCCAGGCTGCGTCCGGTGAGCGACTTCGAGCTCGGCCAGCCCGGCGAAGGAGATGTGAAATGAAGCGGCTCCTTCCCCTTGCCGTCAGCGCCGTCGCGCTCGCCGCCGCCCCCGCGCTGGCGCAGGACGTGACCATCACCAATGCCCGCCTTGTGATCGGCGACGGCTCGGAGCCGATCGCGGGCGGCACGGTGGTCGTGAAGGGCGGCACTGTCGTCTATGCCGGTCCGGCCGCGGGAGCGCCGACGGCGGGCAGCGCAGTCGATGCCAGGGGCGCGTGGGTCACCCCCGGCCTGTTCGCAACCGTCACCGCGCTCGGCCTCAGCGACGTTTCGGCGGTCGACGAGACCAACGACATCACCGCCGACGAGGCGCCGTTCAGCGCCGCGCTCGATGCTTCCACGGCGGTGAACCCGACCTCGCAGCACATCCTCGTCCACAAGGCTGCCGGGATCACCCGCGCGGCAACGACAATGCTGCCGGCGGGCTCGATCTTTGCCGGCCAGGGCGCGATCATCGACCTCGACGGCGATCCAAGGCCGATCGTGCAGGCGCGGGCGTTCCAGATGATCAGCCTGGGCGAGACCGGCTCGGACCGCGCAGGCGGCAGCCGTGCCGCGGCGCACACCTTGCTGCGGGCGGCGCTGCGCGAGGCGCAGGCGCTGGTCGGCAAGACCGCAATCCCCGAGACGAGCGAGATCGCGAGGGGCGACAAGGTGCTGCTCGGCCGCTTCGATGCCGAGGCGCTGGTGCCGGTCGTGACCGGCAAGCAGAAGCTCTATGTCGATGTCGAGCGCATGGCCGATATCCGCGCCGTGCTGGCCCTGAAGCAGGCGTTCCCGAAGCTCGATCTGGTGCTGGTGGGCGCGACCGAGGGCTGGCTGGTCGCTGCCGACATCGCGGCGGCGGGCGTGCCGGTGATCGCCAATGGCCTGCTCGACCTGCCCGAGACCTTCGAGCAGCTCGGCGCCACCCAGTCCAATGCCGGGCGGCTCGCCAGGGCGGGCGTGAAGGTGGCGGTCAACGCCGCGACGATGCAGAACCCGCGCCGCTTGCAGCAGGTTGCCGGCAACCTCGTCGCGCTGACGAAGATGCCGGGGGCCAGCGGGCTCGACTGGAACCGCGCCTTTGCCGCGATCAGCTCGGTTCCGGCCGAGATCAGCGGGCTTGGCGGCAAGGCAGGCGTGCTCAAGCCGGGCGCTTTCGGGGACGTGGTGATCTGGGACGGCGATCCGCTCGAACTCGGCACCGTGCCCACGCGGGTGTGGATCGGCGGGGTGCAACAGGACCTCACGAACCACCAGACCCGTCTGCGCGACCGCTATATCGATCTCGACGAGAGCGACCGTCCCAAGGCCTACGACTGGTGATGATCCGGACATTCGCCACGACCCTCGCCGCCTCGCTTCTGCTCGCCCTGCACCCTGCCCATGCGCAGGATGCCGCCGCCGGGGCCGGGGCGGCAGAGAACGCCCAGAACCCGGCGTGGCACGCACAGCAGCAGCTCTACCTGCTCGGTCTCAGCCCGGCGGACGGGTGGCGGTTCATCGAAGGCGGGGTGCGCTGGCGCTGGACGAGATATCTCGCCTCCGAACGCAAGCCGACGGTGGCTGACCGGATCACCGTCCACTACGAAGGGCGCCTTCTCGACGGGACGGTGTTCGACAGCTCCTATGCGCGGGGCGAGCCCGCCACCTTCCCGCTTGGCCGGTTGGTCAAGGGCTGGCAGCTTGCCATCCCGCAGATGGGGGTGGGCGAGATCATCGAGATCGCGATCCCGGCAGACCTCGCCTATGGCCCGGTCGGGCGCGGACCGATCCCCGGCAATGCGACGCTGGTTTTCACGGTGGAACTGATCGCCATCCAGAGCTAGTCTCGCGCCCGTTCAGGGGGGGGAGACACATGGACACGGAGCTTATCACACTCGCGGCGGCGAATATTGCTTTCGTCGGCACGCATTTCGCGATGTCGCATCCCTTGCGCGGGCCGATGGTGCGGGTGCTGGGAGCGGGCGGCTTCCAGATCGCCTATACGCTGGTGAGCTTCGCGGCTCTGGGCTGGGTCTATCTCGCCTTCATCGCCGCGCCGCCGGCCGACCTTCCCGGTTCCGGCGAGGCGGGCTGGATCATCGCCACGGTTCTGACATGGCCCGCGATGGTCCTGCTGGCCGGCTCGCTGGCGGGCAATCCCGCGCGCCCCACCCCGCAAGCCACGGCCCAGGCGCGCGCGATCCCGCGCGGCGTGTTCCGCGTCACCCGCCACCCGATGATGTGGGGGATCGGCCTGTGGGCGCTCTCGCATCTGGTGCTGTTCTGGAGCCTCCGGACGATGATCACCGCCGCAGCGATGGGGACGCTGGCGCTGGTCGGCGCGCGGTTGCAGGATGGCAAGAGGGCACGGCTGATGGGCGATGCCTGGGCACAATGGTCGCGCAACACCGCCTACTGGCCGCGCCTCGGCCAGCTGTTCAGCGTCGGCGCGCTGCCGCTGGTCGCTGGCACGGCGCTGTGGCTGGCGGGGATGTGGCCCCACCTGTGGCACGCTGGAATCCCGGCGGGCGTGTGGAAGTGGATTTAGAGCCATAGCTCTGGAGGCTTTAAGCTTCACAATTCTTGCTAGAATCCGTAGCTCTACCGTTAGAATGTCCTTCTGATCCGGCATGCGTTGATCTACCTGTGTGTCAAGGTGTACAGGGCGATCCAATCAAGATGCCTGCGTCCTGAAATTGCGATCTCATTCCATCCATGGAGGGAAAGTTGACCGGTCATTTGAGCGATTTTGTCAAAACTTCTAATAATTATAGAAGTGTTTTCTTCGTCTGCTTATTGGCTCTAGTTATCGCAACACCGTTGTCATACATCGGGCAAATTTATATTGCGCCGAAAATTCTAAGTCTCATTCAATCCACATTATTTCAGTTTGGTGGATTTCCGCTGCTGAACGCGGTTTTCCTGCTCATTGGGTTTCTACCCGTGTATTTGGGTTTGATCGCAGTGCTTGCCGTCCGCGATAGGCGGAGTATCAAGACGTTGCTGGTGTCAGGCCGCCAGCCTTTGCTTTGGAGCATGATCGGCCTGGCGGTCGGATCCAGCTTGATCCTCGCACCCATTTTTGCATCAGTAATTCGAGGCTACGGTCAATCTGAGGTTTTGCTGGGTACTCAGCCTGCAGCATCGATTATGTCTGGTGCATTGTTCGGCATCTTGGGGATCGCCTTCCAGTCATTTGCAGAGGAGCTGGTTTTTCGCGGTTGGGCCCAGACCACGATCGGATCGTTTTGCGGCTGGCGCATCGGCCTTGTCATTACCTCCCTGCTTTTCGCGGGCGCACATTCGGTCAACGCGAGCTTCGATCTCTTTAACTTTGCGGGGTTGTTTTCGTTTGGACTGGTCATGGGATTGTTGGTCGAAAGGACGGGAGCCATATGGGCCGCTGGCGTCGCACATACCTTGACCAATCTTTGGGGCCTGCAATTGGTTGCATGGCAAACCCCAACGAACCCCTCAAATTTGATTTTGATCTCACCGTCACTGCGGGGAGAAATATTTGGAGGTGCTCAAGCGTTTTCGAGCTTTGAGCATCTGGCATTCAGCTGCACTGTTGCTTCGTTGCTGTATTTTTCCATTTCGCAAGATCGACAGAACGAACCTCACTTCGAGCAATACGCAAAATCGCCAGCGGACTGAACTTGATGATTCTACCTCCGGCAGCGGCCCTGTAATGAAGCTGTCTGCCAAGAGTTGAACCTATTCCCCGCTGAACACCGCCGCGCGCTTTTCGATCAGCGCGGCGACCCCTTCGGCATGGTCGGCGGTGGTGTGCATCATCGCCTGGGTGTTCGCCGCCAGCTCGAGCGCGGTGTCGTAGCTGGTCAGCTGGCCCTGCCGCAGCAGGTTCTTGGTGTGGCGCAGCGAATGCGGCGGGAGCAGCGCGATCCGGTTCGCCAGCGCGCGCGCCTCGTCCATCAGCGCCTCGGCGGGCACCACGCGGCTGACAAGGCCCCAGTCCTTCGCCGTCGCCGCGTCGATCACATCGCCGGTGTAGAACAGCTCGGCCGCCCGGCTCATGCCGATCACGCGCGGTAGGATCCAGGTGCCGCCATCGCCGGGGATGATCCCGAGCTTGAGGAAGGTCACCCCGAACTTCGCGGTCTCAGAGGCAATGCGAATGTCGGCAAGGCAGGCGACATCGCAGCCGAGGCCGATCGCGGGGCCGTTGACCGCCGTAATGACGGGCACGCGCAAGCCGTAGAGCGCGCGCAGCATGAGGTGGATATTGTCGCGGTAGCCGTCCGAGATGGCGGGCGTGGTGCCGCCGAAGGTTCCGGTCTTGTCGCGCATCGCCTTGACGTCGCCGCCGGCGCTGAAGGCGCGGCCCGCGCCGGTGAGGATCACCACCCGGCATTCCATGTCGCGGTTGATCGCATTCGCCACCGCGAGGAATTCGTCCCCGTCCCCCGGCGCGCCGAGCGGGTTCATGCTCTCGGCCCGGTCAAGCGTGAGGATCGTGACGGGGCCCTCGCGGGCAATCTGGATCAGGGACATGGGGGGTAGGGCGCCTTATCGGTTGCGGGTTCAGCTTGCCTAAAGGCGGTGCACCCAAAGGGCAAGAATGCTGCGGACTTCCGCGAGAAGTGGTGTAGGACACCCGGAGAAAGGAACCAGATGCCGAGCCTTGCGCTGCTTGCCTCCTCACCCTCTTTGCTGAGCGCCGCACTGGCCGCCGCCGCGCCGGGGGAGCCCCCGGCGCCTGCCGCCGTGTCCGCGCCGCCGGCCTGGAGTCTCTCCGCGATGCAGGATGCCGGCCCGCAGGAGGCCGCCCCGCCCGCCCCGCCGCGTGACGGAAACGGGCAAGCGCTGAACGAGATCGTGGTCGAAGGCGCGGTCGGCCCGCCCAAGAGCGACCCGCTCGAGGGGGTGAACGAGGATTCCTACCGGATCGTCCAGAAGGTCGACGCGGCCGTGCTGGAGCCCGTCGCCTATGCCTATCGCGATGGCCTGCCCGGGCCGGTCCGCGACGGGCTCGGCAATGTCGTGCGCAACCTGGGCGAGCCGAGCAATGCGCTCAATTTCCTGTTGCAGGGCAAGGTCGGCAAGGCCTTCGAGACGCTGGGGCGGCTGGCGATCAACACCACTCTCGGCGTCGGCGGGCTGTTCGATGTGGCGGGCAAGAAGGCGAATCTGCCCTATCGTCGCAACGGCTTTGCCAACACCATGGGCTATTACGGGATCGGGCCGGGCCCCTATCTCTATCTTCCCGTCACCGGCGCGACAACGGTGCGCGATCTTGCGGGCAGCACGCTCGACCAGCTGCTGCTGCCGCTGACGGTGGGCAGGCCCTTCAACCGGCCCCTTTATGCGGCGACCTATTTCGTGGTGAACGGCCTCGACCAGCGGCTGGCGTTCGACGAGGAGATCGCCAGCATCCGCAACGCCGACGATCCCTACCGCCTGCGCCGCGAGACCTATCTCGCCCGGCGGCGGCGGGACATCGCCGCGCTGAAAGGCGAGCCGATCTCGGAACGCGACCGGATGTGGCTGGAGGAGCTGGAAGAGATGAAGGCGGCTCAGGCTCCGGTGCCTGCGGAAACGGCTCCGTTACCGGCTCCGGAGAATGCCACGCCTGTCGAACCGCCCGCGAACCCCGAAGCGCTGCTGATCACCCAGCCGCGCTAGGGCGCGCCAAATCCAGCCAGCGCGCGAAGTTGCGCACCGTCATCGTCGATGCAAAGATCGTCGAGCAGCAGGTCATCTGGGTGCGGGGTCAGGCGAGGTTCGACATAGAACAGCGTTGGCTGCCACATGAAGCGGGCGGCCTCGGGCGAGCAATCTTTCGCCATCATGGCGAGGAATTCGGCCTCTGTGGGATTGGGGCCGCGACGACAAACCCCGTCGCCGCCAGCCATTCCGGGATGCCGAGCAGCTCGCTCATGGGAGGCAGCTGTTACGCCCGCGCCTCTTCTGCGTCGATCCCCGCGCTGTTGTGCTTCAGCGCCTTGAGCACCGTGTCCACGATCTGCGGCGCGTTGAGGCCTGCTTCGTCATATTGCTTCATCGGATCGTCGTGATCGATGAAGGTATCGGGCAGGCGCAGCGTGCGGACCTTCAATCCGTTGTCGGTGAGGCCCGTATCGCTGGCGAAGGTCAGCACATGGGCGCCCAGACCGCCGATGGCGCCTTCCTCGACCGTTACGATAACCTCGTGGCTGCGCATCAGGCGGGCGATCAGGTCTTCGTCGAGCGGCTTGGCGAAGCGCAGGTCGGCGACCGTGGTGGAGAGCCCCTTGGCCTCGAGCGTGTCGGCGGCCTTGAGGGCTTCGGTCAGGCGTGCGCCCAATGAAAGGATGGCGACCTTGGCGCCTTCGCGCACCAGGCGCCCCTTGCCGATTTCCAGCTTCACCGGGACCTCGGGCATGGGCACGCCGGTGCCGTTGCCGCGCGGGTAGCGGAAGGCGATGGGCCCCGCGTCATATTCGGCGGCGGTGTAGGTCATGTGGACCAGCTCCGCCTCGTCGGCGGCGGCCATCACGACCATGTTGGGCAGGGTGGCAAGATAGGTGATGTCGAAGCTCCCCGCATGGGTCGCCCCGTCGGCACCGACCAGCCCTGCGCGGTCGATCGCGAAGCGCACGGGCAGGTTCTGGATACACACATCGTGCACCACCTGGTCATAGGCGCGCTGGAGGAAGGTCGAATAGATCGCCGCGAAAGGCCGCATCCCTTCCGCCGCGAGGCCCGCCGCAAAGGTCACGGCGTGCTGTTCGGCAATGCCCACGTCGAAGGTGCGCGCCGGGTGCGCCTTGGCGAACTTGTCGACGCCCGTGCCCGAAGGCATGGCGGCGGTGATCGCACAGATCCTGTCGTCGGTCTCGGCGAGCTTCGCCAGCGTCAGGCCGAACACGTCCTGATAGGCCGGCGCGCTGGGCGCGCTCTTGGCCTTCTCGCCGGTGACGACGTTGAACTTGGGCACGCCGTGATATTTGTCGGCGGAATTCTCGGCCGGGGCATAGCCCTTGCCCTTCTCGGTCACGACATGGATCAGCACCGGGCCTTCCGAGGTGTCGCGCACGTTCTCGAGCACCGGGAGCAGATGGTCGAGATTGTGCCCGTCGATCGGGCCGACGTAGTAGAAGCCCAGCTCCTCGAACAGGGTTCCGCCGGTCACCATGCCGCGGGTGAACTCCTCCGCCTTGCCGATGGTGTCGTGCAGGCGGCGGCTCATCTTCTTCACCGCGCGGCTGGCGAGGCTGCGGATGCCGAGATACTCGCTCGAGGAGACCATGCGGGCGAGATAGGCCGACAGGCCGCCCACGGGCGGGGCAATCGACATGTCGTTATCGTTGAGGATCACGATCAGGCGATTGCCTGCTTCAGCCGCGTTGTTCATCGCCTCGTAGGCCATGCCCGCGCTCATCGAGCCATCGCCGATCACCGCGATCCCGCGTCCGGGCTGGCCCTTGAGCTTGTTGGCGATGGCAAAGCCCAGCGCCGCCGAGATCGAGGTCGAGGAATGCGCCGCGCCGAAAGGATCGTATTCGCTCTCCGAACGCTTGGTGAAGCCGCTGAGGCCCCCGCCCTGCCGCAGGGTGCGGATCCGGTCGCGCCGTCCGGTGATGATCTTGTGCGGATAGCACTGGTGGCCCACGTCCCACACCAGCTTGTCGGTGGGGGTGTTGAAGACATAGTGGAGCGCGACCGTCAGCTCGACCACGCCGAGGCCCGAGCCAAGGTGCCCGCCCGAGGTGCTGACCGCATCGATCATTTCGGCACGCAGCTCGTCGGCGAGCTGGCGGAGCTGGTCGGGCTTGAGGCGGCGCAGGTCGTCGGGAGAGTCAACCTGATCGAGCAGGGGCGTGTAAGGCGGCTGTGTCATGCGGCCAGCCTTACACTTCGAATTACAGCGTGTCGATTGAAGGCTTGCGCGGGATCAAATCGGCGGGCCTAGGTGCAGGCCTTGCACAGGCCCCTGATCTCGAGCACCGGGCGTTCTGCCTTGAAGCTGCGCGCGGCGGCAATCGCGCGGACCGCGCGGCTGACCTCCTCGTCATCGACATGGGCGGCCTCGCCGCATTCGTCGCAGACGAGGAAGATGCAGTCATGCGCGCAGCCCGGATGGGTGTTGGCGAGATAGGCATTGGCGCTCTCGACCCGCATCGCGAGGTTGTTCGCCACGAAGACGTCGAGGATGCGGTAGACCGAGTTGGGCGCGACCCGCTTGCCGCGCGCAGCCGACAGGTTGTCGGCAATGTCATAGGCCGACACCGGGCGTTCGTGCCGCGCGAGTTCGGCGAAGACAGCCTCGCGCATCGACGTCCATTGTTCGCCCGAGGCGGCGAGCGCGCGTCCCGCTTCGGCCACGAGGTCGGGTCCGGAGTGCTCGTGGTGGCTATGCGCGTGCTGTCCCATGCGGGACGATATAATGGGCCTGGGGCGGGAGCGCCAGTAGGGGTGGCCTCTGGTGTCCACCCATTGTTCGTCACTCCAGCTTTCGCTGGGATGACGTCAGTGGCTTGAGGGGCCTTACCTCGCATCCTTGAGGAAGCTCGCCCGGTAGAGGCCCGGGAACATCTGCCTGAGCGCCGCCACCTTGGGCGCGTCCCAGCGCAGGATATATCCGTGCCTCGGGTTCCTGAGCATGAAGTCCTGATGATAGGCCTCTGCCGGATAGAACGCCTTGTAGGGTTCGATCGCGGTCACAAGCGGCCGCTTCCACAGGCCCGACTTGCCGAGCTGTGCCAGATAGCCTCTGGCGACAGCGGCCTGTTCGGCATTGGTCGGCACGATGGCGCTGCGATACTGGGCGCCGGTGTCGGGGCCCTGGCGGTTCTTGAGCGTCGGGTCAGCGACCACCGAGAAGAGGACCTGCAGCAGCTGGTCGTAACGCACGACGGAAGGATCATAGGTGATCTTCACCGCCTCGGCATGGTCTGTGACGCCGCTCGAGACGAGGTCGTAGCTGGCGCTCTGGCGATTGCCGCCGTGATAGCCCGAGACGACGCCGGTGACGCCCTTGACGTGGCTGAAGACGCCTTCGACCCCCCAGAAGCACCCGCCCGCGAAGATCGCGGTCTTCAGCCCCCGGGCCTCCTTCGCGGGCCGGGCGGCGGCGGGCGCGTTGACCGGCTCCTCGGCCACGGCAGGATCGGCGCAGGCGCTCAGCGCCAGCGATCCGGCGACGAGCAGGGCAGCGAGCTTGTGCATGGGTTTACCCTCTGGCGGGCGGAATCACGAAATCCTGTGACGGCGAGGGCACTTTGACGATCTCGGCTGCCCGCGCGGGCGAGGCCACTGTCCCGTGACCTTCCGCCGCGCTGACGCCGATCACCACCACAAGCGCGCCGAGCACGAAGCCGAGGCCGAAGTTGCGGAACAGGTCGGGGGCGAAAAGGCGCATCGGAAAAGCTCGTAGTTCGCGTGGGTTGCCGCGTGTCTGTGCCCGGCACCGGATTACGGCGGGATGAACACGGCAACGGGCCGACCGGCCTCCTGCCCCAACCTGGTTACGAATCCGCGCGAAAAAAGCGGCAATTCCGCCCACCCGTGGCAAAGTTGCGGCAGGATGCCCCATGCGTTCGCAGAGCGGCACCTCGCTCTCCCCTCGAAGGGCCGCGAGGCCACGCGGCCGAGCCGCAGGCGATCCGTCGCGAAGCGACGGAAGCGCGCCGAGGAGGAGGGCGCGGAGGCGCCCTCCCGCACACATCAGTGCCGGAAATGCCGCATTCCGGTGAAGACCATCGCAAGGCCCGCAGCGTCGGCGGCGGCGATCACCTCGTCGTCGCGGATCGAGCCGCCCGGCTGGATCACGGCGGTCGCTCCCGCTTCCGCCGCCGCGAGCAAGCCGTCGGCGAAGGGGAAGAAAGCATCCGAGGCGACTGCGCTACCCACGGTGCGGGGGGCGTCCCAGCCATGGGTCTCGGCGGCTTCCCTGGCCTTGATCGCGGCGATGCGCGCCGAATCGCGGCGGTTCATCTGGCCTGCGCCGATCCCGGCGGTCGCGCCGTCCTTGGCGTAGACGATGGCGTTGGACTTGACGTGCCGTGCGACGGTCCAGGCGAAGAGGCAGTCCTTCAGTTCTTGGCTTGTCGGCGCGCGCTTGGTCACGACCTTGAGGTCATCGAGGCTCACAGCGCCCGCGTCACGCGACTGGATCAGCACGCCCCCGGCGATGGTCTTCATCGCAAGGCCGCCGCGGCGCGGGTTCGGCAGGGCGCCGCATTCGAGCAGGCGCAGGTTCTTCTTCTTGGCAAAGATCGCGCGCGCCTCTGCGGAGACGCTGGGAGCGATCACCACCTCGGTGAAGATGGCGCTGATCGCTTCGGCGGTCTCGCCATCAAGCTCGGCGTTGACTGCGACGATCCCGCCGAAGGCCGAGACCGAATCGCAGGCCAGCGCCGCCTCCCATGCCGCCAGCAGCGAGCCGCCTTGCGCCACGCCGCAGGGGTTGGCGTGCTTGACGATCACCACGGCCGGTTCCTGCCCGGCAAACTCGGCGGCGAGTTCCAGCGCCGCATCGGCGTCGTTCAGGTTGTTGTAGCTCAGCTCCTTGCCCTGAAGCTGCGCCGCCTGCGGCACGCCTGCGGTGCCGGCCACCTGCGGCACGTAGATCGCCGCCGACTGGTGCGGGTTTTCGCCATAGCGCAGCGTGTCGGCGCGCTTCAGGGCAATCGGGAGCGTCTCGGGGAACAGCGTCGGCTCGTCACTCGCGGCGGGGGAGAAGGCGAACCAGCTCGCGATCGCGGCGTCATAGGCGGCGGTGCGCGCATAGGCCTTGCCCGCCATGCGGGTGCGGAACGCCTGCGTGGTCGCGCCGCCATGGGCGTCCATTTCCGCGATCAGCGTGGCGTAGTCCGCCGGATCGGTGAGGATCGTCACGAAGCCGTGGTTCTTCGCCGCCGAGCGGACCATCGAAGGCCCGCCGATGTCGATATTCTCGATCACGTCCTCGCGCGAGGCGCCTTTCGCCACCGTCGCTTCGAAGGGGTAGAGGTTGACCACCACCAGATCGATCGCGCCGATCCCGTGGGCCTCCATCGCCGCGACATGCTCGGCATTGTCGCGCAGCGCCAGCAGCCCGCCGTGGACCTTGGGATGCAAGGTCTTCACCCGCCCGTCCATCATCTCGGGAAAGCCGGTGAGGTCCGAGACGTCCTTCACCGCGAGGCCTGCATCGCGCAGGGCCCGGGCCGTGCCGCCAGTGCTGACCAGTTCCACACCGCGCTGTGCCAGCGCGCGGCCAAGGTCGGCCAAACCGGCCTTGTCGGACACTGACAGCAGCGCCCGGCGGATCACGTTGTCGCTCATCGGAATGTCTATCCTGTCTTCCTCAGCAGCCAGGAGAATTGCCCCCCGCTGCGCAATCCCAGTCCCTCGATCACCAGCTGCCCGGTCGCATGGGGCCGCCCGTCGCCGTCGACCCACAGGCTGTCCTCGGCCTGCAAGGTGATCTCGCCGGCGCCCGCCCTATCCCCGCCCAGGCGGAATTGCCAGAGCCGTCCGTCCGGCAGCAGCAGGCTCGCCCCGCGCTTGTCGCCCGAGAGTTGCACCTCGACGCCGGGGCCGAGGTGGAAGCGGATCGCAAAGGCGATCTTGCCGCGCTTGCCGTTCCTGGCAGCGGGCACGAGGATGTCCTCCCCCGCAAGCTCGGTGCCGTCGCCCGACAGCGTCAGGATGCGCTGGTGGGTGAGGCCGAAGCGGCTGGCATAGCCATCATGGCTTGCCGCGATGCGGGTTGCCTCGCGGCCCTTGCCGGGGATCATGCGGCGATCGCGTTCCACCGTCTCCACCCCCTTGCCGAGCTGGCCGTGGAGCAGGACGGCGGTGGAATTGGCGTTGTCGAGCACCAGCGTCGAGAAAGCGGCCGAGGCCCGCAGCCCCTGCCCGATGCGCGCGGGCACCTGACCGCCGGCCAGGGCCGCGCCGCCGCAATTGACGATCACCCGCTGCGGCCCGTCGGAGAGCTCGAAGGCCAGGGTCGAGGCGCAGCCGGTGCGGGCGTGCTTCGCCCGCGGGGGCGGGGCGGTATCGAACTGCAAGAGCGTGTCCCCGGCCTTGGCACGGCTGTAACCCCAGCCTGCGACCTGCGCCAGCGGGCGGGCGCGCACGCCCGAGGCGGCAATCACCGCATCGACGCGCTCGGCGGGAATCGCGCCCTGTCCCTGCCAGCTTCCCAGCGACCCGTCGCCGTGGCGCAGCGCGAGGAGCGGCGGCACCAGCAGCTCGCGCATCACCGCGAGCGCCGGTGGCGGGGTGATGCGCACGGCATCGTAGCAGGCGATGAGATCGGTCAGCAGGCGGATGGCGTCGAGCTGCGCTGCCGGACAGCGCGACAGCAGGCCCCCGTCCTCGCCCACCATGTCGCCCAGCGCCTTCAGAAGACCTGCCTCGCCATACAGCCGCCGCGGCTTGCCGTGGGGCAGCAGCAGGCCTGCCGCGACCACGCCTGCCCAGGCCGCCGCCTGTCCGAAGCCGGCAGCCTCCCTAGGGGCGCGCTTGTCGAGCCAGCTTGCGGTCTCGGCGATGGCCGCGAGCAGCCGGGTGCGCAGGCCCTTGTCCTGTCCACCGAGCACCAGCGGGGCGTGGACCAGCCATGCCAGCAGCCTGAGGCCCGCGAGTTCGGCTTCCCATGCCGGCCCCTTGCCGGGGACGGCATGGGCGCGCAGCCATTGCGCCGCGATCCGCTCGGTCACCTCAGCGCCATCGGCGCGCGGCGCGCTCGCGGCGAGATCGGCGAGCCAGCTGAAGGAATGCACCACCCGCTCAACCCCGGGGGCATGGCGCGCGGCCAGTGCGAAGTCGAAGCTTGTCAGCGGCAGGCGGACGCCGTGGATCAGGAAGTGGCCTGCGCGCAGAGCCGTGCCGGCCGTGCGATCGCCGCGATGGGGGCTCTCGACCGTCGCCAGCAGCCGCAGCGCCTGCGGGCGGCGGAACGGCGCGGCAATCGCGTGGCCGGGAACGCCGAGGCGGTAGGCCAGCCGGATCAGCGCCTCGCCCGGGCCAGACTTGCCGGCGATCACGTCGGAAAGTGCCAGAGCGCGTCCCGGTTCGGCATGGCGCGGCTCGTCGGGCGCGGGCTCGGCCTGCCCGGCTTCGGGAGCGGCGCCCGCGAAGGTCAGGATCCGGGCATCCGCCACCCGCTCCACCAGCGCATCCGCACGCTCACCGGCCGAGGAGCGCAGCAGGGTCGCCATCACCTTGCGCCCTTCAAGGCGGCAATATTGGCGGCGTAGGCCTCCGGCCCGCCCCTGAAGGTCGCCGAACCCGCGACCAGCACGTCGGCCCCCGCTGCGACGCACAGCCGCGCGGTCTCGGCATTGACCCCGCCATCGACCTCGAGATGGATGTTCCGGCCCGAGCGCGTGATCATCGCGCGGATGCGCGCGATCTTTTCGAGCTGCGAAGGGATGAAGCTCTGCCCGCCGAAGCCGGGGTTGACGCTCATCACCAGGACGAGGTCGGCCAGGTCCATGAGGTTGTCGAGCACCTCCACGGGCGTGCCGGGGTTGATCACGACGCCCGCCTTCTTGCCCAGCGCCTTGATCGCCTGAAGCGTGCGGTGGATGTGGGGGCCGGCCTCGGGATGGACGGTGATGATGTCGGCGCCGGCCTCGGCAAAGGCCTGAAGGTAGGGATCGACCGGCGCGATCATCAGGTGGACATCGAAGGGTTTGGCGGTGTGCGGGCGCAGCGCCTTCACCACGTCTGGGCCGATCGTGATGTTGGGCACGAAATGGCCGTCCATCACGTCGATATGGATCCAGTCGGCCCCGGCGCTATCCACCGCGCGCACCTCTTCCCCGAGCCGCGCGAAATCGGCCGAAAGGATCGAGGGGGAGATCAGAGGGGCAGGCATGGCTCTGGCGGGTGGCCCTTCTTCCAGCGTCTGTCCGCCATAGGTGCTGCCCGAATCGTGCGACAAGGCGCGGGCACCCCCTTTTCCACCGTGAACGCCCGGCTGTGCTGCAATTAAGGCCCAATTCACCCGCTGCCTGCCAGGTGGCCGCTTCCGCACCCACGGCAGGCTGGCGACCGGCCCTGCTTGCGCGCCTATCCCGCGCGGAGCAGCGACTGGCTCCAGAGCAAGCGCTACGTGATGCGGGTCGATGCCAGGCCGCAGAAGGGCAGCGTGGTGGTCTGCGTGCCGCTGCCGGCTGCGGATGACCATTGCGATGCAGTACCTCTAGGCGTCATCGGCTGCCGCGCTGGCGGCGGCGATGCTTGCCGAGATCCCACAAGACCTGCGGCGCGGCCAGCAGCGGGAAGCGTTCGCGGAACGGCGTCAGCGCCACCGGCATCCCGGTGTGCCGCTCGATCTTCCACGCGGCATAGCGCGCCGCGCCCTCGAAGGTGGTGCTGGCCTTCACCAGCCGCACGAGGTTGAGCGGCTTGCCGAGCCGGCGGCGGCGCTTCCACCACGCCAGGATGCGGCGCTGTTCGGCTGGTGCAAGCTGCGGCGTCAGCACCGCGCCGTCCTGCGCGACATCGATCCCCTGCGCTGCCAGCGCGAGCGGCAGGAGCCCGGCGAAATGCCCGGCATTGACGGCGAGGATATCGTTCTCCCGCCCGCCCTTCTCGACCCGGAATTCGGCCGCGTAGGTGGCGCGGAACAAGGCGCGCCAATAGTCCTCCGCCGTGCCGCCCGGCGGGCCGAGCGCGACGGCGAGCCGCGCTGCGGTCTGTGCGGCAGCGGCTATGGCGGCGACCACCTCGGCCCGGGCGTCCGCGTCCTCGGCCCAGATCAGCGCGCTCGGCTGGACGAAGCGGGCCCAGATGGTGGTGTCGGCCAGCACGCCGCTGGCGGCGCGCGCGAACGTGGCAAGGCGCATGGTTGCGACCTTGGCGCGCAGCACAAGCGCATCATGCGCACGCTCGTGATAGCTCACCCGCGGCCAGATCGCCGCCTCGTCCCCGGCGGGCAGGAGAAGGTAGAAATCGAGCACCCCGTCGAGGGCTCCCGTGCGCAGGTTCGATCCGTAGAACAGCACCGCCCGCGCCCCCGCGGCATCCCCGAGCGCGCGCGCGAAAGTGGCGACGGCGGGATCGACCGGAACGGCAAGGCGCGCCGCGATCCGCTCGGCCAGCGCGCTCATGGGGTGACGAAGGCGAGCTCCGGGCCCTGCTCGATCCGGTATTCGCCCGCCGGAAAAGCCTCGCCGTCGAGGATGAACTGGTCATCGATCGCAAGGCTGAAATGGGTCGCGGCGATCTGGTGAATCCCGCGATTGCGCAAGGGCCCGCGCAGCAGCCCCAGCAGCGCCAGCGGGATCAGCGCCGTGGTGCGGCGCGAGATCTGGTCGAAGGCGACCAGCTTCAATCCGCCCTTCAGCGCGCCGAACGGCTTGATCCCGGCCGGCAGCCGCTCGAGCGTGGAGGCGAACAGCAACTGGCGCATCGCCGGATCGCCCTGCCCGCTATGCGCCATCGGCACGTCGCCCGCGCCGAGGCCGATCCGCATCCTGGCACCCTTGCGCCACGGGTTCGCGCGCCCGGCGAACAGCGATTGCAGCAGCGCCCATCCGCCGGTGACGGCGACCACCATGGAATCGAACGCGCCGAGCTTGTGCGCGCTCTGTCCGGCGCGTGTCGCCAGCGTGAAGGCGCCCGCGCCCAGAATGAAGCCGGCCACGCGCGAGACTTGTCCCGGTATGCCGCCGGCATCCTTCGCGGCGACGGTGATCGGGCGGCGATAGACGCGCTGCCCGTGATCGAGCGCGTCGATCGCGTCCTGGAGGCTCCAGTCGTCCGGCACGCCGAGATCGAAAGTCAGTGCGTTGGTCTTGCCCTTGGGCAGCACCGCGATCACCGGCCAGTCGTTACCGAAGATCGCCTGTCCGCAGGTCAGGACATCGCGCACCGTGCCATCGCCGCCGTTGATGACGAGCAGGTCGATATTGCGCGCGGCGAATTCGGCCAGGGCCTGGGGCAGCTGCCCGCGCTCGCGCGGCTGGGCGATGTGGACGTGGGGGCACACCCCGCAGTCGAAATCGGCTCCGAGATTGCGGTGGCTGCGCGGATTGTAGATTACGCCGACCACCGGCGCCTGCCCGGCGTCGCGCACCCGGCGCGCGCGGGCCCGTGTCTTCGCCGCATCGAGGCGCGGGATCCGCGCGAATTCGTAGATCGGGGTGGCCATGGGCCTTTTATACGATCAAAACTATATTTTCCTAGCGCGTTCGTGACCCGGAGCCGTCCGGTGCCACGGCCTCGTCGCAAGGGGCTTGCGCAAACGACATGGCCGGACCTGCCCGCCGCCGCGACTGGCGCTTCGGGACCGGTCTAATCGCCGCCCTCCCATGCGCGGATGGTGAACTGGCTCACCAGCCGCTGGACGCCGGGCAGGGCCGAGAGAATCTCGCGGTGGATGCGCTCGTAGCTGTCGTCGTCCCGCACCAGCACCTTGATGAGATAGTCCGACGGGCCGCTCATCAGATAGGCCTCGGCGATCTGCGGCGTGCGCGCCATCGCCTCCTCGAAGCCCAGCATGGTCGCCTGCCGCTGGTCGGTGAGGGTCACTTGCACGAACACGGTCGAGGGGTTACCCCGCGCCGCCTTGGAAAGCCGCGCGCGGTAGCCGAGGATCGCCCCGCTTTCCTCGAGCGCCTTCACCCGCCGGTGCGCTGCCGAAGGGCTGAGGCCGACGCGCTCGCCCAGCTGCTCGCCGGTGAGGCGGGAGTCCTGCCCGAGCAGATCGAGAATCTTCCGGTCCATGCGGTCCATGCGCCGAATTCCTGCGTCTGATCGCCCCGTCATGCAAGAATTTCCCGCAAAGCCCCCGCGCCATGCCGATCATTGCCAAGATCATGCTCAGCCTTCCTGTTACACTACCCGGCACAGCCAGGGCAGGAGAGAGAGCCATGCGCATCGGCGTTCCCACCGAGATCAAGAACAATGAATATCGCGTCGGCCTGACCCCCGCCGCCGTCGCCGAACTGACCCGCGCGGGCCACGAGGTCGTGGTGCAGAGCGGTGCCGGCCTTGGCGTCGATTTTGCCGATTCCGCCTATGAAGCGGCCGGCGCGACCATCCTTGCCGATGCGCCGGCGGTGTTCGAGGCCGCCGGGATGATCGTCAAGGTCAAGGAGCCGCAGGCGTCCGAGATCGCGATGCTGCGTCCCGATCACCTGCTTTTCACCTATCTCCACCTCGCTGCCGACAGGCCGCAGGCCGAGGGCCTGATGCGTTCGGGCGCGACCTGCATCGCCTACGAGACCGTCACCGCTCCCGATGGCTCGCTGCCGCTCTTGAAGCCCATGTCGGAAGTCGCCGGGCGCATGAGCGTGCAGTGCGGTGCGCATTATCTTGAGAAGCACCAGGGCGGGCGCGGGATGCTGCTCGGCGGGGTTCCGGGCGTGGCGCCGGCCAGGGTGGTGATCCTGGGCGGCGGGGTCGCGGGTCTCAATGCCGCGCAGATGGCGGTCGGCCTGCGCGCCGATGTCACGATCTTCGACATTTCGCAGCGCCGCCTTGCCGAGCTCGACACGATCTTCGGCGGCAGCCTCAAGACCGCCTTTGCCTCCTCCGCCGCGATTGCCGAGGCGGTGCGCGAGGCTGATCTCGTGATTGGCGCGGTGCTGGTGCCGGGCGCGGCTGCGCCCAAGCTTGTCACCCGCCAGATGATCGCCGCGATGCGCCCGGGCGCGGTGCTGGTCGATATCGCCATCGACCAGGGCGGGTGCTTCGAGACCTCTCGGCCCACCACCCACGAAGACCCGGTGTTCGTGGTCGACGGCGTGATCCACTACTGCGTCGCCAACATGCCCGGCGCCGTCGCGCGCACCTCGACCCTCGCGCTCGGCAACGTGACCCTGCCCTTCGTGCTGAAGCTCGCCAATCTCGGGGCCGAGGCAGCGATGGCGGCCGATCCGCATCTTGCCGAGGGGCGCAATGTGGCGGGCGGCAAGATCACCCACGCCGCGGTCGCCGAGGCGCTGGACCTGCCGCTCGGCTAGGGAGCGCCGGCCAGAGCCAGCATCGCCGCCTCGCAGCCGCACCGCGCCTCCGACCATGCGCGCCACTGAGCGCATCCAGCCGAACCGTATCGGAACCGGTTCTTACCCCCCGTTTTCCGTATTCATTCCGTGCGGAGCAGGCGGGTTTTCGCTAAGTGTTTGATTTTTTGGCGCACCCGACAGGATTCGAACCTGTGACCTCTGCCTTCGGAGAGCATTTAACGAATTATTTTAACGTTTAAAAACAAAATCTTACCGATTTCTCAGAGTATGTGTCAATGATTTGTTAAATTGACACCAGGGTCAAGAGGCTCGGACATATGGATAATTTCAGTTGCTTACACGATGGCTCCGCCATTGTGCTGTGCCTAATCCGGTGTCCAACTGAACGAAGCCATGTCCCGATAAAAATGACCCCGAACTTCTTGTAAGAGGCTCGGGGTCAGTGAGGAGCCAAAGGCTCCCTGGGTCGCAATTGCTAATTCTCATGGCAGGCACCATGCTACATTGATCCACGTCAAACGGCTTGGAGCATTGGCTCGCCATTCAGAGGCTGGAGAACAGCGGGCGGCAAGACTGGTATGATCCGAAGCCTCGCCGGAGAGAGACTAGACAATGATTGTAGCCTTCATCCAGTGCTGTCCGTCGACCAGTTTTGATGGAGGCTGCTCAGGATGAAAGCGGTTCACCTCATTTGCAAAGGCACGCCCGAGAACAAGCAGAATGGGCTGGAGCCGAAGAGGATCGAGGGAGATATCTATTCATCCCGAGGGTGGAATTTTAGCGGAGACGAAGCTGACAGCCTTGTTGGCGGTATGATCTATTTTCACCGGACCAAGGCAAATCTGTCATTTTTTGGAGGAAAGATTAAAGGTTGGGAGTGGACCGTCTCTGACGACGTTGCCCGCCCAAACCGTATAAGGTTCATCTTTGAGCGCAAAGATGCCGGAAAATACCAAAAATGGCGGGGACAGGACCATACGAGAGCATGGACGAGCCGCATCATAGACATCTGAGTCCTTAGGCTCATTTCCACATCACAACCGTCACAGCCCTCAAGTCCTTGCCGATGAATGCCTCGATTTCCTTGGCGACCTTGGTGATATCCGCCTTCTGATCGATCTGGTAAGCCGCAAAGGATCCGGATTTGATCCTGCCAATCATGGTCTTCAGACTTGATATGCTGCTCGATCCCTTCTGGATCACCTTCACGGCTTTGGACCCTGATTGACGATCATCAGGATTCCTCGACGAATGACCTGACTCAAATTCAAGTCGACTTGCCGACCATAATCGACTGCTTTTTCCTTCAGCATCACTGGAAGCCTACAAGCGACTAGAACATTCTCGATTCTATTGATTGAATCATAGTCCATATTTTATCCTATTTCCTTTCAATACACTGTTTATACTGGATTAAATGATATCCAGATATTGCCTTCGGCAACTCGATCGCAAAGCGATCGAGGTATCAGGATTTCAATATCTGAATTTCAAAGGGTCGTTTTTGAACACAATACTCCTTCCGTCAGGAGCACTGTGTTCAGACGATTTCAAAGTGATCGCCTCGTCACACATTCCATAAGGGCAACCTCGATGAGGTAAGGGCGGCTAGCCTGTCTCCTTTTACGCCCCGCTACATCCCAGCGGGTCCATCAATGGCGCTATGGAACGACGATCCATCGATGGTGGCAGTTGCTTGTTCTCAGAGCTGCCATCGTGCTTTCCAGCGCATATGCGCCAGTCCGCTTCGGCTCCCAAGCAGCCACTGGCTACGAGGGAATTCACATCGCCCTGACCCGATGGATTTCTCGCTGCGTCTCGTTTTCGCAGGCAAGGGGCTGATAACTGGCGCCCAACCGTGGCAAGTGCCTTCAGGGTATAGGTTTATTTATACACCCGGAGCGGCACTCTGCCTGAAAATGTAAGATTTTTAAGCTTACGCCCCGCTCAAGAGGGGCGCATTAGAGCGGAAACCAGATCAGTGCTCTGGTTTGCCCTCGGTTAAGCCGCCGACTTTTTGCGACCCCGCTTCTGCCCAGGCTTACGCCCCAGCCCAATCTTGACCGCCAGTTCCTTGCGCTGTTCAGCATAGGCAGGAGCTACAAGCGGGTAGTCCTTCGGAAGCGACCAGCGAGCCTTGTAGTCTGCCGGGCTCATACCGTGCTCGGTGCCCAGGTGGCGCTTCAGCATCTTGCCATTGAACCCGCACTCCAAGCAGGTGATTGAATCAGGCTTCACAGACGATCTGATGGAGACCGCAGGGGTCAACTTCTCTTCGACAACTGGCTGAGCGGGTTCACCAGCAGCTGCCAGAGCTGAAAACACTGAGCCGATCAGTGCAGGAACAGCCTCTACGCTAGTTTCATTGTTGCTTACGTAAGCGGCAACAATGTCTGCCGTCAAAGTTACCAGCGCCTCGTGTTCCATCTACAATCCCCGTTATTTTCATATTTGATATAAGATCCGCTGCTTCAGCAGATACCTCACTCAATTCGTCGCCACAATTAGATGGATTAGCTGAACTGTCAAATTGATCGGCTGCTTCCACCTGATAGGGAAGAGAAGCGGTACAAGAATTTGCGGTTAGGGCGTGGATTGGTGCTCGGTCCGACAAAGACCCAGATGTCATCACCATCGATCTGCAAGCCGTGCACCTTGTCATGAGGCGGTCGAATGTTGGTACAAGGGATATACCGCTTCATGCTCTCGCCTGGACGGGTCACCTCCAAGCGGTTCCTGCTCTGATCGTACAAGGCGTATCCGGCACTACCCATGTACCGATCCTATGGCTGGATGAACTGATTATCAAATAGCAATTCCATCATCAGTCACCCCAAGCCATTGATCCGAATCCGCATTCTGCGAGCACTGAAGGGTGTACGGAATTTAGTGATTATATTATTATCAAATCACCAGGTAATATAATCACTTACGAGGTTTCCATGGCTCTCGGCAAACAGGCGAAAATCCTCAACCGCCAGCAGATCGATGTCCTGCTTCACCATGTCGGAAAGCGCCGCAATGGGCTCCGCAATCAGGTTATCGTTCTGCTGTCGGTTCGAGCGGGGCTGCGGGCGAAAGAGATCGCCAACCTTCGTTGGTCAATGATCGTTGGGGCTGACGGCGAGGTGGGGAATTACATCCATCTGACCGATGATGCCTCAAAGGGACGGTCTGGTCGAATGATCCCGATCAACAAGCAGCTTCGGGCACTGCTGATCGATGCTTACGAATTGGCAAGGGCAGACCCTCGAAGAAACACCCATGTCGTGTTTACCGAACGTTCACCACGCACATCCGCCCAGGCGGTCGTAAACCTATTTCAGCGTTGGTATCGTGATCTGGGTCTGATCGGCTGCTCGTCCCACAGCGGACGCCGCACTTTCATCACCAATGCCGCCCGAAAAATCTCGACCGTAGGCGGATCGCTACGAGATGTGCAGCATCTGGCGGGGCATTCCTCGCTTCAGACGACCCAGCGTTACATCGAGAGCGACAGTGAAGCGAGGAAACGGGTTGTTGAATTGGTTTGAAATTAGTGCTCGATTTCCACAAAATCAGAAACACTAATACGATAAGGCTCATTAGCGGCAGCGACATCATCATCGATATTTTTTACCAATGATTCAATTCGCAAGTCCCAATCGCCAATGCTCTCATATAATTTATCTAATAAATTATGGTCCAGAGAATATAATGACTGCCTACTATGCTTGCATGATTCTTTTTTTATCCAGCCACTTTCACTCAAATCCTTAAGTTTTGAAAAAATAGAAACTTGAGAGTACCTACAGTTTGATATTATCTCTCTTGGTCGAGATGGACCATTTTCCAGCAAAAATGATACGATTTCACCTTCACAAGACATGCATTTAAATTTGAATTGAGTTTCAATTACTTTGATTACCGAAAAAAGTCTCATGCGCCACCCTTTCTCAGTCTTTTTTATAATGAGACATTATAACGGATGATATTAAAGGTTTTTTATAATATCCTATTATAAAGATGTTGTAATTTCCAAGCGGGGCGCCGTGCCGTAGGGTTCTCAGATGCTGAGCCCGATTGCCCGTATTTTGAAGTGCCCGAGGGGGATCCATCGTCGTTCACGTCGCCACGTGAAGCACGATGGCGACTGCTGGACGTCCCGCTGCCGGGACTGCGGCAAAGAGCTTTGCAGGAATGTGCACGGGCAATGGGTGGAAGATGACAGGGGTGGCGTCCCTTAATTGCCCACGGTGAACCTTGATTCGGATCAGAAACGATCACTCGAACGGGTACGCCCCCGCAGCTTTGCCAGACCCCTTAGACCGCCCCGCCTTTGTGATCTGCGCCGCCAGTTCGGACGAGACCGTCTGCCCGTAGAACTTCTCCAGCATCTCAACCGAGGTTCCCATCTGCTTTGCCAGAAGGAACGGGCTGGTATCGTGCGACAGGCGCATCGTGGCGTAGAAGTGCCTCAGCGAGTAGATCGTCCTTGACCCACCATTGCGCTCGACAGGCACTCCCGCAAACTTGAGCAGGGAATAGAAGGCGGTCTTCATCGTCTGGATCGGTGTCCCATCCTTATGGCAGAAGATCACCTGATCATCAGGCGGGAGATCACCCAGTTCCTCGATCCGCTGGTCGTAGATCCGTTTGATGTAGGTATCCGCACCATCTTGGAAGACCACCTCTCGGGCGCCGGTCTTGCCCCGCACCTCGGCGACGAGGCGAGTGCCGTCATTGGTCTGAACCGTGCGGAGGTCACTCCACCGTAGTCCACGAAGTTCCCCCACTCGCAGACCCGTATTGGCAAGGACCAGCACATACTGCTGGGTCATGAACCTCTGACGCCAGGTGGCGAGTGATTCGCCTTCCTTCACCCAGTCCCGTGCCTTGGTGTAGATCTTCCGCCATTCGTCCTGCGTGAAGGTCGGTCGCCGTTCCAATGCCGCCTTGGGCGGATCAGTCTCCGGGACCGATTGGAGGTATCCTCGGGTCACCGCAAATTTGAAGACGGGGAGGATACTGGTCCGCTCACGGCGCAGTGTCCCGTTGGACGGGCGAGACCGATTGTAGTTCGACTTCCTCCAAACCCAGAAGTCGGCGAACTCCTTGGGACCGATGGTGTCGATCTTCATCTGCCCGAAGAACTTGACCGCATAGGTCTCGACCCGATCGATGGTTGCACCCCACGATCCACCTTGGCGAGTATGACCCATTGTGGCGACGTGCTTCTTCCATTCCTCGAAGACCTGCTTGAAGGTCCGAGACTGGATCGACCCGCCTGATTTTACGTGGAGGTAGAGGTCTTCGTAGAGGTCGAGGGCGAACCGCTCCGCCTCTCGCTGATCCTCAGTCTTGGCACTGACGATCTTGTATCCCGTGGCGTTGGGAACTCGGATTCGTACCTGCCACTTGGGGTTCTTCAGGTCGGCACGTTTGTAGATGACGACCCGACCATCGCCTCTGACATCAACCTGTTCGGCGTATTTGGACATCCAAAGGTCTCCAAGACACCTTCATCAGGTATATCAGAGGGATGGTTTTGAACACCGCTTTTTGTCAACGTTTTGTCAATGGCAAAAATGGACAAAATCGGACGGAATGAGTTTTTGTTAAACTCACATATCGTTGTTTTTGTAGGGAGATTTTGGCGCACCCGACAGGATTCGAACCTGTGACCTCTGCCTTCGGAGGGCAGCACTCTATCCAGCTGAGCTACGGGTGCATGGTGCCATGCGGTCGCACGCATTGTCGCCTGCGGGGCGGCGCTTAGCAAGAGGCTGGGGTGGGCGCCAGACAATTGTGCGCCCATCGCTGCCCCGCCTGCCAGCCGACGGCGGCTCGCGCGCGGACTTAACTATTCGGAAACTATGCAGCCATAGCCTCTCCCCATGGCCACGATTCCGCCCGAACTGATTCTCTCGCAAGCTCCGCAAGGCTCGGCCGGCGGCCCCTCGCCCGTGGCGCTGGCGGAGGCGCTGCGGACGCTCCATGGCAAGGCGGCGACGCTGGCGCAGATGGCGCAGCTCGCCCCCGAACGCCCCGAGGCCGGCGAGGAGCTGGGTGCGGCGATCGCCCGGGCGGAGCCGTGGCAACGCGCCCTGGTGGCGCAGGCTGTCGAGGATTGCGGCGCAATGCTCGACTTCGGGCTCTCGGCCCTCGGAACGCTGTCGCGGCGCGGGCAGGATCCTGCCGCGCCCGCGCTGGTGCTGTGGCGCGAGTTCCACGCGGCGCGGGCGGCCATGGTCGCGGTGCTCGCAACCGAGCCCGCCTGACCGCGCGCAGCCTTGACTGCGTTCTCTTTCCGTTCCAACGCGGGCCCATGTCCGGCAGCGCGCTTCCCCTTCCCGATTCGCAGGCCCTCGCCGCTGTCGATGTCGCGCGCGGCATCGGGCGATTGTTCGCGCGCAACGACATCTGGTGCCTGGCCGAGGTGCCGCTCCGGAACGGCCGCCGCGCTGATCTCATGGGGATCGATGCCAAGGGGCTGATCGTGATCGTCGAGATCAAGGTCGCGCGCGCGGATCTGCTCGGCGATGCCAAGTGGCCCGACTATCTCGATTTCTGCGACCGCTTCTACTGGGGCCTGCCCCCGGGGCTCGACCGCACGCCGCTCGAGACCGAGGCCTATCGCCCGCAAACCTGCGGCGTGATCGTCGCCGACGGGTATGATGCCGAGATCCTGCGCCCGGCCGCTCTGCAGCCGCTCGCCCCAGCCCGCCGCAAGACCCAGGTCGAGCACCTTGCCCGGATGGCGATGCGGCGGCACATGGCGCTGATCGACCCGTTGGCCACCGCGCTCGACGCGCTGACCTGACTTAGCCCTGTCGCCCGCCCGGGAATTGGGGCATAGGTTGGGGCAGCGATGATCCCTGCCGACACGCCCCTGCCGCTGGCGCTGCTGATCGCCGGCCTTGCCGTCACCGTGATCGTGGCGCTGCGCTATGTGCTGACCAGTGGACTGTTCGCGCTCATCACCGCGCGGGTGCGCCCGGGCCTCTATGCCGGACGCGCGCGGCAGATCGGGCGCGAGGTGCGCTGGTCGCTGCTCTCGGCGGTGGTCTATGGCGCGCCGGCGGGCATCGTCCTGTGGGGCTGGCGCCGCCAAGACTGGACGCTGCTGACCGCCGACTGGGCCAGCTTGCCGCTGTGGTGGCATCCGGTGAGCGTGCTGCTCTACCTCTTCGTGCAGGACACCTGCTTCTACTGGAGCCACCGCTGGATGCACCGCCCGAGGTGGTTCCGGATCGCGCACGCGGTCCACCACGAAAGCCGCCCGCCGACGGCGTGGACGGCGATGAGCTTCCACCCGCTCGAGGCGCTGACCGGGGCGGTGGTGGTGCCGGCCCTCGTGTTCCTGGTGCCGATCCACATCGCCACGCTCGGCCTGGTGCTGACCATCGCCACGGTGATGGGCGTCACCAATCACATGGGCTGGGAGATGTTCCCGCGCCGGATCGTTCACTCGCCGTTGGGACAATGGCTGATAACCGCCAGCCATCACGAGCGTCATCACGAGGAATACAGATGCAATTACGGGCTCTATTTCCGCTTCTGGGATCGTCTGTGCGGCACCGACAGGGGTCTTTCGGCGCGGATCGTGGCCGAGGCGGGGCACGGGGCGCAAGCGCCGGTGCCGGCGGAATGAGGGCGCCCGGCCTTCTCTGTGCGGGGCTCGCCGCCTCGCTTGCTGCCGCGGCCCCGGCGCAGGCGGGCGAGGTGGTGATCACCGTCACCGACCTGCGGTCGAACAAGGGCGTGGTGCGCGCCTGCATGACCACCCGCGCCGACATCTTCCCCAAATGCATCAAGGACCCGTCCGCCTTCCGCACCGTGGTGCCCGCCAGCGGCAAGGTCGAGATCCGCTTCACCGGCGTGAAGCCGGGGCAGTATGCGATCGCGCTGCTGCATGACGAGAACGACAACGGCAAGGCCGACCGCGCGATGGGGATGATGCCCAAGGAAGGCTACGGCTTCTCGCGCGATGCGCCGGTGAAGATGGCCCCGCCCCGGTTCACCGACGCGGTCCTCGCCCTCGGCGAAGGCACCAGCCGGCTCACGATCAGGATGCGGTATTTCCTCTAGGCCAGCACCAGCCCGGGCCCGGATTCCAACATTTCTCCCGTCACTTAACGGGATGTTTACCACGCACCGCCAGAACGGGCCGACACTCGTTCACCACAGGGCGGAACATACGGCGATGGATACTCTGCGCGGCACATTTGATCCCGATGGACAGGCGGACCGGGCCTGGGACGCATTCGAGGATGAGGCTGCGGATTCGCCGCAGTTCCACGATGTGCCGCCCGAACTGATCGGGAGCGCCGCGCGCCGGATGCAGGTGCGCGCCTACAACCACTGGGCGGGCCTTGCGGGCGACAGGGAGTTCCCCAACATTACCGATCTCGATCCGGCCGACATCGCCGAATTCGGCCCCCATTCGGTGCTCCTCGACTTCACCGAAGGGCCCGGCAATCCGGCAGTGCGCTTTCTCGGCGACAAGCTGGGCGTGGAATGCGGCGCGGTCGGCATCATCGACCGCCTGTCGGACGTGCCATCCCGCTCGCTTCTGAGCCGCATCACCGACCATTACATGCAGATCCTCGCCCACCAGGCGCCGATCGGGTTCGAGGCCGAGTTCGTCAATCACGCGGGCCTCGCGCTGCTCTATCGCGGCATTCTGCTGCCCTATTCGAGCGACGACCGGACGATCGACTACATCTACGGCGTCATCAACTGGAAGGAGATGGCCGATCAGCTCACCGCTGACGAGCTGCTGCTCGAGATCGATCAGGCGCTCGAACTGGATGGCGCGCTGGAGCTGGCCGCCGAAGCGGCTGGCGAACAGGCCCCCGCGCCGGCACCGGCCCCCGCGCCGCACCCGGCGCCGCGATTTGCCAGCCTTGCGGACCGCTATGCCATGGATGCCGGCTACGGCGCGGCGGCAGCCGACGAGGACGACGAGGACGGCGCGTTCCCCGACTTCAGCGCCTTCGACCTCGACGAGGATGAGTACGAGGAGGAGGTCGAGGATGAAAGCGCCGGTTACAACTTCGCCAGCCTTGCCGACTATATCGAGACACCGTTCAAGAAGGCGATCGACCTGACCGCGCTCAACCGCCTGGCGGTGCCGGTGGACTATGCTCCCCCTGCGCCTGCGCCCGCGCCGGTGCCGGTGGAATACACGCCCGGTTTCGCGCCGGAATTCGCATCGGCCCGGGGGACGGACGAGGGGGCGGATGGCGAAAGCGGCTTCGAACCCCTCAGCTTGCCCGCCTTTCCCGCAACGCCCCTCGCGGACCTTGGTATGCCAGAGGATGCGCCCGTGTCCGCTGGCGTCTCCGATCCGGCGCTGGTGGCCGGAGACCTCGCTCGCGAGACCCGTGATCCCGGCATGGATGGCACCGCTCGCGATGCCGAAGGGACCGGCGAAGGGCCGCAGGGCCTTGCCGGTGATCCGGCCCAAACCGGCGCGCTCCATGATTGGCTTGCCGCCGCGCGCGACCTCGCCCGGGCGGCCGACAGCACCGAGGATCGCAGCCGCTCGGCGCTCTATGCCGCCGTCAGCCGCGCCTATGATTTCTCGCTCGCCGCACAGGCCGCGCCCGAGGAATATGCCGCACTGATCGCCGATGCCGGGCTCGTGGTGCAGGAACGCGCGCCGATGACGCCGGTGGTCAAGCTCGTCTTCGGGCCGGACTACGACAAGACGCGCCTCACCGAATATGCCGCGGTGCTGACCCATGCCCACCGCCTCGGGCTCGCATGCGGGAGCCTCGCGGGTTTCCTCTCCCGGACCGTGGGCGGGGTGAAGGCGATCGTCAGGGCCGAGCGCGAGCTGCGCCGCGGAGGACAGGACAAGCCTGTCGAGGACGCGGTGTCGGTGCGCGAGGCGCTCGCCAAGGCGCTGCGCGCGCTGGAGGCGCTGACGCTCGACGAGCTCGACGGGGCCGGCCCCGAATTCGCGCTGGCGCTGGTGCGCCGCGACGAGATCGGCTGCGCCCAGATCGTCGCCGAAGTGCCCGAGGACATTGTCCTGCTCGAGCGCGCGGCAAGGAAGGTCGTAGGGTAGGGGGCCTGCATCGCGCACAAGCGCGATCCAAAGCTCCCGCTTAAGATTGCGTTCAGGCGGGATCGCAGTAGGATCGCGCCGCAATGCGCGGTCGCTCCCTTTTTCTGGCCTATCTCCTTGCCCTGCTCGCCAGCCTTGCCGTGGCGGCCAAGCCGGTCGCGGCGCAATCCATGCTGCGCGACGCCGAGACCGAGCAGCTCCTGAAGGACATGCTGGCCCCGCTGGTCGAGGCGAGCGAGCTCGAGCCGGGCAATGTCGAGGTGGTGCTGATCAACGACCCCTCGATCAATGCTTTCGTCGCCGGCGGGCAGGTGATCTATGTCCATACCGGCCTGATCGAGGCCGCCACCAGCGCCAACGAGGTGCAGGGCGTTCTCGCCCACGAGCTTGGTCACATCACCGCCGGCCACGCGGTGCGGTTCGACGAGCGGATCAAGGCAGCCAACGGCATCTCGATTCTCTCCCTGCTGCTCGGCGTGGGCGCGGTGCTGGCCGGGGCGGGCGAGGCGGGGATGGGGGTGATTGCTGCCGGACAGCAGGCCGCGATGGGCAGCTTCCTGTCCTTCAACCGCGATCAGGAAGCCGCCACCGATCTTGCCGGGGTGCGCTATCTTTCGGGGGCGGGGATCAGCGGGAAGGGCATGATCGCCTTCTTCGAGAAGCTGCGCGGCAACGAGATCCGTTCGGGCTACAGCCAGGCCGACGAGGCCGCCTATTCGCGCACCCACCCGCTGACCGGCGACCGGATCCAGGTGCTGCGCGGGTTGCTCGATGATTCCCCCTCGTGGGACGCCGTGCCCGATGCGGGTCTTCAGGAGCGGTTCGTGCGGGCCAAGGCGAAGCTGTCGGGCTATCTCTCCGAGCCGCGCCGGACGCTCAATGCCTTCCCGCTCAGGGACAAGAGCATCCCCGCGCATTATGCCCGCGCCTATGCCTATCACAAGGACGCGCGGGTCGATCTCGCGCTCGCGGAGACCGACGCGCTGCTTGCGGCCGAGCCGGACAATCCGTGGTTCCTTGAATTGAAGGGGCAGGTGCTGCTCGAATCCGGGCGGCCGAGGGACGCGCTGGTGCCGCTGCGCCGCGCGGTCGAGCTGACGCTGGCCCATCCGCTGATCGCCGGAATGCTCGGCCATGCGCTGATCGCGACCGAGGATCCGGCCAATTTCCCCGAGGCTGAAAACGTCCTGCGCGCCTCGGTGCAGCGCGATCGCTACAACCCCTTTGCGTGGTATCAGCTCGGGGTGGTCTACGAGGCCCGCGGCGACATGCCGCGCGCGCGCCTGGCCAGCGCCGAACAGCAGGTGATGAACCGGCTCTACCCCCAGGCGCTCCAGAACGCGCAGGCCGCCGAGGCGGGGCTGCCCTATGGTTCGCCCGACTGGATCCGCGCGCAGGACGTCGCGCTCGAAGCGCGCGCGGAACTGGAACGGGTGAGGAAGAAGCGCTAGCCAGCCTTCCGGATCATCCTCACAGAAAGCGCGCCATGTCCTCGCAACCGAATTCCACCTTGCGCCATTCGCTGCTGACGGCGTTGCTGGCGCTGACCTTCGGCTTCCTCGGGGCGGCGATCTGGTCCTATTCGGGGCTGGCCGACAACCGCACCCGCAGCTTCATGCTCGATAATCCCGATCTGCTGCCGCAGATGGCCCAGGCCTACGAGGAGCAGGAAGCCGCCAAGCGCCTCGCGCAGATGGGCAGCGCGGTGTTCGAGCCCTTCCCCGGCGTGGTGCTCGGCAATCCGCAGGGCAAGACAGTGCTGGTCGAGTTCACCGATTACAACTGCCCCTATTGCGCGGCGAGCCTCAAGGATCTGAACCGGATGATCGCCGAGGATCCGGATCTCAAGGTGGTGATCCGCGAATGGCCGATCTTCGAGGGCTCGGACGTCGCCTCGCGCATGGCGCTCGCAGCGGGCCTGCAGGGCAAGTACGCGGCCTTCCACGATGCCATGTTCGCAACCCGCGATGTCGAGGCTGCGGCGCGGGCGGCGGGGCTCGACATGGCGCGGGCGCAGCGCGATGCGGCCTCGGAGGCGGTCTCGGGCGAGATCGCGCGCAACCTCGATCACGCCCGCGCGCTCGGCTTCACCGGCACGCCGGCATGGATCGCGGGCAAGAAGCCCTTCGGCGGGGCGGTCGGCTACGAACGGCTCAAGGCAGCCGTCGCCGAAGCGGGCGCGCAGAGCTGATGCGGGCCCTTGCGGCGCTGCTGCTTGTCGCCGCGCCGCTTCATGCCAGCACGCCGCCGCCGTCGCCGCCGATCGACCATGCCGCCGAGCGCGCCGCGATCGGGCGCTACCAGGACGCCGACCAGCGGCTTCAGGACGTGGGCTGGACCCTCGCCCGGGGCAATGCCGCCTTCTGCCCCAGGGTGATCCCGGCGATCGGCCTGCAATTGCAGGACATGGCGAGCTATAGCGCCCCCGGCATCGCCCGCCGCGCGCTTGGCTTCAAGGGCGATTTCGCGGTGCAGACCGCCGCGCGCGGCTCTCCGGCGGCGCTGTCGGGCGCATTCACCCGCAACCGCGAGGTGGTGTTGCTCGAACAGTTCGATCCCCACAGCGTCCCCGCCCGCGAGGCGATGGACTGGACGCGGCTGGTTCGCGCGCATGACCATGTCGATGCCACCCTTGCCGAGCGCGGCGGGATTGCGGTGACTTTCGCTGACGGCGCCATCGCCCGCGTCACGCCGGTCCCGGTCTGCGCCACCCGCTTCGAGCTGATGGGCGATGGCAGCAAGGCTGTCGCCGACGGCGCACGCGTGGTGATCGGGATCGACTTCCCGGCTTTCCGCTACCCCGAGGAGGACGTCTTCGCTGCCGTTCTCGGCCACGAGCTGGGCCACAATGTCCTGGGCCACGATGCCTGGCTCGACCGCAACGGGCGCTCGGACCGCAACGTGCGCCATATCGAGCGCGAGGCCGACCGGATCATCCCCTGGCTGCTCGCCAATGCCGGCTACGATCCCGAGGCTGCGGTGACCTTCATGACCCGCTGGGGATCGAAGCACGATGCCGGCCTTCGCCTGCGCCTCAGCCATGACGGATGGGACGAGCGCGCCAAAGGCATCGCCGCCGAGGTCGCGCAGGTAAAGGCCCTGATGGCAAGCGAGGGCAAGGCCGACTGGCGCAGGCATTTCCGCCGCGAGATCGATCCGTCCGGCGGTGTCCTGCGCAAGCCGCGCGGCCGATCCCTGCGCCGAGCCGTGGCCCCGTAGCGGCCAGCGCGGCATTTTCCGGTGCCGTCTGCGACGAAATGCGTTAGACCCGTCCATCATGGCAGTGCTCCAGATCCAGGCAGCGCCGTTCTTTGCGAGCAAGAACCGGGCGTTCTGGAACCTCCAGCTGGCTGGCTGGGGCGCGGCCTTCCTGCTGCGCGGCGTCTCGGCCCTTGCCAACCAGCAGCCGCTCGACCTGCTGGCGCTGATCCTCGTCACCACCATCACCGGCTTTTCGATCAGCCTCATCCTTTCGGTGATCTACAGGAAGCTCATCGAGCAGCAGCCGCTCGTCACCTGGGGGCTGACCGCGGTGGTGCTGATGCTGGCGGTGCTGCTCCATGCCTCGATCGATGCCTGGGTGCAGGGCGTCTATTACGCCGGCAGCCGCGAGACGACCTTCGCGCAGCGCCTGATCGGCCTCATCCCGCTGCCGCTGGCGATGCTGGGCGGGTGGAGCGCGCTGTACTATGCGATCAACTTCTTTCTCACCATCGAACGGCAGGCCGACCGGCTCGAACGGCTCGAGGCGCAGGCCACCGCCGCGCAGCTCGCGATGCTGCGCTACCAGCTCAACCCGCACTTCCTGTTCAACACCCTGAACTCGATCTCCACTCTGGTGCTGCTCAAGCAGACCGAGTCCGCCAATGCGATGCTCACCCGCCTGTCGGGCTTCCTCAGGCACACCCTGATCGCCGAGCCGGGCAGCCAGGTGACACTGGCGCAGGAAATCGAGACCTTGCAGCTCTATCTCGACATCGAACGGATGCGCTTCGAGGAGCGGCTGCGGACCCAGATCGAGATCGAGGACGCCGCGAAGGATGCGCAGCTCCCCGCCATGCTGCTCCAGCCGCTGGTCGAAAATGCGATCAAATATGCCGTCAGCCCGCAGGAGGAAGGCGCGCAGATCTCGCTGACCGCGCGGGTGATCGGCGATCGCCTGCGTCTGACGGTCGAGGATACGGGGCCGGGAGCCGACGATCTGCCGCACTACCTGACGCAAAGCGCCGATCCGGCCCCCGGCCACCCGGTCTCCACCGGCGTCGGGCTTGCTAACATACGTAATCGCCTGAAGCAGGCCTATGGAGAAAGCCACCTTTTCGAAACACGATCCGAAGCTGGGGGCGGCTTCACCGTTTTGATCGAGATCCCCTTCACTCGGGCCGCAAGTGCCCAGGAAGGGGCAGCGACCGCCTCGGCAGCCATCGGGACTGCGACGGGCGGGAGCGCCAACATCATCCCGCTCAACCCCCCGCAACGAACCATCGGAACCCCCGCATGACCATCAGAACCATCCTTGTCGACGACGAGAAGCTCGCCATCCAGGGCCTCCAGCTGCGGCTCCAGGCCTTCGAGGACGTCGAGATTATCGACACCTGCGCCAACGGCCGCGAGGCGATCCGCAAGATCAAGACCGAGAAGCCCGACCTCGTCTTTCTCGATATCCAGATGCCCGGCTTCGACGGCTTTTCCGTGGTCAAGGGCGTGATGGAGATCGAACCGCCGCTGTTCGTCTTCGTCACCGCCTACGAGGAACACGCGATCCGCGCTTTCGAGGCCAATGCCGTCAATTACCTGATGAAGCCGGTCGACGAACAGAAGCTCGCCGACACGATCGAGCGCGTGCGCCAGCGGCTTGCCGAGAAGAAATCGGCCGAGGATGCCGGGCAATTGCTCGACGTGCTGGCCGAGGTCGCGCCCGAACGCGCGGCGGACTTCGTCGATACCGCCGCTCCCGCAGCCGAGAGCGAGGGACGTTTCGAGAAGCTCATCAACGTCAAGGACCGCGGCCAGATCTTCCGCGTCGAGGTCGACACCATCGAGCATATCGAGGCAGCGGGCGATTACATGATCATCTCCACCGGCGACAATTCGCTGGTGCTGCGCGAGACGATGAAGGATCTCGAACGCCGCTTGGACCCGAGGAAGTTCCAGCGCGTCCACCGCTCGACCATCGTCAATCTCGATCTGGTGCGGCAGGTGAAGCCGCACACCAATGGCGAATGCTTTCTGGTCCTGGAGAGCGGCGCCGAGGTGAAGGTGAGCCGCAGCTACCGGGATGTGGTGGCAAGGTTCGTCCACTAAAGACCAATGCGCCTGCCCGGGCTTGACCCGGGGAGGCGAGGAGACGGAGGGTGAGCATCGCACTCGACTAAGCTCCGCTTCAAGGGCTAGGGAAGGCGCATGACCTTCACCCTTCCCGGCTTCGACCTCGCCAAATTCATCCGCGAAACCCTCGCCGAAGACCTTGGCGAGGGCCTTCCCGGCGGCGGGCATGACGTCACCTCGGAAAGCGTCATCCCGGCCGGCGCGCGCTTTGCGGGGGTGATGGACAGCCGTGACGCGATCACCGTGGCCGGGCTCCCGCTGGCCGAGGCTTTCTTCCGCCATCTCGATCCGGGCTGCACCATCGAAACCTTGGTGCATGATGGCGACAAGGTGCCCGCCGGAACCGATCTGATGCGCATCGAGGGGCTGGCGCGGGCGCTGCTGACGGCCGAGCGCAGCGCGCTCAACATTGTCCAGCACCTCTCGGGCATCGCCACGCTGACGCAGGCCTATGTCACCGCGATGCGGGGCCCGGGCGGGAACCCGGCCTGCACCCTGCTCGATACCCGCAAGACCATCCCCGGCCTGCGCTTCCTCGAAAAATACGCCACCCGGCAGGGCGGGGCGCAGAACCACCGCATGGGGCTGTGGGATGCGGCGATGATCAAGGACAATCACGTCGCGGTCGCCGGAAGCGTCGGCGAAGCGGTGCGCCGGGCGCGCGAGGCGGGGGTGGCGCGGATCATCTGCGAGGTCGACCGGCTCGACCAGATCGAGCCCGCGCTGGCGGCAGGCGCGCACCATCTGCTGCTCGACAACATGGACCCGGCCACGCTCGCCGAGGCCGTCGCAATCGTCGCCGGGCGCGTGCCGACCGAGGCGAGCGGGGGGGTGAACCTCGATACCATCGCGGCGAAGGCGGCGAGCGGGGTCGATTATATCTCGGTCGGGCGCCTCACCCAGAGCGCGCCCGCCGCCGATATCGGGCTGGATTTCACGCCTCTATGATCCCGCTTTCCCGGCGGCGTCCGGCCAACATCACCCTGTTTGCGGCCGCCTTCCTGATCGCCGCGCTGGTCGCCTTTGCCGACGGAATGGGCGATCTTCCCGCGTTCCAGAACCATATGGGCCAATATGTGCCGCAGATCGTCTGGACCCGCGACGCGGCGATCGTGACGCTGAGCGCGCGATTGTCGATCGCGCTCATTCCGGTCGCGATGGTGTGGCTGTCGGCGGTGCGCTTTGCGCGCTGGATGGTGACGGTGCTCGGGGTGGCAAAGCTGGTGAACCTGCCGGACGCCATCCGTCTGGTCGCGGGGGGCGGTGCGATCGACGCGGCGTGGCTGGCCTCGCTGGTGCTGGGGCTGCTGGCGGTGGTCTTGCTGTTCACGCCCGCGAGCAACCGCTGGTTCGCCAATCGCGGCGGCGCGGAGGCGGCGTTCGATTAAGGCGTTCCTCGCCGGGGTGCAGCTGGGTTTCGCGGCGCTCCAGACCCCTGCCAGCGCGCCCCAGACCCCCTCCAGACCCCCTCCAGGCCCCGCCTGCAGAGCGTGTTTCACGTGAGACATCGCCTCAGCGGCGGTCGCGGAAGAAATCCCGCAGCAAGGCGGCCGCCTCGGCCTCGCCGATGCCGCTGTAGACCTCGGGGCGGTGGAGGCACTGGGGCTGGTCGAACACCCGCGCCCCATGCTCGACCGCGCCGCCCTTGGGATCGCTCGCCGCGTAGTAGAGCCGCGCGATCCGGGCATGGGCAATGGCCCCCGCGCACATCGCGCAAGGCTCGAGCGTGACCCATAGTTCGCAGCCGGTAAGACGTTCATCCTGAAGAGCTTTTGCAGCTGCGCGGATGGCGCGGATCTCGGCATGGGCGGTGGGATCGTGGTCGATCCGGGGGGTGTTGTGCGCCTCGGCGATGATCTGGCCGTCCTTGACGATCACCGCCCCGATCGGCACTTCCCCCGCACAGGCCGCCGCCCGCGCTGCGGCGAGCGCGCGTTGCATCGGCTGAGGGAGGTTCCAACGGGTCATCGCCCGCCGGGCTAGCCGGGGCCGACCCACCGCGCAACTTGCTTGACGATTCGGGTCTGCCCCGTTATGCGCGCCGCTTTCCTTGCCTGGGCCGGAGCTTGGGCCCGTTTTTACGAGAAGAGACACACCATGTCGCGCATCTGCGAACTGACCGGCAAGGGCCGCCAGGTCGGCCACAACGTGAGCCACGCCAACAACAAGACCAAGCGCGTGTTTCTGCCCAACCTGCAGAACGTCACGCTGATGAGCGAAAAGCTGGAACGCAGCTTCAAGTTCCGCGTCTCGACCCACGGGCTGCGCTCGGTCGAGCACAATGGCGGCCTCGATGCCTGGCTGCTCAAGACCAGCGACGACAAGCTTTCGGCCAATGCGCTCAAGGTGAAGCGCGAGCTGGTCAAGGCGCAGGCCGCAGCCTGATTTCCCCTTGCCCCTCGGGGCCTGAGCGATTCGAAAAGCGTCCGGGTTTCCGGGCGCTTTTTCGTTATGGCACCGCCGCACCGTCCCAGCCCATGCGCACCAGCAGAGTGCGCTGGAAGACCGAGAAGTTGTCGTCGGCGATCAGCCAGATGCTTCCCCGCTGCGGATCGGCGGGAGACGGGACATAGGCGATCCCCTCGAAGTTCTCGGCGAAGATCCCCTTTTGCAGATGCGCGATCATGCGCACCTTCCAGGGTGCTCCCGCCCGGATCTGGCGGGGATCGCCGATCGCGATGCCCGCGTTGAACACGGCGGGAAAACGGAAGTCGACCACCCTCAGCAGGACGAGCACCCGACCGTCAGGCAGTTCGGCCGCATCGACCGGCTCGAAATTGGGCGGCCCGATGAAGCGGAAGGCCAGCGGCTTTTCGCCCAGCACCGGGTCGCCGGGAAACAGCAGCGCGTCATGCACAGTCCGGTCGCTGCCCGCGTAGCCCTCTGCGACGACGAGGAACCGCCCGTCGGCCAGCCGCTCCATCGTCTCGGGTCCGCTGTTCACCCCCCACCCGGCCATCGCGGGCGGAGCAAGGATGCTGCGCCCGCCGCTGCGGGGGAATCGCACCACCAGATTTTGGGATTCGAACCCGGCCCATAATGTGCCCGTCTCCGGATCGCGCGCCAGCGATTCGAGATCGACAAATTCCCTGCGCCCGGCCGTGCCGATCCCGACGAAACGGAAGCTGCCCGGGACCGCGCGCGGGGCGCCACCGGCCAGGTCCAGATCAAGCAGGAGCCCCCGGTCAGTCCCGGCGATCAGGGATGGCCCCTCGCCCTTCACCAGGGCAGAGAACCCGCCGAACCCGGCATGATCCGAGGTCAGTTCCCAGACCCCCTCGACCGGAAGGCTACCTGTAATTCCCTGACGTTCAGGGCGCGGCGTCACCTGCACCTCTGCCGGATCGGTGCGGTTCTGGTTCGGGGCCCTCACGAAGGTGCCCGGCGCAAGGCCGAGCGCGACGATCGCCAGCAGGACCAGCCGCAGTGCCCGCACGTGACGAAAGCGCCGCGTGCGAAAGGCCGCGCGCCTCATCGATGGCAAAGGTCAGGCAAGACCGAGCAGGCGGCGGGTCGCGATCTCGGGCGAGGCATAGGCCTCCTGCCGCTCGGCGCTCCAGTAGCGCAGTTCGGGCAGGGGGATCGCCTCGCCAGTGACGGCGCAGAGCACATGGCTCCCTGGGCGCAGCACACGGAAGCTGGAGGGGCCGTAGTAGAGCTTGGCGGCCTTGTCGGACGGGGTCATCAGCATGGGACGCTCGATAGCAGCTTGCGGCTAGCCGAACAAATCATCTTGGGTTGGCGGGGTGGCTGTGCGCCTGCGCGGCGCGGCGGGCGGCGGCTGAGGAGGAGGTGTGCCACCGGCCGGCACGACACCCAGCGTGCCGTCGCGGAATTGCAGTGACAGCAGGGTCTCGCCAGCCGCCTCGGCGCGGTGGGTGAGCGCCTTGCCTGCCCTATCGCGAACGATCGCATAGCCGCGTTCCAGCGGCTTTTCCGGGTGGAGCTGGCTCATTACCCGCACCAGTCCCGCAAGGCGATCGCCGCCGTTTTGCAGAGGGCGCTCGACCAGCGCGGGTGTGAGCCGGGCCGCCTCGAGCCGTCGCTGCGCTTCGATTGCCGAACGCGAAAGGAGACTGGGCGCAAGGCGGGCCGCCACTCCCGCGAGTCGCTCCCGGCCCTTCGCCGAGCGGTCGCCCAGCGCCCGCCGCAGCCGGTCCGCGATCTCATCGAGCCGCTGCGCCTGGGGCTGGAGCAGGTTTTCGGGCCTGGGCAGCAGCCGGGCACGGGCCGCCAGCCGCTCGCGCCCCAACTCGACCGGGCGATAGACCGCCCGGCGCTGGCGCGTGGCGAGATCGGCCAGCGAAAAGGCGAGGTCTGCCCGCACCGGCACCGCCATTTCGGCCGCAGCCGTGGGCGTGGGGGCGCGGCGGTCGGCGGCGAAATCGGCGAGGGTGGTATCGGTCTCGTGTCCCACGGCGCTGATCACCGGGATCGAGCATTCGGCGATGGCGCGGACCACCGCCTCCTCGTTGAAGCTCCACAGGTCCTCGATCGACCCCCCGCCGCGCGCGACGATCACCACGTCGGGACGCGGGACAGGTCCGCCGGGTTCGAGCGCGGAGAACCCCCGCACGGCGGCCGCGACCTGCTCGGCCGCGCCCTGCCCCTGCACCAGCACCGGCCAGACGAGGACGTGGCTGGGGAAGCGGTCGGCAAGACGGTGGAGAATGTCGCGGATCACCGCGCCGGTGGGCGAGGTCACCACCCCGATGACCTGCGGCAGGAAAGGCAGGCGGCGCTTGCGACCTGCATCGAACAGGCCCTCGGCGGCGAGCCTTGCGCGGGTCTTCTCCAGCAGCGCCAGAAGCGCGCCCTCGCCCGCCAGTTCGAGGCTCTCGATCACGATCTGGTATTTCGAACGGCCCGGATAGGTGGTGAGCTTGCCGGTGGCGATCACCTCCAGCCCGTCTTCCGCGCGGAAATTGAGGCGCTGAGCGTTGCCCTTCCACATCACCCCGTCGATCACCGCGCCTTCGTCTTTCAGAGCGCAGTAGAAATGGCCCGAAGCCGCGCGCTTCACCCCCGAGAGCTCGCCGCGCAGCCGCACGAAGCCGAAGCGGTCCTCGACCGTGCGCTTCAGCAGCGCGGATATCTCGCTGATGGTGAGCGGCTGGGCGTTGTCGCCCGCTACGGTGCGCGCTACCAGCCCGGCACTGTCATCACTGGTCGGCGGAGGCGCCATGAATATCCTGCTTCTGGGTTCGGGAGGCCGCGAACATGCGCTGGCGTGGAAGCTCGCGCAATCCCCGAGCCTGACAAAGCTCTACGCCGCCCCCGGAAATCCCGGCATCGCCGAGGAGGCCGAGGTGGTGATGCTGGAGGCGACCGACCACGCCGCGGTGATCGCTTTCTGTGCGGAGAAACAGATCGGCCTCGTCGTCGTCGGCCCCGAGGCACCGCTGGTGGACGGGCTGTCGGATTCGCTGCGGGCGGCAGGCGTGCCGGTGTTCGGGCCTTCGCAGGCTGCCGCGCAGCTCGAAGGCTCCAAGGGCTTCACCAAGGATCTCTGCGCCCGCGCGGGCATCCCGACTGCGGGCTATGTCCGCACATCGTCGCTGGAGGAAGCCCGCGCCGCCCTTGCCCGCTTCGCCGCGCCCTATGTGCTCAAGGCCGATGGCCTCGCGGCAGGCAAGGGCGTGGTGATCGCCGCCACCCTCGCCGAGGCCGAGGAGACGCTCGCCGACATGTTCGGCGGCGGCTTCGGCGGCGCGGGCGCGCAGGTGGTGATCGAGGAGTTCATGCAAGGCGAGGAAGCAAGCTTCTTCGCGCTCACCGATGGCACCGCGATTGTCCCCTTCGGCTCGGCGCAGGACCACAAGCGGGTGGGCGACGGCGATACCGGCCCCAACACCGGCGGCATGGGCGCCTATTCCCCCGCACCGGTGCTCACCCCCGAATTGCAGGCCCGCGTCATGGCCGCAATCATCGAACCTACGGTGCGGACCATGCGCGCGGAGGGGAACCCCTATCAGGGCGTGCTCTTCGCCGGGCTGATGCTGACCGCCGAGGGCCCCAAGCTGATCGAATACAACGCCCGCTTCGGCGACCCGGAATGCCAGGTGCTGATGATGCGGCTGGAGAGCGATCTGGTGCCGATCCTGCTCGCCTGTGCGCAAGGCACGCTGGAGGGGGTGGAGATCGCCCTGCGCGAGGAGACCGCGCTCACCGTGGTGATGGCGGCAAAGGGCTATCCCGGCACGCCCGAGAAGGGCGGCGCGATTGATCTGGGGGACGCCGAGGCCGAGGGCGCGAAGGTGTTCCACGCCGGCACCGCGCTCAAGGACGGCGCGCTGGTGGCGAGCGGGGGGCGCGTGCTCAACGTCACCGCGATGGCCTCCAGCGTCACCGAGGCGCAGCAGCGCGCCTATGCCGCCGTCGACGCGATCAGCTTCCCCACCGGCTTCTGCCGCCGGGACATCGGCTGGCGCGAAGTGGCGCGGGAGGCGAAAGCGCAAATTTGATCCCGATCAAGGACGCGGGGCTTCGGGGAGAGGACAAAGGCACCATGACCCATCATCTCCCCCGCCTCGCCCTGATCGCCCCGCTCGCTTGCCTCGTGCTCGCCGCCTGCCAGACCGCCGCGCCTGCGGATGCCCCGCCAATGGTGGGCAAGAGCACCTCGCCCTCGGCCGATACCCGTGCGCCCGCTTTCGTCGAGGCGGCCTGCGGGGGGTGCCATGCTGTTGAGCCGCCGTTCCTCTCGCCCAACCCCGCCTCGCCCAGCTTTGCTGCCATCGCCAACCGGCGCGGCCTGTCCGAGACGTCCCTCGCCGACTGGCTGGCAGAGGCGCACAACTATCCCGAGGACATGGACTTCACCCTGACCGCCAAGCAGATCGACCAGATCGCGGCCTATATGGTGACGCTGCGGGATGCGGGCTACGTGCCTGATCGGTGAGCTTTCCTACGGGCGGGGCGGTGGGTTAGGCTGCGCGCCGCTCTTTCCCATTGTCAGCCCCGCGCATCGCACAGGCGCGCGATAAAGGCCCCGTCACCCTGTCCGCCCGCTTGCCGAAAACGCCCTTAACCCTTTTATAAAAGGGCACTATTCTTGGAAAGCCGAAGCGGACACAGTGTCCGCTTTGTCCGCTTGATGCCCCTCTACAACCGCTCATCCATCAGCTTCAGCATGTCCGCCTCGGGCCGGGGCCCGTAGTGAGAGATCACTTCCGAGGCGCAGATCGCGCCGCGCTTGAGGCAGCGGGCGAGATCCTCGCCCTTGGCATAGCCCGACAGGAAGCCGGCGGCGAACTGGTCGCCCGCGCCGGTGGTGTCGACCACCTTGATGACCGGCACTGCGGCGACTTCCGCACGCTCGCCATGGGCGATGGCGACCGCGCCCTTTTCCGAACGGGTCGCAACCAGCACCGGCACCTTGCCCGCGACCGCAGCGAGGCCTGCCTCGAAATCGGCCTCGCCGGTCAGGGTCGCCAGCTCGCTCTCGTTGACGAACAGGATGTCGATGATGCCTTCCTCGATCATGCTGCGGAAATCGTCGCCGTGGCGGTCGATCACGAAGCTTTCCGAGGCGGTGAAGGCGATCTTGCGCCCGGCCTCGCGGGCGACCTCTATGGCGCGGCGCATGGCGCGGCGCGGCTCTTCCGGATCCCACAGGTAGCCTTCGAGATAGAGGATCGCGGCCGATGCGATCAGGTTCTCGTCGAGCGCGGCGGCGGGGAGGAACTGGCCCGCGCCGAGGAAGGTGTTCATGGTGCGCTCGCCGTCGGGAGTGACGAAGATCAGCACGCGGCCGGTGGCGGGCTCGCCGTCCCGACCGGGGGTGTCGAAATCGATTCCGGTCGCGCGCATGTCGTGGCGGAACACCTTGCCGAGCTGGTCGTCGGCGACTTGGCCGATGAAGGCGCATTGCAGGCCGAGGGTCGCAAGCCCCGCCAGCGTGTTCGCCGCCGAGCCGCCCGATACCTCGCGCGCCGGCGGCATGGCTTCATAGAGCGCGTCTGCCCGCGCCTCGTCGATCAGGGTCATCCCGCCGCGATTGAGCTGGAGCTCCTCGATCAGTTCCTCCGAGCAGGAGGCGATGACATCGACGACGGCATTGCCGATCGCGATCACGTCGTAGCGGGGCGGGGTGGTCTCGGGCACGGGCGCGGCTTCCTTGGAATGGGTGTTGCGGCGCGCCTAGCCGCCTTCGCGCTCCGCGCCAAGCTTCTGTGTGCTGGTGCAGGACCCTGCGTTGACTCCGCAGGGCCTGCCTTGCATCCCATCGCCATGTCCGCCATCCCCGCGAAAAGCATGGCTAACCCGCTGCTGGCCGCAGCACTGGCGGGCTGCGTGGCAGGGCAAGGCCCACCGCCGTCGCCCGCCCGACCGGCCCTTGCTGCCGTGGCCCGTTCCGCTGCCGCGCCGCGCAGCAGGATCGTCGTCGTGCCCGAGGTCATGCCGGCGCAAGGCCTCGCCGGAGTGATCGGGGCTCCCGCCACCGCCCTCATCCGCCGCTTCGGCGCGCCGCACCTCGATCTCGCCGAGGGTGACGCGCGCAAGCTCCAGTTTGCCGGGCGGGGCTGCGTCCTCGACATCTTCCTCTACCCGCTCGCCATCGATGCCCCGCTCACCGCCACCCATGTCGAGGCGCGGCTGCGGCGCGGCGGTGCGACGACCGATCCGGGCGCGTGCATCCGAGAAATCGAGAAGCGGTAACCGCGCCTTAAGTGCCTTCGTGGCATGTCTGCGCGGCATCACTCAGAGGACGCACCGCCGCATGACCACGCCGTTCATCACCATCGCGCAAGCCGCTGCCGCGGAAGGACACCTCAGCGCCGAGGGCCTGCTGGCGCTGCGCCGGGAGGGTTGGGGCGACGGGATCATCACCCGCGCCGAGGCCGAGGCGCTGTTCGCGCTTAACGCCGCACTCCGGGACCGCAGCCCTGAATGGTGCGACTTCTTCGTCGAGGCGATCGGCGAATTCGTCCTCAACGGCACCGAGCCGCGCCTCCAATGCTCCGACGAGGAGGCGGCGTGGCTGATCGAGCAGGTCGATCTCGACGGCAAGGTCGAGAGCATGGCCGAGCTCGAGACGCTGGTGCGCATCCTCGAACGCGCCGAGAACACCCCCGACCGGCTCAAGAACTATGTGCTTGTCGAGGTCGAGCGCGCTGTGCTGAGCGGCACCGGCCCGACCCGCTGTGGCGGCGAACTCTCCGCCACCCACATCACCTCCGCAGAGTGCCGGATCATCCGGCGTGCGATCTTCGCCAGCGGTGGCCACGGGCCCGCGACCGTGACGCGTTGCGATGCCGAGATGCTGTTCCGCCTCAAGGATGCGACCCTTCACGAGGAAAACGCAGCCGAGTGGGACAACCTGTTCGTCGATGGCGTCGCGAATTACCTTGAGGGTTTCATGCTGCCCCACGCTCAGCTTAGCCACGAGCGCCGCCGCGAGCTTGAGGCCTTCGTTGCCGACAACGAGGCCAATGTCGGCCGCTTCATGGGCCGCGCGCTGCGCGAGGTGCCCAAGGTCGCCAACCATTTCGGCAAGGTGTTCGGCAAGAAGAAGCCGACCGGACCTGACTACGCTGCGATCGCTGCTGACGGCGAAAAGGTCACCGATTTCGAAGCCGAATGGCTGGACAACATGGTCAAGGCCGACGGCGAGGTCGATGAACTCGAAAGCCGCCTGATCGCGCGCCTGGCCGAGCGCGACTGACCGCGGCTCAGGCTTTCAGCGCGGCAAAACCCGTGCGTGCCAATGCGCGCCAGCGACGCTGGCGGTGGGCGTAGAACACCCGTGCGAAGGCCGCGACCAGCCCGGTCAGCGCGCCTGCCTCGATATCCACCCGGTCGACATAGCGGGTGGTGCCATCTTCGCCCGTGGCGATGGCGATCCAGTGGTCCCAGCGCGAAATGAGCGGGCCAAAGCCGTTGTCGCGGATGAAGCGTGTCGCGCCGTCCGGTGGCGGCTCGCTGATCACCACCGCCTGCCAGCCGATGGGCAGGAGGCCGAACAGCCACATCCAAGCGCGATATTCACCCGGTTCCCAAATCGCGGGGAAGGGCGCGCCGCCCTTGGGCACGAAGCGGATCAGCGGCGCTGCGACATGCATCAGCAGGGCCGAGGTGCGCACCCTTTCCCAGGCCGCGTCAGGGGTGCATTGCAGCGTCGTCGAGAGCGTGACCGTGGCCGGCACAGATCACACCATGAAACTTTCGCCGCAGCCGCAGGCGCCCTTGGCGTTGGGGTTTTCGAACACGAAACCGGCGGTGAAATCGTCCTCGCGCCAATCCATGACGCTGCCAATCAGATAGAGCACCGAAGCGCCGTCGATGTAGAAGACGCCGCCGGGGGTGGCGATCTTCTCGTCGAACTTCGCCTCGGTGGTGACGTAATCGACCGAATAGGCGAGGCCCGAACAACCGCGGCGGGGGGTGGAGAGCTTCACGCCGATGGCGTCCGCCGGGGCCTTGCTCATCAGCTCGGCGATACGCGCCTCGGCGCTGGGCGTCAGGGTGACGGCGGCCTTGGGGGCGGGGCGAGCGGTGGTGGTCGTCTCGGTCATTTGAGCCTCTTCTGCCAGAACAGCGCGTGCCCGGTGTCGGGATCGAGCTGGTAGTCGCCAAAACCTTCGCGCGCATAAAGGTGCCGCGCCGGATTGCCGCTCAGCACTTCCAATGTGATCTTGCAGGCCCCGCGCTTCAAGGCCTCGGCCTCGATGGCGGCGAGCAGCGCCTTGCCGACACCCTTGCCGCGTGTCTCCGGCAGCACCGCGAGATCGTGGATATTGACCAGCGGCGCGGCGGCGAAGGTCGAATAGCCCATGAAGCAATTGGCGAGGCCAACAGCGCGGTCGTCCAGCCGGGCTAGCAAAGAGAAGGCCTGCGGGTTGCCCGCCAGATCGCTTGCGAGCCGTGCCTTCACGTCGTCGCGCAACGGTTCGCCCCCGCCCATCGGATCGCGCGCATAGGCATCGAGCAGCGCCACGACGTCAGCCGCATCGCGGGCATAGCGGTAGTCCGCCAGCGTGACCGTCAAGGCGGGTGCCAGAGTCACAGCATCCCCAACTCAAGCCGCGCCTCGTCGCTCATTTTGTGCGGGCCCCAGGGCGGATCCCAGACGAGGTTCACCTCGGCATCGCGGATCCCCGGCACGCTGGACACGCGCAGTTCGACCTCGCCCGGCATCGATTCGGCGACGGGGCAATGCGGCGTCGTCAGCGTCATGGTGACGGTGGCGTCGCGGTTCTCGTCCACCTCGACGCCATAGATCAGGCCAAGATCATAGATGTTGACCGGGATTTCCGGATCGAAGATCTCGCGCAGCGCTGCAATCACGTCGGCCTGCAAATCGCTGCCCTCACCCCCTTCCGCATCGGCGGCAGGCTTGGCGGCGAGGAAACCGTCGAGATAGTCGCGGGTGCGGGGCGTGTCGGTATCGATGGCGTCTTCGACGCGGGCGCGGGGGGGCTTTTCGGCTGAGCTGTTCATCGCTCTCATCCTTTTCCAAAAATGCGGCGGGTGCGGGCGATCCCGGCGAGCAATGCGTCGATATCGGCCTCGGTCGAATAGAGGCCGAAGCTGGCGCGGGCGGTCGCGGGAACGCCGAGGGTGTCCATCAAAGGCTGGGCGCAGTGGTGCCCGGCGCGGATCGCGACATTGCTCTCGTCGAGGATCGTGCCGAGGTCGTGGGGATGGATGTCGTCGAGCGCGAAGCTGACGATCCCCGCGCTGTCGGCGGGGCCGAACAGCGTGACGTCGTTCATCGCCCCGAGTTCGCGGCGCAGGCGGGCGACGAGGCCCTGCTCGTGCGCGTGGATACGCTCGGGGCCGATGGCGGCAACGTAGTCCACCGCTGCGGCGAAGGCGATCGCTTCGGTGATCGCCGGGGTGCCGGCCTCGAAGCGCTGCGGCCCGCTGGCATAGGTGGTGTGCGCGAAGGTCACCCGGTCGATCATCGCCCCGCCGCCCTGATAGGGGGGCATGTCGGCGAGCAGCTCCGCCCGCGCCCATAGCGCCCCGATCCCGGTCGGCCCGTAGAGCTTGTGCGCGGAGAAGACGTAGAAGTCGCAATCGAGCGACGTCACATCCACGCCCATATGCGGCGCAGACTGGCACCCGTCGAGCAGCAGCTTCGCGCCCACGCGGTGCGCGAGCGCGGCAGCGCGGGGCGCATCCAGCAGCGCGCCGGTGACGTTCGAGACATGGCCCAGCGCGACCAGCTTGTGACGCTCCGTCAGCATCGCCTCGGCAGCGTCGAGGTCGATCTGATGATCATGCGTCAGCGGACAGACGTCGATTTGGGCACCGACCTCCCCGGCGACCATCTGCCACGGCACAATGTTCGAATGGTGCTCGGCCTGCGAAAGCAGGATGCGGTCCCCCGGTTTGAGGTTCGCCCGGCCCCAGGTCTGCGCGACGAGATTGATCGCTTCCGTAGCGCCGCGGGTGAAGACCAGTTCATCCTCATGCCCGCCGATGAAGCGCGCCACGGTGCGCCGCGCCGCCTCGTAGGCGAGCGTCATCTCCGCCGAGCGGGCATAGACCCCGCGGTGGACGGTCGCGTAATCCGCGCCCATGGCGCGGGCCATGGCGTCGATCACGGCGCGGGGCTTCTGCGCGGTGGCGGCGGTGTCGAGGTAGTGCCACGGCTTGCCGTCAGCCGTGACCATGCCGGGGAAGTCGGCGCGCTTATCCTCCCCGCAACGGGGAGGGGGACCAGACGCAGTCTGGTGGAGGGGCACCCTGAGGTCGCTCACAGCTTGGCCCCCTCCAGCGCCGCCAGCGCGGCATCGAGCAGGGTTTCGCGCTCAGCCTCGTCCTCCAGCGCCACGAAGGCATCGCCGATGAAGGCCTGCACCAGCAGCCGCTGGGCGGTCGCCGGATCGAGCCCGCGCGCCATCATGTAGAAGCGCGCCGCTTCATCGAGCGCGCCCACCGTGGCACCGTGGGCGCATTTGACGTCGTCGGCGAAGATTTCGAGCTGCGGGACGGCATTGGCGCTCGCGCCCGCCTCCAACAGCAGGCCCTTGAAGTCCTGCGCGGCGTCGGTCTTCTGCGCATGGCGCGCGACCTTGATCTCGCCGAGGAAGTTGCCCGTCGCCCCGGCCCAATGGACCGCGCGGATGGTCTGGTTGGAGGTCGCCTCGGGCTCGGCATGGACGACCTGCGTCACGAATTCGCGGGTGACGCCCGCACCGCCAATGGTGACCCCACCGAACTCGAAATGCGCGCCCTTGGCGAGCCGCACTTCCACTTCGACGCGGGTGTAATCACCGCCTGCGTTGGTGACGAACAGCTCCGCCCGGGCGCCTTCGCCCAGCGTCAGGCGGATGCGGTGCAGTTCGGGCGCATCGCTGCCGACGACGAGGCAGCGCGTCAGGCTCTCGCCAGCGGCAAGATCAATCGCCTGCCACTGGTCAAGCGCGTCGACGCCAAGCCGCGCGAGGCCGTCCATGTCGGCATAGCGCCACGCCTCGTCGCGCCTTGTCGGAAGGGTTGGGGTGGGGAGGGTGGCTGTCGTCACGCCATCACCGCATCATAGCCCTCGGCCTCGAGCCGGAGGGCGAGTTCCGGGCCGCCGGTCTCGACGATGCGGCCGCCAGCAAGGATGCTGACCTTGTCGGGCTTCACCACGTCGAGCAGGCGCTGGTAGTGGGTGATCAGCAGCACCGCCTTGTCGGGGCTGCGCATGATCGCGTTGATCCCCGCGCCGACGATCCTGAGCGCATCGATATCGAGGCCGCTATCTGTCTCGTCCAGCACCGCGAAGGCCGGGTCGAGAATGCCCATCTGCACCATCTCGGCGCGCTTCTTCTCGCCGCCCGAGAAGCCGACATTGACCTGCCGCTTGAGCATTTCCATGTCCATGCGGAGCAGCGCGGCCTTGTCCTTGGCGAGCTTCAGGAACTCGCCGCCCGACAGCGGCTCTTCCCCACGCGCCTTGCGCTGCGAATTCAGCGCCTCGCGCAGGAACTGGACGTTGGAGACGCCGGGGATCTCGACGGGGTACTGGAACCCGAGGAACAGGCCCGCCGCCGCGCGCTCGTGCGGTTCGAGGGCCAGGAGGTCCTGCCCCCGGAAGGTCACGCTGCCCGCCGTCACCTCGTAACCGGGCTTGCCGCCGAGCACGTTGGTGAGCGTCGACTTGCCCGCGCCGTTGGGGCCCATGATCGCGTGCACCTCGCCCGCCGGAACCGAGAGGGTCAGGCCCTTGAGGATCGGCTTGTCGCCGACCGAGGCGTGGAGGTTGGTGATTTCGAGCATCATTCAGTTCTCTCGTTTCTCGTCTCCCCGGATTTGATCCGGGGTCCCGCTGCCGTGGAGCGGGAAGAAAGCGGGGTCCCGGGTCAAGCCCGGGAAGACGAAGGGGGTCTGGGCTTGCGTTCGCCATCGCGCGGCCCGTCACCGCGCGGCTTGGGGCGCGAATAGGTCTGCCTGGGGTTCGCCGCCTTGTGCGCGCGGGCGGCGGCTTTGCGTTCCTCGATCCGCTCGCGCATCATCTGGGTGAGCTGCTTGAGCACGGCGTCGATGTCGGTGAGGATGTCCTTCGCGGCGATCCGCATCACCTTGATGCCGACGCTCTCAAGGCTCTTGTCGCGGCGCTTGGCGAGGGTGTCGTTCTGCCCCTCCTCGTCAATCGCCAGCGCAAGGCCGAGGTTGTGACAGTTGAAATCGACGATCGCCGAGCCGACCACGGCGTGGCGCTTGAAGGTGTAGCGGCCCATGTCGGCAGCGGCGAACTTCGCGGCGAGCGCCTTGTGCGCCTCGGTCGAATGGCGACGCAACTCGCGCGCCTGTTCGTGCAAGGCATCGAGCCGCTTGTCCGAAATCTCCCACCCGCGGCCCTTCTTCTTGAGCGCGGGGGCTTCGGTGGTGGCAGCCTCGGGTTTGAGGGCAAGGGTTTTTCGAGTGGTCATCCTTCAAACTTCCCCTGCCTAGGTGAGCGAAATCCGCCGTCGAAGAAGCCCGAATTGAGTGTGCGCTGGCCTGCCTCCTTTTTGGCCTTCTCAAGCTCCATCAAACGCATCCCATCGAAAGCTTTCTCACGCTTTTCAGAGTGAAGACCGTCCAGAAGTTCTCTCTCCTCATCGAATTGAGGATCAATTTCATAGAGATATTCGCGGAGGCCATCGAAGGCTTCGAAAACGCGATCAAGCTTTTCATGAACAAGCTTTAAACGCTCATTCAAATACCACCCTGTCGCAAACCAGAGCGCAACAGCGATAATGATCGCGGTGCCTGTTCCGACCATCACACCACGCTCCCCTCAGGCGAACGATCTTCGTCACCCTGAACTTGTTTCAGGGTCCATTTCTCCGCTCGCGCTGTCCGCGCTGGAGGCAGGATGGATGCTGAAACGAGTTCAGCATGACGAGGGTAGCGGTTGAGGTTCATCCAACCGAACCTTCAAGGCTGATCGCCAGCAGCTTCTGCGCTTCGACCGCGAACTCCATCGGCAGCTCTTTCAGCACGTCCTTGGCGAAGCCGTTGACGATCAGCGCCACGGCCTCCTCTTCGCCGAGGCCGCGCTGCATCGCGTAGAACAGCTGTTCGTCGCTGATCTTGCTGGTGGTTGCCTCGTGCTCGATCTGCGCGCTGGGGTTCTTGACCTCGATATAGGGCACGGTGTGCGCGCCGCATTGATCGCCCAAAAGCAGGCTGTCGCACTGGGTGAAGTTGCGCACGCCGCTCGCGGTCGGGCCGACGCGGACGAGGCCGCGATAGGTGTTGTTCGACTTGCCCGCCGAAATGCCCTTGGAGATGATCGTCGAACGGCTGTTCTTGCCGTTGTGGATCATCTTGGTGCCGGTGTCGGCCTGCTGGTAATTATTGGTCACCGCGACCGAGTAGAACTCGCCCACGCTATCCTCGCCGTTGAGGACGCAAGAGGGATATTTCCACGTCACCGCGCTGCCGGTTTCGACCTGCGTCCACGAGACCTTCGAGCGATCCCCCTGACACAGCGCGCGCTTGGTGACGAAGTTGTAGATGCCGCCCTTGCCCTCGGCATTGCCGGGATACCAGTTCTGCACCGTGGAATACTTGATCTCGGCATCGTCCAGCGCGACCAGTTCCACCACGGCCGCATGGAGCTGGTTCTCGTCGCGCATCGGGGCGGTGCAGCCTTCGAGGTAGCTGACGTAAGCGCCCTTGTCGGCGATGATCAGCGTGCGTTCGAACTGGCCGGTGTTTTCGGCATTGATGCGGAAATAGGTCGAAAGCTCCATCGGGCAGCGCACGCCCTCGGGCACATAGACGAAGGTGCCGTCGGAGAAGACCGCGCAATTCAGGGCCGCGAAGTAGTTGTCGCGCACCGGCACGACGCGGCCCAGCCACTTCTGGACCAGCTCGGGATATTCGCGGATCGCCTCGGAGATCGAGAGGAAGATCACGCCCGCGCGCTTCAGCTCCTCGCGAAAGGTGGTGGCGACGCTGACGCTATCGAACACCGCGTCGACCGCGACCTTGCGCGCGCCCTCGACGCCCGCGAGCACTTCCTGCTCCGCCACGGGAATGCCGAGCTTGTCGTAGACGGCCTTGATCTCGGGATCGAGCTCGTCAAGCGAGGCGATGGTCGCCTTCTTCTTGGGCGCGGCGTAGTAATAGGCGTCCTGATAGTCGATCGGCGGATAGCCGACCTTGGCCCAGTCGGGCTCTTCCATGGTCTGCCACAGGCGGAAGGCCTTGAGGCGCCATTCGAGCATCCATTCGGGCTCGTTCTTCTTGGCGCTGATGAAGCGGATGGTGTCTTCGCTGAGGCCCTTGGGCGCGAATTCGGTGTCGATATCGGCCGACCAGCCATGCTCGTAATCGGCGACCTTGGCGGCGGCCTCGCGCGCCTCACGGTCCTGGATGTCGATCTCTTCGCTCATGCCAATTGGTCCTCAGCGGGAATGGTCGCCGCGACAGGGCCGCGCAGCTGGGCAAGGGTGATGCCCGCCAGCGCGCCGCGCAGCGCGTTGTTGATGATCGGCCAGTGCGGCTTCATGTTGCACCCGGCCTCGAAATCGCAGGGGGTGTGATCGACGCAGGCGGTGAGCGCGATGCGCCCCTCGATCGCCTCGACGATATCCGCCACGGTGATCGCCGCTGCCGGCCGGCCGAGTTGCAAACCACCATGCGCGCCGCGCACAGAGCGCAGCAGGCCCGCCGCCGTCAGCTTGGAGACGAGCTTCTGCACCGTCGGCACGGGAAGGCCGGTCTCGGTGGCGAGTTCCGCCGCGCTCACCCGGCCGTTGCCGCAATGAAGCGCAGCCTGGCACATCGTGATGACGGCATAATCGGCAAGGTTCGACAGGCGCATTTGCGAGCGGTTCTCAATTCAGACGGAATCAGTCCGAATTGGCAATTAGGAGCACTTTGCTCGCATTACAACCGCCAATGCGCGGGGACGTCAGCCGGTCGGTTTGCGCAGCAGGGCGCCGGCCTCCCCATGGGCTGCGGGATCGAGCAACCCGCTCGCCAGCGACGACTTGCGCCACTGGGTCGGAGTGCGCCCGGTGTACCGGCGAATGTCCCGGATCAGGTGCGCCTGATCGAAATAGGTCGCCAGCAACTGGCTTCGCACCTCGTCGCTGATGTCGGGCCGGGCGAGCAGGATGGTGGCGCGCACGGCGCGGAACCGCTTCAGGACCTGGGCCGGAGCGACTCCGAAAAAGCGGCGGCAGATTCTCTGGACCTGTCGTGGAGATAGGGCGACGCTGCCATAGAGCACCTCGATCCGTGGCTCGAAATCACTCGCCAGCCAGCGCAGGATCGCCTCGACCACAGCAACATGATCGGGTCGCGGCACGAAGGGCCCGTCCGCAATCACCTCGCCCAGATGCCGGCACAGGTCTTCGGGCGCTGTTTTGCCCGCCTTGCAATCCGCCGCCGCGGCCTCGAGCGCGGCGATCTGCGGGGCTGTCAGAATGGCGTGTGCGGGCACCAGCTGGTCATGCAGCGTGTCAGCCGGAAGATTGGCGAGTTTCTGCCATGCAACATGGGTCAACGACGCCCCGATCTGCAGCACCGGACCTTCCAGCTTGCAGGAAGCGCTGCGCATCTGCGGGGCGTTCACCGTGACAGTGGAGCTGCGGGCGGACCGGCTGTCCGCGAAGGTGAAGTCGATATGCCCGCGCACCATCAGGATCAATTGTGCCGAATAGGCCGGAATTGTTTCCTCGACCCGCCCCGGCCCCGTCTCGATCACATAGAAGGTGTTGACCAGACCGGCGAGGTCGGCCGGTGGCGGAACAAGTCGCGTCCGGAACTGCACTCCAGCCTTCTCCACCGCGTGGAGGCCCCCATTTCTTGCCGGTGCTACCCCTGAGCGCAAGCGCGCCTTGAGGCCATTTTGGGCAAACGGCCGACCCTTGTCGAGTGCCCGCAGCGAACATAAAAAATGGCGGCGCTCCGCAAGGGGGCGCCGCCATGGCAAGTTGACGAACTCATTGCATTTCTGCTCCGAGCCCTTCGGGTCGCAGTCAGATAAATACGCTCTAAATGGGGTAGAAGATTGTATGCAAGCGACAAGAGCGGCCTGCGCACACAGGGCGAGCGGCTCGACACGAAGGGCCACCTGACCTAGGCGCATCGGCCATGCTGTTCCGTCTCCTGAAGCCGGCGCTCTTCGCGCTCGATTCCGAAACCGGCCATCGTCTGGCGATCCGCGGGCTGGCGGCGATGCCGCGCCGGGCACCCGCCGCGCCGGGACCGCTCGCTATCGAGGTCGCGGGGCTCACCTTCCCCAACCCGGTCGGCGTTGCGGCAGGATTCGACAAGGATGCCGAAGTGCCCGATGCACTGCTCGGATTGGGCTTCGGGTTCACCGAGGTCGGCTCGATCACGCCGCTCCCGCAGGCGGGCAACCCCAGGCCGCGCCTGTTCAGGCTGGTCGAAGATGCCGCAGTCATCAACCGCATGGGGTTCAACAATGGCGGTGCCGAGGCGGCGCTGGCACGGCTTGCGGCGCGCAGGGGGCGGGCCGGCATCGTTGCCGTGAACATCGGTGCCAACAAGGACTCCGCTGACCGCATCGCCGATTACGCCGTGATGGCGCGGGCGATGGCACCGGTTGCGAGCTATCTGTGCGTCAATGTCTCCTCGCCCAATACTCCGGGACTGCGCGCGCTGCAGGACGAAGGCGCGCTGACCGCGCTGATCGAGGCCGTGATCGCCGCCCGCGATGAGGCGATGGGCGCTGCCGCCGGGCCGCCGGTGTTCCTCAAGGTCGCACCCGATCTCGAACCTGCAGACATTGACGCGATCGCGCGCATCGCCCTCGACAAGCAGCTCGGTGCCCTGGTGGTCTCGAACACGACGATCAGCCGCCCCGTACTGCGCTCGCATCATGCCGGCGAGACGGGTGGCCTCTCGGGGGCGCCCTTGCGCACCCTCGCCACGCAGCGCCTGCGCGATTTCCGCAAGGCGACGGGCGGCGCGGTGCCGCTGGTCGGCGTGGGCGGTATCGCCACCGCCGAACACGCGTGGGAGCGCATCCGCGCGGGCGCGAGCCTTGTGCAGCTCTATTCGGCGATGGTCTATGAAGGCCCCGGCCTTGGCGCCCGGATCGTGCGCGGGCTCGAGACGCTGATGCGCCGCGACGGCTTTGCCAGCATTGCCGAAGCGGTCGGCAGCGAATAGCACTGCGCGATGCGCTTCTTCCCGACCCTGCTCGCCCCTCTCGCTTTTGCCCTTTCGGGCTGCGCGGCCACCCAGACTACCGCTCCGACGACTGCCGCCGCCCCGGCGCAGGCCGCCGCGGTCAGCAGCGCCGATCCGCGCGCGACCGCAGCGGGCGAGGCAATTCTGGCGCAGGGCGGCTCGGCAGTCGATGCGGCGATTGCAGTGATGCTGGCGCTGACCGTGGTCGAGCCGCAAAGCTCCGGCATCGGCGGAGGCGGGTTCATGGTGCGCGCGGACGGGAAGACCCTCGCGCTCACCACCTATGACGGGCGCGAGACCGCTCCGGCTGCGGCGACGCCGACCCGCTTCCTTGATGCATCCGGCAAGGTGCTCGGCCGCGACACGCGGGTTTTCTCGGGCCTCAGCGTCGGGGTGCCGGGCAACGTCGCGCTCGCCGCCAAGGCCCACGCGGCTCACGGCAAGCTCCCCTGGGCCAAGCTGTTCGAGCCCGCCATCGCGCTCGCCGAGGATGGCTTCGTGATGAACCGCCGCCTGCTCGAATCGCTCAAGGGCAACATAGGCCGCGCCGACAAGGCGGCGAGCGCCAAGGCGGTGTTCTTCGGGCCGGACGGCGAGCCGCTGCCGGTGGGCGCGACGGTCAAGGTGCCCGAGCTCGCCGCCACCTTCCGCAGGCTGGCGGCTGAAGGGCCCGAGGCGATATACGGCAGCAAGGCGGCCGCCGCGCTCGCCGAACACGTCGCCGCCGCGACCCCGCAGGACGGCAAGATGACCGCTGCCGATGTCACCGCCTACACCGCCAAAGAACGCGCGCCGGTCTGCGCCAAGTACCGCGTCTACCGGATCTGCGGGATGGGCCCGCCGTCCTCTGGCGGGATCGCGGTGGTGCAGATGCTCGGCCAGCTCGAACGCTTCGATCTTGCCGCACTCGGCCCGAACAGCCCGACCTTCTGGCACCTGTTCATCGAGAGCCAGCGCCTCGCCTATGCCGACCGCGAGCTCTATGCGGGCGATGCCGATTTCATCGCCGTGCCCGTCGCGGGCCTCGTCGACCCGGCCTATATCGCCAGCCGTTCGGCGCTGATCGATCCGGCCGCGCGGCGCGCCAAGGCCGAGGCCGGTGTGCCCCCCGGCGCGCCGCTCGCGCGCGGCGACGGGCCCGAGGAGCCCGAGAATGGCACCACCCATTTCTCGGTGGTGGATAGCGCGGGCAGCGCCGTCAGTTACACCTCGACCATCGAGGGCGCCTTCGGATCGGGGCTCCATTTCGGCGGGTTCTATCTCAACAATGAGCTGACCGATTTCACCCTGACGCCTGAGGAAGGCGGCAAGCCCGTCGCCAACCGGGTCGAGGGCGGCAAGCGGCCCCGCTCCTCAATGGCGCCGACGATCGTGTTCGATGCGAGCGGCAAGCCGGTGTTGGTGATCGGCGCGGCGGGCGGCCCGACCATTCCTGTCACCGTCGCCCGCGCGATCATCGGCGTGCTCGATTTCAAGCTCGGCGCGCAGGACGCATTGGCGCTGCCCTTCGCCATGTCCTTCGGCGACAGCCTGCTGCTCGAGGAAGGCAGCGCGCTCGCCGCGATGCAGGGCGATCTTGCCGCGCTCGGCCACGCCAGCGTCCGCCTCGCGCCCGCGCCGATCAAGGCCAATGCGCTGGGACGGCGCGCCGACGGCAGCTGGGAAGTGGCGACCGAGCCGCGCCTCGTCAGCGTCGTCACCCCCTGAACGCGGCGCCCTGATCGGCACACTTGCCGCTACGGCTCACACCTTCTAATCAGAAGGCCAAGCGGGGTCGCGCATGAACCCCGGAAAACGGTTTTCTAAGGGATCAGGAGCCTTTGCCAGTGCATTCCCCCACACTGCCCCATTCCGTCCGCAGGAATGCCAATCCTGCGGACCACCCCCTGCTGCAGGACATCGACAACGCGCAGAACCTGGTCGAGCTCTTCCTCAAGCGCGCCGACGAAAAGGGTGACGCGCCGTTCCTGGGGCACAAGACCGGCGGGCAATGGGTGACGCAGAGCTGGCGGTCGGCGGCCGAGCAGGTGTGCCTGCTGGCCGAAAGCCTGCGCCGCCTCGGCCTCGAGGATGGCGACCGCGTTGCGCTGGTTTCCGAAAACCGTCCCGAGTGGTGCATTGCCGATCTCGCGATCATGGCGGCCGGGTGCATCACCGTTCCGACCTACATCACCAATACCCGCCGCGATCACGCGCACATCCTCGACAATTCGGGCGCGCGCGCGGTGTTCGTCTCGAACGAGAAGCTGCTGGCGCCGCTGGTCGGCGCGATCAGCGAGACCGGCCTTGTCGAACACGTCATCGGGATCGACGCGCTGAAGCCGCGCCAGACGGGCAGCTTCCAGTATCACGGCTGGGAGAGCCTGATCACCGGAGACGCCGGAGCAGCGCGCGCAGCGGTGGACGAGCGGATTTCCCGCATCGAGCGCAGCGAGACCTCCTGCCTCATCTATACCAGCGGAACCGGCGGCGCGCCGCGCGGCGTGATGCAGCACCACGGTGCGATCCTGTGCAATGTTGCCGGCGCGGCCGAGGTGCTGATCAGCGATTTCGGCATCAAGGACGAACGCTTCCTGTCGTTCCTGCCGCTGTCCCACGCCTATGAACACACCGGCGGGCAATATCTGCCCATCGGTGTGGGCGCCGAAATCTTCTATTCCGAGGGCCTTGAAAAGCTGGCCAGCAACATCGAGGAGACCCGCCCGACGATCATGGTCGTGGTCCCCCGCCTGTTCGAGGTGCTGCGCACCCGGATCATGAAACAGGTCGAAAAGCAGGGCCGGGTCGCCAATTACATGATGGATGCCGCGATGAAGATCGCCGAGCATTCCAAGGAGGGCAGGAAGCGCCTGCGCGACAAGCCGCTCGATTACCTCGTCGAGAAGACCCTGCGCCCCAAGATCCGCCAGAAGTTCGGCGGACGGATCAAGGCGATGGTGTCGGGCGGCGCGCCGCTCAACCCCGAGGTCGGCAATTTCTTCGACGCGATGGGCCTCACCATGCTCCAGGGCTACGGCCAGACCGAGGCCGGGCCGGTGATCAGCTGCAACCGCCCTGCTGTCGGCCTCAAGATGGACACCGTCGGCCCGGCCCTGCGCGGGGTCGAGGTGAAGATCGCCGATGATGGCGAGATCCTCGTGCGCGGGGAACTGGTCATGCACGGCTACTGGCGCAACGAGGCCGAGACCGCGCGCACATTGAAGGCCGACCCCGCTGACCCGACAGGGCTGCCGTGGCTCCACACCGGCGATATCGGCCACGTCGATGCCAAGGGCCGGATCGTCATCACCGACCGCAAGAAGGACATGATCGTCAACGACAAGGGCGACAATATCGCGCCCCAGAAGGTCGAGGGGATGCTGACGCTCCAGCCCGAGATCGCCCAGGCGATGGTGAGCGGAGACAAGCGGCCCTATGTGGTCGGCCTCATCGTCCCTGACGCCGAATGGGCGCTCGAATGGGCGCGGGCCAATGGCGAGAAGTTCGACCTTGCTGCGCTTCAGCAGCTCCCCGCCTTCAAGAACGCGGTGCGTGCGGCGGTCGACCGGACCAATGCCGATCTCTCGGTGATCGAGAAGGTCCGCCAGTTCGCCTTCCCCGACGAGGCCTTCACCATCGAGAACGAGGAAATGACGCCGAGCATGAAGATCAGGCGTCACAAGATCCGCGAGCGGTATCAGGAGCGCATCGACGGGCTGTATCGGGGGTAGGCGCTAGCGCCCGAGCATCCGTCCCCCGGGCTTGATCCGGGTCGGCCTGAAGCGGCCCAGCGATCCGGGCTTGTGCCACCTTGCCGTGGCCGCCGACGTCCATGAGGACCGGCCCCGATGCCCTGACCGCGAAGGAGAAGGAAGCCCTGCGGCTGCTCTTGCGCGGGCATGACGCCAAATCCTCGGCGCGCTCGCTCGGGCTGTCGGTGCTGGCTCCCGCCCCGGTCCCGACGCCGACTGCCGCCAAGAGCGAGGCCGCCGCAGCCGCCGACGCGGCCGAGGCCTTCCTGAGGCTGATCGATGAAGGTCGCGGGGCCGAAAGCTACGCCGCGACCGAAGCGAAGTTCCGCCGCCTCAACACGCTCAAGGTGTGGTCCGATGTGTCCGAGCGGGTGCGCTTGCCGCTCGACCTACGCCAAGGGCGCCCAGCAGACCGAGAGCCTCTCGTTGGCGTGGGAGGATGGTGCTTGGCGTGTGGTGGGGATCGTGATCGGGTGAAGCGCGGGGGACGGCCTGCGGCAAAGCCGCAGGCTGACGTCAGACGGGTTCGGCGGGCTTTCGCCGCCGGCCCGCTGGCCGAGCTTCGGGCTGCCGCCTTGCGGCAACGGCTTGCAGCTTCGCTGCTCGCCTGCCCTTGCTAGTACATATGCTGGCCGCCGTTGATGCTCATGGTCGAGCCGGTCATGAAGCCGCCGTTCTCGGAGGTGAGGAAGGCCACCCCGCGGGCGATTTCCTCGGCCATGCCGAGGCGGCCGACGGGGATCTTGGCGACGATCTTCTCGAGCACCGGCGCAGGGACCGCGGCGACCATGTCGGTGTCGATATAGCCCGGCGCGATCGCGTTCACCGTCACCCCGAACTTCGCGCCCTCCTGCGCCAAGGCCTTGGTAAAGCCGTGAATTCCGCTCTTCGCCGCGGCATAGTTGACCTGGCCGTATTGCCCTGCCTGGCCGTTGATCGAGCCGATGTTCACGATCCGCCCCCAGCCCCGCTCGCGCATTCCGGGGAAGGTCGCCTTGGCCATATTGAAGCACCCGCCGAGATTGATGCGCAGCACCTCGTTCCAGTCCTCGAAGCTCATCTTGTGTAGGGTGCCGTCGCGGGTGATCCCGGCGTTGTTGACCACGATGTCGACCGGCCCGTGATCGGCCTCGACCCGGGCGCAGCCCTCAAGCGTCGCCGCGTGGTCGCCCACGTCCCACCTGTAGGCGGGAATGCCCGTCGCCCCAGTGAAGGCCCGCGCCTTTTCCTCATTGCCGGCGTAATTGGCGATGACCGTGTGGCCCTGCCGCTGCAACCGCTTGCAGATGGCCTCCCCGATCCCGCGCGTCCCTCCGGTGACGATGGCAACCCGGCCCATGGCAATTCTCCCTTTTTCTCATCTTCTCTCAGCGACATGCACTCGCCCGAGACTAACCCCGCTGTAGGGGAAGGGGAAGCTGCGAATAGCTATGCGCCTGAAGGGGGTCTGCAAGGGGCCTGAACGGACCTAAGGGGGGTCTGGACCGATCTGGGCACAGGCTCTTGCGGGCTGGACCAGCCCCTGAACGATCATCGTTTTCGGAAAGCGCCAATCCTACAGACAGGCTGTAGGCGAGATCAGAACTTGATCTGCGTGCCGACGTAGACAGCCTGGCTGTCCTGCACCGAATTGGTCAGCGGATCGATCCGCTCGCGCTCCTGCGAGTAGCGCACGCCGGCGGTGACATTGAGGTTCGGCGAGAGGCGGAAGCTGCCGCCCACGCCGACGGTCTGCGCCGCGGTCGAATCGAGGGTGTTCGGCGAACGGCCGGCAATCTCGCGGTCGAGGAACTCGATGCGCGGCTGGAGGCGCGAGGGCTTGTCATCGGCCTTGGAACGCGACGGCTCGAACTGCGCGAGATCGGGCAGGGCGAGGTTGCGGACATTGGCCGACAGGTCGACCGAGCGCGCGAAGCTCTGGACCCCGCGCGCCGCGCCGAGCTGGAAGCGGGTTGCATCGAGCGCGGCGAGGCCGGCGCCGCGGCCCGGCACGGCATCGATCGCCTTGCGCACCGAAATCGCCCGCGCCGTATCGTCATCGATGCGCACGGCGACCGTCACGGTGCGCTTGCCGGCGAGCGGCGCGGCACTGGCGGGCGTGAAGTGGATGCCGCGCGCACGGGCCTTGCCGACGACACGGGCAGCCAGATCAGGGTCAACCGAGGCGGGCGTGAAGAAGCCGAGGCGCAGATTGTCGAGCGAAGCGGCGGCGCGTCCGGACAGGTCCGGCCCGGCCAGCGCGAGACCCGCGCTCGGCACGGCCAGGGCCAGCGCCCCGCAGGCCGCAGCGGTCAACGCGACGCGCGGCAGCTTGCGCTGTGCCCTCGCTGTCCTGTCCGCCCGCCGTGCCATAGCCAACCCGTTGCCTTTACTGTCGCCTGAACCTGCGGTTCAAGCAGTCTGAAGATGAACGGCGCCTGAGTCGGGCCTTGTCCACCATCAAGGAATAGGAGCCACTTGCGCAGTTGCAATGGCCTTGCCGCAGGCTGACCGGATTCGCCGCCTACCTGTGGCATAGTCCACACAGACTCCCTTGAAAGCGTTGCATTCAGCCCGGGTACAGCGCGCAGGCCCGATTCGCCCGGGGCTGCCGTTGTCCTGCCGTGGCGGGTGATGCAGCGATGATGCTTGCCGCAAGGGGGCATGGGGCTATAGAGCGGGCCCGAGATCGAAGAAGAGGATATCCGGCTGTGACACGCGCCCTTTCCGCCACTTTCCGCCGCACCATGGCCGGTGCGCTGCTTGGCGCCTCGCTGCTGGCCCTGAGCGCCTGTGGTGGCGGTGACCGCCCGCGCACCGAACTGGCTGCGGCCAAGCTCAACACCATCGGCGTCAATGCCTACCTGTGGCGTGCCGCGCTCGAGACGGTGAGCTTCGCGCCGCTGGTGCAGGCGGACAGCAATGGCGGGGTGATCGTGACCGACTGGTACGCCAACCCCTCGAACCCGACCGAGCGGGTCAAGCTGACCGTGACGATCCTCGATCAGGACCTGCGCGCCGATGCGCTGCGGGTGGTCGCAAGCCGTCAGGTCAACCAGAACGGCTCCTGGGTCGAGGCACCGGTGCAGGCGGCGACGGTCCAGAAGCTCGAGGATATCATCCTCACCAAGGCCCGCGACCTGCGCCGCCAGGCGCTCGCTTCGTAAGTTCCGTCACGCCGGACAACCATCATGAGTGAAACCCGTTTCGATCCGTCCGTGGCCGACGGGCGCTGGCAGCGCGCATGGGAAGCGGCGGGCACCTTCACCGCCGACAGCGATAGCCCCAGGCCCAAGAGCTACATCCTCGAGATGTTCCCCTATCCCTCGGGGCGCATCCACATGGGCCATGTGCGCAACTACACCATGGGCGACGTGCTGGCGCGCTACCAGAAGATGCGCGGGTTCGAGGTGCTGCACCCGATGGGCTGGGACGCCTTCGGGATGCCGGCTGAGAACGCGGCGATGGAAAAGGGCGTGCACCCCGGCGGCTGGACGCGGGCGAACATCGCCCAGATGAAGGCGCAGTTGCAACGCATCGGCTTCGCGCTCGACTGGACCCGCGAATTCGCCACCTGCGATCCCGAATATTACGGCCACGAACAGGCGCTGTTCCTCGATCTCTATGCGGCGGGTCTGGTCTATCGCAAGGAATCGAGGGTCAACTGGGATCCGGTCGACATGACCGTGCTCGCCAACGAGCAGGTGATCGACGGCAAGGGCTGGCGCAGCGGCGCGGAGGTCGAGAAGCGCAAGCTCAACCAGTGGTTCCTCAAGATCACCGACTTTGCGGATGATCTGCTGGAGGGCCTCGGCAGCCTCGAGGACTGGCCCGAGAAGGTCCGCCTGATGCAGGAGAACTGGATCGGCAAGTCTCAGGGGCTGGAGTTTGCGTTTGACCTCAGCGACGGCGGCAAGCTGGCGGTTTACTCGACCCGCCCCGACACGATCTTCGGCGCGAGCTTCTGCGCCATCGCCGCCGATCACCCGATTGCCCAAGGGCTGGCGGGTGACCCTGAGGTCGCCGCGTTTATCGACCAGTGCAAGAAAGGCGCGACCACCGCGGCCGCGCTCGAAACGGCGGAAAAGCTGGGTTATCGCACCGCCATCACCGCGAAGCATCCTTTCACGGGCGCGGACCTGCCGGTCTTCATCGCCAACTTCGTGCTGATGGAATATGGCACGGGCGCCGTCATGGGCGTGCCGGGGCATGACCAGCGCGACTTCGAATTCGCCACCAAGTACGGGTTGCCGATCCTGCGCGTGGTCGCCAGCGATCCCGCGCGCGCCGACGAGCCTTTTCAGGGCGAGGCCGAGGCGGGGGACGGGGTGATCGTCAATTCCGACTTCCTCAACGGGATGAGCGTCGAGGACGCCAAGGAGGCGGTCATCACTCGCGCCGAACAAGGCGGCTGGGGCGAGGGCCGCACCGTGTGGCGCCTGCGCGACTGGGGTGTGAGCCGCCAGCGCTATTGGGGCACGCCGATCCCCTTCATCCATTGCGACACCTGCGGCGTGGTGCCGGTGCCCAAGGATCAGCTCCCCGTCACCCTGCCCGAGGATGTCACCTTCGACATCCCCGGCAACCCGCTCGAACGCCACCCGACCTGGAAGCACGCCCCCTGCCCCAAGTGCGGCAAACCGGCGCGGCGCGAGACCGACACGCTCGACACCTTTGTGGACAGCTCGTGGTACTTCCTGCGCTTCGCCAGCCAGCCCGCCGACCGCCCGTTCGATCCGGAAGAAGTCGCCAAGTGGATGCCGGTGCAGCACTATATCGGCGGCATCGAGCACGCGATCCTGCACCTGCTCTATGCGCGGTTCTGGACGCGGGCGCTGGCGCACACCGGCAAGATCGCCGTGAAGGAGCCCTTCGCGGCGCTGTTCACGCAGGGCATGGTGACGCACGAGACCTACAGCCGCATTGATGCGGGCCGGGGCGTGCCGGTGTTCTTCGGCCCCGAGGATGTGAACCGCACCTCCGAGGGCGCGACGCTGCTGGCGGACGGCGAGGCCGTCGAGGTCGGCCGCGTCATCAAGATGTCGAAGTCGAAGAAGAACGTCGTCGACCCCGATGCGATCATCGCCCGCCACGGCGCGGATGCGGTGCGCTGGTTCATGCTGTCGGATTCGCCGCCCGAGCGCGACCTGCCGTGGTCCGACGCCGGGATCGAGGGCTGTGCGCGCTTCGTGCAGCGGCTGTGGCGCTTGTTCCAAGCCTATGATGCGCAGGCGCAGGGCGAGGACAAGGCTCTTGACCGCAAGACCCACCAGACCATCGCCGCGGTCGCCAGCGATATCGAGGCATTGGGCTTCAACAAGGCCGTGGCGCGGATTTACGAGCTGACCGGCGCGGTCGAGAAGGCTGCGCCCTCGGCCAGCCGCAGCGCCGCCATTCGCGCGCTGGTGCATCTCGCCGCGCCGATGATGCCGCACCTTGCCGAAGAGGCTTGGGCGGCAATGGGTGAGGGCCTGATCGCCGACGCCGCGTGGCCCGAAGTCGATCCGGCGCTGCTGGTCGATGACGAGGTGACCATCGCGATCCAGCACATGGGCAAGCTGCGCGACACCGTCACTGCGCCGAAGGGAGCCTCGAAGGAGGATCTCGAAGCGCTGGCGCTGGCCTCGGCCAACCTGCAACGCTCGCTCGATGGCGCGGCGATCCGCAAGGTGATTGTCGTTCCCGACCGATTGGTGAATATCGTCACCTGATGCGAAACCTCCTCCTCCTCGTGGCCTCGCTGGCCCTCACCGCCTGCGGGCTCCAGCCGATGTATGCGGGCGGGCGCAAGGCTGCGGTGGCCGAGGGGCTTGCCGCGGTCGAGGTTCCGGCGATCCAGGGGCGCGGCGGCTGGCTGGTCAAGAATGCATTGGAGGCGCGGCTCGGCGTTGCTGACAATGGGGCGGGGCAGTCCGTGCCGCGTTACCGGCTCGACGTGCGCCTCGACGATTCGCTCGAGGCGCTGGGCGTGCTCAACGACGACACGATCAGCCGCGAGCGCCGCATCCTGCGCGCCCGCTACCAGCTCGTCGATCTTTCGACCGGCGCGATCCTGCTCGATGCGACGGCGGGATCGGACGCCGGGATCGATGTGGTCTCCAGCGAATATGCCACCATCGCTGCCGAGCAGAAGGCGCTCGAGAACCTCGCGCTCGACGTGGCCGACCGCATGGCGACGCAGGTTGCCCTCACGCTCCGGGCGCAAGCCTCGCGTCAGCCGTGAAGGCCAGGAACGCCGACTTCCTGCGCGGCTTTCCGGCGGGCGCGACCCAGTGCCGGATCTTCTTCTTCTGCGGGCCCGACGAGGCCGGGGCGAGCGCCGCCGCCGCCCGCCTTGCCGCCGCCCTGCCCGACGCGGGCGAGCGGGTCGAGATCGCGGGTGCGGACCTGCGGCGCGATCCCGCCCTGCTCGGCGACGAGGCGCGCTCCACCTCGCTGTTCGGCGGGCCGCGCCACATCTGGGTGCGCGCCAGCGGCGACGAGGCGCATGATGCGCTGCAATTCCTGATCGAGACCGCCGAGGCCGGTGCGGGCGAGGCCGCGCCGGTGTTCGTCGTCGCCACCAGCGCCACCGACAAGTCGCGCACCGCCAAGCTGCTCGAAAAGCGCAAGGATGCCCTGGTGGCGATGTTCCACCAGCCCGAGCTGCGGGACGTTGCCCAGGCGGTGCGCGGGATGGCGGACGCGGCCGGGCTCAGGCTCGGGGGCGACCTTGCCGAACGCATCGCCCGTGCCGCCGGGCTCGACGTGCGCCTCGCCCAGTCCGAGATCGACAAGCTCGCGCTCTATGTCGGCGCGGACCCCACCGCGCCGCGCCCCGCCACCCCCGAGGATCACGCCGCGATCGGCGCCGCGACCGAGGAGGACGGCTTCACCCCGCTCGTCAACGCGGTCCTCGGCGGGGAGCTCGGGAAGCTGCCGGGCGAGATCCGGCGGATGCGCGAGCTCGGCCTCAATCCGGTCGGCGTCGCCCTCGCGCTCGAACGCCGCGCCGCGCAGCTTGCCCAGATCGCCGCCAAGATCGGCACCTCGGCCCGCATCCAGTCGCTCGGACAGGGCGAGAAGATGGGCCTCGGGATCTTCTTCCGCGAGGAGCGCGCGATCATTCACCAGTTCGAGCGCTGGATGCTCCCCGCCGCACGGGGCGCGCGCGAGACCCGGCTCGACAAACTCATTCCCCGACTAACGGCGCTCCATCGCAACCTGCTGGCCAATAGCCAGACCGCCGAATTGCTTCTTGCGCAGGAACTCTCTGAAATCGGGAGATATGCTGCGAAACGGCCGTGAAACGCGGCTCGCAGTCGCGGCGTTAACCCAGACAATCTTTTCCGGCGCCGCGTAGAACGGATAAATCCTACAATAAACTGGGGTATAGGGGGCACCCTGGGATCAACCGCATCACGCCGAAGCGTCTTGATTCGGCCCATCACGACCAAGCCGAAGCGCGGCTCGCGCCGTTGCTCGAGAAGCGGCGCCTGCACGCCTATGCGCTGATGCTGATCGCCGATGGCGTGATGCCAGCCGCCGGGCGCTCACCGCGCTTCGCCGCGATGTCGGGATCGTGCTGCGCACCGTGAGGGTGCTGATGCACGAGAACGCGGACTAGGGGGTCTTCTTCTGGTCCTGCGGGACCGAGAAGCTGCCCGTCACCCGTCCGCCGCGCGCCGTCGCGCCCGGTGCTGCCGCGCTCCCGCCTGCCGCGCTGCCATCAACGGTCGAGACCCCGCTGTCGAGGTCGATCACCAGCCGCTCGCCGTTCAGCGTGTCGGTGCCGCGGCGCAGGCGGACATTGCCGGCCATGGTGATGATCCGGCGGTTGAAATCGTAGATCGCATTGTCGCCGCTCGCGCGCTCGTCGCCGCGGGTGATGACCACGCCGCCGGTTGCGATGATGCGCTGGATCTCGAGCTGGCCGGCATCGGTGAAGTTGACCAGCATCCGTTCCGATTGCAGCTGCAGGTCCGCCTGGTTGACCACCACCCCGCCGCTGAAGATCACCTGGTTGGCCTTGTCGTCGAGCACGAACTTGGCCGCGTCATAGGTGACAGGCGCGCGCGAATCGTGGCGGGCGATGCCCTGCGCCGACAGGTGCATCCCGCCGGCCAGCGCAGCGGTGAGCGCGAAGCCGCCGAAGCCCCAGACCAGGGCGAGGCGGGCGAAGGGGGTGCGGGTGTGGCTCATCGCGGCATCCTCAATTGGCCGGGCATCATGGTGAAGCGGGCATTGCCCTCGAGCGTGATGGTGCGCTGCTCGAAATCGGCGCGCAAGCTGTCGGCGGAAAAGGTCCCGGCGGGAACCTCGCCGGACACGCCGGCATCGCCCCGGATGGTGCCGGCCCTGAGATCGAGCGACACGCCGTCGGCGGTCAGGGCATAACCGTCGGCGGCCGAAAAGCGCACCGGCCCCTGCACCGAGACCGTTTCCTGATCGATATCATAGACCCCGCCCTCGGCGCTGAGGCGCGCGGGGCCATCGGTCAGCAGGATCTGGGCCACCAGGTCGCGCATCCGCACCAGCCCCTCGGCCGCCGAACGCTGCACCGCCTCTCCCGCCAGCAGCGAGAAGGGGCGCCCCTGCTTGTCGCGCCCGCGATACATGGCCTTGTCGACTGACAGGCGCTCGTCGATCTGGGCGACCTTGTTGCGATCGAGCAGGAAGCTGACCTCGCCGCGCGGGCTCAGGGGCGTAATGATCATCAGCGCGGCGACCACCCCCACGCCCATCGGCAGCGCCCGTGCAAGGAAGCGCACCAGCCGGTCATGCGAGCCGCCGGGCGCGGCGAAATGCTGCCGCCGGCTGCGCAGCGCGCGCGCCCCCGCCGTTTCAATTGGGCTGGTTTCGATGCTCTGCTCGGGGGCCATCATCTGCGCTTGTGTGCCGGAGGCATCCTTACATGTGGCTGAAGATGTCGCTTTCGGCCCAGCCGGCGATGTCGAGCAGGGCGCGGGTGGGCAGGAAGGCGAAACAGGCCTGGGCGATCTGGGTGCGGCCCTCGCGTTCGAGCCTGACGGTCAGTTCGTCGCGCAGGCGGTGAAGATAGCGCACGTCGCTGGCGGCGTAATCGCGCTGCGCATCCGACAGCACCGGCCCGCCCCAGTCGGAGGACTGCTGCTGCTTGGAGAGCGATTCCCCGAGCAATTCCTCCACGAGGTTCTTGAGCCCGTGGCGGTCGGTATAGGTGCGCACCAGCTTGCTGGCGATCTTGGTGCAGAACACCGGCCCGGCCATGACGCCGAGGTAGTGGTGGATCGCGGCGAGATCGAAGCGGGCGAAGTGGTAGATCTTCTCGCGCGAGGGATCGCCCAGAACCGCCTTGAGATTGGGCGCGTCATAGGAACTGCCCGGGCCGAAACGCACCAGATGCTCGTCGCCCGAACCGTCGGAGAGCTGGACCACGCACAGCCGGTCGCGGTGTGTGACGAGGCCCATGGTCTCGGTATCGACCGCGATGGCGCCGGTGCCGGTGAGGACGCCGGCGGGGAGGTCTTCCTCGTGAAAATGCACTGCCATGGGCCCCGCCCTACGCGCATTGGGGAAAGAGGGGAAGGGGGCGGTGGCACTGCGTGCGGCGGCGCGTGTAGGCTCTTTGCCGATGGCAGGCGAATCCCTCCCCGAAAGCTGGCGGCCGGTGCTCGAGCCGGTGCTTGCGGCGCCCGAGGCGCGGCGGCTGGGCGGCTGGCTCGCGGCCGAGGAGGCGGCGGGCAAGGTGGTCTATCCGCCGCGCGGGACACGTCTCGCCGCGCTGGCGCTGACCCCGCGCGATGCGGTGCGCTGCGTGATCCTCGGGCAGGATCCCTATCACGGGCCGGGGCAGGCGCACGGCCTTGCCTTCTCGGTCCAGGCCGGGGTGAAGCCCCCGCCCAGCCTCGTCAATATCTACAAGGAGCTGGAGGCAGACCTCGGCCTGCCGCGCGCGCAGACGGGCGATCTGACGCCGTGGGCGCGGCAGGGCGTGCTGCTGCTCAACAACACGCTGACCGTCGAGGCCGGGCAGGCGGGGAGCCATGCCGGGCGCGGGTGGGATGCGATCACCGATGCGGCGGTGGCGGCGGTGGCGGCGAGCGAGCGGCCGACGGTGTTCATCCTGTGGGGCAGCCACGCGAAGAAGAAGGCGAGCCGGGTGCCGGCTTTGGGCCGCGCCTCCCACCACCTGGTCTTGACCTCCGCGCATCCCAGCCCCTTGTCGGCCCACAACGGCTTTTTCGGCTCGCGGCCCTTCAGTCAGGCCAATGCCTTCCTCGAGGCGAACGGGCGTGGCGGCATCGATTGGGCGCTTTAGTATTTTGCCACCCTCGGTGGCGCAGACCTCCCGCCCCGCCGCCCCGCCCGGCCACCAATGGTCCACCATGCTGTGGTGGCCGGGCGGGGCGGGGGGTCTGTGGTTCGTGCAAGCGAAGCCGCCCAACAAGGAGCATTTGATGAGCGACGACGTGATCCTGCTTGATGTGGCCGATGGGATTGCCACTGTTACCCTCAACCGCCCGCAGGCGATGAACGCATTGAACCGCGCGCTGAGGAGGCGCCTCGCCGAGGTGATGCGCGCCGTTGATGCGGATGACAGCGTGTGCGCGGTGATTCTCACTGGCGCAGGGGAGCGGGCCTTCACGGCGGGACTTGATCTCAAGGAGCTCGGCAGCGAGGCCGGCGCGCTCGGCAGCGCCAACGCCACCGATCCGGCGGACAATCCGGTCAAGGCGATCGAGCTTTGCGCGAAGCCCGTGATCGGTGCGATCAATGGCGTTGCGATCACTGGCGGCTTCGAGGTGGCACTCGCCTGCGATGTGCTGATTGCCAGCACCAACGCCCGCTTTGCCGACACCCACGCGCGGGTCGGGATTGTGCCGGGCTGGGGTCTGTCGCAGAAACTCAGCCGGATGATCGGGATCAGCCGCGCCAAGGAGCTCGCCTTCACCGGCAATTTCCTCGACGCGCAGACCGCCCACGCCTGGGGGCTGGTCAATCATGTGGTGGAGCCGGACGCGCTGCTCCCCCTCGCCCGCAAGCTGGCAAGCGACATGGCGGGGATCGATCCCGCCTTCCTTGCGGGCTACAAGCGCCTGATCGACGATGGCTATGCGGCAAGCTTCGGCGAGGGGCTGGCGCTGGAGGCCGAGCGCTCCAGCGCCGCCAATTCCGCCGTTGCCCCCGAGGAGGTCGAAGCCCGCCGCGTCGCTGTGCAGGAACGCGGGCGCCAGAATGCAGGCGGGCAGGGCTAGCGGCCCCGCCTCAGGCCGGGCCGGGTGGGGGTGCGTAAAAGCGCCGCAGGCTGCGGGCCAGAATATAATCCGACTGCGCGAAGTGGCGCTGGAACAGGCGCGGGGCGGGAGCACCGATCGGAGCCAGCATCACGTCCCGTGCGCGCTACCGTTCGGCCGTGTTCTTTCGCACCGACAGGCAGCCGGGGCCGACAAGCGCAGCCATCTGCCGCCGCTAGCGCGGATATAAAGGGTTTCGTAATCCCGTTCTGCGACAGTCCCCCGCGATGAGCCGCAAGCAAGCCTCCCGCGTGAGCGTGCCGCCGAGCTTCTTCCCCAAGCTCATGCTGCCTTTTTTCCTGCCGGCAATTCTGACTTTCGTGCTGATGTTCACTGTCGGGGAAAGCTGGCCGCGCAACATTGCGCCGGGATCGGGCCTGAAGCTGTGGGGCTTCGGGGCGACCGCAGTCACCGCGCTCCTGGCGTGGCGCTATGCGATCCGCGGGATCGCCGATCCGCGCGCGCACAAAATGGCGGCGGCGGTGTGCGGTGTGGTTGGGCTGATGGGCTGGCCGATCTGGAGCATCGGAATCCTGCCAAGCATCAACGGCGTCAGCCTTGGCCCCGCCGAGACTGTGCGGATGACGCTTGAGCGCACCGAGACCAGCCAGGAGAGCCGTCGCCGCCGTCTCAATCACTGGGCCTATCTGGCACCGGCGAACCCCGATGCCCCGGTCGGCGCCGGGCGCTATTTCATCGCCGAGGATGTCCATGACGACTGGAACAGCCGCAGGCCCGGCAGCGTCAGCCTGACGACCGCGGAAGGGCTGCTCGGCGCGCAGGTGGTGACCGCCTTCGAATAAGGCCGCCCCCTCACCCCGCGTGGGCGGCGATCCATTCCTCGACCACGGGGGCGACCTTGGTGCGCCAGCGCGAGCCGTTGAAGATGCCGTAGTGCCCGGCGCCTTCGGCCATGTAGTAGCGCTTCTTGTCCTCGGCGAGGTTCGGCGTCAGCTTCAGCGCCGCCCTGGTCTGGCCCAGCCCCGAGATGTCGTCCCGCTCGCCCTCGATGGCGAGGAGCGCGGTGTCGGTGATCTGCGTGATGTCCACGAGCTCGCCCTTGTGGCGGAATTCACCCTTGGGGATCGAGTGCTTCTGGAAGACCTCCTCGACGGTCTGGAGGTAGAACTCGGCGGTCATGTCGCACACGGCGCGGTATTCGTCGTAGAAGGTCTTGGTCGCCTGCGCGCTTTCCTCGTCGCCGACGGTGAGGTGCTTGAACATCTCGTAATGGCTCATCATGTGGCTCGAGAGGTTCATGCTCATGAAGGCGGAAAGCTGCATGAAGCCGGGATAGACCCGCCGGCCCGCGCCGGGATACTTGCCCGGCACGGTGGCGATCACGCTCTGGCGGAACCATGCGATCGGACGCTGCATCGCCATGTTGTTGACGACCGTGGGGCATTCGCGCGTGTCGATCGGCCCGCCCATCATGGTGAGGGTGGCGGGCGTCGCGGGCGATTTGTGGAGGTTCATCAGCGCCGTTGCCGCAAAGGCGGGGACCGAGGGCTGGCATACCGCCATCATGTGGATGCGCTGGCCCCCCGCCTCGGAATGGACGTGCCCGGCGAAGTCGATCAGGTAATCGATATAGGTATCGAGATCGAAGCGGCCTGCGCTGGCCGGGACCATCTTGGCATCGGCCCAGTCGGTGATGAACACCTCGGCCGATTCCAGCATCCGCTCGACCGTGCCGCGCAGCAGGGTGGCGTAATGGCCGCTCATCGGCGCGACGATCAGCAGGCGTGGGCGATCAGCCGGAGCCCCTTCGACCCGGAAGCGGATGAGATCGCCGAAGGGGCGTCTGAGCACCGTCGATTGCACCACGCGGTGCGCCTCGCCGTCGATTGCCACGCTCTCGATGCCGAATTCCGGCTTGCCGTAATGCGCGGTCGCATGGGCGAAGACGTCGAGCGCGCTTGCCGCCAGCGGCCCCATGCCGAAAGCGCCGAACTTGCCGAGCGGATTGGCCGGGCTGGACAGCATCCCGGCCCCGATCGACGCGAGCGTGCTGGCGCTGTTCAGCCAGCTGCGCTGGAGCTCATAGGCATGATAAAGCATCGGTTTCCTCGAAGCGACGATGATCCGGCGCCTTGTCCCGGCAGCACCTTGCCCCGACAGATGCGCTTTCAATCCGCATTGTGCAATGCACAATTGCATTGGACGCCATCCCGCCGCGCCCTGACGATCCCGCTTTTTGCACGTGAAATTCGCCGCCGAGGGGTCTAGAGGGCTGCCATCATGCACGGCGACACCCCAACGCGCGACCTTTCCGACAGCCCCGACGACGCGCCGGAGCCGTCCGTGATCGCGCCCGGGGAGCTGGCCGAGCCCGCCCCAAGGTCGCGCTCGCTCGCGCCCTTGCGGATGGTGTTCGGCACGGCAGTGCAATACCCGCGCGAGATCGCGCTGGCGCTGATCGCCCTCGTCATCACCTCGGCCGCGACCCTGGCGATCCCCTATCGCTTCAAGGTCATCATCGACGAGGCCTTCACGGGTAAGGCCAACCCCGAACAGATCGGCCATGCCTTCGAATATCTGCTGATGATCGTGCTGATCCTTGGGATCGGCACGGCGCTGCGCTTCTACTTCGTGAGCTGGCTGGGCGAGCGCGTGGTCGCCGACATCCGCCTGAAGGTGCAGGAGAACCTGCTGCGCCTCTCGCCGGGCTTCTACGAGGTCAACAGCCCCAAGGAAATCTCCAGCCGCATGACGAGCGACACTGCGATCATCGAGAACGTGGTCGGTACCACGGTCTCGGTCGCGCTGCGCAACACGCTGACCGGCATCGGCGGGATCGGCTTCCTCGTCTTTCTCGCGCCGCAGCTGACCATGGGCCTGCTCGTCGGCATCCCGCTGGTGATCCTCCCGATCGTCTATTTCGGTCGCAAGATCCGCACTGTCTCGCGCACCAGTCAGGACCGGATCGCCGACGTGGGCGCCTATGTCACCGAGGTGCTCTCGGCGATGAAGATCGTGCAGAGCTTCGGGCAGGAGCAGCGCGAGGGCGAGCGGTTCGCGGCCGTGGTCGAGAGCACCTTCGCCACCGCCAGGCGGCGCATCCTGCTGCGGGCAGCGATGACCACGCTCGTGATCCTGCTCGTCTTCGGCGGGATCGTGCTGGTCATGTGGCGCGGCGCGCTGGCGGTCGCGGCGGGCGAGATCAGCGGCGGCACCATCGCAGCCTTCGTGCTGACGGGCGGGCTGGTGGCGGGGGCATTGGGCGCATTGACCGAGGTCTATGGCGACCTGCTGCGCGGCGCGGGCGCGGCGAGCCGATTGGCCGAACTGCTGGAGGCCAAGCCCGACATTGCGGCCCCAGCCCGGCCCGAGCGCCTGCCTGAACCTGCGCGCGGCAGCCTGAGCTTCCGCAATGTCACCTTCCGCTACCCCGCGCGGCCCGAGACGGCGGCGCTCAAGGACTTCACGCTCGAGATCGAGCCGGGCGAGACCGTCGCCATCGTCGGCCCCTCGGGCGCGGGCAAGTCGACGATCTTCCAGCTGGTCGAGCGCTTCTACGATCCGCAGGTCGGCACCATCCGCCTCGACAGCGTGCCGCTGACCAGCGCCGACCCGGCCGAGATCCGCGCCCGGATCGCGCTGGTGCCGCAGGACGGGGTGCTGTTCAGCGCCAATGCCCGCGATAACCTGCGCTACGGCAAGTGGGACGCCACCGACAAGGACATCTGGCAGGCTGCCCGCGCCGCCAATGCCGAACACTTCCTGCGCGCCCTGCCGCAGGGGCTCGACACCTATCTCGGCGAGGGCGGGACGCAGCTTTCGGGCGGCCAGCAGCAGCGCGTCGCCATCGCCCGCGCTCTGCTGCGCGATGCGCCGATCCTGCTGCTCGATGAAGCGACCAGCGCGCTTGATGCCGAGAGCGAGCAGCTGGTCCAGCAGGCCTTGGACGCGCTGATGAAGGATCGCACCACCCTCGTCATCGCCCACCGCCTCGCCACCGTGCGTGCCGCCGACCGGATCGTGGTGCTCGACGATGGTCGGATTGTCGAACAAGGCACGCATGACGTGCTGACCAAGGCAGGCGGGCTCTATGCGCGCCTTGCAAGGCTGCAATTCGCCGCTGACGCGGCTTGATCCTGCGATCGCGCTGACGCGCGATGCAGACCCCCCGCCCCGCCACCAATAGTACCACTATGTTATGGTGGCCGGGCGGGAGGTTTGCGCCACCGAAGGTGGCTCCCGAACATAATCGACAAACCGCGCCCTGCGTCGACAAAGCGCAACCCATGCCTGCGTGCGGCGTTAATGTGACAATCAGAATACCTTCTTCCAGCCACAGGGACACATCCACATGATCCACAAGACCGCCGCCCTGATCGGGGCGAGCCTGTTCGCGCTGGCGACCCCCGCCATCGCCCAGGACGCGCATGATCACGCTGCCGACCTCGACACGCTCCAGCAGACCGCCGCGCCGGCGGCCGGATCGCCGCTGCCGACGATCAATTTCGGCAAGTGGGGCTTTGACCCCGCAGGCATCGACAAGAGCATCAAGCCCGGCGACGACTTCAACGCCTTTGCCAACAAGAAGTGGATCGACGCCAATCCGCTGCCGCCCGAATTCAGCCGCATCGGCGCCTTCGTGCTGCTCGGCGAGAAGAGCGTCTCGGACGTCAAGGCGCTGATGGACGGCCTCGCCGCCAAGGACCCGGCCACGCTGTCGGGTGACGAGCGCCGCATCCTCGATGCCTACCGCACCTATCTCGATACCGCCGCGATCGAGGCCGCCGGCCTTGCGCCGGCCCAGCCCTATCTCGATCGCATCAAGGGCGCGGCGAGCCTCGCTGACCTCGCCATGCTGTGGGCCGAGCCGGGCTTTGCCAGCCCCATCGGCGCGGGCGTGACCATCGATTCCAAGCAGCCCGACCGGCACATCGCCAGCGTCGGCTTCGGCGGCCTCGGCCTGCCGGACCGCGACTACTATCTCGACACCACCGAGAAGGGGAAGGCGATCCAGGCCAGGTACAAGGAATACCTCACCTTCCTGCTGGGCGAGGCCGGCTATGCCGACCCTGCCGCCATGGCCGAGAAGGTCTATGCCTTCGAGGACGCCAACGCCCGCACCGTCCAGTGGGACCGCGCCGTGCGCCGCAACCGCGACCTCACCTACAACCTGCTGACCGCCGAGGAACTTGCCGCGATCGGCGGCAAGGTGCCGGTCACCGCAATGCTCGCCAAGGTCGGCATCGCCCAGAGCCCGGGTTTCGTCGTCAGCCTGATGCCGCCGAGCGCCGAGGAAATCGCGAAGTACAAGCTTGACCCGGCGACCCTCGCCAAGATCGGCACCGGCCTGCCAGGCATGTTCGCGCTCGTCTCCGAGACCCCGGTCGAGGTGCTCCGGGCGTGGATGGCCAAGGAATTCCTCAACAGCCATGCCGCGGTCCTGCCGGCGCGCTTCGATGCCGCCAGCTTCGCCTTCTACGGCAAGACCCTGCAAGGCACGCCCGAACAGCGCCCGCGCTGGAAGCGCGCGATCCGCGAGACCGAGGGGCTGATCGGCGAGCTGGTCGGCAAGGAATATGTCGCCCGCTACTTCCCGCCGGAAAGCAAGGTGGCGATGGACGAGCTGGTCAAGAACCTGCGCGTCGCGCTCGGCCAGTCGATCGACGAGATCAAGTGGATGGGCGCTGCCACCAAGGCCGAAGCCCATGCCAAGCTGGCGAGCTTCGATCCCAAGATCGGCTATCGTCCGAACCTCGAGATCTATGAAGGCCTCGCGATCACGGCGGGCGATCCCATCGCCAACCGCATGGCCGCCGCCCGGTGGCAGATGGCCGACAACGTCAAGAAGCTGGGCGAGCCCATCGACCGCACCGAATGGGGTATGCTGCCGCAGACGGTGAATGCCTATTACAACCCGGTAAAGAACGAGATCGTCTTCCCCGCAGGCATTCTCCAGCAGCCGTTCTTCGCGCTGACCAACGACATCGCCGTGAACTACGGGGCGATCGGCGGCGTGATCGGCCACGAGATGGGCCACGGCTTTGACGACCAGGGCTCGAAGTCGGACGCCACCGGTGCCCTGCGCAACTGGTGGACCGATGCCGACCGTGCCGCCTTCGACACCCTCGGCAACCGGCTGGTGGCGCAGTACAACAGCTACTGCCCGCTCGACGAGGGCAAGACCTGCGTCAACGGCCGCCTGACCCTGGGCGAGAACATCGGCGACGTGGGCGGCCTCAGCATGGCCTACCGGGCCTACAAGCTCGCCACCAAGGGCAAGAAGGTGCCGGTGATCGACGGGCTGACCGGCGACCAGCGCTTCTTCCTTGCCTGGGCGCAGGTGTGGCGCTCGACCCAGCGCGAGGAAAGCAACCGCAACCGGCTGCGCACCGACAGCCACAGCCCCGAGGAGTACCGCGTCAACGGCGTCGTGCGGAACCTCGACGAGTGGTACAAGGCGTTCGGCGTGAAGCCCGGCGACAAGATGTACCTCCCGCCCGAAGAGCGCGTGCGGATCTGGTAATCTTTGTTGTTTGCGTGCCCGCCTCCGCGGGCACGTCCTCGGTGCTGTTTCAAGCCCTGCGGGCTTGAGCACCTGCGGCTCGCGCCGTGCGCTCGCGGCCCGTCCTTCGGCGGGCCGAGCAACACGTGCCCCAGAGGCCCGCTCCCGAAAAAGGAGCGGGCCTTTTGGTTTGACTTGGCCCCCGCCCTCGTTGAAGCAGCGCACGCATGAACGACACCCTCGCCGCCATTCTCCTCGGCATCCTTGAAGGGCTGACCGAGTTCCTGCCCGTGTCCTCGACCGGGCACCTGATCCTCGCCACCGAGCTGCTCGGCTTCGACCAGCGCGACTGGGAGGTGTTCAACATCGCCATCCAGCCCGCCGCGATCCTTGCGATCGTGGTGCTCTACTGGCGGACCTTCTGGGACGTGGCCAAGGGCCTGCTCGGTTTCGAGAAGGGCGCGCTCGCCTTCGTGCGCAACCTGCTCGTCGCCTTTTTCCCGGCGGTGCTGCTCGGCCTTGCCTTCAGCGACGTGATCGAGACCATGCTCGGCAATGCGGTGCTGGTGTGCTGGACGCTGATCATCGGCGGTATCGCCATCCTTGCCATCGAGCGCTGGGCCAAGCCCCCCGCAGATGGCCCGGGCGTCGCCGGCGTGCCCTTGCGCACTGCGATCCTGATCGGCCTTGTCCAGTGCCTTGCGATGATCCCCGGGGTGAGCCGCTCGGGCGCGACGATCCTCGGGGCGATGGCCTTCGGGGTCGACCGCAAGACCGCAGCCGAGTTCAGCTTCTTCCTCGCCGTGCCGACCCTGTCGGGCGCGACGGTCTACCAGCTCGCCAAGCAGGGGGGCGGCCTCACGGCGCATGATTTCTCGCTGATCGGGATCGGCTCGGTGGTCGGTTTCGTGGTCGCGCTGGCGGTGGTGAAGGCCTTTGTGACCATCATCACCCGCGTCGGCTTTGCCCCCTTCGCGTGGTACCGCATCGCGGTCGGTGCGGCGGGCCTTGCCTGGCTGACCTTGCGCTGACCGCCGCAAAATCCGGAACCGCTTGCCGCGCCGCTCATTTGAAGGGGGACCGGCCTTGCGCGATGCGGGCCATACCTCCCCGGAGTCACAGAGAAAATGGCGTTGCTGGTGCTGATCGTGTTGGGCGCAAGTCTGGGCTGGCTGGCCTCGATTCTCGCGCGGACCGAGGCGCCGGGCCATATCCTGCGGCAGATGGCGCTCGGCCTCGTTGTCTCGGTGGTCGCGGGCGAGATCGCCAATGACGGGACGATGATCGGCAGCCTGTCTTTCCTCAGCCTCGGCATCGCGCTGGCCGCGACCGGTGCGGCGCTGGTGCTCTACAACGCTGTCGCGCGGCGCTTTGCGAGGGTTTAGACCGGCTTCGCCCCGCTGCCCCGCCCGCCGCGCAGGTGATATTCCTGCGTGCCCCGGTGCAGCACGTTGTCGACGTCGATCACCGCCGAGTTCGCATAGGTGAACCCGGCGGGCAGGCTGCGGTAGAGCCGGTCGAAATCGCGCTCCACCGTCTGGCGGTAGAGATCGGCAAAACTCTCGATCACGAAATAGGTCGGTTGCAGATCGCTGATCACGTAATCGGTGCGCATAACCCGGTCGACATTGAGCATGATGCGATTGGGGCTGGTCGCCTCGACCGCGAACTTTGCCTCGGTCGGGCCGGAGAGAATGCCGGCGCCATAGGCCCGGACCTGCCCCGCCTCCTCGATCAGGCCGAACTCGACCGTGTACCAGTAGAGCGCGCCCAGCGCCTTCAGCCGGTTGTAGCGCATCGCCTTCCACCCGGCGCGGCCATATTCCTGCATGTAGTCGGCATAGACGGGGTCGGTGAGCATCGGCACGTGGCCGAAGACGTCGTGGAAGACATCCGGCTCCTCGATATAGTCCAGGCACTCGCGCGTGCGGATGAAGTTGCCCGCCGGGAAGCGGCGGTTGGCGAGGTGCCAGAAGAACACGTGGTCGGGGATCAGCATCGGCACCGGCACCACGCTCCACCCGGTGAGCGCGCCCAGTTCCTCCGACAGCGTGCCGAATTCGGGGATGCCGCCGCGCGAGAGGTCGAGCTTGTCGAGCCCGGCCATGAAGGCCGAGCAGGCACGGCCGGGCAGGACCTCCATCTGGCGCGCGAAGAGTTCGTCCCAGACCGCGTGATCTTCCGAGGTGTAGTCGGTCTGCTTCGGCTCCAGCCAGTCCGCGCCGACATGGGCGGGCCGTGCGAGCGGCGCGGTGAAGACCTCGGCCGCCATCTCGGGCAGGGCGGCAAAATCGGGCTGGGGGTCTGCGAGAGTCGCCATGTCGTTGCAGATGATACTACTTCGGCGCGCCGAGGACAAACGCCGAACGCGCCGGGGAGAGACCAAACGCGAAGATTACGCGGCGGCGCTCGCCTGTGTGATCTGCCGCCCGTCATCGGCGAAGGCGGCGAGGTCGTAGCCCTCCTCGCCCTTCCGCATCACCAGATGCAGCGGCTCGCCCGCGATCGCCGGCGAGAGGCCGCGGAAGGCGAAGCTCTTGAGCGCGTTTTCGCCCAGCTCCCGCGCCGCAAGTTGCAGCAGCAGGCTCGCGATCAGCGGGCCGTGGACGACGAGCCCGCGATAGCGCTCGACCTCGCTCGCATAGGGCGCATCGTAATGGATGCGGTGGGTGTTGAAGGTCAGTGCCGAATAGCGGAACAGCAGGCGCGGGTCCGGCGTGAGGACGTGGTGGGCGTCCCAGCCCAGCGGGTTGAATTCAGCCTCGCCCGGCGGCGGCGGAGACAGGGCTTGCCCCCCGCTAGCCGCGTCCCGGTAGACGATAGACTGGGTCTCGACCACCGCCAGCGCGCCGTCGGCGAATGTTTCATGTGAAACATCGACAAAGGCGAGCGGGCCTGTGGAGCCCTGCTTTTCGCTGATCGCGGCGATCCGGCTGACCCGTTCGATCACCGCCCCGATGGCGACGGGCGCGTGGAAGGCGATCTTCGAGGAGGCCCACATCCGGCGCGGCATGGGGAAGGGCGGCAGGAAGCTGTCGGCGCTGTCGTCGCGCACCGGATGCCCGTCCTCGCCCAGCTTGGCCGTCGGCGCCTCGGGGGTGCAGAGCGCGAAGTGGATGCCCTGCGGCATGACCGGCGGGTGCGGTTTGGGAAGGTCGAAAGTGGCGAGCCAGCGCGTGGCCAGCCCCTCGTCAAGGCGGTCCCTTGCCCGCTGCTCCCGCCCGATCCACGCGTCGAAGGTCATGTCGCCCGCTCGAACACGGCAGCGATGCCCTGCCCGCCGCCGATGCACATGGTCTCGAGCCCATAGCGCACCCCGCGCCGGTGCATCTCGTGCGCCATGTCGGCAAGGATGCGCCCCCCGGTCGCGCCGATGGGGTGGCCGAGGCTGATGCCCGATCCGTTGACGTTGAGAATGTCGCGGCGGCTGTCGTCCGTGCTCCAGCCCCAGCCCTTGAGCACGGCGAGCACCTGCGGCGCGAAGGCCTCGTTGAGTTCCACGAGGCCGATATCGTCCCAGCTGTAGCCGCGCCGTTCGAACAACCGCTCGACCGCCGGCACGGGGCCGATGCCCATGCGCGAAGGATCGCACCCCGCCGCCGCCCAGCCGCCGAACCACAGCATCGGAGTGAGGCCCAGTTCCTCCAGCTTGTCTTCCGCGACCACGAGGCACGCGGCGGCGGCATCGTTCTGCTGGCTGGCATTGCCTGCGGTGACGATGGCGGCGGGATCGCGCTTCACATCGATGGGGGCGAGCTTGCCCAGCGTCTCCATCGAGGCGTCGGTGCGGTAGCCCTCGTCATGGTCGAAGATCAGGGGATCGCCCTTCCGCTGGGGGATGGCGACCGGGACGAGCTGTTCGGCAAACTTGCCCTCCGCCCAGGCGCGGGTCGCGTTCTGGTGCGAACGGACCGCGAAGGCATCGGCCTCCTCGCGGGTGATGCCGTAGTCCTTGGCGAGGTTCTCGGCGGTCTCGATCATCCCGGTGATGACCCCGAAACGCTCGACCGGCTGGCTCATCACGCGCCCCCGCGACAGGCGGTCATGCAGCACCATGTCGCCCATCCGCACGCCCCCGCGCGCGGCGAGGGTGTAGTGCTCGACATTGGACATGGATTCGACCCCGCCTGCGACCACGACGTCGGCCATGCCCGTCTCGACCATCATCGCCGCCGTCGCCACCGCCTGCACGCCCGAGCCGCAGCGGCGGTCGAGCTGGAAGCCGGGCACCTCGATGGGGAGGCCTGCCGCGAGCCACGACCAGTGGCCGATCGCGGGCGCCTCGCCATTGCCGTAGCCCTGCGAGAACACCACGTCGTCGACCCGTTCGGGATCGATCCCCGAGCGCTCCATCAGCGCCTTGAGGATCACCGCGCCCAATTGGCCCGCGTTCATGCTGGAAAGCCCACCGAGGAACTTGCCCACGGGGGTGCGGAGCGGGGTGCAGATGGCGGCGCGTCTGGTCATTGCTTGTCCTTGTCCGAAAGAGCCACGGTCCCCGCATCGACCAGCTTGCCGATCGCGCCCGAGGAAAGGCCGAGTTTCTCGGCCAGCACCTCTTCGGAATGCTGCCCGAGGTAGGGGGCGGGGGCCGGATCGCCCGCAGCGCGCCCCGGCAGGTTGGCGAAGCTGCGGGTGGCGGGGTATGCGAAGCCCGAGGGGTTGGCGGGCGAGGGGCCGAACAGCGGGTTCTCCGCGATCAGCACCGGATCGTTCGCAGCCTCGTAGGCCGTCCGATAGCGTTCGAAGGTGCAGGTCTCGGCGGCCATGCGCGCTTCGAGGGTCGCATAATCCATTCCGTCTGCCGCCTTCTGGAACAGCGCGAACAGCGCGGCGCGGTGCTGAAAGCGCGGGGTGTCGCCGTCGGCGAAGCACACGCCGTGCTCGGCCTCGAGCGCGGCGATGCCCGCCGCGACGCCGAAGGCCTTGACGAGGCCGCTCCACTGCTTGGGCGTGAGCGCGGCGACCATGAAGCGCACGCCGTCCTTGCTACGGAAATCCCGCCCGAAGGCGCCCCAGATCGCATTGCCGAGCCGCTCGCGGTCGGCGCCGCGATAGAGCACCTCGGCCATGAGGCCCGCGTTCGCCATCGTCCCGATCGCGACGTCGCCGAGCGGCAGGCGCACCTCGCTGCCCTCGCCCGTCCGGTCGCGGTGGCGCAGCGCGGCGAGCATGGCGAAGGCGCCATAGGCCCCGGTGATGAAGTCCCACGCCGGGAGCACCTGGTTGACCGGCGGCGCGGTCGCGGGATCCCAGTCCTCCGGCCCGCACATCAGCGGGTAGCCGGCCGCGGCATTGACGGTGAAGTCCATCGCCTGCCGTCCGTCGTGCCAGCCCATGACCCGGAGGGAGATCATGTCCGCGCGCCTCGCTTGCATCGCCGCGTGGCTGAGGAAGCTCTGCTCGGGCAGGTTGGTGATGCACTGGCCGACCTTGGCCGCCAGCTCCACCAGCAGCTCGCGCCCCTCTGCGGATTGCAGATCGAGCGCCACGGACTTCTTGGCGCGGTTCAGGTTCTCCCACGAAAGCGAGCGGCCCTCGCGCGTCAGCATGTAGCGGTTGTAATCCAGCCCGCCCGCCTTGTGATCGACGCGGATCACCTCCGCGCCGAGCTGCGCGCAATAGAGCCCCGCCGTGGGCGAGGCTACGAAGCTCGAGACTTCGACGATGCTCAGGTCATTGAGAAGGTTATACATCTCAGGCGTTTGCCGCCCACTCGCGCAGCATGTGCTTGGCGATCTGGAGCTGGAGGATCTGCGTCGTGCCTTCGTAGATGCGGTAGATGCGCGCATCGCGGAAGAAGCGTTCGGCGTCGTATTCGGCGAGGTAGCCCGCGCCGCCGTAGATCTGCACCACGCGGTCGACCACGCGGCCGCACATCTCGGAGGCGAAGACCTTGAAGGCGGCGGCCTTGACGAGGATGTTCTCGCCCCGGTCGGCCCGCGTCGTGACGTCCTTCATCATCGCTTCGGCGGCGTAGATCTCGATCTCGCTGTCGGCGAGCATCTGCTGGATGAGCTGGAAATTGGCGATCGGCTCGCCAAAAGCCTTGCGTTCCTTGGCGTAGCGCAGCGCGGAATCGAGCGCGCGCCGCGCATAGCCCGTCGCCGCCGCGCCCACGCTGATGCGGCCGTTGTCGAGGCTCTTCATCGCGAAGACGAAGCCCTTGCCGGTCTCCCCGCCGAGGAGGGCATCGCCCGGCACGCGCACGTCGTCGAGCATGATGTCGGAGATGTGCGAGCCCGACTGGCCCATCTTCTTGTCGGGCGATCCGCGCGAGACGCCGGGGCTGTCCATCGGCACGAGGAAAGCGCTGATATGGGCGTTCTTGGGCAGCGCCTCCTTGCTGGTGCGCGCCATGATCAGGGCGACATCGGCATGGGGGGCGTTGGTGATGTAGCGCTTGGTCCCGTTGAGGATCCAGCCATTGCCGTCCGGATCGGGGACCGCGGTGGTTTGCAAGCCCGCACTGTCGCTCCCCGAACCCGGCTCGGTCAGGCCGAAGCAGGCGATCCGCCCTTCCGCGATCTTCGGATACCACTCGGCCTTCTGGCTTTCCGTGGCGCCGTTCTTGAGCGCGCTCGCGAACATCCCGACATTGATCGAGAAGATCGAGCGGTAGGCCGGCGCGGCATAGGCCATGATGTTCACGACGCGGGCGTATTGCGTCATGTTGAGCCCCGCACCGCCATATGCCTCGGGCACTGAGAGACCGAAAAGCCCCATCTCGCGCATCTCGTTCAGGATCTCGTCCGGGATGCGATCCTCGGCGATCACCTGCGCCTCGGCCGGGATCAGCCGCTCGCGCACGTAGCGCTGGAGCTGCTCGGCGAACTGCTCGAAGGTCTCCTCGTCCATGCCGCTGTTCACGGGGGCGGTAAGGTTGGCGGGGGCATTCATGGGGCAATCATCCTTGAAGGGCGGCGGCCAGTGCGAGGGCCGTTAGGGGGCCGCTGGCGAGCCGTCGCCTGTCATTTCGGCGGGCGCGGCGTCCGGCGCGTCGGAGGGCGGCGCCTCGAGCGGCAGCGCGCGCTCGTCGAGCATCGAGGCGGCATCTTCGAGCGCCCTGGCCTCGTCGGCGCTCACCGCACCCGGTTCGTCCGCCGCTTCGTCCCCACAACCGGCGAGGGCGAAGCTCAGGGCAAGGGCACAGGCGGCGGCGATCACGCGGCGCGGCGGCATCGCGGCCGCGCTTACTCGGCGGGTTCTTCGGCAGCGGCAGCAGCAGCGGCAGCGACGTTCGCGGCGGCATCGGCTGCTTCGGTCGCAGTCGGCTCGGGCACGTCGGCGGCGTCGGTGGCGCTCGCCGAGGGATCGGCCACCGGACCGTCGCTAATCGGGGCAAGCGCGCTGTCGGCGGGCATCTCGACCGTGTCGGCGCTCGCCTCGCTCGAGGCGTCGTCGGCACTGCCGCAAGCGGCGAGCATCAGCGCCGCGCCGGACAGGATGGCGAAGGATTTGAGTGTAGGCATGGCTCGGGTCTCTCCTCTGGAACCTTTGTCCGGGGGTTTAGCCAAGCTCCGGCCCCGCCGCCAAGCGGCAAATGCGCCTCAGATCAGCAAGTGGCCCGCGCGATCGCGCTTCGTCGCAAGATAACGCGCATTGTGGGGGTTTTCGGGGAGCTGGTGCGGCACCCGCTGGCTCACCGTGATCCCTGCCGCCTCCAGCGCATGCACCTTCGCGGGGTTGTTCGTCAGCAGCCGGATCGTCGTCGCCCCGAGCAGCTCCAGCATCCGCGCCGCCACCGGAAAATCGCGCGCCTCGTCGGGCAGGCCGAGGCGCTGGTTGGCCTCGACCGTGTCGAAGCCCTGATCCTGCAAGCGATAGGCGCGCAGCTTGTTGACGAGGCCGATCCCGCGCCCCTCCTGTCGCATGTAGAGCAGCACGCCCCACCCGCCGCTGTCCGTCGCCTCGTGCGCCATCGCATGGAGCGCGGCGTCGAGTTGCGGGCCGCAGTCGCATTTGAGGCTGCCGAGGATGTCGCCGGTCAGGCATTCCGAATGGAGCCGCACCAGCGGCTGGCGGTCGCCGCTCTGCGTGCCGATGATGAGCACCACGTGTTCGCGCAGGTCGGCATTGGAGCGGAAAGCGACGATCTCGGCGTCCTCGCAGGCCGAAACGGGCAGGCGCGCGCGGGTGACGATCCGGAGGGCACCTGCGTCGGAATAGGCGGCAAGATCGCTCGCGGCGACCGGAACCGCCTCGCCCGCTTCCGCCGGATCGACGAGGAAGGCGGGCAGGATCCCGGCGATCCGCGCCAGTTCCAGAGCGGCGGTGGCAGTCTCGGCCCAGTCGAGGCTCACCGCCTTGAAGGGGCCCTTGAGCGGATTGCCGAGATCGAGCGCCGGGTCGGCGACCGGCAAGGCATCGCGCAAAGTGAAGTCCTCGCCGCCCGCGATCAGCACCGGCGCGTGCGGCACGGCGGCCTCGCGCTGGTTGGCGAGTTTCAAGGTCGCGGCCCGCGCGGCGGAGATCAGCATCTGCGGCGCGCGCGCGCCTTGTGCGATGGCGGTTTCCACCGGGAGCAGGACGGGCCCTCCGGCAAAGGCCAGCGGCCAGCCATGCCGTAGCGCGTCGACAGCCTGTGCGGCGCGGCGTTCCGGTGACGGCGAAAGGCTCAGAGGTCGAACTCCGTGATCAGCGGCACGTGGTCCGAGGGCTGCTCCCAGCGCCTTGCATCCTCGAGCACGCGGTGCCCGCGCGCCTGCTGTGCGACTGAGGGCGAGGCCCACATATGGTCGAGCCGTCGGCCCTTGTCGTTCTCCTGCCAGCCGGGATTGCGGTAGCTCCACCACGAATAGTAGCGCCCGGGCGCGGGGATGTGCTGGCGGCCGAGATCGACCCAGCCGTGGGCATCCCGGAACTTGCCCAGCGTCTCGACCTCCACGGGCGTGTGGCTGACGACCTTCAGCAGCTGCTTGTGGCTCCACACGTCGCATTCGAGCGGGGCGATATTGAAATCGCCGACGATCAGCGTGGGGCGCTCGAGCCGGTCGGCCCACTTCGTCATCCGCCCGAGGAAGTCGAGCTTCTGGCCGAACTTGGGGTTCACCGCGCGGTCGGGCACGTCGCCGCCCGCAGGAACATAGACGTTCTCGATCAGCAGGTCCTTGCCGAGCACCTCGACCCCGATGTGGCGCGCTTCGCCATTGTCCTGCCAGTCATGGCGCATGACCTCGCGGATCGGCACGCGGGCAACCGTGGCGACGCCGTGATAGCCCTTCTGCCCGCTCACCGCCTGATGGGTGTAGCCCATCGCGGCCAGCGCCTCGGCCGGGAACAGATGGCTCTCGCACTTGATCTCCTGCAGGCACAGGATGTCGGGCGCGGCCTCGGCGAGCAGCTTTTCGATGAGGCTGACGCGCAGGCGCGCGGAGTTGATGTTCCAGGTGGCGACGGTGAGCATGGGGCCGGACTTAGGCACCAATCGCGCAACATTCCAGCTTTCACTTTCATGTCGCTTGGGCGAGCGATAGGGGCAGCTCACCTGTTCCGGAGACCTCGCATGACCCGCACCATCCTTGCCGCCCTGTTGCTCGCGAGCACCGCCGCCACGCCTGCCCTCGCCAAGGACAGGCGTCCGCCGGCCGAACCGCGCGCGAAGAACGTGATCCTCTTCATCGGCGACGGGATGGGCATCTCGACCATCACGGCGGCGCGCATCTATGACGGGCAGAAGCGCGGGGAGACGGGGGAGGAAAACCAGCTCAGCTTCGAGAAATTCCCCAATGTCGCGCTGGTGAAGACCTACAACACCAATGCGCAGGTGCCCGACAGCGCGGGCACGGCCTCGGCGATGAACACCGGGCTCAAGACCCGCATCGGCGTGCTCGGGATCGGGCCGGAGGCGACGCGCGGAGTGTGCAAGGAGGCGCTCGCCCATCCGCTGCCGACGCTCGGCGAAGAGGCCAAGGCGCGGGGCCTTGCCGTCGGCATCGTCACCACCACGCGTCTCACCCACGCGACCCCGGCGGCGGTCTATGCCCATACCGCCGACCGCGATTGGGAGGCCGACACCAGCATCCCCGCCGACCAGCAGGGGCAGGGTTGCAAGGACATCGCGCTCCAGCTCGCCGAGGCGAAGTTCGATGTCGCATTGGGCGGCGGGACGGCCATGTTCTACGGCCGCAACGGCGGCGGTCGCCGCGCTGATCCGGCGGCTGACCTGCCCGCGCAATGGGCCGCGAGGACTGGCGGCGTGGTGGTGAAGGATGCACCCGGCCTTGCCGCCGCTCCCAGGGACAAGCCTGTGCTCGGGCTCTTCAATGCCAGCCACCTGGGCTACATGGCCGATCGCAAGCCCGACAGCACCGAGCCGACCCTCACCGACATGACCGCCCAGGCGATCGAGCGGCTCAAGACCGACAGGGACGGCTATTACCTGATGGTCGAAGGCGGGCGCATCGACCACGCGCACCACGAGGGCCGCGCCGGCTATGCGCTGGAGGAGGCGGTCGAATTCGCGCGGGCGGTGCAATACGCGGTCGACCATACCGATCCTGGGGAGACGCTGATCCTCGTCACCGCCGATCACAGCCACGTCTTCACCATCGCCGGCTATCCCGTGCGCGGGAACGACATCCTCGGCCTGGTGGTGCCGCCTCCGGGCGGGGGCGACGGCGACCATGCGGGCGCGCTCAAGGAAGGTGATCCGACCCCGGCGCTCGACGGCAAGCCCTATACGACGCTCGGCTATGCCAACGGGCCGGGTGCGGTGAAGGGCGAGCGGCCCGTGCCGCAGACCGGCCTCGGCGCGCGCCAGCAATCACTCGTCCCGACCGGTGCCGAGACCCACGGGGGCGAGGACGTCGCCCTGTTCGCCACCGGCCCGGGCTCCGCCCGCGCGCGCGGGGTGATCGAGCAGAATGTGATCTATTCGATCATCACCAAGGCGCTGGGCTGGAAGAAGTAGAGAATTGAGCTGGCGGCGGCGCGCTGCTCCGGCGGCACAGCCGCCGCAAGCGCGAACGCGCTGCGCCCCGCGTTTGAGGGCTCAAACAAAACCCCCAAAACAAAAAACCCTCGACCCGGGGGCGGTGGGTCGAGGGTTCCATGGAGCGTTCGTCACGCTTGTACAAGCAAGGCCCTGATGAAGGGTGGGCAACAGGGGGGAAACCTCCCTTCGACCGTGCTTGTCGAGGATGATTAGCCGGAAGTGCCTTTCATTCCCATGAACAAGGCGTCTTTCTGTCGCTTTCGTACAACCGTTCGCCGCGTCCCGTTCAGCCGGGACGACGAGCCGAGCGGCGCGGATCCTTGAAGGTGAAGGTGCTGTCGGCCACCGCCACGCCATATTGCTGGTTTGCAAGCTGCACGCGGGTGCGATTGTTCTGCGCGTCGAGCGCGACCCAGTGGGTGAGCTGCAAACCGCCCGGCGCCGCGGCGTTCTTCACGAAGATCAGCGTGATCATCCCGAATTCGGGCTTCTTGGGATCGCGCACCTCGACGCTCAGCACATTGGGGTCGCGGGTCGGGACCAGCTTGCCGAAGCGCTTCACGTCCTTTTCGGGATCGAACAGCGCGCCCAGCGGGGAATTGCCGATCGGCCAGCGTTCGACCTGGTTGACCTCGTAGTCGACCACGTAGAGCGACTTGCCGTTCGAGATGATGAGGAAATTCGCGGCCGTGCCGTAATCGAAGCGGATCTTGCCCGGGCGCTTCAGGGTCATGGTCCCGCGCAGGGTCTGGCCCTGGCGGTCGGTCTGGGTGAAATCGGCCTTCATGGTCGAGATCGCACGCAGCGCCCCGACGACGCGGTCGAGATCGCCGGCCTGCGCGGTCTGCGCTGCGGCGGGGGCAGAGAGGGAAGCGGGACCGCCCGGAGCAAGGCCGAGCGCAAGCGCAGCAGCGCCGAAGCCCAGCGCCAGAGGGCGGGCAGGGAAGATTTTCGTCATCATGCCGACGCGCCTAGGGCGGAGGGCTTGAACTGTCGATGAATTATCGCGGGGTCGCCGCCCGTCCGAACGGGCGGCACGCCGGGCCGATCTTACTTGATCTTGGCTTCCTTGAACTCGACGTGCTTGCGCGCGACGGGATCGTACTTCCGGAAGCTCATCTTCTCGGTGATGTTGCGCGGGTTCTTCTTGGTCACGTAGAAGAAGCCGGTGCCCTCGCTCGAGACGAGGCGGATCTTGACGGTGGTGGGCTTCGCCATGGCGGTTTCCTGTC
>JAIXPX010000009.1 GCA_027486035.1 Erythrobacteraceae bacterium | reverse complement strand
TGGTTGTCCTTGTGGTGATCCTTGAAGTGCTCGGTGAGGTTGCGGATGCGCTCGGTGAGGATCGCGACCTGGACTTCCGGGCTGCCGGTGTCCTTGGGATCACGGGCGTTCGAGGCAATGACTTCCTGCTTCTTTTCGGCGGTCACCGACATATCAATTCTCTCTTACTCAGCGACATCGGGAAGGTTGAAACCCCTGACGACCGTAGCCGTCCCGTCCGTGATCTCCATCAGCGCGACCGGGACAGCGCCCAGTTTCGCAAGGTAGAGCCCGGATGATTGGGGCATGCCAGACAGCACCCGGCCCTGTCGGACCGCCTGCGCGCTTGTCTGGTCGAGGTGGAGGGCCGGGATGTCGTCCAGCCCTGCCTCCAGCGGCAGGAGGAGGTGTTCAAGGCCTGCGCCCTTAGCTGCTCCTTCCAGATTGTCCAGCGAAATCGCCTGCTCTTCAAGGAACGGGCCAGCCTTGATGCGCCGCAAATAGGTGACATGGCCGCAGGTTCCGAGGGCATGGGCAATATCGCGGGCAAGAGAGCGGATGTAGGTGCCCTTGGAGACGTGGGCGATGAGGGTCACTTCATCCTCAACCACCGATCCGGGGAGGATTGCGAGGGAAAAAATCGTCACGCTGCGGGACTTCAGCTCCACCGCCTCCCCTGCCCGCGCCAGATCATAGGCGCGCTGCCCATCGACCTTGAGCGCCGAATAAGCGGGCGGGATCTGCTCGATCGACCCAGTGAAGCGCGGCAGAACCGCCTCGACATCGGCCAGCGAAGGACGCGTGTCGCTCTCCGCCACCACCGCGCCCTCGGTATCGAGCGTATCGGTCTCGGCCCCGAAGGCAATCGTGAACTCGTAGATCTTGCTGGCGTCGAGCATACGTCCGGCAAGTTTGGTTGCCTCGCCCAGCGCGATCGGTAGCACGCCCTCTGCCAAGGGATCGAGCGTTCCGCCATGGCCCACCTTGGTCTTGGCGTAGCCGTTCTGGCGCAGCACGCGCTTGACCGCGCTCACGCCCTGGGTGCTCCCCATCCCGCGCGGCTTGTCGAGGATCAGCCAGCCCGAAAGCGGCGCGCTCATGCGCGGAGCGCCTCGGAGAAATGCTTGCGACACAGCGCGACATAGCGGTCATTGCCGCCGATCTCGGTCTGCTGGCCCTGCTTCACCGCATTGCCCTCGGCATCGACGCGCAGGTTCATCGTCGCCTTGCGCCCGCAGTGGCACACGGCTTTCAGCTCCACGAGCGCGTCCGCGATCCCCAGCAGCACGGTCGAGCCCGGGAACAGCGCGCCCTGGAAATCGGTCCTGAGGCCATAGCACAGCACCGGAATGCCCGCTTCGTCCGCCAGCCGGGCGAGCTGCCAGACCTGTTGGGACTGAAGAAACTGCGCCTCGTCGACCAGCACGCAATCGAGCTTGCTTGCGGCGTGCGCGTCGGAGACTGCCGCCCACAGATCGGTTTCGGGCGTGAACTTGTGCGCATCGCTCTCGAGCCCGATGCGGCTTCTCACCATGCCTTCCGAGCGGCTGTCGAGCGCGGCGGTCCACAGCATCGTCGCCATCCCCCGCTCGCGGTAGTTGAAGTCCGCCTGCAAGAGATGCGAGGATTTGCCCGCATTCATGCTGGCATAGTAGAAATAGAGCTTGGCCATCGCGTCTGCCTAACCGTTTGCGGCGCCAAGAACGAGCGCGGACTTGAACCTTTTGCCCCGTTCGGGCGTATTGGAAAAGATGACCCTGCCGCGCCCCCTCAGACGCCTCGCCGTGCTGCCGCTGCTGGCCCTGCTGACGCTCGCCAATGCCGCGAGCGTCCCGCAGCGCTATACGCTCGATGCGGCGGCGAGCAATGTGTCGGCCAAGGTTCCCTTCTTTGGCCTCGCCAGCAAGACCGCCCGCTTCCCGCGCATGGAAGGCGCGGTGACGATCGTGCCCGGCGCGCCCGAGCAGGCAGTGATCGACGTGACCTTCGATGCGACCGCGATCGAGGCCCCGGACAGCATCACCCTCGCACGCCTGAGGGGCGACAAGTTCTTCTGGGTCGAGAAATATCCCACCATCCGCTTCCTTGGCCGCTCGCTCAAGCTCTCGAGCGCGACGCGCGGGACGGTGGCGGGCGATCTCACCGCAAGAGGCGTGACCCGCCCGGCGACGCTGGCCGTGACCTTCGATGCCGATCCGGTCGCGCAGGCCGGAAAGCCGGTCAGCTTCACAGGCACGACCACCATCGACCGGCGGCAGTTCGGGATGAAATCCTATCAGCTGATCGTTGGCAATCAGGTCGACATCACGCTGAGAGCGCGGATGGTGCCGCGCTGAGCACTGCTATTCGCCTTCGTCATCCTCGTCGAGATCGCGCAGCACCTTGGGATCGCGCAGCAGCGCTTCGATCCGGTCGGCCTCGGCAAAACTCTCGTCCTTGCGGAAGCGGAGTTTGGGCGCGAACTTCAATCCGAGGCGCTGGGCGACCTCGCGTTGGAGGAAAGCCGTGTTCTGCCGGAGAGCGTGAACAACCTCGTCCTCGCCCGCTCCCAGCAGCGGCTTCACGTAAGCCGTCGCGTGGCGCAGGTCGGGGGTCATGCGCACCTCGGTGACCGAAATGTGGCTTGCGCTCACCACATCGTCATGCACCTCGCCGCGGGCAAGCAGTTCCGAGAGGATATGCCGCACCCGCTCGCCCACCTTGAGGACGCGGACCGATTGCTGTTCGGCGGTGAAGGGTTGCTTGGCCATCAGCGCTCAAGCCCCGTGACTTCGGGCGTCGGGCGCGGCGTGGGGATCGCGGTGGAGGTAGAGCGGGCGTAGATCGTCCCGTCCTCGGCCAGCAATTCGCCCTCGAGGAAGATCACCCGCTGGCCCGCCTTGACCACCCGTCCCTTGCCGATGATGGTCGCGCCCTCGGGGATCAGGCGAATGAGGCTCATCGCAATGTCGAGGTTGAGCGGCGCCATGACGCCGCCCGTGGCCGCGACATAGGCATAGCCCATGACGTCATCGAGATAGCCTGCAACCAGCCCCCCCTGCACGCCGCCGCGCCAGGTGGTCATTTCGCGCTTCACGGTAAAGCGCATGGTCGCAGTCTGGGTCGCCTCGTCAAAGCTGACGAACTGCGAGCCGAGCAGCGCCGTATGCGGCGACTGCCCGGCATCCTCGGGGTAGTGCGGATCGTTCAGGCTCACAGCGTCCGCTCACGCTCCTCGACCGAGAAGACTTCGAGCATGTCGCCCGGCTTGATGTCGTTCGTGTCCTCGAGCACCACGCCGCATTCGAGACCCGCGCGGACCTCGTCCACGTCGTCCTTGAAGCGCCTGAGAGAGGCGATCTTGGTGGCCGAGACGATGACATCTGCGCGCGTAAGGCGGGCGAACAGCCCCTTGCGGATAGCGCCTTCCAGCACCAGCAGACCGGCTGCCTTGTCCTTCTTGCCCGCGGGGAAGACCTGCTTGACCTCTGCGCGGCCGACCACGGTTTCGATCCGCTCCGGCCCGAGCTCGCCCGCCATCTCCTTCGCAACCGCGTCGGTGAGGTGGTAGATGACGTCGTAATACATCATCCGCACGTTATCGCGCTTGACGAGGTCGCGGGCCTTGGCGTTGGGACGCACGTTGAAGCCGATGATCGGCGCCTTCGAGGCCGCCGCCAGCAGCACGTCGCTCTCGGTGATCGCGCCGACGCCCGCATTGAGCACGCGCACCTTGATCTCGTCGTTCGAGAGGTTGTGGAGCGCGTTGACGATCGCCTCGACCGAGCCCTGCACGTCGGCCTTCACCACCACCGGATATTCGATGACGTTGGAGGCAAGGCCGGCGAACATCGTGTCGAAGTTGGTGGGAGCAAGCGCGGTGCGCTTCTCGGTCGCCTTTTCCTGACGATACTTGGCAACCTCGCGGGCGCGCTGCTCGTTCTCGACCACGGTGAGGTGATCGCCCGCCGAGGGCACGCCGCCGAGGCCAAGCACCTCGACCGGCATCGAGGGACCGGCTTCCTTGAGCTGCTGACCCTTGTCATCGACGATGGCGCGCACACGGCCGCTCTGGGTGCCGACGACGAAATTGTCGCCGCGCTTGAGCGTCCCGCGGGTGACAAGCACGGTCGCAACCGGCCCGCGGCCCTTGTCGAGCTGGGCTTCGATCACGGTCGCCTCGGCATCGCGGTCTGGCCGCGCCTTCAGTTCGAGCAGTTCGGCCTGCAACCCGATCGCCTCGATCAGCTTGTCGAGACCCGCGCCCGTCTTGGCCGAGACTTCGACGTCCTGCACATCGCCCGACATCGCCTCGACGACAATCTCGTGCTCGAGCAGGCGCTCGCGGATCTTCTGCGGGTTGAATTCGGCCTTGTCCGACTTGGTGATCGCCACGATCATCGGCACGCCGGCCGCCTTGGTGTGGTTGATCGCCTCGATGGTCTGCGGCATCAGCCCGTCATCGCCCGCGACCACCAGAATGACGATGTCGGTGACGTTCGCCCCCCGCATCCGCATTTCGGTGAAGGCTGCGTGGCCCGGGGTGTCGAGGAAGGTGATCTTCGACTTGTCCTTGGTGGTGATCTGGTAGGCGCCGATGTGCTGGGTGATGCCGCCGGCCTCGCCCTTCACAACGTCGGTGCCGCGCAATGCATCGAGCAGGCTCGTCTTCCCGTGATCGACGTGACCCATGATCGTGACCACCGGCGGACGCGGACGCAGGGTCTCCTCCGGATCGGTGTCCTCGCTGGTATCGATGTCGACATCGCTTTCCGAGACGCGCTGGATGTTGTGGCCGAACTCCTCGACCAGCAGTTCCGCGGTGTCCTGGTCAATGGTCTGGTTGACCGTGACCATCATGCCCATGTTGAACAGCGCCTTCACGAGGTCAGCACCCTTTTCGGCCATGCGGTTGGCCAGCTCGCTGACGGTGATCGCCTCGGGGACGACGACGTCGCGCACCTGCTTCTCGCGCGGCTTGCTGGGGCCGCCCTGGCCGCGGCGTTCCTTCTCGCGGGCGCGCTTCAGCGCGGCGAGGCTGCGCGCACGGCGACCCTCGTCCTCGTTGAGAGCGCGGGTGACCGTGAGCTTGCCCGAGCGGCGGTTGTCCTTGCCCTCGTCGGCAGGGGCGGTGCGCTTCTCTTCCTTCTTCTTGCCCTTGATCTCGACCGGGCGCTTGGGCTCGGGACGTTCGACGGGCGTGAAGCGGCGCGCGGCCGGCGCAGCGTCGGCCTTGGCTGAAGGTGCGGCGGCGTCCTCGCCGCCGGCGGCGGGCGCCTCGGCCTCGGGCGCGGGCGCGGCGGCAGGCGCAGCGGCTCGCTGACGCTCGGACTCCTCTTCGGCGCGGCGGTTTTCCTCGGCGCGGCGGCGCTCCTCTTCCTCGCGTTCGCGGGCCTCGGCCTCTTCGCGCTTGCGGGCTTCCTCGGCAAGGCGCAGACGCTCTTCCTCGGCTTCGAGCTGAAGGCGCTTGACGCGCTCCTGTGGGGTTTCGCCAGCAGGGGCAGGACGCGCGGGCTTGGGCGCGGGGGTCGGCGCAGGCGCCGGGGTCGGAGCCGGAGCCGGTGCCGGAGCCGGTGCCGGTGCTGCCTCGACCGGCGGCGGAGCGGCCTCGCCGGGCTTGCCGAGCACACGGCGACGCTTCACCTCGACCACCACCTTGTTGGTGCGGCCGTGGCTGAAGGTCTGCTTGACCTCGCCCGCATCCACCGAGCGCCTAAGGCCCAGGGGTTTGCGGACGCGCTGGTTGTCGTTGTCGTCGCTCATTATCGCTCTTCAGTCCTTGTATTCATCAATAAGCGCCGCTCCGCCCGCAGGCAGGTCAGCGTTGCCGGGAGCGTCCCGGCCATCATCATGCGTCGCTTGCGTCCCGTCATCCCCGGCGTAATGCACCAGCCGGGATACCGCCTGAAGCACGCGGTTTGCGGCCCGCATATCGCCGGGATGGCCGGCGACCCCCAAGTGGACCACGTTGTCGCGGCCCAATGCCACAGACAGCGCATTGCGGTCCAGTGGCAAGACTTGCCCCTGCTCGCCCGAACCCTCGGCATCATTGCCGACCCGCCAGGCCTGATCGAGCTTGCGGCGCCCGTCTGCAGAACTGTCGCTCGCGTGGAGCAGCACCGCAATCCGCCCGCCGCGCGCCTGTTCCGCGATCCGCGCCGAGCCGAGCACGATATTGCCCGAGCGCAGCTCGAGCCCCAGCCGGTCGCCGAGGTGCCGCGCAAGCGCTGCCTCGATACGTGCGGGAAGATCGTCGGGAATGGTGAGAGGCGCACCCTTGAAGGCGCGCATCAGCGCTTTCTTCAAGTGGCCCTCGGCCAGCGCTTGTTCAAGCTCGGGCCGGGTCACCCCGATCCACGCACCGCGCCCTGGGGCCTTGGCTGCGGCATCGGGCAGCACCAGCCCATCAGGCGCTATCGCCAGACGCACCAGCCCGTCCCGCGCCGAGGTGTCCCCGGAGAGGATGCAGCGCCGCTCGCTCCCGGCCTTGGCGGGGAGCGACGGCTCAGCGATGTCGGACGTCAGGCGCTCATTGGGTGGAGTCCGCATGGGCGG
>JAIXPX010000049.1 GCA_027486035.1 Erythrobacteraceae bacterium | reverse complement strand
TCCTCGCAGCGCCGGATCTGGTCGAGCGTGGCGCGCACGTCCTCGGTCGGGGTGTTGGTCATGGTCTGCACGGTGATGGGAGCATCACCGCCAACGGGGACATTCCCCACCATGATCTGGCGCGATTTGCGCCGTTCGATCGTGCGCCACGGACGGATGGAAGACATGGGGCGCCATATAGTCGGCAAAGCGCGTCGGGGCAATGACAAGGAGCCGTGCTTGACTTGGGCGGCGGCGGCGGCAGTCTGGGGGGCCAAGGGGAGAGACCATGCTGACCGATACCTCGATCGAACTCCGCTCGCCGTCGCCGAGCCTGCTGATGCGCTTCGTGAAATGGCTGGTCGGCCGCCGCCCGGCCGTTTTCCCGCATGACGAGGCGGGCTTTCACGCGGTGATGGCAGGGCGCGCGCTGCCCGAGGATGCGCCGATGCCGGACGGCTTCCGCAGCCGCTTCATCGTCGAGGAACGCGAGGTGCTCGGCCACAAGGTCGTGACGCTGCATCCCAAGAGCGGTCCCGCCGATCGGCACATGCTCTACTTCCACGGCGGCGGCTTCGTGCGGCCGATGTTCAAGGAGCACTGGCCGCTGGTTGCCGAGATGGTGAAGCTCTGCGGGATCAGCGTCACCGTGCCGCTCTACCCGGTGGTGCCCGAGGCGAGCTCCTCTGAGCAGGACGACCTTGCCGATGCGGTCTATGCCGAGCTGGCGGCAGGCCACGATCCGGCGCGGATCATCCTCAATGGCGATTCTGCGGGCGGGCACATGGCGCTCGCGCTGGCGCTGCGGCTGGTGAAGGCGGGCGGGCCCCTGCCGGGCAAGCTGGCGCTGTTCGCGCCGTGGCTCGATCTCGGCCTCGCCGACCGCGCCATCGCCGCCGTCGAGCCGCATGACATCATGCTCAAGATCGGCACCCTGCGCGCCTGCGGGGCTTTGGTTGCGGCGGGCCGTGCCATCCACGATCCGGCGGTCAGTCCGCTCTATGCCGCTCCCGCAGATCTGGCCCAGCTTCCGCCGACACGGATCTGGACCGGGCGGCACGACCTGTTCATCATCGATTCGCGCAGCTTTCTCGGCAAGCTTCGCGCCGCCGGGGTGGATGCCAAGCTCTACGAATATGAGGCCGCGCCGCACGTCTTCATGGCCATCCTTCCGACACGGGAGGCCAAGGACGCGCTCGGATTGCTGGAGGCGTTCCTGAGGACCTAACTCGGGAACCTGGCGCCCGTAAGCTCCTCGGAAAGCTTCCACAGCCGGTCGGCGTAGCTGGGGTTGAGGGCATAGGAACGCACGCCCTCCTTCGGGCTCTCGTCGTCGACTTCGGCGACGTGGCAGTCCTCGCAGTACACCCCGCCCTTGCCCTCGAGCTCCTCGGCGGTCGCTGCCCAGCAGCTCGTCGCCGCGCCCTGGGGAATGGTCTTCCACGCAAAGCCGGTGTCCGAGCTCGCAACGCGCTTCATCAGCCCTTCGCGCATCTCCGGGGTCATGTGCCGGCCCAGGTTGGTCTCGATCCCGCCGGGGTGCACCGCATAGGCGTGGATGCCGAGGACCGCGAACCGCTGCTCGAGCCCGACTGTGAAGAGCACGTTGGCGGTCTTCGACTGGCCGTAGCTTGCCCAGGGATCATAGGGGCGGCGGGCGAAGTGGGGGTCGTCGAAATCGACCATGCCCATGAAATGCCCGCGGCTCGACAGGTTGACGATGCGCTTCAGGTGCCCGCGCTCGATCGACGGCATCAGCTCCGCCGTCAGCGCGAAGTGGCCGAGGTGGTTCGTGCCGAACTGCCGTTCGAAGCCTTCGGCGGTGTGCTCGAAGGGGGTCGCCATCACGCCCGCATTGTTGATGAGCAGGTCGATCGCCGGGAACTGCTGGCGCGCGCGCGAGGTCGCGGCGCGGATGCTCTCGAGCGAGCCGAGATCGACGGTCAGGGTATCGAGCTGCGCTGCGGGTACGCTTTCGCGGATCGCGGCGATGCTCTCGTCGAGCTTCGCCTGATCGCGCCCGGCCATGATCACATGGGCGCCGCGTGCCGCCATGGCCCGCGCCGTCTCCTGCCCGAGGCCCGAATTGGCGCCGGTGATGAACACGGTCCGCCCCGACAGGTCCTTGCCCGCCAGCACCTCGTCGGTGGTGCTGCCCCATCCGAATTCGCTCATGTCCCTCTCCCTTTGCTACAGCTTCAATTCATAGAGATACTCCGGATCGAGGTGGTCGCCCACCTTGAAAGTGATGTCGGCGATCTTTCCGAAGCCGTGGCGCTGGTAGAAGCGCTGTGCGCCGAAGTTTTCGGCATAGACCGAAAGCAGGACGGCATCGTGCCCGCCCGCGCGCGCGACCTCGAGCGCCCAGTCCATGAGCTGTGCGCCGATCCCCCTGCCGGTATGGCCGGGCAGGGCATAGAGCTGGCCGAGCTCGATGGGATCGCGCGCATCGGTGTATGCGCCGAACTTGGTCGGGTGGCGCAGCTTGCAGAAGGCGACCAGCGCGCTCTCGTGCTCGACAAGGCGGTGGGTGCATTCGTTCCCCGCGATCTCGGCCGCGACGGCGGCCTCGTCATGGACCTCGGCAAGGAAGGCGGCGAGGTCTTGCGGGCGATAGAGATGGCCGAATGCAGCGACAAAGGTGTCGGCGCCGAGCTTGGCAAGCGCGGGGGCGTCGGCGGGCGTGGCAGGACGGAAGATCATGAAGCCCCCCTAGCCGCAGCGTCGGGCGCTGTTAAGCTGGCGAAAGCCGCAGGGCCTCGTTAGACCCTGTGTCCATGAAGAAACTCCTCGCACTGGCAGCCCTCGCCCTCATGACCCAGCCCGCCCTCGCCGAAGCGCCCGCGCCCAGATGGTCGCTCGCCATCCACGGCGGGGCGGGCACGCTCAATCCCAAGCAGATGACGCCCGAGAAACGGGTGCAATACGAGGCGGACCTCCAGAAGGCGCTCGATGCGGGGACCGCTGTCCTCGCCAGGGGCGGCGACGCGCTCGACGCGGTCAAGGCGGCGGTCGTCGTCATGGAGGATTCGCCGCTGTTCAACGCCGGCAAGGGCGCGGTGTTCACCTGGGAGGGCACCAATGAACTCGACGCCGCGATCATGGACGGGCGGGATCGCTCGGCGGGCGCGGTTGCGGGGGTGAAGACGGTCAGAAATCCGATCCTTCTCGCCGACACGGTGAGGACGCAGAGCGAGCACGTGTTCCTGATCGGCAAGGGCGCGGAGGAATTCGCCGTGTCCAAGGGCTTTGCGGTCACCCCGCCCGACTATTTCGCAACCCCTGCGCGGCGCGAGGCGCTGGAGCGGCTGAAGGCGGAGAAGCTCTCGGCGCTCGATGTCGATCACAAGTTCGGCACGGTGGGCGCGGTGGCGCTCGACACCAAGGGCAATCTCGCGGCGGCGACCTCGACCGGCGGGATGACCGGCAAGCGCTGGGGGCGCGTGGGGGATGCGCCGCTGATCGGGGCCGGGACCTATGCGGATAACCGCGCCTGCGCCGTGTCCGCGACGGGCTGGGGCGAGTTCTTCATCCGCGTCGGCGTGGCGCACGAGATCTGCGCGCGGCTGCGGATGGCGGGCGCGAAGGCGCAGGCAGCGGCCGACGCGGTGATGGCCGACGTCGCGAGGCTGGGCGGCGACGGCGGGGTGATCCTCGTTACGCCCGAAGGCGAGGCGATCTTCAGCTTCAACACCACCGGCATGTATCGCGGCCGCGCGACCAGCGCGGGAGTGAACGAGGTGGCGATCTTCGGCGGCGCGGAGAAGGCGTCCCAGACGCCGGATCATTGAGGCACCTTCCCCTTGGGGAAGGGGTTGGGGATGGGGGCTCTGCCCTCTCGGAGGTGGAAGCCCCCACCCCCTAGCCCCCTCCCCGCGGGGGGGGAACTCAGTACAGCTTGCCGATGATCGGCAGGCCTTTCTCCGGCTCGGCGAATTCCTTGATGATCCGGCCGACCTCGGCAAGCACCGCCTCGGCCGCCGGGAGCATATCGTCCTCGGTCTGGCGCGCGCGCAGGTAGCAGGCGAAGGTGATCGGGGCCTCGCCCTTCGGCCCTTCGGCGAAACCGATGTCGATGTAATTATACTCCTTGCCGCCGATCAGCCCGCTGGTCCCGGTCTTGTCGCCCGCCACCCAGCCCTCGGGCAGGCCAGCGCGCACGCGGCGCAGGCCGGTTTCGGTCTCGATCATCCAGCCCTTGAGCTCGGCACGCTCCTTTTCCGGCAACACGTCGCCATAGACGATCTTGGCCACCGTCCGCGCCATCGCCTCGGGCGTGGTGGTGTCGCGGAATTCGGCGGTGGGCACGTTGTTCATCTCGGGCTCGAAGCGATCCACCCGGCTGACATCATCGCCGATGCTCCGCCAGAACGCGGTCAGCCCTGCCGGGCCGCCAAGCGCGCGCAGCAGGATGTTGGCCGCCGGATTGTCCGAGGTGGTCTGCGTCGCGCGCGCCAGCTCGCGCAAGCTGGCGCCGGTGGCGATCCGCTCGCGCGTGAAGGGCGCGTGGTTTATCATGTCCGCCTCGGTCCACATCACGTGGCGGTCGGCGTCGATCGTGCCGGCGGCATGGCGCTGGAGCAGCAGCGCGGCGAGGCTGAACTTGAACGAGGAGGCATGGCCGAAGCGACGGTCGCGGTTGATCCCGACCGACCGGCCGCTTGCCGTGTCGTACAGCTCCACGCCGAGCGTCCCGCCGACCCTCGCCTCGATCAGCCGCAATTCCTCGGTCAGCCGGGCGAGCGGGCTCTGGTCGGGCGGAATGCACGCGCTCGCGCCCAGCGCGAGAGTGCCGCCGAGAAACATCCGCCTGTCGATTGTCATGACAATACGTCCGCCTTGCCCGTTTCCGAAGCGCCTGTCGCCCCGGTGCATGTCCGGCAATCGCGCAAGGGCGGCGCCGAGAAAAGCCCTCTCGTGACGTGGCCGGACGAAAACCGCCGCGCTAGCCTCTGGCGCGCCCTTGTGGGTAGCTGCCGAGGATGCGCAGTTCCTTAGAATGGAAGGCACATTCCTCGAGCGCGCGGTCAACCGCCGCATCGCCCGGCGCGCCGATGATGTCGGCGTAGAAGGTCGTCGCGGCAAAGCTGGTGCCCTGCTGGTAGCTTTCCAGCTTGGTCATGTTGACCCCGTTGGTCGCAAAGCCGCCCAGCGCCTTGTAGAGCGCGGCGGGGATGTTCTTCACCTCGAAGATGAAGGTGGTCATCACCGGCTTGCCTGCCAGCGCGTTCTCCGCCAGCGGCTGCTGCGCGAGGAGCACGAAGCGGGTCATGTTGTCGGCGCTGTCCTCGACATTGCGCTCGATGATCGTGAGCCCGTAGAGCTCGGCGGCGAGCGCCGGGGCGATGGCCGCGACGGAAGGATCGCCGCGCTCGGCGACATAGGCGGCGGCGCCGGCCGTGTCGGCATGGCTCAGCGGCACGATGCCGCGCGCTCGCAAGTAGTGGCGCGACTGGCCGAGCGCCTGGGGATGCGAATAGGCCGCCTCGAAGGTGCGGCCCTCGTTCGCTTCGCCCACCGCCATCAGCGCGTGGTGGATCGGCATGAAGTACTCGCCGACGATCTTGAGCCCGCTTTCGGGCAGCAGGAAGTGGATGTCGGCGACGCGGCCGTGCTGCGAATTCTCGATCGGGATGATCGCCGCCCCGGCACGTCCGTCCTTCACCGCCTCGAGCGCATCCTCGAAGCTGAAGCAGGGCAGCGGTGCGAGATCGGGGCGTGCCTCGGTTGCGGCGCGGTGCGAATTGGCGCCGGGAGAGCCCTGGAAGGCGATCGCGCGCGCCGGATCGGCGGCGGCGGTAGCACGCATCCGGTCGACGATTTCGAGAGCGGGGCCGGGAAAGGATCTCATGGTGCACGCGCCTAGAGCCTGCTTGCAAAAGGCGCAAGAATTCGTGCCACGATCAGTCTTGCGCGGTCCGGACAGCGACACTATGGAGCGCGCGGGATGACACAGGACAACTCTTCGCAAGCTGATGCCGCAGGCCAGAATGGTGGCGGCGATCTGTTCAACACCGCCGCGGGCTGGGTGCTGTTTGCAGCCGGTCTCGGGCTGGGGCTCTCGATTCTCTCGGGCAAGTTCTTCCACGGCGACAAGCCGGAGCGTCCGGAAAAGCTCGGCTACGTGATCGAAGGCGCGGTCGAAGAGACCGCCGGTCCGGCGGAGATGTCGATCGCCGAGGCGCTCAACAAGGTGCCCCAGGCCGAGCTTGTCGCTGCCGGCGAGAAGCTGTTCTCCAAGTGCAAGAGCTGCCACACCGTCAACGCGGGCGGCGCCAACGGCAGCGGTCCCAACCTCCACGGCACCATGGGCAAGGCGGTCGCCTCCCATCCGGGCTTCGCTTACAGCGCCGAACTGAAGGCGCATGGCGGCAGCTGGGATTGGGACACGATGGATGCCTGGCTCAAGAACCCTAAGTCCTATGTCCCGGGCACCAAGATGGGCTTCGCCGGCCTTCCCAAGGTTGAGGAACGCGCCGCGATTGCCGCCTATCTGAACGCGCAGGGCTCGAACGTGCCGCTCCCGGCTTTCACCGCCGCGGCGCCTGCCGAAGGTGCTCCTGCCGAAGGTGAAGCGGCCGCAGCAGCCGGCGCGGTTGCCGATGCGGAAGCGGGCAGCGATCCCAAGGCTGCCGAATAGGGCATCCGGCCGGGATCAGGCAGACAGGAGGGGCGGCTTTCGGGCCGCCTTTTTTGTGTCGGCGGCTTGCCGGGGTTGCCCGCCTAACCCTTGAACCCCTGTGCGATCACGTACCACTCCGATGATCCCTTGCGGCTCGCCGGGGGCTTGGCGTGCTTGACGGTGGCGAAATGCTTCTTGAGCAGCGCCAGCAGGTCGGCATCGGTGCCGCCCGCCAGCACCTTGGCGACGAAACCGCCGCCGGGTGCCAGGTTCTCGGTCGCGAACCATGCCGCTGCCTCGACCAGACCCATCGTGCGCAGGTGATCGGTCTGCTTGTGGCCGACGGTGTTCGCGGCCATATCCGAGAGCACCAGATCGGGCTTGCCGCCGAGCGCCTCGGCGAGCGCGGCGGGCGCAGCGTCGGACATGAAGTCCATCTGGAAGATCGTCACCCCCTCGAGCGGCTCGACCTCGAGCAGGTCGATACCCACCACCTCGGCCCTGGGGCACTTGAGGCGGACGACCTGGCTCCAGCCCCCCGGCGCAATGCCGAGATCGACGACGCGGCTCGCGCCCTTGAGGAGCCCGAATTTCTCGTCGAGCTCGATCAGCTTGTAGGCGGCGCGGCTGCGGTAGCCGTCGGCCTTGGCCTGGCGGACGTAGGGGTCGTTGAGCTGGCGTTCGAGCCAGCGCACCTGGCTCGCGGTGCGGCCCTTGGCGGTCTTCACGCGCTTGCCCGGCGTCTTGGCTCCGCGGGTCATCGGGCCGGACCCCGTGGCCGCCCGTTGCCACGCTCGCGGTGGAGCGCCTTGAGGCGATGCTCGGAATGCTGCTCGGCGGCCATGATGCTCCTCAGGATGCCCTCGCGGATGCCGCGATCGGCCACCCCCAGGCGGCGTGCCGGCCACAGATCGAGGATCGCCTCGAGGATCGCGCAGCCCGCCACCACCAGATCGGCGCGGTCCTGCCCGATGCAGGGCAGGGTCGAACGCTCGTAGGGGGTCATCACGCTGAGCCGCGCGCTGATGTCGCGCATCTCGCCGGCGGGCACGATCAGCCCGTCGACGGCCTTGCGGTCATAGCTCGGCAGTTCGAGATAGAGGCTGGCGAGCGTCGTCACTGTGCCGCTGGTGCCGAGCAGGCGGATGTCGGGATGCTGCGCGGCGTCGGCCACGCGGGCGGCGAAAGGCGCGAAGCTCTCGGCGACGAGCCGGCGCATCTCGGCGAAGCGGGCGATGCGGGCGGCCTCGCTGTCCTCGCCGCGCCCGACGGTGTCGGTCAGCGAGACCACACCCCAGGGCACGCTTTGCCAGTCGAGGATGCGCGGCACCCGGGCGCTGCCCTCGATCCCCGCCTCGACCAGCACCAGCTCGGTCGAGCCGCCGCCGATGTCGAAGATCACCGCCGGGCCTTCGCCCGCCTCGAGCAGGATGTGACAGCCGAGCACCGCAAGGCGCGCTTCCTCCTCGGCGGAGATGATGTCGAGCGCGATGCCGGTTTCGCGGCGCACCCGTTCGATGAAGGCGAAGCCGTTCTCGGCCCGGCGGCAGGCCTCGGTCGCCACCGAGCGCGCGAGGCGCACGTTGCGGCGCTGGAGCTTGTCGGCGCAGATCGTCAGTGCGGCGAGGGTGCGGTCCATCGCTGCCTCGGACAGGCGGCCGCTGGTGGCGAGCCCCTCGCCCAGCTTCACCACCCGGCTGAAGGCATCGATCACCGTAAAGTCGCGGCCCGAGGGGCGGGCGATGAGCAGACGGCAGTTGTTGGTGCCGAGGTCGAGCGCGGCATAGGCTTCACCCTGCGAGCGGACTGTGCCGATGTCGGCGAGGTCGGGCCTGTTGTCCTGCCCCGGGCGGCCTCCGGCGTCGGGGGAGCGCTTGGCGCCCTTGGTCCGGCCGTCGCGGCTGGAGCGGGGATCGGGCTGAGGGGGGCGCTTGTAGCGGAAATCGGCTACCTTGCCGGACTTGCCGCCCCTGTTTTTCCCAGCGTTTTCAGTTCTGTCCGGCGGTAATGTATCCGCCATGTCGGTATGCTCTCATATCACCTGACGCGCAAACCCTCCACGCGCCCGGCACCTGGCACCAAGCTAACCCAAGCGGTGCAGGAGAGCAAGCAGGGGCCGAACGTGAGTGCTTGACCTCGCGCGCCCGCGAAACTAGGGAGCGCGCTCGCTGACGCCGCCCGCTGGACCGGGCGGCAGGCCGATGCCCCGTCCTCTAATGGTAAGAGAGCGGACTCTGACTCCGTCAATCAAGGTTCGAATCCTTGCGGGGCATCCAGCGCCACCTCCGCCGCGCACCCGGAGGCCCTGTTTCACGTGAAACACACCCGCCATCCGCCCGCGACAGGGGGGCTGGCCTAGCCTATTGCGGGCCTAACCGGGGTCTGGCAGGGGTCTCCCAATGACAGACAAAGACCTGACAGACCGCAAGTTCTACCGCGCGGGCGAGGAAACCCGTTTCGCCGAAGGCGGACCAGAACGCACCCCGCAAACCGCGCATCCGGCCTACAAGCTGGCCTTCCGCGACACCGATTTCCTGCTGCGCGATGAGCTCAGGCCCGTGCGCTTCCAGCTCGAGCTGCTGAAGCCCGAAATGCTGCTCGACGAGGCCCGCGTCGGATCGACGCTGGTCATGTACGGCTCGGCGCGTATCCCCTCGCCCGCCCAGGCCGAGGCCCGGCTCGAGGCCGTGAGGAACGGCGACGAATGGGACCGGAAGGTCGCCGAGCGCCTCGCGGAAAAGGCGAAATATTACGAGGAGGCCTACAAGCTCGCGCGGCTGGTGTCGGAGAAGGGCATCATCGAGAACGGCCTCAGGCAGTTCGTCGTCACCACCGGCGGCGGGCCTTCGATCATGGAGGCCGGCAATCGCGGCGCCTCGGACGCGGGCAGCGAATCGATCGGGCTCAACATCGTGCTGCCGCATGAGCAGGCACCCAATCCCTATGTGACGCCCTACCTCTCCTTCCAGTTCCACTACTTCGCGCTGAGGAAGATGCATTTCCTGCTGCGCGCCCGGGCGGTCGCGGTGTTCCCGGGCGGCTTCGGGACCTTCGATGAGTTCTTCGAGCTCGTCACCCTGATCCAGACCGGCAAGATGAAGCCCATGCCGATCATCCTGTTCGGCAAGGCGTTCTGGGAGCGGGTCGTCAACTTCGAGGCGCTTGCGGAAGAAGGGGTGATCTCCAGGTCGGACCTCGATCTCTTCACCTGGTGCGAGACCGCCGAGGAGGCCTGGGCCTGTATCGCGGACTTCTACGAGATCAGGGACCACGCCGCCGAGGACTGAGGGCGGGGGTCAGTCCGCCGCCCGCACCGCCTGATGCCCCAGCGGCCCGTGACCGGCGCCGTAGCCGGGTGCGGCGCGAATCGCCTCGAACACGAAGTGCCGCGCTTGGCCGACCGCCTCGGCGAGCGGCAGCCCCCTTCCGAGCAGCGTCGCAATCGCCGAGGAGAGCGTGCACCCCGTCCCGTGGGTGTGGCGCGTGTCGATCCGCCGGTGATCGAAGGCCCGCGGAGCCTCTCCCGGCACCACCAGCACGTCGATGACGCGCGCGCCCTCGCCGTGCCCGCCCTTGGCCAGCACCGCCGCGCCGCTTGCCTTGGCGAGTTCCTCGGCCGCTGCGGTCATGGCCGCGACGCCGTCGAACGAGCGGCCCGCCAGCGCGGCGAGTTCGGGGAGGTTGGGGGTGAGGAGGGTCGCTGCGGGAAACAGCAGCTCGCGCATCGCGGCCAGCGCACCGGGATCGATCAGCGCGGCTCCGCTGGTGGCGATCATCACCGGATCAAGCACGATGGGCACCGTGACGCCTTCAAGCGCTGCGGCCACGGCGGCGATCAGCGCGGCATCATGCAGCATCCCGATCTTGATTGCGTCGACACCGATGTCGCTGGTGCACGAGGCAACCTGCTGCGCGACCATCGCGGGGGTGATGGGCTCCACCCCCTGCACGCCCGCAGTGTTCTGCGCGGTGATCGCGGTGATCGCGGTCATGGCATAGCCGCCGAGCATGGTGATGGTCTTGATATCGGCCTGAATCCCTGCACCGCCCGAGCTGTCGGAACCGGCGATGGCAAGGATGCGGGGGGGCTTGGAGGTTGTCATGCCAGCGGCATAGCAAGAGAGCGCGGCGACAGGGACGCTTTTTGCGGACGCGGACCCGCGTGGCCGTATTGCGCGCCATCCGTGGGCTAATAAAATACTGTTAATATTATTAAAATGCGGAAGATCTGGCATCGATGCGGATTGACTAGACTACAGATGTAGTCGATTGGAGCCGGCCAGATTTCATTCGGGAGTTTTTGCATGGCGTCCTGGTTCACTGCTCTCATCGACAAGCCGGCGGCTTTGGCCCTGACGGCGTTGACGCCCTCACTCGTTACCGCCGGTTACGCGGTCGATGCCGTTCAGGATGCCCGTCTCGCAACGCTGACGGTCGAGCGGATCAATGTCGTCGAACCCGACGGAACCTTGCGCATGGTGATTTCGGGCAAAGGCACGTTCCCCGGCGCTTTCGAACAAGGCAGAGAGATCCCGCGCGCAGACCGCAACACGCTTGCAGGAATGCTGTTTCTTGATGACGAAGCGAACGAGATCGGCGGGCTCATTTATTCCGGCAGCGAAGGGAAGGACGGAATCCAATCGGGATTGTCCCTTACCTTCGACCGCTACAAGCAAGACCAGGTGGTCCAGCTTTCCTCGAGCGAGGGCGAAGGCGTCGCCCGTGGAGGCTTGATGATCCTCGACCGCCCGTCGGCCAGCTTTGCCACGGTCTATGAACAAATGCGCCTCATCGACGAAGCACGGGCGTTGCCGCGCGAGAAGCGCGGCGCGTTTGTAGAGGCGAACCCCAAGCTCCAGAACTTCGGCCAGCAGCGCGCCTATCTCGGAACCGATCCGAGCGGGCAATCCACGCTGGAACTGAGAGATCCGAGCGGGCGGGTGAGACTGCGTCTGAGTGTGGGCGCGAAGGGAGAGCCTGTGATCGAACTGCTCGACGAGGAAGGCCGTGTGCGCCGGTCGGTTACCTATGAAGAAACCTCTGCCGGGCAGACCCCCTGACCCAGAGCGTGGCGGGAACCGGGGGCTCCGCCGCCGCGCCATCACCCCTTGAACTTGCGCTCCGTCGACGGCGGGTATTTCGCGTGGAGCGCTGCGGCGCGGGTCGGGCGGTCCATCAGCTCGCCGCCGCAATTGGGGCAGCGGTCGTCGAGGTCCTCGGCACATTCGGCGCAGAAGGTGCACTCGAAGGAGCAGATGAAGGCACCGGGTGCCTCGGCAGGCAGCAGCACGCCGCAGGTTTCGCAATCGGGACGCATTTCGAGCATAACCAGTCCTCCTAAACCGCTTCTCGCACCGCCGCGCAGATCGCATCGACGACCTGTTCCACCTGCGCGCGGTCATCGCCCTCGGCCATCACCCGGATCACCGGTTCGGTGCCCGAGGGGCGGATCACGAGGCGACCCTTGCCGGCAAGGCTCGCCTCGGCCTCGGCGATGACGGCCTTGACCGCATCGTTCTCCAGAGGCTTGCCGCCCTCGTAGCGCACGTTCTTCAAAAGCTGGGGCACGGGGTCGAAGACGTGGAGCAATTCGCTCGCCGGCTTGCCGCTCCGCACGAGGCTGGCCAGCACGCGCAGGGCCGCGACCGTCCCGTCGCCGGTGGTGGCATAATCGAGCAGGATCATGTGGCCCGACTGCTCGCCGCCGACATTGTAGCCGCCGGCTTTCATTGCCTCGAGCACGTAGCGGTCGCCGACCTTGGCGCGCACCAGATCGAGGCCGCGCCCGGCGAGATGGCGTTCGAGCCCGAGGTTGCTCATCACCGTGGCGACGATCCCGCCACCGCGCAGGGAGCCGCGATCCTGCATCCGCCCCGCGATCAGCGCCATGATCTGGTCGCCATCGACGGCGCGGCCCTTCTCGTCGACCACGATCAGCCGGTCGGCGTCACCATCGAGCGCGATGCCGATGTCCGCGCCTTCCTCGACCACCTTGCTCTGGAGCGCGGCGATCGCGGTCGAGCCGACCCCGTCGTTGATATTGGTGCCGCTGGGCGTGACGCCAAGCGTCACCACCTCCGCGCCCAGTTCCCAGATTGCGCTCGGCGCCACCTGGTAAGCCGCGCCATGGGCGCAATCGACCACGACCTTGAGGCCATCGAAGCTGATCTCGGAGGAGACCGAGGCCTTGACCGCGTGGATGTAGCGCCCGCGCGCATCCTCGATCCGGCGCGCGCGGCCGATCTGTTCGGGCGGGGCGAGCGGGATGTCGCCCGCGATCAGCGCCTCGATCTCGGCCTCGGCCTCGTCGGAGAGCTTGAAGCCGTCGGGGCCGAACAGCTTGATGCCGTTATCGGCAAAGGGGTTGTGGCTGGCCGAGATCATCACGCCGAGATCGGCGCGCATCTCGCGGGTGAGCAGCGCGATGGCGGGGGTGGGGAGCGGGCCGGTCATGATCACGTCCATGCCCACGCTGGTGAAGCCCGCGACCAGCGCGCTTTCCATCATGTAACCCGACAAGCGCGTGTCCTTGCCGATCACCACCCGGTGCCGGTGCCCGCCGCGCATGAAATAGCGGCCCGCCGCGAGCCCGACCTTCATCGCTGTCGCCGCGGTCATCGCGCCTGCATTGGTGCGCCCCCTGATCCCGTCGGTCCCGAACAGCTTCCTTGCCATCAATTCCTGCCCCGTGTTGTGCGCCCGTTGTTGTCTCGCGCTTCTGGCGCGGTTATCGGCGAAAGGGAAGATAAGGACAGGCCATTGCCGGAAAACGAGACACATGACGCCGCACAGGGCAGCGGCGGCGGACAGGGGAAATTCGGTCTGGTGGCGATCCGCCTGCCGGTGGCGCTGACCTTTGCGGCCCTCGTCGGCGGGCTGCTGGCCGGGATCGCCGGGGGCGTGCTCGGCGCCCCGGCGCTGGTCGGCGACTTGGCCGCGCTGGTCGGCGGGCTGTGGCTGCGCGCCTTGCAGATGACGATCATCCCGCTGGTGGCCGCGCTGCTGGTGCTGGGGCTGGTCCAGATGATCCTCGCCGCGCGGGTCGGCACGGCGGCGCGGCGGATGATCGCGATCATGGTCGCGGTGCAGCTGGCCGGCGGGACGTTCACCTCGCTGGCCATGCCCGCGCTGCTTGCCGCCTTCCCCGTGCCCCAGGGTGCGGGCGCGTTCCTGTCCCGGACCCCGTCCGAGGTGGGCGAGGTGCCCGAGGTGCTCGATTTCCTCGCCTCGCTGGTCTCGCCCAATATCATTGCCGCCGCGGCCGAAACCGCGATGCTGCCGCTGACGCTGTTCTTCGTGATGTTTGCCGTCGCCATCACCCGGCTGCCGCAGGAGCAGGGCGAGCGGCTGCTCGGCTTTTTCCATGCGCTGGGCAATGCGATGCTGCTGATCATCGGCTGGGTGCTGGCGGCCGCGCCGGTGGGCGTGCTGGCGCTGGCTTACGGCGTGGGCGTGCAGAGCGGGGGCGGGGCTTTCGCCGCGCTCGGCCACTATGTGGTGACGGTCACCGCCATGGGCACCTTCATCTTCGCGCTGGCCTATGCCCTCGCCGCCGGTCTGGGCGGGAAGGGCCCGCTCGCCTTTGCCCGTGCGCTGCTGCCGGCGCAGGCGGTGGCGCTATCGACCCAGTCCTCGCTGGCGAGCCTGCCCGCGATGCTGGACAGCGCCGGACGGCTCGGCCTGCGCCCCGCGACCGCCGAATTCGTGCTGCCGCTCGCGGTGGTGATCTTCCGTGCCACCAGCGCGGCGATGAACCTCGCGGTGGTCTATTACATCGCCGCGCTGGCGGGGGTGGAGGTGGCGCCGAGCGTCGCCATAGCCGGCATCCTGATCGCCAGCGTCATCAGCCTCAGCGCGGTGAGCCTGCCCGGCTCGATCAGCTTTGTCGTCTCGATCGGCCCGATCGCGCTTGCCATGGGCGTGCCGGTCGAGCCGCTGGCGCTGCTGGTGGCGGTGGAGATGCTGCCCGATCTGATGCGAACGCTCGGCAATGTCACGATGAATGTCGCGGTCAGCAGCGCGGTCGACCGCGTGGCTCAAGGCGCGCCCGATCCGGCCTGAGGGGTAAAAGGCGGTTGTGGCGCTCTCCCCCCAAGCGGAGGGAGAGCGCTTGAACCGATCAGCCCCCGAGGTTGGCGCTGACCATGCAATAGAGCATCGGCAGCGACAGCAGCAGGTTGGTGCGGCTGGCCGCCAGAGCACGCGGACGCAGCTTGGCCTTTTCCTCATCGGTCGCGCCGGGCACGATATTGAGGATCTTGCGCTGCGCCGGCCAGATGATGAACCAGACGTTGAACGCCATGATCAGCGCCAGCCACATGCCGAGACCGATCATGTTGATCCCGTCGAAACCCTCACCACTGAAGGTCAGCGCCTCTGCGCCATAGCCGTTGTGGAAGGCGATCACGAGGCCGAAGACGACCGTGAGCAGCGCTCCGTAGCGAAAGAAGAAGAACACCTTGGGCGCGATGTGGTTGTTGATGGCCCCGGTCTGCTCGGCCGGAATCTTGGGCATGGTCGGAACTTGCACGAAATTGAGGTAATAGAGCAGCCCGATCCACAGGATTCCGAAGAAGGTGTGGAGCCAGCGGAACACGTCGTCCGCCACCGACTTGGCATCGCCACCGGTCCAGCCGGTGAAACTCACGATCACCATAATCGCCGCGATCAGCCCGACGGCCAGCACGAGATGCAGATTGCCAAAGAACTTTGCCATGAGATCCCTCTTGATGGTTGCAGGCGCAATCATGGCGAGAAAAAATCGCCTTGTCACACCTGTTATAGACATTCCTGGCAGAATCGGGAGCGTTACCCCCGCGTGCTGACCCCGTTGCCGGCCGCAACCATCTCAAGCTCGTCGAGGATCGCGCGGTGGGCGACGTCGTCGCTGGTGGAGCGGCGGGGGATCGCACCGCTTGCCAGCATCTCCGACAGCGCGGCGCGGGCGCGGCCGACGCGGCTCTTGATCGTGCCGACCGCACAGCCGCAGATCGCTGCCGCCTCCTCGTAGGAAAAGCCCCCGGCGCCGACCAGCAGCAGCGCCTCGCGCCGTTCGGCCGGCAGCGTCAGCAGCGCGCGGTGGAGATCGCTGAGATGGATCGGCTCCTCCTGTCCGGCCGGTGCGGTCAGGATGCGCTCGGCCACGCCTTCGTCATACTCGCCGCGAAAGCGGTTGCGGCGCATGTCGGTGAGGTAGGCATTGCGCAGGATCACGAAGGTCCAGGCGCGCATCGAGGTGCCTGGTTCGAAGCGCTCCTGCGCGGCCCATGCCTTGAGCAAGGTTTCCTGCACCAGATCATCGGCGAGATCGGGGCGGCCGCACAGCCCCCGGGCAAAGGCGCGAAGATGCGGCACCACCCGGGTCAGCTCGCGCTTGAAATCGGACTGCTCCGTGGCCGAACGCGGTGTGCCGGGGCGGCCGCCATCGGTCATTGATTTGTGTCCTCGCCGCCCGGGGCTGCGGGGCCGCGCGCGGCCGGAATCCCGTCGAGCCGGTCGAGGAGGTCCTTGAAACTGTCGGGCAGGTCTTCCTCGACCACCGAATCGTAAAGCTGCTTCAGCCCGTCGGCCCACTCCGGCGCGCGGCGCTGGGCGGCACCAGCGCCGCTCCCGCCTTTTCCGCCCTGTGAATGATTCGAGGCCATGATGCTTCGGTTTCGTCCCTGATCCCGCCGTCCGGTCAAAGCTCAGCTTGGACGATTCGGGAACGATACGCTACCAGTTTGGTTCCGCCTGCGCTGACAGGATACCCGACATCGAGCCCTTCGCCCTCAATCCCGATACCGATTCCGCGATCCCGCCGCCTTCAACCGGTGCGCGCGCGCGGCGCTGGCTGGTGCAATATCCGCGCGCGATCCCGCTCGCGATCTTCCTTGCCATTGCCGCGATCACCGCGCTTTCGGTCTTCGCGATCGAGACCAACGCCCGCGCCCGCGAACGCGCGCAGATGCGCGAATATGCGCAGGGCGTCGCGGCCGCGCTCGACCGCAGCGGCAGCGGCTTTGCCTCCTACCTCAGGGCCGGAGCGGCGCTGTTCGCCTCGCTCGATGAGGTGTCGCCCGAGACCTTCGACAATTTCGTGCGGGTGCTGAAGCTCAACACCGACTATTCGGGCGCCGAGGGGATCGGCTGGATCCCGGTCATGGAGGCGCGCGATCTGCCCGCCTTCCTCGCCCGCACCCGCGCCAGCCAGCCTGCCTATCCCGATATCTATCCTGCGCCTGCCAGTCCCCCGACGGGCCGGGTTGCGCCGGTGGCGATGTTTGCGCCGGCAACCCCGCTCAACCGGCGCGCTCTGGGCTATGACATGTATTCCGATGCGGCGCGCGCGGCCGCGATGGCCGAGGCCGAACTCAATTCGCGTCCGGCGGCCTCGGGCCGGATCGTGCTGCGGCAGGAGACCAGCGGCACCGCGCCTGCGTTCGCCATCTACATGCCGGTGTTCCGCCGTGACGCGCCGGGCGAGCAGGGGATCGCGGGCTTCGTCTACACGCCGTTCCGCGCGCGCGAGTTCCTCGATGCGGCGATCGACCGGCAGGGCGAGGAGCGCTTCGGCGTGAGGCTCTATGATGGCGAGGTGGACACGGGGCACCTGCTCGTCGCCCATTCTCTCGCCAGCGGCGCCAAGGAGACCGTCGCGCAGGAGGTCAACATCGCCGATCGCAAGCTGATGCTGGTGATCGAGGGCGCGCATGGCGTGGTGCTCTCGCCGCTGTCGATGGTGACCCTGATCTTCGGCCTGGCGCTTGCCAGCCTGCTGATGCTGCTCGCGCGGCTGCTGACCCAGCAGGCCTTCGAGGATCAGGCGCGGCTCGCCTTCTTCGAGGAGCAGCACGCGATCAGGAACTCGCTGACCCGGGAATTGAACCACCGGGTCAAGAACACCCTCGCCAACGTGCTCTCGATCCTGTCGCTGACCCGCCGCCGCTCGAACAGCCTCGACGAGTTCGCCGACAGCCTGCAAGGCCGCATCCGCGCGCTCTCGGCGACGCATGACCTCCTGACGGTGACGGACTGGGGCACGACGCCGATCCGCGCGGTGATCGAGGCCGAGCTCCAGCATTTCCGCGAGGTGCTGGGCGATGCCATCCTGCTGGACGGGCCGGAACTGGAGCTGGCGCCCAACGATGCCCTGTCCTTCGGCCTCGCGGTCCACGAACTTGCCACCAATGCCGCCAAATACGGGGCATTGAGCGTGCCCGGCGGGCGCATCACGATCCGCTGGCAGCGCGGCCCGGAGAACGGCGCGGAGCAGGGGGGCGAGCAGAACTGGGCCGAAGTCGAATGGCAGGAGGTCGGCGGGCCGCCGGTCGCCGCCCAGCGCCGCCGCGGCTTCGGCACCGAACTGATCGAGAAGGTCGTCGCGCACGAATTGCGCCAGCCGGTGACGCTCGATTTTGCTCCCTCGGGCGTGCGCTGCGTGCTGCGCGTGCCGGTGCGGCGCCCGGCGGACTTCCGTATCCGGGAGAAGGAGGCCGACCGGCGGGTGCGGAAGCCTTAGATTTCGGCCACCTTCGGTGGCGCAGACCACCCGCCCCGCCTCCGTCCGAGGGTTACGAAAACGTCCGGGGGACGTTTTCGCCGAGGGGCCGGCCACCAATAGTACCACTATGCTATGGTGGCCGGGTGGGGAGGCGGGGCGGGTGGTCTGCATCGCGCGTAAGCGCGACGACAACCTACAACGGCCGCGTCGATCCGAAGAACAGCGCCTGGCTGATCGCGGCGCGCACGGTCGCTTCCTGGAAGGGCTTGGTGACGAGATAGGTCGGCTCGGGCCGGTCGCCGGTCAGCAATCGCTCCGGATAGGCGGTGATGAAGATCACCGGCATCGATCCGACCGAAAGAATATCGTCCACCGCATCGAGGCCCGAGGAGCCGTCGGCAAGCTGGATATCGGCCAGCACCAGTCCCGGCATCGCCTCGGCCACCGCCGCGCGCGCCTGGGTGCGGGTGGCCGCCGTGCCGCTGACGGTGTGGCCGAGGCCGGTCACGAGGTCTTCGAGCTGCATCGCGATCAGCGGTTCATCCTCGATGATCAGCACAGAAGTGGTCTGTTCGCGTTCGATCTCGGCGATCGCCTCGGCGACCAGTGCGGCGACCTCCTCGGGCGTCTTCTCGAGGATCGCGGCGGCCTCGGGAATGGTGAAATCCTCGAGCGTGGTGAGCAGCAGCGCCTGACGCGCGGGCGGGGTGATGACGCCCAGCCGCGCCTGCGCGCCGGCCTCGTGCTCGCTGGTGGCCGAATGGCTTCCAACCCCGCGCGAGCCGCTGGCCCAGACCTTGCCGAAGGCGCGGTAGAGCGGCACGCGCCCGCCGACGAGGCTGGCCTTGAGCTCCTCGTCGGCGAGCACGCCTTCGAGCATCTCGCGCACGAAGGCATCGCCGCTGGCCTGCGATCCGGTCAGCGCGCGGGCATAGCGGCGCAGGAAGGGGAGGTTGGCCGCGATCTGGCTGGCGAGGGACATGGGGTACCTTTCGCTGGTCGGCGGCGCGGCAAAGGTGCCGGACCGCTTGATTCGCAGCCATAGCGCGTCCTGCCCCTGCCGTCGCGGCTGACGCGCAAGCCTTTGCAGGAAATAGATATTTTCGGAGGTTCGGTAAGGGAGGAAAAAATTTTCCCTTGCCCGGGAACCGCTTTCCCGGACGAGCATTTTTCCTCATGTCACCGCCGAGACCCCCCTCCCGTCCAAGCGGCTGGTGATACGATCCCGAAAGGCCTCCGTTGTTTCGGCAACGGAGGCCTTTTTTCGTTGGGGTCACCTTTGGTGGTCTGCATCGCGCGCGAGCGCGATCGCTTACGCCAATCCCTTCCCATAGATCGCGTATTCGCGGTTGATCGTGCTCTGGATCGTGTCGGCGATCGCCACCATCCCCTGATTGTCCTCGAGGATCCAGCCGATCTCGCCGCGGACCGAGCCGTACTTGCCGTTGGCCTGCTGGCGGATCGCCTCGATCATCATGAAGGCAAGCTGGCTGGCGAGGCGGCTGCTGTGGAACTCCTTGAGCACTCCCATCAGCGGCACCCGCATCCCGGCGCCCTTGGGGTGGCGCAGCCAGCGCAGCATGGTGATCCAGCCGAACGGGAACAGCTTGCCCCTGATCTTCGCCAGCGCGTCGTTAACGTCAGGGAAGGTCAGCATGAAGGCGACCGGCCGCCCGTCGAGCTCGGCGATCATGTTGAGCTCTTCCTTGATGATCGGGCGCAGCTTCTTGCCCGCATAGGCGACCTCGGCCGGGCTGAAGGGCACGAAGCCCCAGTTGTCCGACCACGCATCGTTGAGGATGCCGAGGATCGTCGCCACCTCCTTGTCCCAATCGGCCTTGCGCACGGGGCGGACATTGATCCGCGCGTTCTTGTGCCCGGACTGCACGATCCGCTGCACCAGCGGGGGGAAGGGTTTCGAGATGTCGAGATCATAGGTGTAGAGCGTCTTGGCGCGGGTATAGCCCGCCGCCTCGATCCAGCCTGCGTAATGCGCGGGGTGATGGCCCATCATCAGCATTGGCGCGTGGTCCTGGCCCTTGACCAGCAGGCCGGGCTCTTCCCAGATCGAAAGCGAGATCGGGCCGAGCACGCGGGTCATTCCCTCGCCCACCAGCCAGCCCTCGGCGGTGGTCAGCAGGGTGCGCGCGACGGCCTCGTCCTCGGCGTCGAAATAGCCGAAGAAGCCGGTGCCCGGGCCGAAGCCCTGTTCGGCCGGCATGGCGAGGGCGAGCTCGTCGATATGGGCCGAAATCCGCCCCACCGGCGTGCCGCCGCGCATCGCGATGAACAGCTGCACGCGGGCATGGCCGAAGAAGGGGTTCTTCGCCGGATCGACCAGCTCGATCTGCTCGGCGCGGATCTGCGGGACGAAGTGGGGCAGGCGGTCGGAGAAGGCGCGGCCGCAATCGACAAAGGCCGCCCGCCCGCGTTTGTCGGTCACGGGCACGATCACTATCTCTGCCTTGTGGCTGGCCGCATCCGTCACGCTGGAACCCTCGTATTTGCACCTGATTAAGGTGTCTGTGTCGCGCCCGCGTCATCTGCGCAAGGCTATCGATCACATTGACCAACAAGACGCGTTTGGCCGCACGCCCGTTTTGGGCTAGGGCGGCCTTCAGGATTTGCCGACATGACCCCCGAAATGACTGTGCACCAGATCATCCCTGCCGCGCCCGCCAAGGCGACACGCGTCCAGTTCATGGCCGAGGACGACAAGGCGATGCTGCGCGCCGCGCGCGACCTCACCAAGGGGCTGGGCGAGGCCAGGGCCGGCATCTACTGGCCCGACATGCTGCTGTCGGCGGGCATCGGCTATGCGGGTATCGCGGTGGCGATCGCCTCGGAGAGCCTCGGCGCGAAGCTTGCCGCCGGGCTCGTCGCGGCGCTGGCGCTCTACCGCGCGCTGATGTTCATCCACGAGCTGACCCACATCCACCGCGATGCCCTGCCGGGCTTTCGCACGGGGTGGAACCTCATCGTCGGCATCCCGATGCTGACGCCCTCCTTCATGTACGAGGGCGTCCACACCATCCACCACAAGCGCACGCAATACGGCACCATCGAGGATCCGGAATATCTCCCCCTCGCGCTGATGAAGCCGTGGAGCCTGCCGCTCTTCGTGGCTATAGCGATCATGCTGCCGGTCGGCCTGCTGCTGCGCTTCGGCGTGCTCTATCCAATCGGGCTCGTCGTCCCGCCACTGCGCACATTCGTGTGGGAGCGCTTCTCGGCGCTCTCGATCAACCCCGCGTTCCGCCGCAAGGCCCCCGAGGGCGACTTTATCGGCCGGGTGCGCTGGCAGGAGGCGGGCGCGAGCCTGTGGGCGATGGCGCTGATCGCGTCGCTCTTCGTGTTCGGCTGGCAGCCGCTCGCGACGGGGATGGCGATCCTGTCCTTCGCCGCTGTGCTCAACCAGCTGAGAACGCTCGTCGCCCACCTGTGGGAAAACGAGGGCGAGGCGATGACCGTCACCGCGCAGTTCCTCGACTCGGTGAATGTCCCCCCGCCGGGCCTGGCCGCCGAGATCTGGGCGCCGGTGGGCCTGCGCTACCATGCGCTGCACCACCTCATGCCCTCGATGCCCTATCACGATCTGCCCGAAGCGCACCGGCGCCTGGCGCGCGAGCTCGGCACCGGCTCGACCTACGAGGGCGCGAACCACCCGGGGATGCTGACGCTGGTCGGCCGGATCGCGAAGAGCACGATGGGGCGCCGCGCCTAGGCGCCGGGTTTCACTCCAGAAAGCAGATCATCGCGCAGCGGCGGTCCATCGGCACGCCGAGGGCGGCAGCTCCCTCGCGGCCTTCCGCAAGATAATCGCGGCCCTCGAAGTTCTCGACTTCCACAAAGCCGAAGCGGGCATAGAACGGCGCATTCCAGGGGATGTCGCGATAGGTGTTGAGCGTGATCGCGCGGTAGCCCGAATTGCGCGCGTCGATCATCATCGCCCGGATCAGCAGGGAGCCCACGCCGCAGCGCTGGTGCGCGCGGGCGACGCTGAGTTCGGCCAGGTGAAGCTCCCGACCGACGGTGCGGATCGCGGCAAATCCGATAATGCCATCATCATGGAGTGCCGCGAGGCTGCGCCCCTTGGCGATGATCCGGGCGTGGTCGGCAGCCGAGGCGGTCGGCGGAATGACTGTTCCGGCAAGCGACGGCTCTTCCCGCAGCAGACTTGCCGCATCGTCCTCGACCCGATGAAAGGCCGCTGCGTCCTCGACGCGCGCCAGCCTGATGCGGTAACCGCTCACTCCTCGGTCCGGATCAGCACCGTCTCGCCGACCAGCAGGAACAGCAGGAACGGCGCCCAGGCCGCGAGCAGCGGGGGGTATCCGCCAAAGCTGCCCATCGCCAGCGCCGCGTTGTCGACGACGAAATAGGCAAAGCCCAGCGCCATGCCGATGATCGCGCGCACGAAGAGCTGGCCCGACCGCGCGAGGCCGAAGGCCGCGACCGAACCCAGCAAGGGCATGAGCAGCGCCGAGAGCGGCCCTGCCAGGCGGTGCCACCACTTGGCGCGCATCTCGTCGGTGTTGCGCCCGGCTGCCTCGTAGGCGTCGATCGAGTGCTTGAGTTCCCAGAAGCTCTGCGCATCGGCATCGACCGATTGCAGCATGATCCGTTCGGGCGAGAGGCCCTCGCCCACCACCAGCGCGGCCGACCGCTCGGTCACCGCGCCCGCGACGTCGAAGCGAACGGCCTGCTCCATCCGCCAGCCGGGGCCGGCGTAGGCGGCGCGGGGGGCGCGGACCTGTTCGCGGATGATCCCGCCGGGGCCGCGCGCGTACCAGGTCACGCCGGTCAGCACGATCCTCTCGCCCGCGCCGGTCATGGTGGCGGCTGACAGGATATTCTGCCCGTCGGTGAGGTAGATGTTCGCCCGCGGCTTGCCCGCGCCGCTCGTCGCTGCGGGGATCGGGCCGTATTCGGCCGCCTGCCATGCGGCGAGCGTGGCGTTCGCGCGGGTGACGACTCGTTCGTTGAAGGCGAAGCTCAGCCCCGACACCAGCGCCGCCGTCAGCAGCAGCGGGGCGAGCACCTGATGCGCGCTGAGCCCTGCCGCCTTCATCGCCACCACCTCGGAATTCTGGTTGAGCGTCACCAGCGTGATCAGCGTCGCCAGCAGCACCGAGTAGGGCAGGAAGCGCGCGGCAAGCTGCGGCGCGCGCAGTGAGGCATATTGCAGCACCTCACCCTGCCCGTTGCCGGGCGCGGCGAGGATGTCGCCGGTCTCCGCCAGCAGATCGAGCGCCAGCAGCACCAGCACCAGCATCACCAGCACGGCAAGAATGCGGACGATGAACAGCTTCGCCAGATAGTAGGTGAGCGTGCGGGAGGGGAAGAAATCGAGCATCGTGCGCCTATTCCGCCGGGGCCGCCGTCAAACCGGCGCTGCCCCGCCCGGCCTTGCGCGCGAACAGGCGCGTCACGCGCTTCGACAGCTTGGCAAAGGCCATCTCCAGCGCGCCGATCGCCTGTCCGCCCGGCACATAGGCGACGCGGTAATACATCCACACGATCAGACCGGCGAACAGGACGAAGGGGATCCAGAACGCAAGGATCGGATCGAGCCGGCCGAGCGAAGCGACATCCTCGCCATATTGATTGACCTTGTGATAGGCGACCACCATCACGATCGAGACAAAGACCCCGAGCGCGCTGGTCGAACGCTTGGGCGGGATCGCCAGGGCCACCGCCAGCAGCGGCATCAGGAACATCATCACGATTTCCACCAGCCGGAAATTGAAGCTCGCCACGCTGGCATCGCGCGCCTTCGGGGGGCTGGCGGCGTTCCAGCCGATCCTGAGCAGTTCGGGCAGGATGTATTCGCGCGTTTCGTCGCCCCGCGCGCGGAATTTCTCGATCGCAGGCAGATCGATCGGCAGATCGTGGCGGCTGAAGCTCAGCACCCGCGGGGTCTGGCCCTTGAGCCCGGTATCCTGGATGATCGTCCCTTCGGTAAGGCGCAGGATGATCGTGTCGGGATTGTCCCTGGTGGCGAGAAAGGCGCCCTCGCGCGCCGAGATGGAGAGCACCTGACCCTTCTTGTTGGCGACCCGCGCGAAGATGCCGACGAGGCGGCGCCCGTCATCCTCGCTCGCCTCGATGCGCAGGGCCATGCGGTCGGCCAAGGTGGTGAACTCGCCGACCTTGATCGAAGCGCCGAGCGCGCCCGAGCGCAGCTCGTATTCCATCTGCTCGTAGTAATAGCGGCTGATCGGCTGGATGTAGAACACCAGCGCGACGTTGATCGCCACCAGCACCAGCGTGATCGCGTAGGGCATCCGGAGCAGGCGGTTGTAGGACAGGCCGACCGCGCGCATCGTGTCGAGCTCGGAGGAGGTGGCAAGCTTCCGGAAGGCCAGCAGCACGCCGAGCAGCAGGCCGAGCGGAATCGCAAGGCTGGCATATTCGGGCACCAGCGCGCCGAGCATCTTGAACACCACATCGACCGGCCCGCCCTCGACCGCGACGAAATCGAACAGGCGCAGCATCTTGTCGAGCGTCAGCAGCGAGGCCGCGAGCGCGAAGACGCCGAGCATCGGCACGACGGTGAGCCGCAGGATGTAGCGATCAATGCTGGGCAGGCGGTTGAGCAAGGGGCGTCTGGTCCGTCGGGTTGCGCGCTGGCGTGCCAGCCCTAGCGGCTTCGGGCCCGCGCGTCATGCCCCCAAATACCGGTCTGCGGTGCAGATCGCCGGGCCTGTGCGCCGGATCAGGCCTTTTCGAGCGTGCACTGGAGCGGGTGCTGGTTCGCCCTGGCAAAGTCCATCACCTGGTTCACCTTGGTCTCGGCGACTTCATAGGTGAAGATGCCGCACACGCCCACGCCGCGCTGGTGGACGTGAAGCATCACGCGGGTTGCCTGTTCGAGGTCCATGGCAAAGAAGCGCTTGAGGACAAGCACCACGAATTCCATCGGGGTGTAATCGTCGTTGAGCATCAGCACCTTGTACTGGCTCGGCTTCTTGGGCTTGGCGCGGGTCTTGGTGGCGACCCCGACTTGGCCCTGGCCGCCTGCATCCTTGCCGGCGTCGTCCTCATCCTCGGCGCGCGGGGGCAGCACCGCCCAAAGGGGCAGCGCGTCGCTTTGCGCGAGGGAGGCGAGGGCGGGGTCGGGCATGGCACTCCATTATGGGATTCGCTTGGGCTGGTGCAAGCACTGCGTGGGAATTGTTTGATCCGATGAGGGCCCACCCCGCTGCGACTAGCCAGCAAGCTGGCAAGTCTCGCTCCCCTCCCGCTTGCCCCCGGCTCTGGGGCCGGGGCGGGTGTCGGGGTTGGGGGTGGGCCTACCCGGCACGCCAAAGAAAAGGCCCGAGCAAGCGGTGCTTGCTCGGGCCAGCGCCTTGCGGCGCGCTCTCGTGGACCGGGTTGGGAGAGAGGAGAGAGGCCCGGCCGGAGAATTCCTTAGGCGGCGGCCTTCACCTTCTCGACCGCGACGCTGACGCGGTTCGAGATCGGGGCGAAGGCGTCGTTGTAGAGCTTCACCCAGGCTTCGGTGCGCTTCGAGCCGTAGGCGACGACCGCGTCGAAGTTGCGACGGGCGATCTCGCCCTGGAGCTGGAACAGCTCGGTCGGCGACTTGATCGCTGCGACCTTCTTGGCGTCTTCGGTGACGGTCTCGATCACGGTCTTGCCGGTCTCGACATTGTCCTTGAGCAGTTCCTGCGCGCCGGCGAGGAAGATCTTGCCGCTTTCAACCACGGCTTCGACGTTCGCCTTGGTGAACTCGGTCGCTTCGGTGGCGAGCTCGGTGCCCTTGGCATAGGCGGTGGTGGCAGCGGTCTTGGCGCGGGCCTGGGCCTCGGTGAAGGCCTTCTTGGCGGCGGCGGTGACGTCGGTGTTCTGCACGGTTTCCATGACGGTTTCCTTGAGCTTGATGACGGGGTTGGTCTTGGGCGCCGGTGCGGCAGGCTTGTCAGCCTTCTTGGCCAGCACGGGCTTCTTGACCGGGAGCTTGGCGGCAAACTTGGTCTTCGCGGCCGTCTTCTTGACGGTCTTGGCTGCAGCCTTGGTGGCCTTCAGCGCCTTGCGGGCAACCGGGGCCTTCTTGGGCGCGGCAGCGATCCTGGCGGGCTTCGCCGCAGGGGCGGCGACGGCCTTGGCCGCGATTTCGGCAGCGGCCGCATCAATCTTGGCGACCGGAGTCGGCGCGGCGGGGGTCGCAGCGGCTTCGTCGGCAATCTTTTCAACGTCGGACATGGCGACCTCGCTTCATGTTGCACTGCACAAAATAGTGAGTGCGAATGCGAAGTCAAGCATTTTGTGCAGTGCACAAAAATGTTGGAAAGCGTGCCCCGTCAGGTGCTTGATTGTCCGTCCCGCTTGTACTTACCGAACGAAACCCCCTCAGCGGGTCTTCACATAGCGGCCCGGCGCGTCCTCGATCACCGGGTCACCCTTGCCGCCCGGCGCCCGCCTGCCCGTGACCGGCACCTGCGTGTCGGACTGCTTGAGCAGCCATTCCAGCCAGTGCGGCCACCAGCTGCCCGGATGCTCGGTGGCGCCTGCGACGAAGTCCTTGAGCGTGGGCGCGGTGCTGTCGCCGATCCAGTACTGGTACTTGCCTGCCGCCGGGGGATTGACCACCCCGGCGATGTGACCCGAGCCCGCCAGCAGGAACTCCACGGGTCCGGTGAAATGCCGGGTGATCCGCCACACGCTTTCGGCCGGCGCGATATGATCCTCGCGCCCCGCCTGCACGAAGCTGGGGGTGGCAACGCGGGTCAGATCGATCGGTGTCCCGTCCGCTTCCAATGCGTCGGGCACCACCAGCTTGTTGTCGCGGTAGAGGTCGCGCAGGTAGGCATTGTGCCACTTGGAGGGCAGGTTGGTGACGTCCCCGTTCCAGTGGAGCAGGTCGAAGGCCGGATAGTCCTCGCCAAGAAGGTAGTTGTTGACGACGTAGTTCCAGATCAGATCGCGGCCCCTCAGGGCGTTGAAGGTTGCTGCGAGATAGCGCCCGTCGAGATAGCCCTGCGGGGAGAGCTGCCCGATCATCTCGAGCTGGCCCTCGTCGATGAAGTTCCTGAGATCGCCGCTCTTCTCGAAATCGACCTGCGCGGTGAAGAAGGTCGCCGACTTGACCTTGTCCTGTTCGCCCCGCCTGTGGAGCACCGCCAGCGTCGCGGCGAGGGTGGTCCCGGCCACGCAGTAGCCGATGGTGTGCACGTGGGGCACCTCGAGCCGCGCGCGCACGTGGTCGATCGCCTCGATCTGGGCGCGGATGTAATCGTCCCACACCACCTCGGCCATGGTCTCGTCGGCGCTCTTCCAGCTCACGACAAAGACCGTGAGCCCCTGATCCACCGCCCATTTGATGAAGCTCTTCTTGGGGGTGAGGTCGAGGATGTAGAAGCGGTTGATCCACGGCGGGAAGATCACCAGCGGCACCTCGAGCACCTCCTCGGTCGAGGGCGAATACTGGATCAGCTGGTAGAGCGGCGTTTCGTGCACCACCTTGCCCGGGCTCGCGGCGAGATTCTCGCCCAGGCGGAAGGCATCGGGGTCGGTGTGGGTGAGCTGGCCGCGCTTCAGGTCGTTCACGAGGTGCTGCATCCCGCGCACGAGGTTCGCGCCCCTGGTCTCCATGGTGCGTTTCAGCACCACCGGATTGAGCGCGAGGAAATTGTCCGGGCTCATCGCCTCGGTGAGCGCCATCACCGCGAATTCGAGCTGCTGGCGCTTGGGCCTATCGAGCCCGTCCATGCCCTTGACCGCCTGGCGGAAATAGTCGGCGAGCATCAGGTAGGTCTGGTGGAGCAGTAGGAAGGCGGGGTGCTCGCGCCATGCCGGATCGGCGAAGCGGCGGTCGCTCTTGGGCAGGGCGGCGGGCTCGGGAGCCTCGGCGGCCTTGCCTCCCGTGGCACCGGCGGCAAAGCTCTGCATCACGCCCGACCAGAGCTGCATCTGGTCCTGTGCGAGCTTGCCCGCGGCCTCGAACATCCCCTTGGGCATCTGCCCGAGCATGGCCTGCGACACCACCAGCCACTGCGCAGGGTCGAGAAGGTTGGCAGCCGTACCCGCCTTTTCGGCGGCGGCCTTGGCCTGATGGGTGGCAAAGTCGAGCCACAGCTGCTGGAGCTGCGCGGCGGTAGCGCTCCATTCGGCCATCTCAGCGGGATCGAAGCCCTTGCCCGCGATCGCCTCCATCCATTCCCTGACAGCTTCGCCCTGCGTGTCGAGGAGGCCCTTGAGCCCCTCTCCCCCGCCCGCCATCAGGTCGCCATCTTGTGCCATCGCCAGCTTTCGTCCCTTGTGCTCGGCCTTCAAAGGTTTGTGGCGACAATCACCCGTCATCGCAACTTCACCGAAAACGCGCTTTCCAGTCGGCGCCCTAATCGCCTAGGAAAGAGCCGCAGCGGCCACATGATTGCCGTGCATGACGAGGTAATGACCGCCAATGAATGACCAGTTCTACCGCATGAAGCGCATGCCCCCCTATGTCATTGCGGAGGTCAATGCCATGCGTCATGCCGCGCGGCTGGAGGGGCAGGATATCATCGACCTCGGCATGGGCAACCCCGATCAGCCGCCGCCGCAGCATGTGATCGACAAGCTGTGCGAAGTGGCGGCCAAGCCCGATGCGCACGGCTATTCCCAGTCCAAGGGGATCCCCGGCCTTCGCCGCGCACAGGCCGGCTATTACGCCCGCCGCTTCGGGGTGGAGCTCGACCCGGAGAGCGAAGTGGTGGTGACGATGGGCTCGAAGGAGGGCCTCTCGAGCCTCGCCACCGCGATCATCGCGCCCGGCGACGTGGTGCTGGCCCCCAACCCTTCCTACCCGATCCACACCTTCGGGTTCATCATCGCGGGCGCAACAATCCGCTCCGTGCCCGCGACGCCCGACGCGAGATACTGGGAATCGCTCGAACGGGCGATGAACTACACCGTCCCGCGCCCGAGCGTGCTGGTGGTGAGCTACCCCTCGAACCCGACCGCAGAGGTAGTCGACCTTGCCTTCTACGAGCGCCTCGTCGCCTGGGCCAAGGAGAACCAGGTCTGGGTGGTCAGCGATCTGGCCTATTCCGAGCTCTATTACGAAGGCGAGCCGACGCCCTCGATCATGCAGGTGCCCGGCGCCAAGGATGTGGCGATCGAGTTCACCTCGATGTCGAAGACCTATTCGATGGCCGGCTGGCGGATGGGCTTTGCGGTCGGCAACCGCAAGCTGATCGCGGCGCTCACCCGCGTGAAGTCCTATCTCGATTACGGCGCCTTCACGCCGATCCAGGCGGCGGCCTGCGCTGCGCTCAATGGCCCGCAGGACATCGTCGAGACCAATCGCGAGCTCTATCGCAAGCGCCGTGACGTGATGGTCGAGGCTTTCGGGCGCGCCGGGTGGGACATCCCGCCGCCGCGGGCATCGATGTTCGCCTGGGCGCCGCTGCCCCCCGCCTTGAAAGCGATGGGCAGTCTGGAATTCTCCAAGCAGCTCCTCACCCAGGCCCAGGTCGCGGTTGCGCCGGGCGTGGGCTATGGCGAGGACGGCGAGGGATTTGTGCGCATCGCCATGGTCGAGAACGAACAGCGCTTGCGGCAGGCCGCGCGCAACATCAAGCGCTACCTCCAGTCGCTCGGGGTCAACAGCTCTGCGGCATGATCCGGACGGAGACCATGTGATGGCGACCGGCGCCCCTCGGCAGCTGACTGCGAGGCAGCGCGCGGTGATGGAGCGCATCGATCGGCGCGTCCCCATCAAGGTGATCGCGATGGAGCTGGGCGTGTCGGAAACGCGCATCAACCAGCATATCCGCGCGCTCAAGGACTTCTATGCGGCGGGCAGCCTGGGCGAGCTGGTCGAGAATTTCAGGGCCGCGCGGCAGCACGATGACACCCGCGAGCCGGAAGAGGATCGCTCCGCGTCGCCCGACAGGTCCGCGAGGCCGCTCTTCAGCGAAGTTGCATATATAAAAACGCAGGTTAACGCCGCCGTCCCTTTGTCTGAACCCGACAACCGGGACGACCTGGGCAGGCTGGTCCTCAGCGATTCGATGCCGCTTTCGGAACAGGCACCATGGCTGAGGCCGCTCGAGCCCCGGGTCGTCCCCGGAGTGCTCGATGGTGAGCATGCCGTCCTGTTTCGCCTTGGGGCAATCGTCGGGATTGCATCGGGAGTGCTGGCTGCGGTGATCCTCGCGGTGACCGCTGCCCTGGCTCTGAGCGCGGCAACAGAGGGCAAGGCGAACTACTCCGGGGATCTTGGGATCGCGGCCGGGTGAGCACCGCAAGCCGCCGGAGACTATCGATGGAAGACCGTATTCTTGCCGATGCCTACAATCTCAAGAAACTGATCCGCGAAGCCGAGGCGCTGGCTGACGAGGCGATTATCGCGATGGCGCGCCTCAAGCAGGCGATGCTCGCCGCCCGCCAGAACCCCGACGTGGAATGCCATACCGGGCAGCGCGCGCTGCTGCGTCTTACCGAGGCCGAAAGCCAGGCGCTCGCCATGTCCACCAACCTGCTTCGCGTCCATGACGAACTCAGCAAGGTCGCCAGGGTCCATGCCGGCGGCGACAGCGGCATTCCGACCACCATCCCTCCGTCCGAGGTCGAAGCGGTGTCTGACGCAAAGGAGCGTCAGCTGGCCTGATGGGGGAACTGCTCGAACTGTTCAACGATTACCGCGCCCCGGCCCAGCACCTCACCAGCGTACTTTTGGCCGCTGCGATCTGGCGCTGGGGCGGGGCACCGGAACGCTGGCTCATCGGCATCTTCCTCGTCACCATGGTCGTGCCGCTCTATGTTGCGCGGGGGCTCGGCCTAGATGCCTATGCGCTGGGCCCCTATACCTCGATGATCGCCATCTGCGACCTTGTCGCCACGCCGCTGTTCATCGGCATCGCGCTCAATGCCAACCGCAATTACCCCCTGTGGATTGCCGGCTTCCAGCTGGTCGCGGTGGTGGCGCACCTCGTCAAGGCGGTGGTCGGCGGTATCTCGCCGCTAGCGCTCGCGATCCTCGTGATCGGGCCTTCCTATTGCCAGCTCGTCCTGCTGATCGGCGGCTTCGCGCGCCACGCGCGCCGTGAACGCCGTTTCGGCCCCTACCGCGAATGGCGCACCGGGGCGCGTCCGGTGCGGGCGTGAGTGTCATGAAGCGCCCGCGACGCGCACCCTGCATGATCGGACCCGACACATGGCGATCATGACATCCGCGCCTCGCCTCAGCCCGCGTCAGGCGGCCTCGCTGCCGGGGCCGCGCAACACCGCGATGATCGCCTATCTGCGCGACATCGTGCTCGCTCCGCCGGTACGGCACGAGCGCGGCCATGCGATCTTCCTTGATGCCGACCGCGGCTGGATCGGTGACGCGCCTTGCGGGATCGGCAACCTGACTGCGTTGACCTTGCGGATGCGCGCCCTGCTTGGCGAGGCGCTGCGGCATAATGCGGCGGGGCTCATCCTCGCCCATAGCCACCCTTCCGGCCATTGCCGCCCGAGCGGCTGCGATATCGCCGCAACGCGCCGTCTTGCCGAGGTGGCAGCGGCGCTCGACATTGCCCTGGTCGATCATCTCATCTTCACCACGGATGCGGTGTATTCGATGCGGGCGGGAGGTCTGATGTGAACGCGCCGCTTGCCTCGGACCGGTTTTGCGCCGCCTGCGAGCCTGTGCCGCGCTTCCGCGAGGCGGGCGATCTCACGCTTGACCGGGCCCACCAGGATGCGCGGGTCGAGGATCTCTGGCTGCGCCTCCCCCCACGCGAATTCCTGCTGCTGTGGCACCTCGCCGGGGGGCCGGAAGAACGCGTCGACGAAGCGCGGCTCGCCGCCGACCTCTGGCGCTCACGCAGCGGCGAAGGGGGCGGGGACATCGCATCCCTGCTCGCGCGCCTGCGCACCCGCCTTGCGGCAGTAGGGCTTGGCGAGCTCATCGTCAGCGACGACGAAGGCGGCTACCGGCTCAACTTGCGCCCGCTCCTTGCCCTCCCGCCGGGCGAGACCCTGCGCGATCAATAGCCGCTCTGGACAGCGCCGGGGCGATCCGCCAATCTCGCGCGCACCAATTTCAGGCTTGAGGGATCTTCCTGCCATGACCGCCACCGCCACCACGCTCGTCAATGATCGCGTCGCCATCGAACTGGGGGAGGATGGCGTTGCCGAGGTCCGCCTCGTGCGGCCCGACAAGATGAACGCGCTCGACCCGGAGATGTTTCAGCGGATCATCGAGGCGGGCCATGCGCTCAACAGGATGAAGGGGCTGCGCGCCGTGGTGCTCTCGGGCGAGGGCCGGGCCTTCTGCGCCGGGCTCGACCTGTCGAATTTCTCGAGGAAGCCGCCTGAGGACGAACCCCCGCTGACCGAGCGCACCTACGGCAACGCCAACCGCCCGCAGCAGGTGGCGATGCAGTGGAGGAAGCTCCCCGTGCCGGTCATCGCTGCGGTCCATGGCGTGTGCTTCGGGGGCGGCCTCCAGATCGCCAGCGGCGCGGACATCCGCATCGTCCATCCGACCACCCGCATGGCGATCATGGAGATGAAGTGGGGCCTTGTCCCCGACATGGGCGGCTATGCCCTGTGGCGCGGCCTGGTGCGCGACGACGTGCTGCGCGAGCTCATCTACACCAACCGCGAGTTCACCGGCGCCGAGGCGCTGACCCTCGGCCTTGCCACCTATCTCGACGAGAACCCGCGCGAGCGGGCCCTCGCCATCGCCCGCCAGATCGCCTTGAAGAACCCCCACGCGATCCGCGCCGCCAAGCGCCTCCAGGCCGGGATGCACGAACGCGAGACCGACGCGATCCTGCTCGAGGAAAGCATCGAGCAGCATGCGATCATGCGTAGCCGCAACCAGATCGAGGCGGTGATGGCGGAAATGGAGCGCAGGAAGCCGGACTTCGAGGACGTGTGAGGCGGCAGCCGGCCTAACCGGACACAGCCCCGGCAGACTTGCTCAGCCGAACACGGCAACGCATTGCTGGCCGTCGAGCACCTGCCGGCCGTCCGCATCCCACATCCTCAGGCGTTCCGAGGAATAGCCGGCATCGGCGTGCTGGCTGGTGTTCTCCGCCAGATACCAGCCGTCGCGGGAGCGGCTTTCCGGATCGAGCACGTTGAACGACCAGTTGATCGAGCTGATCGGACCGAGGCGCTGCATTGCCCGCATCGCGCCCGGTGGCATGACATCGCCCATCAGCACGAGCTTAGACACGGGATCGAGATCATGCGCCTCGGTCAGCCGCGCCCAACGGCGCACGGTCGCGCCGCGCTCGGTGCCCTTGGGCTGGCCGTGGCGCAGCTCGAAGTTCTTGGCGACGAAGGCGGGGGCGAACTGGTGGGTGACGACCTCGTTGTCCTCGGGCGCGCCCGGCCAATCCTCGGGCAGGCCCGAGGGGTGGACGGCATTCGCCTCGCGCCCCTCGCCGAACAGCCAGAAGGCGCTCAGCGCCACGCGGCCCTCGCACAGGATCTCGCTGCGCACCTGGGTGACGTTGCGCCCTTGCCGGATGATCTCGGCCTTGAGTTCGATGTCCTCGCCCACCGGCGCGACGAAGGCGATCTGCCCGGCTCGCAGGGGCGGCAGATCGGGGAAGGCGCGCACCGCCATGGTGTAGGCGACCAGGGCCGAGGCCCCGCCATAAAGGGTGCGTCCCTGCATCCAGTCGGCGGCATGGGCAAGGCGGGCCGGACCGGGCTTGCCGGTGACGGGTTCGAGCAGGCTGGCGATGGTCATGGGCGGTGCTTTGCCGTGCAGCGGGGGCCTCGTCCAGACTGACGTAACGTTAGGTCGGGGCTCGCTGCCGCGAGCCCCAGACCGCCCGCCCCGCCATCGGGCCTCTGCCGCGATCCCAATCACGCATTGCCAAGCCGCCACCGAATCGCTAGTGCGCCCCTTCCGTCCAAGGCATCCGCCTCGGAAGGCTCGGCCCGATGGCGGAGTGGTTACGCAGAGGACTGCAAATCCTTGCACGCCGGTTCGATTCCGGCTCGGGCCTCCACCTTTGCATTGCGCCTGCGGCCCGCCCGGATTAGGGCCGCGAGCAGGGATGCCGCTTTAGCTCAGTTGGTAGAGCACATCATTCGTAATGATGGGGTCACGTGTTCGAGTCACGTAAGCGGCACCACACGCCTTTCGCTTCGGGGCCTGGCGGGGTTCCTCCATCATCGCCCGGAGCTTCAGGAGGTCTGTAGATGTTGCAGGTTCCGCACACCGCACCGGCCTCCTGCGCGCTGTCGGTGGTCATCCCGGTCTACAACGAGCAAGCCGGGCTCGACGCGCTGGTCGAACGGGTCACGGCGGCGGCGCGCGCGATCTTCGGCGAGCGCTATGAATTCATCCTGGTCAATGATGGTTCGAAGGACGACAGCTGGGCCAGGATCTGCGCCCATGCCGAACGCGATCCGCGGATCGTCGGGATCAACCTCGCGCGCAACCACGGCCACCAGCTCGCGCTGACCGCAGGGCTCCATCATGTGCGCGGCGAGCTGGTTTTCGTCCTTGACGCCGACCTGCAGGATCCGCCCGAGCTGCTCGGGCCGATGCTGGCCAAGCTGCGCGAGGGGCATGACGTGGTCTACGGCCAGCGGGTCAAGCGCCACGGCGAGACCGCTTTCAAGCGCGGCACGGCGGCGCTGTTCTACCGGATGCTCGGCAAGCTGGTCGATACCCACATCCCGCCCGACACCGGCGATTTCCGCCTCATGACCCGCCGCGTGGTCGAGCAGCTCAACGCCATGCCGGAACGCTACCGCTTCATCCGCGGGCTGGTGAGCTTCATCGGTTTCAGCCAGGTGCCCTTCCCCTACGAGCGCGATCCGCGCTTTGCGGGCGAGACCAATTACCCGCTGCGCAAGATGATGGCGCTGGCGATCGACGCGGTCACCAGCTTCTCGGTCGTGCCGCTGCGCTTTGCCTCGCACCTCGGGATGCTATTCGGCCTTGCCGGGCTTGCATCGCTGGTCTGGGTTGTATGGGCATGGATGCAAGGCGGCGCGGTGCAGGGCTGGGCGAGCCTTGCCGCGCTGACCCTGATCCTTGGCAGCGTGCAGCTGCTGGTGCTCGGCGTGTTCGGGGAGTACCTCGGCCGCATGTACATGGAAGGCAAGCATCGCCCGCTGTTCATCGTCGCGGAGGTGCGCCGCCATCCGGTTGCGGCCAATGCCGACAGCGCGGCCACCGGCGACCAGCCCGCGACCGGAGAGGCCGCCCGTGTCGCAGGCTGAATTCGACGCCTATGTCGATGAATATGACGCGCAGCACGCCGCCTCGGTGCGACTGAGCGGCGAGGATCCCGACTTCTTCGCCGCCTACAAGGCGCAGGAAGCCGCCCGCGTGATGGCGGCGGCGGGCATCGCGCCGCGCAAGGTGATGGATTTCGGCGCGGGGCGCGGCAATTGCGTGCCGCATTTGCAGGACGCCTTCCCCGATGCGGCGCTCACCGCGCTCGACGTCTCGGCCCGTTCGCTGACGCATTGCCAGGCCCGCGCGATCCGCCCGCTCGAGACGGTCTGCTATGACGGGCAGACCCTGCCCTTCGAGAGCGCCAGCTTCGACCTCGTCTTTACCGCCTGTGTCTTCCACCACATCCCGGAAAGCGACCACATCCGGCTGCTGTCGGAAATCCGCCGGACCCTGACCCCCAAGGGCCGCTTCGTGCTGTTCGAGCACAACCCCTGGAACCCGCTGACCCGCCATGCGGTTGCCACCTGCCCCTTCGATGCCAATGCGGTGCTGATCAGCGCACCCGAAATGCGGCGGCGCTTTCGGGCAGCGGGCTTTGCCGACATCGACCTGCGCTGGACGCTGTTTTTTCCCGGCTTCCTTGCGGCCCTGCGCCCGCTTGAGCGCAGGCTCGGTTGGCTGCCGCTCGGCGCGCAATACTGCCTCGTCGCGCGCTGAAGAGGGCAAGGAGCCGATGCTGGCGCGACTCTTCCGCTTCGGTCTGACCGGGCTCGCCAACTCGGCCGTGGGCTGGGCGGTGATCTTCGGCGGGCTGTGGGCGGGCCTCGGCGATTTCGATGCCAATGCTGCCGGATTCGGGGTGGGGCTGGTGCTGTCCTTCACCCTCAACCGTCGCTTCACTTTCGGGGTGACCGGCGCCGTCGGAGTGCGCGAGGTGGCCCGGTTCCTGGCCGCCTTTGCTGTCGCCTATGCCGCGAACCTTGCGGTGCTGGATGTTGCAAGAGACGCTCTGGGCAACGGGAACCCGCTCGCGCAGCTTCCCGCGATCGGCGCCTATGTCGTGATCTTCTTTGCCCTCTCCCAGTTCTTCGTCTTCAGGCCCGCAGCATCCGAATGAGAGCGACCGCCTCCATGACCCCTGTGTCCGGTGCCGGCACGGCGCTGACCTTCGAGTGGCTCGACCGCTGGTGGGCGGTGCTACTGGTCTGCCTCGCCGCGATTCTGCCGCTGCTGCTCGTGCCCTTCCCCCCGCTGGTCGATCTCTACGGCCACCTCGGGCGCTATGCGGTGCAGACCGAGCTTGCCAGCCGCCCCGAGCTTCAGCCTTTCTATGCCTATGACTGGAAGCTGATCGGCAACCTTGGCGGCGATATTCTGGTCGAGCTCTTTCACCCGCTGCTCGGGCTGGATGGCGCGGTGCGGGCGACGGTGATCCTCACCCAGCTTCTGGGCGCGCTCGGGCTGATGCTGGTGGGGCGCGAGGTGCATGGCCGCGTCACGCCCTTTGCCGTGGCGGCGATCGTGATGCTCTACGGCTATCCCTTCAACTACGGCTTCCTCAATTACGCGCTCAGCATGGCGCTGGCATTGCTCGCCTTTGCGGCATGGCTGCGACTGCGGCGGGGCGGCCACGAGGCGGTGGCCGGACTGTGGCTGGCGGTTGCCGGCGCGGGTATCTGGGTGTGCCACACCTATGGCTGGGCTTTCCTCGGGCTGCTTGCCGGTTCGGTCATGCTGGCCGAGGTGATCGCGGCGCGCACGCATCCGGTGCGTGCTGTGGGCCGCATCCTTGCCGCCTGCTGGCCCTTGTTGCTGCCGGTCATCCCCATGGTCATTTGGCGCGCCGAAAGCTCGGGCGCGGCAATGTCGGGCTGGTCGCTCCAGTTCAAGTGGATCTGGCTCACGTCACCGCTGCGTACCATGTGGGAGGATATCGACGTCGGTTCGGCCGTCCTGATCTGGGCGCTGCTCGCATGGGCGCTGTTGAGTCGCAACGTGCGCTATGCCGGCGGCCTCGCGCTCGCGGGCCTGTTGTGCGTGCTGTTCTTCTTCGCTTTGCCGACCAAGGTGTTCGGCTCTGCCTTCGCCGACATGCGCCTGCTGCCCTATGGCCTTGCCATGGCGCTGGTCGGAATCGCGCCGGTGAACGTCGGGTCGCGGGTGCTGCACGCGGCAAGCCTGCTCGCCCTTGCCCTTTTCGCAGGCCGGATCGCGGTCACTTCCGCGGCCTATGTCGAGCAGAACCGGATCGCCGAGGCTGCGCTCCCGGCGCTGGGTCACATGCCGCGGGGCGCAAAGGTCGCGTTCTTCGTGGTCAAGCCCTGCGCGGTTCAATGGGCGCTGCCGGTGCTCGACCACCTCGCCGGCGCGGCGCTCGCGCGGCGCTCTGTCTTCGTCAACGACCAGTGGCAACAGCCCGGGGTCAACCCGCTCCGGGTCCACTATCCGGCGGCCGGGCGCTTCACCCGTGATCCCTCGCACCTCGTGCAGGGCGAGACCTGCGGGCATAGCGCGCGTCCCAGACTGTCACGCGCGCTCGCAGACCTGCCGCGCAGTGCCTTCACCCATGTCTGGATCGTGGGCGCGATTGCCCCTGACTTCGAAGCACCCGAAGGTTTCGAGCCTGTGCCGGGCAGCGGCAGCGGCAGGCTCTACCGCTTCGTGCCGCCAGCAAGTTCGCCAGTTTACGCGCCGCTCTGACCGCGCGAACAACGGGCCATATCGCCCGGGGAGAGCGCCGCCATGTCCGTCACCGCCCGCCAGATCGTGCTCGCGCGAAGGCCCGAGGGTGCTCCGCGCGCGGCGGATTTCGCCTTGCGCGAGGTGCCCCTTGCCGAGCCCCGGTCTGGCGAGGTGCTGGTGCGCAACCTGTGGCTCTCGATCGACCCCTATATGCGCCTCTACATGGCCGGGAGCGGCAGCATCCACGGCTCGGTCGCGCTCGGCGAGGCGATGCCGGGCGGCGCAGTCGGCGAGGTGATCGCCAGCGCCAGCAATGCGCTGCCGGTGGGCGCGCTGGTCATATCGATGGCTCATGGCTGGCGCGACCATTACCTTGCGCCCGCCGAGAAGCTTCAGCCGGTCAGCGCAGAGGTCGGCCCGGTGCAGCGCTACCTCGGGCTTTACGGGCTCACCGGCATCACCGCCTGGGGCGGCATTCACGGGGTTCTGGAGCCGCAGCCGGGCGAGACGCTGTTCGTCAATGCGGCGGCTGGTGCGGTCGGCTCGGTCGCGGTGCAGCTTGCCAAGCGGGCGGGGGCGCGGGTGATCGCCTCGGCCGGATCGGCGGAGAAGTGTGCCTGGGTGCGGGAACTCGGCGCGGATCATGCGATCGACTACCGCGGCGAGGATCTGGCCGCCCGGCTGGCGGAGCTTGCACCCGAGGGACTTGCCTGCGCCTTCGACAATGTCGGCGGGGTCCAGCTCGAAATCCTGATCGATGCCATGGCACCGCAGGGACGCATCGCATTGTGCGGTGCGATTGCGCTCTACGACAGCGACAATTACCGCGCCGGCCCGCGCAACCTCTTTGCCGCCATCGAGAAGCACGTCGCGCTCACCGGCTTCAACGCCGGCTTCTACTTCGCCCGTGCGCCGGCAATCATCGCCGATCTCGCCGCTGCCGAGGCGGAGGGCGCGCTGGTCAACCATGAGACGGTGATCGAGGGACTGGCGGCGATGCCGCAGGGCTTCGTCGATCTTCTGCGCGGCGCGTGTCGCGGCAAGATGCTGGTGAGGGTGTAGCGATGGATTTGGGAATTCGGGGCAAGCGGGCATTGGTCAATGGCGGCAGCGCGGGGATGGGTCGCGGCGCGGCGCTGGCGCTGGCGCGTGAAGGCTGCGAGGTGTTCATCTCGGCGCGCGGGGCCGAACGGCTCGAGGCCACCTGCCGCGCAATCGCCGCCGAGACCGGGGCGCGGGTGCATCCGCTGATCGCTGACCACGCCTCGGACGAGGGGAGGGCGGCGATCCTCGCCGCGATCCCCGATCCCGACATCTTCGTCGCCACCTGCGCCCCGCCGCCTTTCACCGGCGACTTTCGCACCGTCTCGCGCGAGGCGTTCGAGAGGTCGGTGGCGACCGCGCTTCTGAGCCCGATTGACTATATCAAGGCGGTCACCGGCCCGATGGCCGAAAGGCGCTGGGGGCGGATCGTCAACATCAGCACCGGGGCGGCGAAGTATCCCGCGGCCATGCGCGTGCTCTCCGGGCCGCCGAGGGCGGCGCTCGCCAATTACTGCCACGCGATCTCGAAGGAACTCGCGCCGCACAATGTGACGATCAACGCGGTGCTGCCGGGGATGCATCACACGCCCGGGATCGAGGAGGTGCTCGGCCCCCGCGCCGCGGCCAACGGGCGGTCCTATGACGAGGAGGTCGATGCCTTCGTCAAATCCGTGCGCCTGCCGGCCGGACGCTTCGGCGATGCCGAGGACCTCGGCGCGCTGGTGGCGATGTTCTGCTCGGCGCAGGCGAGCTATGTCACGGGGCAATCGCTGGTGGTCGACGGCGGGATCGGGACGTCAACCTTCTAGGCGGCCGCCCGATACCCTGCGCCGCGCACCAGCTTGCCTGGCCGCGCGCCCGTGCTCTCGTCAAAGCGGCGGATCACCTCGCCCGCGACGACAGTCGCTTCGTAGCCGGTGGCGCGCTGGTGCAAGCGGCGGCCGCCCGCCGGGAGGTCGTGCACCACTTCGGGAAGATGGAGCCGCAGACCGTCGAGGTCGATCACATTGAGGTCGGCCCGGCCGCCCACCCTGAGCGTGCCCCGGTCGGTGAAGCCCACCGCCCGCGCCGCCTTGGCGCCGAGCATATGCGCCGCCTCGGCAAGGCCCAGCTGCAGCGGCCCGTCCTTCTGGACGAATTCGGTGAGCAGGTAGGTCGAATAGCTCGCATCGCAGATCGCCCCGTAATGCGCGCCGCCATCGCCGAGGCCGGGGACGCAATGGGGGTGGCGCAGCATTTCGTGGGCGCTGGCCAGCGAGGCGTTCTCGTAGTTCCCGAGCGCTGCAAGGAACAGCCCGCGCCCCTCGGTCTCGAGAAGGCGGTCGTAAGCCACTTCCTGCGGGGTGCACCCGCGCGCCGCGGCTTGTCCCGCCATGCTCATATGCGCAGGCGGGGCGTAGTCGGGGGGATTGTCGAGCGGGAACAGCCAGCGCCAGTTGCGCGCCAGTTCGTTGAAGGGGTGGCCCGGGGTGAAATCCTCGGAAATCAGCGCCGCGCGCAGGGCCGGATCGCGCATCGCGGCGACCTGCTCGGGGATCGGCAGGTGCGCGATCCTGGCCCATGAGGGGCACAGCACGAAGGGGTGCACCGTCAGCTCCAGCCCGGCGATGAGGCCGATGGGGCGCGGCATGACCTGCGCGTTCGCGATCCCGCCCGAAGCATTGGTCCGCTCGAGCATCTCCAGCACCCGCCGCCAGCGCGGCGGGGCGTCATTGCCCGAAGCGAGCGTGAAGGTCGCCGGACGGCCCGAGGCGGCGATCATCCGCTCGATCACCGGATATTCCTTGTCCCACCCGACAAAGGCATCGAGCACCACCTGGAAGGTGCCCGCGCCCACGTCGGCCATGCCGCGGCCGATCGCTTCGAGTTCGGCGATATCGGTATCGAAGGTCGGAATCGCCGCGCCGTCGGCGGTCTTGTGGATCGAGAGCCGCGAGGTCGCAAAGCCGATGGCGCCTGCCCGCATCGCCTCGGCGGTGAGGCGGCGCATCAGGGCGAGATCATCCTGTGTGGCGACCTCGCGCGCCGCGCCGCGCTCGCCCATCGCGTAGACCCGCAGGGGCGAATGGGGGAGGTAGGCGGCGATATCGATATCGCGCTTTCCGGCAGCGACCTTGTCGAGATACTCCGGGAAGGTCTCCCAGTCCCAGTCGAGGCCCTCGGTCATGACCACGCCGGGAATGTCCTCCACCCCCTCCATGACGTTGATGAGCATGTCGTGATCGCTCTTACGGCAGGGGGCGAAGCCGACGCCGCAATTGCCCATCACGGCCGTCGTCACCCCGTGCGAGGAGGAAGGGGAGAGCTCCTCGGCCCAGATGCACTGGCCGTCGTAGTGGGTATGCACGTCGATGAAGCCGGGGGTGACGATCCTGTCTCTCGCATCGATTTCCCGCGCCCCGCGCCCGAGCCCCTTGCCGATCGCCGCGATCCTGCCGCCGGCAATGGCAATATCGCCCTCGATCAGATCGCCGCCCGTCCCGTCGGCGATGGTGCCGCCGCGTACCACGAGATCATAGTCAGCCATGCCTCAGCTTCCGTGCACCAGTCTGACGATCCCGCCGATCGCCGATCCGAGCACGAAGATATAGATCGGCGGCATCGAGATATAGAGCGGGATAAGCCGCTTCTCCGCCGCCTTGTGATAGCCCAGCGCATAGAGCACCCGCATCGGCGGCCAGACGCTGCCGATGGCGGCGGCCCAGACCGGGCTCACTGCATAGGCGAACAGCCACATCCCGGGCAGGAACAGCACAAGGTGCTCCAGCGTGTTGTGATGCGCGCGCACGTGGCGGACATATTCCTCGGGCCCCTCGTGCGAGGGCGCGGGAACCTTGAACCTCCCCCGCGCAAGGCCCGCCATCAGCAGCGTGAAGTAATAGGCCAGCAGCGCCAGCGCGCTGACGATCACGACATAGATATACGGGTCATGCATGACAGCGCCTCTCCCCCAGCGACGGGGGCAAGGCTGGCGGGGTGGCGGGCGAGCGGCAACTCGCACTTTTGCGCTTCGTGCGGGCGCGGGCTAGGGGTGGGGAATGACCAAGGCCCATCCCTCGCCGCGCCGCGTCGCGCTCGCCGGAGCTTCGGGCACGATCGGGTCGGCAGTGCTGCGGCGCTTGCAGGCGGAGGGGCACCATGTCGCGGCGCTCCCGCGCGGGGCGCTGGCCGATGCGGATGGGCTGGCGGACGGGTTCAGGGATGACCGGATCGAGGTGGTGATCTCGTGCATCGCCTCCCGCTCGGGCGCACCGGATGATGCGCTGGCGGTGGATTACGGCGCCAATGCCAGGCTTCTGGAAGCGGCGCTGGCTGCGGGCGTGGAGCACTTCATCCTGCTATCAGCGATCTGCGTCCAGAAGCCGCGCCTTGCCTTCCAGCACGCCAAGCTGAGGTTCGAGGCCGAGCTTGCGGCAAGCGGGATCGGTTACACCATCATCCGCCCCACCGCCTTCTTCAAGTCCCTGTCCGGGCAGGTCAAAAGGGTCTCTGCCGGCAAGCCTTTCCTGATCTTCGGGGACGGTGAACTGACCCGCTGCAAGCCGATTTCCGACGACGATCTGGCGCGCTTCATGTGTCAGTGCATCGACAATCCCGGGGCGATGGGCAAGGTGCTCCCCGTCGGCGGCCCCGGCCCGGCGATCAGCTTGCGAGAGCAGGGAGAGCTGCTGTGCCGCCTCGCAGGCAAGGAGCCGCGCTTCCGCTCGGTCAGCCCGGCGATGTTCACCCTTGCGGAGAAGGTGCTGACACTCGGCGCCGGCGTCTCCGGCTGGTTTGCCGAGAAAGCCGAATATGCCCGGATCGCCCGCTACTACGCCACCGAATCGATGCTGGTGCTCGATCCTGACACCGGCGAATATTCCGCCGAGCATACGCCGGAATTCGGCTCCGAGACGCTCGAGAGCCATTATCGCCGGCTTCTGGCGGGGGTCTAGGGGGGGCTAACGGGGGTCTGGACGCGCCTGGAGGGGGTCTAGATGCCAGCTGGCCGGGGGCAAGGTGGCCCCTAAATGGGGCACAAAAACCGGATCTGCTCCATAATTGAACGTAAAAACAGTACTTTGCGTTCTTCGCACCCGGATTCCCTGCGGACAATCGCGGGTTTCGACGCCCGCTTCATCCGCCATCCGCCCGACCAGCAGGGCGAGCAGCGCGCGGTCGGGCCACACCGCGCAATATCGCACCCCGCCCGTGTAGTAAATCACGCCGCGCCCGGCGCTGTCCGTCAGTTCGGGCGCAAGATCCGACACCACATCCTCGCGCCAGCGGGTGACGCGGAAGCTGTCAGCGGGTTCGGCCACCCCGTCGTGCAAGCTCTCGACCCGCGTCACGGTGAGCGGTGCCAGCGACTTGAGGACGCCCGGCGCCAGCCCCTCGGGGATGGCGAAGCTCGCCGTCCTGCTCCCCGATCGGGGGCCGATGAGCACCGGGCAATCGAGCGCCGCCAGCCTTGCGACGAACCCCTCGGGGACAATGGGCAGGGTCGGGACAAGCACCATGCGATAGCCCGCAAGGTCGGCGTCCGGCGCGACGATATCGACATCAAGGCCGCGCTCGCGCAGTGCCGAATAGGTCTCGAACACCAGTTCCAGATAGCGGAAGCTCTGCCCCTGTGGTTGGATGCCCACCACCCAGGCGGCCTCGTAGGAGAACACCAGCGCGACCTGCGCCTGCGCCGTCGCCTGCGGGCCGATGGCCTCCAGCACCGCCGCCGCCTTGCGCACCTCGTCCGCCGCCTCGGCCTCGCTGCTGTCGGGCCGCAACAGGCCGGCGTGCATCTGTTCCTGCGCGAAAGGGGCCTGCCGCCAGCGGAAATAGCTCGTCAGCTCCGCCCCGTGCGCGCAGGCCTCCAGCGTCCACAGCGCCACCATTCCCGGCAGCGGCGCGGGGTTGAAGCGCGCCCAGTTCACCGGACCGGGCTGCTGCTCCATCACCCCCCAGCGCCCGCCGGAGCAGCCCCGGTAGAGATCGTGGTGGAAGGCGGCGATGTCGGGATGGCCCTGCCTGAGATAGGCGCGCTTTTCTTCCGAGGAGAACCAGAACTGCTCGAGGAAGCCCAGCGGATAGGAATCCCACGTCGCCACGTCGATATCGCGGCCGACGGCGTGGTGATCGAACTCGGTGAAGAAGCCCATGAAATTGTGCGTGATCGGCACGCCGGACGAGAGGCGGCGCAGGATTTCCACCTGCTCGCGGTTGAAGCTCGCCACCTGATCCGAGGCGAAGCGGCGGTAATCGAGCCAGTGCGCCGGGTTCGCCTCGGTGACGGTGAGGTGCGGGGGATCGACCTCGGCGAAGCTCCCGTATTCCATGCTCCAGAACACGTTGCCCCAGGCCGCGTTGAGCGCCTCCACGGTGCCGTAACGCGCGGCGAGCCAGCCGCGGAAGGCGCTGGCGGCGGCGACGGAGAAGCTCAGCACAGTATCGTGGCAGCCATATTCATTGTCGGTCTGCCACATGGCGAGGGCGGGGTGATTGCCGTATCGCTCGGCGAGCGCGGTGACGATCCGCACGGCTTCGGCGCGGTAGCCTTCATGGCTGAAACAGTAGTGCCGGCGCGAGCCGAAGCCCCTCGGGCGGCCCTGCTCATCGATGGCGACCATGTCGGGCATCCGGTCCACCAGCCACTTGGGCGGGGTGGCGGTGGGTGTGCCGAGGATCACCTTCAGCCCCGCCGCGTGCAGCGTGTCGATGGCGCGGTCGAGCCAGCCCCAGTCGTAGCGGCCGGGCTCGGGTTCAAGACGGCTCCACGCGAATTCGCCGATGCGCACGAGCCGCAAGCCCATCTCCCGCATCCGGCGCGCATCATCAGCCCACCAAGCTTCCGGCCAGTGTTCGGGATAGTAGCAGCAGCCGAGTTTCACGCGATTTTCTCCAGAGCGATCAGCCACGCGGTTTCGGGGTGGGTGAGGGGAAGGGCGAGGCCATCGGCCATCAGCGCCGCGCCCGAGAGGGTGAGGCCCTCGCGCCACGCATCGGGCTTGCCGAGGTAGTCCCGCGCCTTGGGCGGCCACGGTTCGGGCAGGGTGACGCGGTAGCGCGCCGCCGCCTCCAGCCCCGCAAGGCGCAGCGGCGCGGCGTCGAAGACGGGCGAGAAGGCGGTCTGCGCGGCAAGGGCGAGCGCCTTGCCCTCGTGCGTCACCATCATCGCGGTCACGGCAGGATCGGGGTGGGCGAGGCGGTGGAGCTGCCCCCCGTGCAGCACGCCCCGCCATGCCTTGTAGAACGCGATATGGGCGGCGAGGGTCTCACGCTCCTTGTCGCTCATGCGCGCCGGATCGGCCTCGACCCCCATGTGCCCGAACAGAGCGACCTTGGCGCGGAAGTCCATGGCGAGCCTGCGCCTGGTGATCGGATTGGGCGAGGGGCCGACATGGCTGCCGACAACCTCCAGCGGCAGGAACTGGCTCCACGCCGGGATGATGCGCAGGCGCTCGATCGCGTCGTTATTGTCGGAGGGCCAGACGCGGGTGCAGCGGCCGAGCACGCCGAAATCGATCCGCCCGCCGCCGCTCGAACAGCTTTCGATCTCGACATCGGGATGGGCGGCGCGAAGCCTGTCGAGGAGGGCATGGAAGCCCTGCGCCTGCCCCGGGGCCGAGGGAAACAGGTCGCGGTTGTGATCCCACTTGAGGTAGGCGATGGCGTTCTCGCGCAGCAGGGCGTCGAGCCGGCCGAACAGATGATCGCGCACCTCGGGCCGCGCCATGTCGAGCGCCAGCTGGCCGCGCATGGTGGGGCGCTCGCGGCCCGGGGTGTGCAGGCACCAGTCGGGATGAGCGCGATAAAGATCGCTGTCGGGCGAGACCATTTCCGGCTCCACCCAGAGGCCGAAATCCATGCCGAGCTGATGGACGCGGGCGATCAGCGGGGCGAGGCCGCTGGGGAACACGTCGGGCGAGACGAACCAGTCGCCGAGGCTGGTCCGGTCGTCCCTGCGCCCGCCGAACCAGCCATCGTCCAGCACGAAACGTTCGATACCGAGGCTGGCCGCGTCCTCGGCGAGGCGAATCAGGGCGTCTTGCGTCAGGTCGAACCCCAGCGCCTCCCACGAATTGAGGTGGACCTTGCGCGGCGACCAGCTTGCGCGCTGTGGCAGCACGTCGGCGCGCAGGTAGGTGTGGAACGCCTGCCCCAGCGCCGACCGGTCGGGAGCGAGGGCGAAAACCGCCCGCGGGGTCTGCACCGCCGCGCCGACCGGAAAGCCGGCCAGCCCATGGGGCTGCGCGGCCGCCATCTGCAGCACGGCGCGGCCATCGGCGCTGCCCTGCATGTCGCATTCGATCCGCGTGTCGCAGTCGCCGCTGGAGGCGAGGTGGGCGGCCAGCACCGCCCCGCTCGCCTCGTCGTGCAGCACGAGCCAGTTGCCGCCGGCGAACCCCGGCTTACCAATTGCCGAAGTCCGCACGAAGCCATCGGGGGCGAGGGCGCGGCGGTGCTCGCGCATCTCGCCCGCCCAGCGTCCGGCGAAGGTGGTGAGATCGGTGAAGCGTCGGGGAAGCGGCAGGGCGGGCGCGGCAAGGCGCTCCAGTTTGAGATCGGGTTCCCCATGATTGACGAGAACGGCATAGGCCTCGATCACGTCCGCTGCGGCGATCCGCCACGCCAGCGACAGCGTGAGCGCGAGAGCCCCGTCGGTGAAATTCACCACCAGATTGTCGCGGGTGGCCTGCCAGTCTCGTGCCCGGAAGTCGGTTTCGATGGACTGGCCGTCCCGCCGCAGCACGACCGCCGGAGTCCCGCTCCACCCGCCCTTGCGCTCGGGGAGCAGGCCCGGAACCGGGGGCACATCGGGCTGGCTTTCGTGCCGCCCGCGCGCGCTGGCGGCGGCGAGCATGGCGAGATCCTCGCCCTCGGGCAGGCGCGCACCGCAATAGGCAAGGTCCGCCGTCCCGCCCGCCTCCAGCGCGAAGACCAGCGTCAGGGCCGCCCCGTCCAGCCTCAGGAATTCCACGCCAACACCCCTCCTCGACCGGTGACGAACCGCCCGACAAGGCTTGTCCGGCACGCCGTGATGCGCTGTAACCGCGCAAAACGAGAGGGGGAAGCGCACAATGTCACAAGGCCTTGCCGGCGGGAGCGTCGTCCAGATCGCGGTGTGCCTTGCCGTGACGCTCGCGATCGCTCTGGCGACGTGGCTGACGGTGCGCAGGGGCGGGCATGACGGGTCGCGCAAGGACGTCTATCTCGCGGGTGGCAAGCTCAACTGGGCCTTCGTCGCAGGCGCGATCACGCTCACCAATCTCTCGACCGATCAGCTCGTCGGGATGAACGGCAACCAGATGCTGCTGCTCGCCTGGTGGGAGATCAGCGGCTTCGTGGGCCTGCTGATCCTCGCCTATGTGTTTGTGCCGATCTACTACCGCGCCAGGGTCACGACCGTGACCGAGCTTCTCGAGCAGCGCTATGGCGCAGGCGGCATCCGCACGCTGGTGTCGGCGATCTTCCTCTTCGGGATGATCCTCATCTACCTCCCCGCCGGGCTCTATTCGGGGGCGCTGTTCCTGAAGACCGCGGGGATCGATCTGCCGCTGCTGGTGCTCGCCGCCTTCCTCGGGGTGGTCGCCGCCGCCTACACCATGGGCGGGGGCCTCAGGGCCGTGGCGGTGATGGAGACCTATTCGGGCGTCGGCGTGCTCGCGATCGCGGTGCTGATCGTGGTGCTGGCGCTGAACGCGGTGGGCTGGGACATCGCCAACGGCGTTCCGCCCGAGCGCCTGACGATGGTGGGCGAGGCGGACAGCCCGATCCCGTTCCACACGCTGTTCACCGGCATGATCTTCATTCAGATCTACTACTGGTCGACCAACCAGCCGATCACCCAGAAGGCCATGGCCGCGCCTTCGGTGAGAGAGGCGCAGAAGGGGGTGCTGGCGGCCGCGACGATCCGCATCCTCATCATCCCGGCGATCGTGGTGATCCCGGGCGTCGTCGCCTTCCAGCTGTTCGGCGATATCGACGATGCGGCCTATGGCAGGCTGGTGGGCGAGGTGCTCCCGCCGTGGCTCTCGGGCGTCTTCGCCGCGATGATCGCCGCCGCGGTGATCGCGCATACGGCCGCGGTGATGAACGCCGCGGTGGGCCTCTACGCCGTCGATTTCCACGAGAAGTTCGTCCGCCCCGTCGCCAACCACTGGCGGCTGTCGGGTATCGTCACCGCGCTGCTGACCGTCACCTCGGTCGCCATGGTGCCGGTCTTCGCCGACGCGCAGAGCATCATCAACCTGCTCCAGCAATTGAACGGCCTGTCCTCGATGCCGATCCTCTCGGCCTTCGTGGTCGGGCTGCTGTTCACCGGGGTGGAGAGCCGCGCGGCGATTGTCGGCGTGCTGTGGGGCTTTGCGCTCTACGCGCTCTACACCTTCGTCTGGCAGCCGTCGGGCGGGATCGCGATGCACTACATCGATTTCATGGTGGTGACGCTGGCGACGAGCATCCTCGCCGCGCTTGCCTTCAACCGGCTGGCGCTGGGCGGACGCGCACGCTTCGCCCCGCGCGAGGTCTTCGCGCAATTGGCGCAGAAGGCCGCGGCATGACGCTCGACCTCGCCCGGCCGCACCGGCGCTTCAATCCGCTGACGGGCGGCTGGGTGCAGGTCTCGCCTCAGCGCATGGGGCGGCCGTGGCAGGGGGAGGTGGCCGAGCCCGATCCGCTTCCGCCGTCTTACGACCCGACTTGCTATCTCTGCCCCGGCAACGCCCGCGTCGGCGGCGAGGCGAACCCGGCCTACGCGGGCGTCCATGTCTTCGACAATGATTTCCCCGCGCTCGCCGACGAGCAGGGCGGGGCGGCCGTGGACCCCCTGTTCCGGGCCGAGGCATCGGCGGGCGTGTGCCGGGTGATCTGCTTCTCGCCCGACCACGGCAGGTCGCTCCCGAGGCTCGCTTCCGACCAGATCAGGCAGGTGATCGATTGCTGGGCCGACCAGACGGCCGAACTGGGCCAGCGCTTCGCCCATGTGCAGGTGTTCGAGAACAAGGGCGCTATGATGGGCTGCTCCAACCCGCACCCCCACGGGCAGGTCTGGGCAACCGCCCATGTCCCCGCAGAACCGGCGGGCGAGGACGTCCAGCAGCGCGCCTATATGGCGCAGCACGGCAGGGCGCTGCTGCGCGATGTGGCGACACGCGAGGCGGAGGGCGAACGCGTCGTCGAGATCAATGCCGACTGGCTCGCCATCGTGCCTTTCTGGGCGGCCTGGCCCTTCGAGACCCTGCTGTTGCCGCGCTTTCCCGTGCAGCGGATGCCCGAGCTCACTGGCGGCCAGCGCGACAGCCTCGCTGCGATCCTCAAGGCCCTCACCACCCGCTACGACAACCTGTTCCGGACGAGCTTTCCCTATTCGATGGGCTGGCACGGCGCGCCCTTCGTCGACGGGCCGCAGGAGCATTGGCAGCTCCACGCCCATTTCTACCCGCCGCTGCTGCGCTCGGCTGCGGTGCGCAAGTTCATGGTCGGCTACGAGATGCTTGCCGAGCCGCAGCGCGACCTGACGCCCGAACGCGCGGCAGAAATGCTGCGCGCGGTCAGCCCCGCCATCCACTACGCCGACTGACCCGCGAGGAGCCCTATGGATCGCCGTGACCGCCTGATTGCCCGCGTCCGCGAAGGCTTCCGCCAGGCCTATGGCGCCGAGCCGACCGATTTCTTCGCCGCGCCGGGGCGGGTCAATCTGATCGGCGAACATGTCGACTATAATGATGGCTTCGTCCTGCCCTGCGCGATCGACCGCGAGACCATCGTCGCGCTCGGGCCTCCGGGGGACGCCGCGCGCTTCGAGGCGGTGGCGCTCGACATGGGCGAGGGAGACGCGCGAGACAGCTTCGATCCCGCCGCGCCGATCACCCTCGGGGAGAGCGACTGGCAGAACCACGTGCGCGGCGTGGTCGGGGCGCTGGGGCGCTCCGGCCACCGAGTCGAACCGGCGCGGATCGCGGTCGCGGGCGATGTGCCGATTGGTGCAGGGCTGTCGTCCTCGGCCTCCTTCGGCGTCGCGGTGGCGCTCGCCATGTCCGCGCATTCCGGCCTCGGCCTTTCGCCCGCAACGCTGGCCCGGGTCGCCCAGATCGCCGAGAACGACTTCGTCGGCTGCGCCTGCGGGATCATGGACCAGATGGCCTCGGCCGCCTCGGTTGAAGGCCATGCGCTGCTGCTCGACTGCCGCTCGCTCGAAACCGTGCCGGTCCCGATCCATCCGGGCCTTGAGGTGACGGTGATCGACACCGGCATCCGCCGCAGCCTCACGGAAAGCGCTTTCAACCAGCGCCGCGCCGAGTGCGAGGCGGTGGCGGCGCATTTCGGCGTGAGGGCGCTGCGCGATCTCGACCCTGCGGTCTTTGCCGAGGGTGAGGGCGATCTCGATCCCGTGCTGCGCGCCCGTGCGCGCCACGTGCTCGGCGAGCTGCGGCGGGTCGAGCCGGTTGCGGCGGCGCTGGCGGGCGGCGATGCCGCTTCGCTTGCCGCGCTGCTTCACGAGGCCCATGTCTCGCTTTCGCAGGATTTCGACGTCTCGCTCCCCGCCATCGACCGCCTCGCCGCATCGGTGCGCGCGGCGCTGGGCAAGAGGGGCGGCGTGCGGCTGACAGGGGCGGGTTTCGGCGGCTGCCTTGTCGCGGTGGCCCGGCGCGAGGCGCGCGGGGCTATCGAGGCAGGGATCGCACGCTACAACGAGACCGCCGCGATCCCCGCCTCGGCCGAGACCTTCGCGCCTGTCGGAGGAGCCGCGAGGACCGCCGCAAGTTGATGAAGTGCATCCAGGCCCCGCCGTGCAGGCCCGGCATCAACTGGCGAGGACTTCAGACGATTTACAGATATAAAAATATCTTTATATGGTCTTCGGCATGGCGATCGAGGACATCTTCAAGGCGCTGGGCGATCCGACCCGGCTGCGCATCGCCCGCCTGTTGGGCGCCATGGAGCTCGCGGTGGGCGAACTTGCGCAGGTGCTGGGGCAAAGCCAGCCGCGCGTGTCGCGCCATATCGGCATCCTGTGCGATGCGGGTCTGGCCGAACGGCGCCGCGAAGGATCGTGGGTGTTCCTGCGCCAGAGCGATTCGGGCGGGCTGGTTGTCGAGGCGGTCCAGCAATTGCTGGCTCTCGCGGAAGAACAGGAGCCCGGATTCGCCGCGCTCTGCGAGGCCGACCGGCGCAAACTCGCCGCGATCCGCAAGGCGCGCGAGGCGGCGGCGGAGCATTATTTCGCCCGCCACGCCGGCGAATGGGACGAGCTGCGCGCCCTGCACAGCGCCGATGCCGAGGTGGAGCGCCGCCTTGCCAAGGCGCTTGCCGATGCACCGCTCGGGCACCTGCTCGATATCGGCACCGGCACGGGGCGCATGGCCGAGCTCTTCGCCCCCCATGCCGAACGGATCGTCGCGCTCGACAAGAACCTCGAGATGCTGCGCGTCGCCCGCGCCAAGCTCCAGCACCTGCCCGCCGCGCAGATCGAACTGGTGCAGGGCGACTTTGCCGAGCTGCCCTTTGCCGATGCCAGCTTCGATACGGTGATCCTGCATCAGGTGCTGCACTTCGCCGCCGATCCCGCGCCCGCGCTGGCCGAGGCGGCGCGCGTGCTGCGCGGCGGCGGCCGGATCGCGATCGTCGACTTTGCGAGCCACGATCACGAGGAGCTGCGCACCCGCCACCAGCACGTGCGCCTCGGCTTCTCGGACCGCCAGATGGCCGATCTGCTGCGCGGCGCGGGCTTTGCCGCCACCGCGCCGCTCGCCCTCGAAGGGGGCAAGCTGGTGGTCAAGATCTGGACCGCCGCGCGCCGCGCCGACCCTGCCAAGAAGACCCCCGTTCTGGAATCCGCGCTATGACCCCCACGCTAGGCCAGCTTCACGAATACCGCACCGCGACCGACACGCCGCTGTTCTCCGGCCTGCCGGGCGATGTCGCGGTGAGCTTCGAGTTCTTCCCGCCCAAGAGCGAGAAGATGGAGGAGCAGCTGTGGGACGCGGTGACGCAGCTGAAGCCGCTGGAGCCGAGCTTCGTCTCGGTGACCTATGGCGCGGGCGGCTCGACCCGCGAGCGCACCCACGCGACAGTCGCGCGGATCATCGCCGAGGCGAAGCTGCCCGCCGCTGCACACCTGACCTGCGTGGCGGCGAGCAAGGCCGAAATCCGCGAGGTTGCGGAGCAATATTGGGAAGCGGGCGTGCGCCACATCGTCGCCCTGCGCGGCGATGCGGGAGAACCCGGCGCGCCCTTCACCCCGCACCCCGAAGGCTATGCCAGCGCGGCGGAACTGGTCGCGGGCCTCAAGGCCATTGCCCCCTTCGAAATCTCGGTCGCTGCCTATCCCGAAACGCATCCCGATGCGGCCTCGGCGGATGCGGATATCGACAACCTGAAGCGCAAGCTCGATGCCGGGGCGACGCGTGCGATCAGCCAGTTCTTCTTCTCGCCCGAGACCTTCTTCGCCTTTCGCGACAAGTGTGCGGCGGCCGGGATCGATGCGCCGATCCTGCCGGGCATTCTGCCGGTCACGAATGTCGCGCAGGCGCGCAAGTTCGCCGCGGCCTGCGGGGCCTCGATCCCGGCGTGGATGGACGGGCTGTTCGAGGGCCTCGACGCCAAGCCCGCCGCGCGCCAGCTGATCGCGGCCACTATCGCTGCCGAGCTGTGCCGCCGTCTTTATGCGGGCGGGGTGCGCGACTTCCACTTCTACACCCTCAATCGCCCCGAGCTGGCCTATGCGATCTGCCACCTGCTCGGGAAGCGCCCCGTCGGAGACGTGGCATGAACGCCCGCCAGCACCTCCTCGCCGCCGCCGAAAGCCGCGTGCTGATCTTCGACGGCGCCTTCGGGACGCAGATCCAGGAACGCAAGCTCTCCGAGGCCGACTACGCGGGCGATCTCGGCCTTCCCGCCGACCAGAAGGGCAATAATGATATCCTCGCCCTGACCCGCCCCGATGTGATCACCGACATCACCCGCGCCTATCTCGACGCTGGCTCGGACGTGGTCTCGACCAACACCTTTTCGGCGAACCGCATCAGCCAGGCCGATTACAAGGCCGAAGGTCTGGTGCGGGAGATCAATGTCGCTTCGGGGCAGATCGCCCGGGCGCTGGCCGATGAATATGCGGCGAGGGACGGCAAGCCCCGCTTCGTCGCGGGCGCGATCGGGCCGACCAACAAGACCCTGTCGCTGAGCCCCGACGTCGAGGACCCGGGCTTCCGCGAGATCACCTTCGATGAACTCGTCGCGGTCTACAAGGAACAGGCCGCCGCACTGGTCGAGGGCGGGGTGGACTTCATCCTGATCGAGACCGTGTTCGACACCTTGAACGCCAAGGCGGGGATCATGGCGGTCAAGCAGCTTGAGCGCGAGCTTGGCCGTGAGGTGCCGGTGATGATCTCGATGACGCTGACCGATCTTTCGGGCCGCAACCTGTCGGGCCACACGGTCGAGGCCTTCTGGTATGCCGTGCGCCATGCCAAGCCCGTGACCATCGGCCTCAATTGCAGCTTCGGCGCCGAGCAATTGCGCCCGCACGTCAAGGTGCTCTCGCAGATCGCCGACACGCTGCTGCTGATCTACCCCAATGCGGGGCTGCCGAACGAACTGGGCCAGTATGACGAAGAGCCCGAGACCACCGCAGGGCTGGTCAAGGACTGGGCCGACCACGGGCAGGTCAACATCCTCGGCGGGTGCTGCGGCTCCTCGCCCGCCCACATCGCCGCGATCGCCGCGGCGGTGGCGAACAGCGCGCCGCGCAAGGTGCCTTCGCCCGAACCGGCGATGAAGCTGGCGGGGCTGGAAGCCTTCGTGGCGGCCTGATCCCACTCGAGAGAACACAAGTGACCCAACCCTCCTCCTCCGCGCGTTTCATCAATATCGGCGAGCGCACCAACGTCACCGGCTCGGCGGCATTCAAGAAGCTGATCATGGCGGGCGACTACGCCGCCGCGGTCGAGGTCGCGCGCCAGCAGGTCGAGAACGGCGCGCAGGTGATCGACGTCAACATGGACGAGGGCCTGCTCGATGCGGTCCACGCGATGACGACCTTTTTGAAGCTCATTGCCGCCGAGCCCGACATCGCCCGCGTGCCGGTGATGATCGACAGCTCGAAATTCGAGGTGATCGAGGCGGGGCTGAAGTGCGTCTCGGGCAAGCCGATCGTCAATTCGATCTCCATGAAGGAAGGCGAGGAGGCCTTTCTCCACCACGCCCGCAAATGCATGGATTACGGCGCGGCGGTGGTCGTCATGGCCTTCGACGAGACCGGGCAGGCCGATACGAAGCAGCGCAAGGTCGAAATCTGCAAGCGCGCCTATGATCTGCTCGTCAATGAGGGCTTCCCGCCCGAGGACATCATCTTCGACCCCAACATCTTCGCGGTGGCGACGGGGATCGAGGAGCATAACAATTACGGCGTCGACTTCATCGAGGCGGTGAAGGAACTGCGCGAGCTGTGCCCCCACGCGCACTACTCGGGCGGCCTCTCCAACCTCTCCTTCTCCTTCCGTGGCAACGAGCCGGTGCGCCGGGCGATGCACTCGGTGTTCCTCTACCACGCGATCCCCGCCGGGCTCGACATGGCGATCGTCAATGCGGGGCAACTCGACGTCTACGACCAGATCGACCCCGCCCTGCGCGAGGCCTGCGAGGATGTGATCCTCAACCGCGATCCCGACGCCACGGAACGCCTCATCACGCTGGCCGAAAGCTTCAAGGGCAAGGACGCCAAGGCCGAAAAGGAGGCCGAGGAATGGCGCGGCTGGGCGGTGACCAAGCGATTGGAACACGCGCTGGTCAAGGGCATCGACGCGCATATCGTCGAGGACACCGAGGAAGCGCGCCAGTCGGCCAATCGCCCGATCGAGGTGATCGAGGGCCCGCTGATGGACGGCATGAACGTGGTCGGCGACCTGTTCGGCTCGGGCAAGATGTTCCTGCCGCAGGTGGTGAAGTCCGCGCGCGTCATGAAGAAGGCGGTGGCCCACCTCATCCCCTTCATCGAGGCCGAGAAGGACCTTCTCCCCGAAGAGGAGCGCAAGGCCAAGGGCAGGATCATCATGGCGACCGTCAAGGGTGACGTCCATGACATCGGCAAGAACATCGTCGGCGTCGTGCTCCAGTGCAACGGCTACGAGGTGATCGACTTGGGCGTCATGGTGCCCTGGCCGACGATCCTCGCCGCGGCGAACGACAACAAGGCCGACATGATCGGGCTTTCGGGCCTCATCACGCCGTCGCTCGACGAGATGGTGACGGTCGCCGAGGAAATGCAGCGCGCCGGCATGACCATGCCGCTGCTGATCGGCGGGGCGACCACCAGCAAGGTGCACACTGCCCTGAAGATCGATCCGGCCTATGATGGCCCGGTGATCCACGTGCTCGACGCGAGCCGCGCGGTGGGGGTGGCCTCGAAGCTCCTCTCCGACACCCAGCGCGACGATTACGTGGCCGAGGTCGCCGACGAATACACCCATGTGCGCGATGCGCGCAGCGGAAAGTCGGCCAGCGTGCTGCTGCCGCTGGAAGAGGCCCGCGCCAACTTCTACGACGCCTTCCTTTCGGACAAGCCCGCCCCGCCGGAACAGCCGGGCGTCCACGTCTTCCCCGACTGGGATCTGGCGCATCTCAGGGCGTTCATCGACTGGACGCCCTTCTTCCGCGCATGGGAGCTGCACGGCAATTACCCCGCGATCCTCACCGACGAGGTGGTGGGCGAGACCGCGACTCAGCTCTTCGCCGATGCCAATGCGATGCTCGACCAGATCATCGCCGAGAAGTGGCTCACCGCGCGCGGCGTCGCGGGGCTGTGGCCCTGCGCGCGCGACGGGGATGACGTGACGATCCACCTCGCCGAAACCGAGGAGCACGTGCGCCTCCCCTTCCTGCGCCAGCAGGTTAAGAAAAGCCGCGACCGGGCCAATATGTGCCTTGCCGACTTCATCGACCCGGCGGGCGACTGGATCGGCGGCTTCGCGGTTGGCATTCACGGGATCGAGCCGCATTCGGCGCGCTTCCTTGCCGACAAGGACGACTATTCGGACATCCTCCTGAAGGCGCTCGCCGACCGTTTTGCCGAGGCTTTCGCCGAGGCGCTGCACCAGCACGTGCGCACCACGCTGTGGGGCTATGCGCCCAGCGAGCAGCTCACCAACGCGGCGCTGATCAAAGAGGAATATCGCGGCATCCGCCCCGCGCCGGGCTACCCCGCCTGCCCCGATCACTCGCTGAAGCCGATCCTCTTTGACCTTCTTGATGCGCCCAAGAATGCGGGGCTGACCCTCACTGAAAGCTTCGCCATGTGGCCCACGGCGGCGGTGAGCGGGTTCTATTTCGGCCACCCGGAGAGCCAGTATTTCGGCGTCGCCCGCGTCGGCCGCGATCAGGTGGAAGACTATGCGGCGCGGCGCGGGGTCAGTGTCGAGCAGGCCGAGCGCTGGCTCAGGCCGAATCTCGATTGACGCGAGGGGCGAGGCGGCGATGATGCGCGGCATGATCCGCCGTATCGCCGCTGCCCTCGCGTTCATCGCCGCACCCGTTTCGGCTGAGGTCACCACGCCGCCGCCGCCTGCGACGCCCCCCGCAACCGTGGTGGTCGCCTTCGACCGCGAGACCATCCGTCCGCTGATCGTCGAGGGGCTGGCGAACAAGGACACGGGTCGCGCCGTGGAGGCCAATGATCCGGTGCGGATCGCGAGCATCTCCAAGCTGATCATGGCGCTCACCGCGCTCAGGCTGGTGGACGAGGGCAAGGTCGATCTCGACCGCGATGTGTCGGACTATCTCGGGTGGAAGCTGCGCTCGCCCTACCATCCCGATGCACCCGTCACCCTCGCGCACCTGCTGTCGCACCGCGCCGGGCTGTCCGATCGGGGCGGCTATTCGATCCCGCTGGGTGCGAGCCTCGAGGCCAAGTTCGCCGACCCGCGATCCTGGCGCGAGACCGGCGCTTCGGGCGAGGTGGGGTTCGAATATGCCAACCTCGGCTCGCCGCTGATCGCCACCGTGCTCGAAGCGGCAAGCGGGGAGCGTTATGACCGCCTTGCCGAGCGGCTGGTGTTCGCGCCGCTGGGCGTGAAGGCCTGCTTCAACTGGATTGGCTGCGATGCCGAGATGCAGGCGCGCGCCGTCACCCTCTACCGCCACACCGGGGAGGTCGCCGCCGACGGCCCGGACCGCATGCCGCCCACCTGCACGATACCCGTTGCCAAAGGGCAGGCCTGCGATCTTTCCGCCTATGTGCCGGGCACCAATGCCTCGATCTTCGGCCCGCAGGGGAGCGTCAGGATCGGGATGATGGACCTCGCCAAGATCGGCCAGGCCGTGCTGCTGGCCGAGCAGGCGGAGCTGCTGACGCCCGAGACCTTCCAGCGCTTCGCGATGGCCGCCTTCCGCGGGCAGACCGGCGCCAGCGAGCTGTTCTGCCACTACGGCCTTGGCCTGCAGGTGATCGAAATGCCCGGCTCGTCCTGCGAGGACACGCTGTTCGGTGCCGGCAAGCCGTGGGTCGGCCACCCGGGCGAGGCCTACGGGCTGTTGTCGGGGCTGTGGTTCGACGGCGCGGCGACGCAGGGTTTCGTCTATTTCACCACCGAGAACCCGCCCCCGGCGGGCGGCGAGGACACCGGCAATTTCACCGAGCGCGAGAAGGCGCTGATGGCGCGCGCGCTTTCTTTGTCGGCCGACTGACGTCGGGCAAACCTCCCGCCCCGCCTCCCCACCCGGCCACCAATAGTACCACTATGTTATGGTGGCCGGGTGGGGAGGCGGGGCGGCGGGTTTGCGGTTCGCGCCAGCGAACCCGAAAGAACTAAGCCTCCGCCTTCACCCGCTCGCCCAGCTTGGCGATCAGGGGGGTGGCGAAGGGCTTGGTCAGCATCGTGCTCCCTACCGCCATCAGCAAGAGCGCGGTGAAGGTCGTGGGGGTGATGATCCCCTTGTCGAGCAGGATGTTGGCGAAGATGATCATGATCAGCGCCTTGGTCTGGAGCAGCCAGCCGATCAGGCGCGCCTCGGTGCGGCTCCAGCCGAGCAGCTTGCCGGCGATCTGGACGCCGATGATCTTGCCGCCCACCGCCGCCGCCAGCAGCAGCGCCGCGACGCCGAAGACGGCAAGCCCGCCACCCTCCCACTGGGTGCGCAGGCCCGTGGAGAGGAAGAACACCGGCATGATCGTGAGCAGCACGATATTGCGGAACCGGTCCATCGCCTCGTGCCCGAACCACTTCGCATCGAGCACCACGCCCGCCAGGAACGCTCCGACCATGTAGTGCAGCCCGGACCAGTCGCCCGCGAGCCCGCACAGCGCGAGCCAGATCAGGCCCACCGCCCAGCGGTCGTTCCCGGAGAGGCGCGCCATCATCTTGCGGATCAGGAAGGCGGCGGCAGCGAAGCCGGCGAGGAAGATCCCCTGCCGTTCGATCCGCTCCCAATCGAGCAGGATCAGCGCCAGCACCCCCCAGATCGCAATATCGTCGAGGCTGGCATAGCGCAGGATGCGCTGGCCGAGCTGCTCGCGCAGGATGCCGAGCTTCTCCATCAGCAGCACCAGAATGGGGAGCGCGGTGACCGCGCAGGCCATGCCGATGCCCAGCAAGGCCTGCCAATAGGCGCCGTCAGGCCCGCGCCAGCCGGGGAACTGGAGGATGAGCGCTGCCGCCGCCGTGCCCGTCAGCACCGGCATCCCGAGCGCGAGGCTGGCGGTGAGGCCTGTCTCGCCGCGGTGCTTCCAGGCCTGCGAAAGGTCGAGCTCGATCCCGGCGACGAAGACGAACAGCATCACCGCCCACCACGCGACGCCATTGAGGGCGATGATCACATCGGGCTTGAAGACGAAGGCGTAATACTCGGGGAAAGCCGCGCCAAGCACGCCCGGGCCGAGCAGGATGCCGCCGACGATCTGCACCACGACCAGCGGTGCCCAGTAATCGGTGCGCAAAACGCGCCACACGAGCCACGGCACGGCAAAGATGATCGTCAGCGCGATCAGGTAGATTTCGGTGAGGTTCATCCCGGAGCCGTGTCTATTCAGCCGCGCTGGCGCGTGCAAATGGGTTTTCCACATCGCCAACCGCCTCTCGCCCGATTGACGCGATCCAGCATTTCGGACAGGGCGGGGGCGTCTTCCGCATGAGAGGCGATTCTCTTGCGGGCAGGCGAGCGGGAGAGCCCGATGCACCCTTGGTTGGGGGCAGAGGCGCCGAAGGAGCAACCGCCCCGGAAACTCTCAGGCCACCGGACCGCTCGGCTGCGTGACACTCTGGAAAGCGTCTCTGGCACCATGCCAGCGGCCACCGAAGGGGTAAGACCCGCGCGCCCGCTTGGGGGTGGCGATGCGGGTTCAGTCTCTCAGGTCACCCGACAGAGGGGGCAGGATCGTGGCGGTGCCTCGGGGCGCTGCCGGACTGCCGTATTCTGCCGGGAAGGCCCCTGATGAGCGACCACGACACCGAAGACCATCTCGAAGACCTGCCGCTCGATCCGCTGCCGCTCGACGCCTGGCACCGCGCGCGCGGCGCCCGCATGGTGCCTTTCGCGGGCTACGAGATGCCGATCCAGTACGCCGGTCCGTTTGGGGGCATCGTCGCCGAGCACAACTGGACGCGGGAAAGCGCGGGCCTGTTCGATGTCAGCCACATGGGCCAGCTCTATATCTCGGGCGAGGGCGTGGAAGCCGCGCTCGAAGCCGTCCTGCCGATCGACCTGTCGACCCTGAAGCACGGCAATCCCCGCTACTCACTGTTGCTCGACGAAAACGGCGGCGTGCTCGACGACCTGATGGTCACGCGCTGGAGCGAAGGCTTCTACCTCGTCGTCAACGGCGCGACCAAGTGGGATGACATCGCCCATCTGCGCGAGCACCTGCCGGACGAGGTCACCATCAGCCACATGGACGAAAGCGCCCTGCTCGCCCTGCAAGGCCCCAAGGCCTTCGCCGCGCTCGACCGGCTGGTCTCGGGCGAGACCCCGCTCGGTTCGCTTACCTTCATGAAGGGCGCGGCCTTCAAGCTCGGCGGGGTGGATGCCTGGATCAGCCGTTCGGGCTATACCGGCGAGGACGGCTTCGAGATCTCGCTCCCGGCCGAGAGCGTGGGGGCCGTCGCGGACCTCATCTGCGCCGAGCCCGAGGTGCAGCCCATCGGATTGGGCGCGCGGGATTCGCTGCGGCTGGAAGCGGGCCTGCCGCTCTACGGCCACGACATGACGCCCGAGACCTCGCCGATCGAGGCGCAGCTCCTGTTCGGCATCAACAAGCGCCGCCGCACGCAAGGCGGCTTCCCCGGCGCGGAGCGGATCATCCGCGAGATCAATGAAGGCACCGCCCGCAAGTGGGTCGGCCTGAAGCTCGAAGGCCGCCTGCCGGCGCGCGAGGGGGCCGAGGTCTTCGCCGGCGAAACCCATGTCGGCACCGTCACCAGCGGCGGCTTCTCGCCCACGCTCGGCGCGCCCATCGCCATGGCCTATGTCGCCAGCGAACAGGCCGCCACTGGCACCGCGCTCGAGGTGGAAGTGCGTGGGCGTCGCCTCGCCGCCACCGTCACACCCACACCATTTGTCCCGCACCGCTACCACAGGGGGAACTGACCATGCGTTACTACACTGACGAACATGAATGGATCGAGGTCGAGGGCGACGTCGCCACTGTCGGCATCACCGATTATGCGCAGGGCCAGCTCGGCGACATCGTCTTCGTGGAACTGCCCGAAGCCGGCGCGATGATCGAGCAGGGCAAGGACGCCGCCGTGGTCGAGAGCGTCAAGGCCGCGAGCGACGTCTATGCGCCGATCACCGGCGAGATCATCGAGGTGAACCCGGCGCTGGAGGAAGATCCCGCGCTGGTGAACAGCGCGCCCGAGGACGGCGGCTGGTTCTTCAAGATGACCATCGCCGATCCGGGCGAGCTCGACAAGCTGATGGACGAGGACGGCTACAAGGCCTTCGTCGAATCCCTCTGACGCTCCCTGCAAACCGCTCCAGCCGAGGCTGAACACCCATGCGCTACCTCCCTCTCACCGATACCGACCGGCAGGCGATGCTGGCCACAATCGGCGCCGCGACCATTGACGACCTCTTCATCGACGTGCCCGAGGTCGCCCGTCTCGACGGCCCGATCCACGGCCTGCCGATGCACGCCAGCGAGATGGCGGTCGAACGCCATATGAAGGCGCTCGCCGCCAAGAACATGGCGGCAGGCGATGTGCCGTTCTTCCTCGGTGCGGGGGCCTATCGGCATCACGTGCCCGCGAGCGTCGACACCATCATCCAGCGCGGCGAGTTCCTGACCGCCTACACGCCCTACCAGCCGGAAATCGCGCAGGGCACGCTGCAGATGCTGTTCGAGTTCCAGACGCAGGTTGCGCGGCTCTATGGCTGCGCGGTGGCGAATGCCTCGCTCTACGACGGCTCGACCGCGTGCTGGGAAGCGGTGGCAATGGCGACCCGCGTCACCAAGAGGAAGCGCGCCGTGCTCTCGGGGGCGCTGCACCCGCATTACGCGCAGGTCGTGAAGACCATGGCCCATTTCACCGGCGACACCATCGCCGACGCGCTCCCGGCGATCACCGCCGAGCCTGATCTCGACGGCCTCATCGCCCGCATCGACGAGGAGACCGCCTGCGTCGTGGTGCAGTACCCCGACATTCTCGGCCGGATCAGCGACCTCGCCCCGGTGGCCGAGGCCGCCCATGCCAAGGGCGCGCTGCTGGTGGTGGTGAACACCGAGCCTGTGGCGCTGGGCGCGATCAAATCGCCCGGCGAGATGGGCGCGGACATTGTCGTGGGCGAGGGCCAGTCGCTCGGCGTCGGCCTCCAATTCGGCGGGCCCTATCTCGGCCTGTTTGCCGTGCGCGATCCCAAGCACGTGCGCCAGATGCCGGGGCGCCTGTGCGGCGAGACCACCGACGCCGAGGGCAAGCGCGCCTTCGTGCTCACCCTCTCGACCCGCGAACAGCACATCCGCCGCGAGAAGGCGACGAGCAACATCTGCACCAATTCCGGGCTCTGCGCGCTGGCCTTTACCGTGCACATGACGCTGCTCGGGGAGCGGGGCCTGCGCGAGCTGGCGGCGGAGAACCACCGTCTCGCCTGCCTTGCCGCAGACCGCCTCGCCAGGGTGCCGGGCGTGGAGGTGCTCAACACCGCCTTCTTCAACGAGTTCACGGTCATGCTCGGCGGCAAGCCGGCCCGCGCCATCGTGCGCGATCTGGCGGACAGGGGCGTGCTCGCGGGCGTTTCGCTCGGGCGGCTCTACCCCGGCGTCGCGGCGCTCGAACACGCGCTGCTCGTCGCCGTGACCGAGACCACCACCGAGGAGGATATCGAGCACCTCGCCCGGGAACTCGAAGCCAGCATCAAGGAGAGCGCCCAGTGAACGCCCCCAACAAGTCCGGCTGGAAGCCCGAGATGACCATTGACACGGACGGCTTCCACGGCGGCCCCGCCACCACCACCGGCAACCGCGCCCTGATGCTCGAAGAGCCGCTGCTGTTCGAAATCGGCCGCGCCGATGTGACCGGCGTCGACCTTCCGCCGGTGGACGCCAATGCGCCGACCCGCCTCGGCGGTCTTGCGCGCTCGGAAGCGATCGGTCTCGTCGGCCTGACCGAGCCCGAGACGGTGCGCCACTACACGCGCCTCAGCCGCCAGAACTACGGGATCGACCTCGGCTTCTTCCCGCTCGGTTCGTGCACCATGAAGCACAACCCGCGTTTGAACGAGAAGATGGCGCGCCTGCCCGGCTTTGCCGACATCCACCCGCTCGCCCCGCAATCCTCGGTGCAGGGCGCGCTCGAGGTGGTGCACCAGCTCGGCCACTGGCTGTGCACGCTCACGGGGATGCCCGCCGTCGCCATGAGCCCCAAGGCCGGCGCCCACGGCGAGCTGTGCGGGATCCTAGCGATCCGCGCCGCGCACGAGGCCCGGGGCGATGCGCGCGAGGTGGTGCTGGTGCCTGAAAGCGCCCATGGCACCAACCCCGCCACCGCCGCCTTCGCCGGGTATCGGGTGGAAGACATCCCCGCCACTCCCGAGGGCCGCGTGGACGTGGCTGCGCTGAAGGCCCGCCTCGGGCCGGATGTTGCGGGCGTGATGATCACCAACCCCAACACCTGCGGCCTGTTCGAGAAGGACTTCCGCGAAATCGCCGATGCGGTTCACGCCGCGGGCGGCTACGTCTATTGCGACGGGGCGAACTTCAACGCCATCGTCGGCAAGGTGCGCCCGGGCGACCTTGGCGTCGATGCGATGCACATCAACCTCCACAAGACCTTCTCGACCCCGCATGGCGGCGGCGGGCCGGGTTCGGGGCCGGTGGTGCTGTCGGAAGCGCTCGCGCCCTATGCGCCGCTGCCCTTCATCCGCCAGGGCGAGACGGGCGAGTTCTACCTCGTCGAGGAGGAGAACACCGAGGAGCGCGGTCCCTCTTTCGGCCGCATGACCGCCTTCCACGGGCAGATGGGGATGTTCACCCGCGCGCTGACCTATATCCTCAGCCACGGGGCCGACGGATTGAAGCAGGTCGCCGAGGATGCGGTGCTCAATGCCAATTACATCCTGCGCTCCATGGAGGACATTCTCCACGCACCCTTCGCCGCCAGCGGGCCGTGCATGCACGAGGCCCTGTTCGGCGACAAGGACTTCACCAACGGCCTGTCCACGCTGGACGTTGCCAAGGGCCTGATCGACGAGGGCTATCACCCGATGACGGTCTATTTCCCGCTGGTGGTCCACGGCGCGATGCTGGTCGAGCCGACCGAGACCGAGAGCAAGGCCGCGATCGACCAGTTCATCACCGCCTTCCGCAGCGTCGCCACCCGCGCGCTGGAAGGGGACGAGGGGCTGAAGGCCGCGCCTTATTATTCCCCCCGCCGCCGGCTCGACGAGACGGGCGCGGCACGGAAGCCCAAACTCGCCTACGAAGGCTGAACGAAAAACCCCCGCCTCTCATGCGAGAGGCGGGGGTTTTCATATCATATCGAAGCGAAGGCGCCGCCTCACCCCATCGTCGGGATGATGAAGGCGTTGCTGCCGTCCTGCGAACCGTCCGGCCAGCGCTGAGTGACCTTCTTGTTCTTGGTCCAGAACCGGAGGCCTTCTGTCCCGTACTGGTCGATGTCGCCAAAGCCCGAACGCTTCCACCCGCCGAAGCTATGATAGGCGACCGGCACCGGGATCGGCACGTTGATGCCGACCATCCCGACATTCACCCGCGCCGCGAATTCGCGCGCGGCGTGGCCGTTGCGGGTGAAGATCGCGACCCCGTTGCCATACTGGTGCTCGGAGGGGAGGCGCAGTGCGTGCTCGAAATCCTGCGCGCGCACGATCTGGAGCACGGGACCGAAGATCTCCTCCTGATAGGAGCGCATCTGCGGGGTGACGTGGTCGATCAGGGTCGGGCCGACGAAGAAGCCCTTCTCGTGGCCCTGCAGCGTAAAGCCGCGCCCGTCGACGACGATCTCGGCGCCCTCTTCCTCCGCCGTGGTGATCCACTGCTCGATCCGCGCCTTGTGTTCGGGGGTGACGACCGGGCCGTAATCCGCATCCGGATCGTTCGAGACGCCGATGCGCAGCTTGGCGATCGAGGTGAGCAGCTTCTCCTTGAGGCGCTCGGCGGTTTCCTCGCCCACCGGCACCACCACGGGCAGCGCCATGCAGCGTTCGCCCGCCGAGCCGAAGGCCGCGCCGGTCAGATCGGTGACGACCTGATCCAAGTCTGCGTCAGGCAGCACGATCCCGTGGTTCTTCGCGCCGCCGAAGGCCTGCACCCGCTTGTTGTTCGCGCTCCCTCGCGCGTAGATGTACTGCGCGATGTCGGACGAGCCAACGAAGCTGATCGCGGCGATATCCGGGTGATCGATGATCGCGTCGACCATTTCCTTGTCGCCGTGGACGACCTGAAGCAGCCCCTCGGGCGCGCCGGCTTCGAGGAACAGTTCGGCGAGCCGCACCGGCACGCTCGGGTCGCGCTCGGAGGGCTTGAGGATGAAGGCATTGCCCGCCGCGCAGGCCATGCCGAACATCCACATCGGGATCATCGCCGGAAAGTTGAACGGGGTGATGCCCGCCCCGATCCCGAGCGGCTGGCGCATCGAATAGACATCGATCCCCGGGCCTGCACCGTGGGTATACTCGCCCTTCATGATCTGCGGCAGACCGCAGGCATATTCGATCACCTCGAGCCCGCGCTGCACATCGCCGCGTGCATCGGGCACGGTCTTGCCATGTTCGCTCGACAGCATCTCGGCCAGCGACTGCATGTTTGCCTCGACCAGTTCCTTGAAGGCGAACATGACGCGGGCGCGGCGCTGGGGGTTGGTGGCGGCCCATGCGGGCTGGACGCGCTTCGCCGTCTCGACGGCGCGGGCCAGCAGCGCGGCATCGCCGAGTGCGACTTCGGCCTGCACTTCGCCGGTCGAGGGGTTCCAGATGGCGTGCTTGCGGGTCGGGGCGGGGCTGTCGCCGACAATGAAATGGTCGATCTGACGCATGGGGGGTGTCTCCTGTCTGGCCCTCCCCATGCCCCCCACAGCGGCGCCATGCAAGCCTCGCGGCTCCCCTCAAAAATGCTGGCGCAGGCCGCTTGCGGCCCGCCCGTCTCAGTCGAAGATATCGAAGATCGAGCCGCGCTTTCTGCGATGCCCGTATTCGCCGCCTTCGCCCCATTCCCCGCGCTCGCCATATTCGCCGCGCTCGCCGTATCCGGCGTAGCCGTGCCGCGGGGGCTGGGGCGGGGGCGGGGCAGCAGGGCGCGGCGGCGCGGCGAGGGGCGCGCTTGCCTGCGCGGCGGCCATCAGCTTTTCCAGCTCCCCGCGATCGAGCCACACGCCCCGGCAGGTGGGGCACATGTCGAACTGCACGCCGTCGCGGTCGACGGTCTGCATGGCGCTGTTGTCGTTGGGGCACAGAAGCAGGGGCATGGGGCGTCCTTTCCGATAGGGTCCGGCGGTGAATAGAACCGAAATCAGGCCATTATGCGACCGTGCCGCCTTACCGGTCCGAGGGGATCAACGTGATCGCGGTCTGCCGCCCATCGATGAAGCGCACCGAGGTGCCATCGAAATAGGCGTCCTCCTCGGTGCGGAAATCGACCCTTTGCCCGCCCCATTCGGGCACGGCCGCATAGGAGGTGAGCTCGATCGACCAGGCGGTGTTCGGCCGGATCGGCCCCGCGCCGCGCGGGTCGGCCTTCTGGTTGTCCCAGAAGCCGATTGCAGGCCCCGCGCCGTGGCCGTGATAGCCGATGGGGTGCGAATAGATTGAAGGCTCGATCCCCGCCGCGATGGCCTTGGCCCGCGCCTCGGCCAGCGCCTCGTTCCCGCTACGCCCCGTCTTGAAGGCATCGCGCAAGTAGTCCTGCACCTTGTTGCTGTTCGCCAATCCGGCGCTGAGGCCCGCCGGGGCCGCAGTCTCGCCGGGCTTCAGCACATAGGCAAGGTGCTGGGTATCGGTGTTGAGCCTCAGATAGGTGATGCCGAAATCGGTCCACAGCAGGTCGCCCGGCTGGATCACCTCCGCGCCTTCCAGCATGCCCTTTGCGCCCTGCCGCTGGATCGCGACCGAAGGGTGGAACCACGGCGTGAGGCCCAGCTGCAGCAACCGGCTGCGATACCACCACTGCACCTCCTCGGCGGTGGTTTTTCCCGGAGTGATGACCTTCCTCGAGAAGGCCTCGCCGATCACCGCATGGGCGGTCCGCACGATCGTGGGATAGAGCGCCATTTCGGCAGGGGTGCGCGTCTCGAGCCAGCGGATCGCGAGCCCCTCGCCGGGGGTGACACGCTCGTGGAGCGCAGGCGGTAGGGCGGACATGAAGCGGTCGTACTGGCTCAGCGTCATGCCGTCGGCGAACTGGTACAAGTCGCTGGAATTGATAGCTATTTTCTTGGGGTTACGGGCCGCGATGAGCTTGGCGACGGCGGCCCACTGGTCGGGCTCCTCGTCGGGGTTCCAGGCGGGGGCGAACAGCCCGCCGAGGCCATAGCGGCTCACCGTCAGCCGCTCGACCGGCTTGCCCTCGCCGGGGTCGAAGAAGATGAGAATGGTGCGCCGCCGCGCGTGCATGTTCTCGGCATCGAGCATGGTGGCAACCACCGGCTCCTCGAAATACTCGCGCGCCACCAGCAGCCAGAGGTCCACACCCTCGGCGCGCATGATCTGGGGGATCAGCGTGTCGAGCCGCTCGGCGAGGATGCGGTTCTCGGTCGCGGCGCGCTCGCGCGGCGAAAGGATCGGCGGGAGCGCGGGGGCGGCGGCCTCGCTCTCGCTGGGCCCCGCCGGTGCCTGGGCCAGCGCCGGCGCGGCGGCGAGCGCCGCCATCCACGTGATGAAGTGCCGTCCGATCATGCCCATCCCCTCTGTCTGTCCGGCAGCGAGAGTGGCGCGGGCGGGCCGCAGGATCAAGCCGCAGCTTGCCGCAGGCCGCCCGGGCGGGCAAACACGGGTCCATGAGCCAAGCTGCTGCCTCGCCCAGCCTTCAGGCGCTGGTCTTCGACAAGGGCCTCGTGACCGAAATCCCGCCGCCGGATGTGGCGACCTATGCCGGGGCCGGCTTCGTGTGGCTGCATGTCGACGAGGCGGGCCAGGCGGAACGCGGGGACCTGCCCGCCTATGTCCCGCCGCTTGCGGCCAATGCGCTGCTCGCCAGCGAGACGCGCCCGCGCTGCGACGCGCTCGACGATGCGGCGATCATCAACCTGCGCGGGCCGGCGCGCGACACCCTGGACGACAGCGACGGGCTGGTCTCGATCCGCCTGTGGGTCGAGGCACGGCGCGTCACCTCGGTGAGCCGCCGCCGGCTGGCTGTGCTCGGGCGGGTCGAGGCGATGATGCGCGTCGGCAAGCTTGCCGACGGGGGCGACTTCGTGGCGGCGCTGGCACAGGCGATCAGCATCGGGCTTGACCCGCAGGTGGCCGATCTCGGCGACCAGCTCGATGATTGCGAGGGGATGCTGAGCGGCGGCAACATCTACCAATTGCGGCGCAAGATCGCCTGGCTGCGCGCGCAGGCGATCATGTTGCGGCGCTTCGTCGCGCCGGACCGCGATGCGCTGGCAGCGATGGCGCAGCTCGAGTTCGAATGGATCGCCAAGGATGACCGGATGCACCTGCGCGAGGCGGCGGACCGCTTTGCGCGCATGGCCGAGGAGCTCGAGGCGGTGCGCGAGCGGGCCACACTGCTCCACGAACAGCTCACCGACCTGCGTGCCGAGATGATCGACCAGCGCAGTCTCGGGATCGCGGTGGTGGCCTTCATCTTCCTGCCGCTGACCTTTGACACCGGGCTGCTCGGCATGAATGTCGAAGGCATTCCCTTCGCCGGCGAGCCCTGGGCCTTCTGGGGCGTTTTCGGCTTTTGCCTTGCGATCGCGGTCGCGGTTGCGGCGTGGTTCGCGTGGCGGCACTGGCTCGAGGACTGAAGCGGCGCGCCACCTTTCGCGCTTGACGATTGCCCCGCGCAGGCGGATGCTGGCAGGGTCGGCGGCACCGCGCCGAATCCGCGAGCAGCGTCCAGAGGGGTCTGCGCTGGAAGCGACTGAGGACGGTGCGATCGGGTTCGAGCGACCCGTCGACGCGAAATGAAAGGGCGGATGGGGATCGTCTGCCGGATACCTGGCACAGCGCTGCTCTGCCTAGGACGGTGGCCTTTCCCCATGCCTCCCGCGCAAGGAGAGGGGTCAACAGGTGTCGGGAGCGAATGAAGCGTCGGTGGCGGGCCAATGGGTCGCCTCGATCACTTACAAGAGCAGCGCGACCGCCGCGCCCAGCACGGGCGATCTCCACGCGCTGGTCTCGCAGGCGCGAGACCGCAACCGCCGCCTCGACATCACCGGCATGTTGCTGTTCGAGAACGGCAGCTTCCTCCAGACCATCGAAGGCCCGCCGCCCGCGATCGCAGCGGTCTGGGAGTCGATCCAGCGCGACAGTCGCCACCACCACATCGAGGTGCTGAGCGAGCACATGGTCGCCGCGCGCCTATTCTCGGACTGGGCGATGCTGCTGGCCGGGCGTTTTCAGGACGCGCTGCCGCCGGCCCCGGCCTTTCCCGTCCCGCCGCCTGCGGTCGCCGCGCATCTGGCGCGGGTCGTGGAGCTGGCGCTCAATGCCGATGATTTTGCGCTCAACGCGCTGATTGCGGGCTTTGCCGATCAGGGGTGGACCGCCGAGGCGATCCTCAGCCTGCTGATCGAGCCTGCCGCCCGCGCGCTCGGCGACGCGTGGCTTGACGACAGGTGCAGCGAGCTCGACCTCACCATTGCGCTCAGCATGTTGCAGCTCGCGGGCCACGCGGTGCGTTACAGCCCCTCGGCCCAGACCATCCGCAACAGCCGCTATTCGATCCTGCTGGCCACCGCGCCGGGCGAGCAGCACATGCTCGGCACCGCGCTGCTCGCCGACCAGCTTCTCGCCGCCGGATGGCAGGTCGACATGGCCTTCCCCGATAGCGAGGAGGCGCTCACCAACCAGATCGGCGCACAGCACCCGGATGCGGTCGATATCGGCCTGTCGGACGCCGTGTCGCGCCGCCAAGCCATCGACCGTCTGCGCAGCACCATCGAGCACAGCCGGCTGGTTCCGGCCGAGCATCCGACCGTGGTCTCGGTCGGCGGGCGGCTGTTCGCCGAGGCCGCGGCGACGGCATTGTCAGTCGGCGCGGACCATGCGCGCACGAGCCTTGCGGGGACGAGCGTGCGGCTCGCCGAACTGGTGCGCAAGAGCCGCGAGGGCTGAGGGCGGGCAGGCCCGGCGGCTTTGCGAACTTGTGTTGACCAGCGCGCCATCATCGTGGCAAGGGGCGCCTCGCACGTGGCAGCGCAGGCACGAAGCCGCCGCGCCGACCGTTGCGGGTGTAGCTCAATGGCAGAGCAGAAGCTTCCCAAGCTTACGACGAGGGTTCGATTCCCTTCACCCGCTCCATTTTCCTGACCGAATGCGTTCGTTCCCGTCTGGAAAAATCCCAGAAATCCGCTACATTAGGCGCCCGACTGGCCGTTGGCGTTCGATGCTGTTCGCCTGCAATCACCCCGTAATGGGGGCCACTTCGGGGGCCAATGGCTGGATGGCAATGTGGGTGGCCCCCAGATGGGGGCCACAAGCGGAAAAGGCGCAAGGGATCATGGCCCTTACAGACGTAGCGATTAAGAACGCGAAGGCTCGCGAGAAGCCCTACAAGCTGGGCGATGCTGGCGGGCTATTCCTGCTGGTCCAGCCCTCAGGCGGCAAGCTTTGGCGCATGAAGTACCGGGTGGATGGCCGGGAGAAGAAACTCGGCATCGGGATCTACCCGGATGTCAGCCTCGCCGATGCCCGCAAGCGGCGCGATGATGCGCGCGAACTGATTGCGGCTGGCAAAGACCCTTCACGAGAGAAACAGCGCAGCAAGATCCGCGCTCGAACGCAGGCCGAAAACACCTTCACGGCCATCGCGGCTGAGTACTGCAACAAGCGCAAACGGGATGGTGACAAGGCGTGGGCAGCGGCTACGGCAACGCGCAGCGAATATCTCTTGTCCCTGCTCGACAGGTCTATCGGCAAGATGGCCATCAACGAGATTGAGCCTCCTGATGTCCTCGCAGCTATCCGCAAGATCGAGGGTAAGGGTAATCTCGAAAGCGCCCGTCGCACTCTCCAGTTGGCCAGCGCGGTGTTCCGCTACGCTGTCGCGACGGCACGGCTGGCTTCTGACCCTACTCGTGATCTGCGCGGCGCACTGACCGCACCTACTGTGACCCATTATGGCGCTATCACTGACGCTAAGCGGGTTGGTGAACTGCTGCGGGCTATCGATGGTTATGACGGACTGGGGCTTACCAAGCTGGCCTTGCAGCTTTCACCTCACGTGTTCGTCCGTCCCGGTGAGTTGCGCCATGCGGAGTGGAATGACATTGATCTGGACGGTGCCCTCTGGGTGATCCCGGCGGAGAAGATGAAGATGCGCAAGGCGCATCACGTGCCGCTGTCACGCCAAGCCCTCGCTGTCCTAAGTGAGGTGCGGGCGGTTACTGGCCCTTCGGGTTATGTCTTCCCGTCAATGCGCACCCGTTCCCGCCCCATGAGTGAGAACACCATCAACGCTGCGCTGCGGCGGCTCGGCTACGCATCCGACGAAATGACGGCGCACGGCTTCCGGGCCATGGCATCGACCCTGCTGAACGAGTCGGGGAAGTGGCATCCCGATGCCATCGAACGGTCGCTTGCCCATGGGGACAAGGACAAGGTCCGCGCCGCTTATCATCGGGGTCAGCATTGGAAGGAGCGTGTGGAAATGGCCCAGTGGTGGAGCGACTACCTCGATCAGCTTCGGAAGGGTGCAGATATTGTGCAGTTCCGCGAAAGGGAGGCTGTCTGAAAATGGTTGTTCCGCTACCAAACCAACAATACGTCACGCTCTCTGAAGCGCTGACGTGGGTCGCATTCGCACGTCCGCTGGACCGCGCTGCACTGAACAAAGAGCTGGCTGGGCCGGCCTTTGGAGTTGGGATCGAGACGGCCAAGCTGCGGCTGGGAAAAGCACTGGCGAGCATCATGGACGCGGCTGCTGGTGGCAAGGTCGATATGACCGGCAAGCGCCTGCCGTCTCACCAAAGTGATCCCGATGGATACAAGACCGTCACCATTCCTGCGATTGATTGCCAAAACTACAGACAATTCGACCTTACGATTGATGGACTGCGCTTTGGCGTTGGTCTCGCCTGGCTACCTGATCAGAGCAATAGCTGGGACTACGGCACCCCCAAACGCCCAGAATTCTTCACACAGGTAGCGGTTCGCCGTTCCAGCCTGATGTATACATTCTCGGCCAGAGTTCAGAACCTGCCGGTGAATGCGCAGTCCAAGCTACCTGCGCTACCTCAAGCCGATCTTGATGCTTGGTGGGCAAGCCTGACACCCGATCAACGAGGCCAGTCAAGAGAAGCGTTGGGCGAGCTGTGTGCGGCGCACCACCCAAACCACGCCATATCACGCCGCCGAATTCGGGATCTGACCCCCAACCGCAAGCGAGGCCCAAAATCAAAAACGCCGGAATCGGCTGGCTAAATAGCGGCCGAAATATCCGGCCAAATCTTGGGATGCGAAGCTCGGCGGAGTTCAATTCGGAACCAAAGGGCCCATCCCATGTCAGACACCATTGAGCCGCAGAAGCTGGCTTTTAGCATCCGCGAGGCCTGCACTGCCATTAGCCTTGGAAAAACAACCCTCTACACGCACATAAAATCCGGTCGGCTTAAGGCCATCCGCGTTGGCGGCCGCACGCTCATCCCTGCGGAAAGCCTGCATGCCCTCCTGAGTGGGGAGGCGAACTAATGACCCCGCTCGAACAGCAACACCTTTTCCTTACGGAGCTTCGCACTGGCCCCGGCTTTATCGGGTGGAAAACGCCTGGTGCGGCCTATAAGCAGGACACCTTCCAGACAACCGACGAAGCAATCGAGCTGATTGCCGATAACCTCGGCAACGCGAACATCTGGGGCAGCATGGCTACCTTCCCTCCCGGCGTTAGTCGGGATGCCGTGAATGCTATCTCTTTGAAGTCGTTCTGGCTCGATGTCGATGCTCACGGCAAGGGCCCTTATGACACGCCTGACGAAGCGTTGGCGGGGATCAAGGCCTTCATTGTCAACGCGGTTCTCCCCAAACCGAACTTCGTCCACATGACCGGTCACGGGGTGCAGGCCTTCTGGGTGTTGCCCAGCTCTATCTCGAAGGGTGATTGGCAGCCGGTCGCAGACGATCTTCAGGAGCTGGCCGAGCGGATGGGCCTTGGCGCGGATTCCATCACCGCGGATGCTGCGCGCATTCTCCGGGTGCCCGGGACCTACAACTTCCGCGACCCTGACAACCCGGTCGAGACGGTGATTTTTGAGGTGAAGCCCAACTATACCGACCGCGCGTCCTTCCATGCTGCCATTAGTAACGCGCTGTCTAAGTTGCCGCCTCCGCCCAAGAAGCCGACTAAGGCACTGCCTGCTGGCATCCCCGACACCCCTGCCAACGTTGCACTGGTGAAGGCGATGCTCAGCGTAATCGACCCTGATAGCGATTATCCTATCTGGCGCGATATCTGCTGGGCTGTGGCCGCCTCTGGCCTTTCCGACGCCGAGACCATTGCTCGCGACTGGAGTGCGACTGCCGCCCGTTGGGACAAAGTGCCTTTTGATGACGAGGCTTTTGATACGGTGTGGCACGGCTACGATCCCGAGCGCGAAAAGGCTATCGGGTTTGGCACGCTTGTCCATCACGCGCGTCAGGCAGGTTATGCGGGCGATATTCCGCGGGCGCCGGAAGAGTTCGAGAAGCTGGAGTTTAAAGAGGACGCGTCCGCGACGGTAACTATCACGCCGAAGGGTCTCATGACCCAGCGCGCGTCGGACATTGAGCCGGAGCCGGTCGAATGGCTGATTGAAGGCGCAATCCCCATGGGTATGCTCGTCGTCATTGGTGGCCAGCCCGGCATGGGTAAGTCGCAGATCGCCATCAAGCTCGCTGCGGCTGTGACGACCGGGGAGGGCCTCCCCGATGTCTAAGTCCATGTTTACAGGTAGCGTGATCATCCTCGCTAACGAAGATGATGCAGCGCGTACAATCCGTCCCCGGCTCGATGCAGCCGGGGCGGACACCGACAAGGTTCATATCGTCGAGGGTGTGGTTCGTGATGGCCAGCGTGCTGATCTGTTCCAGCTTGATACCGATGTGGCGGCGCTTCGTGCGAGGGCGCAAGAAATCGGCGATGTCCGCCTGATTATCATCGATCCGCCGTCTGCGTATCTTGGCGCGAAGGTGGATGCGCACAAAGAGGCCGACGTGCGCCGGGTGCTGGCGCCCTTGTCGCAGCTTGCGCAGGACACTGGTGCGTTGGTTCTCCTGGTGGTGCACCTCAATAAGCGTACGGATGGCGGTGCTCAGCAGCGGTTCGGCGGATCGACGGCGTGGATAGCCGCACCTCGTGCAGCCTTCTTGGTGGCGGAAGAGGAAGCCACCCAGCGTCGCTACATGCTGCCGGTGAAAAACAACCTCGGTAACGACCGTTTGGGCTTCGAGTACCGTGTCTCGGAGAAGCTGCTCAATTATACCACCGGCACCATCAAGGCGCCTCACATTGAGTGGCTGGGGAGCAGCGAACGCCGTGCCAGTGAACTGCTGAACCCTCCGAAGCCGAAGGCGCCCAGTGCCGTGGATGAAGC
>JAIXPX010000013.1 GCA_027486035.1 Erythrobacteraceae bacterium | reverse complement strand
AGGAAGGCATCGGGCAGTTCCTTCTCGTTGTTCGAGGTGATGACGACGATCGGGCGTTCCTTGGCCTCGATACGCTCCTGCGTCTCGTAGACGTCGAAGCTCATGCGATCGAGTTCCTGCAAGAGGTCGTTCGGGAACTCGATGTCGGCCTTGTCGATCTCGTCGATCAGCAGCACCGGGAGCTGCTCCGAGGTGAAGGCCTCCCACAGCTTGCCCTTCTTGATGTAGTTGCGGATGTCGTGGACCCGCTCCTCGCCGAGCTGCCCGTCGCGCAGGCGGGCGACGGCGTCATATTCGTAGAGGCCCTGCTGGGCCTTGGTGGTGGACTTGATGTTCCACTCGATCAGCGGCGCGCCCAGCGCCTTGGAGATCTCGTGCGCCAGCACGGTCTTGCCGGTGCCGGGCTCACCCTTGACCAGCAGCGGGCGGCGCAGGGTCACGGCGGCATTGACCGCGACCTTCAGGTCTTCGGTCGCAATATAGGACTTGGTGCCTTCGAAGCGGTGTTGTCCGTTGGGCTGCTGGTCGGCCATGGGTTTTCCTGTGAGACTGATTTCCTGTGGGAGCGATAAGCGGCAGGCCCTTGCCGCGCAAGGGGTCTGGGGCTGGCGGTTTAGCGAGGATCAGGCGTCGATCAGATCGCGGTCGATCTCGCCGGCGCGGTTCTGGATGAAATTGAAGCGGTGTTCGGGGTTGCGGCCCATCAGCTCGTCGACAAGCCGGGCGACGCCGGCGCGCTGTTCGTACTCGGCCGGCAGGGTGATGCGGATGAGGCCGCGCGTTTCGGGCGCCATCGTGGTTTCGCGCAACTGCTGCGGGTTCATCTCGCCAAGGCCCTTGAAGCGTGACACTTCGGCCTTCTTGCCCTTGAACACCGTCGCTTCGAGTTCGGCGCGGTGCGCGTCATCACGGGCATAGCGGCTCTCCTTGCCGGCGGTGAGCCGGTAGAGCGGGGGCTGGGCGAGAAACAGGTGCCCGGCGCGCACGATCTCGGGCATTTCCTGGAAGAAGAAGGTCATCAGCAGGGTGGCAATATGGGCGCCATCGACATCGGCATCGGTCATGATGATGATGCGGTCGTAGCGCAGCGCGGTAGGGTCGCAGTCCTTGCGGGTGCCGCAGCCCAAAGCAAGGATCAGGTCGGCGATCTCGGAATTGGCGCGGATCTTGTCGGCGGTGGCGCTGGCGACGTTGAGGATCTTGCCGCGGATCGGCAGGATCGCCTGGCTCTTGCGGTCGCGCGCCTGCTTGGCGCTGCCGCCCGCAGAGTCGCCCTCGACGATGAAGAGTTCGGTCTCGCGCCCGCCTTCGCCGCTGCAATCGGTGAGCTTGCCCGGCAGGCGCAGTTTCTTGGCATTGGTCGCGGTCTTGCGCTTGATCTCGCGTTCCTGCTTGCGCTTCAGACGCTCGTCCATGCGCTCCATCACCTCGCCGAGCAGCGCCTTGCCGCGCTCCATATTGTCGGCAAGGAAGTGGTCGAAATGATCGCGCACCGCGTTCTCGACAAGGCGCGCGGCCTCGGGCGAGGTGAGGCGGTCCTTGGTCTGGGACTGGAACTGCGGATCGCGGATGAAGACCGAGAGCATGACCTCGGCCCCCGTCATCACATCATCGGCGGTGATGTCCTTGGCCTTTTTCTGGCCCACCAGCTCGCCGAAGGCCCGAAGGCCGCGGGTGAGGGCGGTGCGCAGGCCCTGTTCATGCGTGCCGCCATCGGGGGTGGGCACGGTGTTGCAGTACCAGCTGGTCGCCCCGTCGGAATAGAGCGGCCAGGCGATCGCCCATTCGACACGGCCCTGGCCGATACCGTCGGCCACCGGGAAGTCCTGGCTCCCGGTGAAGGGCTGGGCGGTCACGCATTCGCGGGTGCCCACCTGTTCGGCGAGGTGATCGGCAAGCCCGCCGGGGAACTTGAACACGGCCTCGGCCGGCACATCCTCGCTGGCGAGCGAAGGGGCGCATTTCCAGCGGATCTCGACGCCCGCGAACAGATAGGCCTTGGAGCGCGCGAGCTTGAAAAGCCGCTTCGCGTTGAAGCTGCGATCGCCGAAGATCTCGGTGTCGGGCACGAAGGTGACGGTGGTGCCGCGCCGGTTGGGAGTGGGGCCAAGGTTCTGGATCGGGCCCTGCGTCTGGCCGCGGGAGAATTCCTGCGCGAAGAGCTGCTTGTCGCGCGCCACCTCGACCCGGGTGAAGGAGGACAGGGCATTGACCACGCTGACGCCGACGCCGTGGAGGCCGCCGCTCGTCGCATAGGCTTTCCCTGAGAACTTGCCGCCCGAATGCAGCGTCGAGAGGATCACCTCGAGCGTCGACTTGCCCGGGAATTTGGGGTGCTCGTCAACCGGGATGCCGCGCCCGTTGTCGGCGATCGAGAGGCGGTTGCCTTCCTCCAGGCGCATCTCGATCCGGGTGGCATGGCCCGCCACCGCCTCGTCCATGGCATTGTCGAGCACTTCGGCGGCGAGGTGGTGGAAGGCGCGATCATCCGTGCCGCCGATATACATCCCCGGACGGCGACGCACCGGCTCGAGCCCCTCGAGCACCTCGATCGCCGAGGCGTTGTAATCCCCGCTCGAGGTGGGGGTGTTGGCGAAGAGGTCGTCGGGAGAGGTGTCGGCCATGGGGCGCGCTTATATGCCTCAGCCCCTCTGCCTCACAAGCCACCCTCGGGGGTTTTACGCACTCACTTGCCGAAGCCGGCCGGGGCGGGGTCGGCCACGGTCACATCGCCGGCCCTGATCTCGCGCACTTCGAGCGCGCGCTCGACCACGCCATTGCGGCCGAAGCGGAAGGCCCCGTCCACCCCGAGGAAGCCGCCGCTGTCGAACAGCTGGTTCTTCGGAAAGGGGCTGCCGACCTTCCAGTCGCGCGCGACCCTGAGGGTCAGGAGCACGGCATCATATCCGAGCGTCGCGGCGCGGTAAGGCTGGCTGCCGAAGCGCGCCGCGTAGCTGTCGGCAAAGCGGGCGAAGCGCTGATCGGAGACGGCGGCGAACAGCGCGCCGGTGAGGGCGGGGGCCTTGGCGAGGGCAGCCTCGCCGCTCCACAGCTCGGTGCCCAGGATGCGGGTGCGGGTGCGGCCCTTGGCGAGTTCGCCCGCCGCGTCGATCGCAAAGCGGGCCCCGTCGGCAACCAGCACCGTATCATAGCCGCCCGCCGCCTTGAGCCGCGCAGCGGCGCTGACAACCGAGGTGTTGCCGCGCGCATAGCTTTCCTTGCGGGCCAGCGCGCCGCCATAGTCGCGCAGCGCATTCTCGAGCGCCGAGACGGCGCCGCTGCCATAGTCGCCCTCGGGTGCGAGCACCGCGAACTTCGCCGCGCCCTTGCCGCGGGCATATTGCACCGAACGGAGGATCGACTGTTCGGGCAGGTGGCCGATCACGAAGACGTCGGTGCTGGCGACCGAGGCGTCATTGGCAAAGGCGATCACCGGCACCCCGGCAGGGCGCGCGGCGGCCTGCACCGCCGGGACGGCATCGGCGGTCAGCGGGCCTAGGATCAGTCTGTTGCCATCCGCGATCGCCTTGCGCGCCGCGCCCGAGACACCGCTGGCGGTGTCATAGGTGGTGATGCGCAGGTTCTCGGACTTGGTATCGAGCAGCGCCATGGTGGTCGCGTTGGCGAGCGCCTGCCCGACCCCGGCGGCATCGCCGGACAAGGGCACCAGCAGGGCAATGCGGTGGCGACCGGTGTCGGCGGGCAGGGCGGTTGCGGAGGGCTCGGGCGCAGGGGGCGGGCCGGAGCTGCCCGGGCCGGTGGTCTTGGGGATCGCCTGACACCCCGCCGCCAACAGCGCCGCGCCCGCGAGCGCCGCATGGCGCCGCGTCACGCAGGCCGCCGCCATTGCCAGCCACCCGGCACCAAAGCGCCCTTCACCAAGCTTCATTCTTGCCGACCCCTTCGTCGTGCTCCATGAACCATGCCATGGAGCTGCCGTCCCTTCCGTCAGGAACCCTCGAGCCGGGAATCTATATCGTTGCAACGCCAATTGGCAATCTGGGCGATATCACGCTGAGAGCCATCGCGGTGCTGGCGGGCGCGGGCCTGATCGCCTGCGAGGACACGCGCGTCGCCGGCAAGCTTCTGAAACATCTGGGGATAAAGTCCCGCCTCCAGCGCCTCGACGATCACGCCTCGCCCGAAGTGCGCGCCCGGATCATCGACGAGGCGAGGCACAGGCCGGTTGCGCTGGTGTCGGACGCGGGCACGCCGTTGATCTCCGATCCCGGCTACCGGCTGGTGCGCGAGGCCCGGGCGGCGGGCGTCACGGTGACGAGCATCCCCGGACCCTGCGCCGCGATTGCGGCGCTGGCGATGGCGGGGCTGCCCTCGGACCGGTTCCTGTTTGCAGGCTTCCTCCCGGTCAAGGACAAGGCCCGGACCGACGCGCTCGCCGCGCTGGCCGGGATCGAGGCGACGCTGGTGTTCTACGAGACCGCCCCGCGCCTCGAACGCTCGCTGCTGGCCATTGCCGACCTGTGGCCGGAGCGCGAGGTGGCGGTCGCGCGCGAGATCACCAAGCTTCACGAGGAATGCCGTAGCGGCACCGCAGCCGCTCTGGCCGAACATTACGCCGCGCATCCGCCGCGGGGCGAGATCGCGCTCCTGATCGGCCCGCCCGTCGCCGCCGAGGCGCCGCTCCCCGATACCGACGCGCTCCTGAAAGCCGCACTTGCCGAGGCCGGGCCGGGCAAGGCGGCAGGGATCGTGGCCAAGGCGACCGGGATCGAGCGCGCCTCGCTCTATGCCCGCGCGCTCGAACTGAAGGGCGAATGAGCGGGAAGCGCTCCCCCGAGCAGCGCCACGAGGCCGACCTGCGCGGCCGGCAGGGAGAGGCCGAGGCCGCCATGTTCCTTGCGCACCAGGGCTGGCGCATCCTCGCCGAACGGGTGAAGACCAAGCGCGGCGAAATCGACCTCGTGGCGAAGAAGGCCAGGATCATCGCCTTCATCGAGGTCAAGTGGCGCGCCCGTGCCGCCGATCTCGCCGATGCCATCGACGAGCGACGCCTTGCGCGCGTCGCGGCGGCGGTGGAGATCGTCTGGCAGGACTATGCCGGCGAGGGCGAGGACACCCGCATCGACGTCATCCTGCTTGCACCGGGCCGCAAACCGACCCACATCGCAAACGCATGGATGCCTTTCGGCTGACCCTTGGAAGTGCCCCTGGAGTGATCTCATGAGCCTGCGCGTTGCCGTCCAGATGGACCCCCTCGATACAATCAACATCGCGGGCGACAGCTCCTTTGCGCTGATGCTGGCAGCGCAGCAGCGCGGCTACAGCGTCTTCGAATATCACGTCGAAAGCCTCACCCTCGACGAGGACGACCGCCTTTTCGCCCATGCCTTCCCGGTGACGGTGCAGCGGGTCGAGGGCACCCATTTCACGCGTGGGGAGCAGGTCCGGCTCGATCTCGGCAAGGATGTCGATGTCGTGCTGATGCGGCAGGATCCGCCGTTCCACATGGGCTACATCACCGCCACCCACCTGCTCGAACGGATCGCGCCGCACACGCTGGTGGTCAATGATCCGGCCAATGTCCGCAATTCCCCTGAAAAGGTGATGGTGCTGAACTACCGCCGCTTCATGCCGCCGACCCTGGTGACGCGCAGCGTGGACGAGGTGCGGCGCTTCATGGCGAAGCACGGGGCGGTGGTGGTCAAGCCGATCCACGGCAATGGCGGCAAGGCGATCTTCCGCGTGCCCGAGAACGGCGAAAACCTCACCGCCCTGTTCGAGGTGTTCAACCAGATGTGGCCCGAACCGCACATGATCCAGCCCTTTCTCCCGGAAGTTGCGACCGGCGACAAGCGTATCGTCCTGATCGATGGCGAAGTGGCGGGCGCGATCAACCGCATTCCGGGCGAGGGCGAATTCCGCAGCAATCTGGCGATGGGCGGCTCCGCGCAGCCGACCGGATTGACCCCGCGCGAACAGGAAATCTGCGCCGCACTCGGCCCCGATCTCAAGCGCCTCGGCCTCACCTTCGTCGGCATCGACGTGATCGGCGGGCAATGGCTGACCGAGATCAACGTCACCTCGCCCACGGGCATCGTGGTTATGGACAAATTCAACGGCTCGGATACGGCGGCGCGAATCTGGGACGCGATCGAGCTGCGCCTCGCCGAACGGCGCGCGGCCTGATCTGCCCGCCAACGGAAAGCCGACAAAGACCCATGACCGATTTCCTCCTCGCGCTGCTCGACAAGGGCGGCTACCTCGGCATCTTCTTCCTGATGATGGCCGAGAACGTCTTCCCCCCGATCCCTTCTGAGGTGATCATGGGCGGGGCGGGGCTGCTGGTCGCCAAGGGCCAGATGACTTTCGGGACGGTGTGGGTGGTGGCGACGCTCGGCACAGTGGTCGGCAATCTGTTCTGGTTCTGGATTGGCAAGGTGTGGAGCGAGGAACAGCTCAAGCGGATCATCGACCGCTGGGGCCGGTGGCTGACCTTCGAGTGGGACGAGTTCACCAAGGCGCGCGACATCTTCCGCAAATATGGCGACGGGATCGTCTTCGCGCTGCGGTTCTCGCCCATCCTGCGCACCATCGTCTCGCTGCCGGCGGGCCTTGCGCACATGAAGCTGTGGCGTTTCTGCCTGTTCACCTTCCTCGGGTCGGGAATCTGGAACGCGGTGCTGATCTTCGGCGGCAAGACCGCCGCGCCGCTGGTCGAACGCTTCGAGAAGCTGGCGGGGTACGGCGTGGTCGCCTTCGTGCTCGCGGGGGTGGTGTTCTACCTCTACCGCGTGGTGACCTGGAAGCCGGTCAGGGCGCACGAACAGGGCGAGTGAGGCTGCCGGGCCTGCGCGCCTAGCCTCGCGGGTGGGCCTTGCGGTAATTCTCGAGCAAGGACGCCGCATCGACGCGGGTGTAGATCTGGGTCGAGCCGAGCGAGGCATGGCCCAGAAGCTCCTGCAAGCTCCTGAGATCGGCGCCGGCGCTCAGCAGATGCGTCGCGAAGGAGTGTCTCAATGCGTGGGGCGTGGCGGTATCGGGCAGGCCGAGCGCGCGGCGGGCCTGCGCCATGGCGCGCTGCACCATGCCGGGCGAGAGCGGCCCGCCCTTCGCTCCGCGAAACAGTGGTTCGGCCGGTGGCAGCGGCCAGGGGCAGGCCCGGGCATAGTCCGCCACCGCCGCGCGGGTGATCGGCAGTACCGGCACGATGCGCTGCTTGCCGCCCTTGCCGGTCACCTGGAAAACCTCGCCAAGACCCGCATCGCGCCCAGTCAGGGAAAGCGCCTCGGCGATGCGCAGGCCCGATCCGTACATCAGCAGCAGCACCGCCCGGTCGCGCGCGCCGGTCCAGTCGCTTGCGGCAAGCCCGTCGACCAGATCGGCGAGATTGACCGCCTCGTCGGGTGTGACGGGACGGGGCAGGCCCTTCTTGAGGCGCGGCCCCCTCAGCCGGGGCGGGGCGGGATCGGGGTCGCCGGCCTGTGCCCGGGCAAAGGCGATGAAGGCCTTGCAGGCCGACAGCTCGCGCGCGGTGCTGGCATTGCCGAGCCCCTCGGCCCGCCGTGCCGCAAGGTGACTGCGCAAATGGTGCACCTCGATCCGCGCCGCATCCGCCCATGCCGCGATCCCCTGCGCCGCAATAAGCCGCGCGGCGGCGGCGACATAGGCGTGCACCGTGTGGGGCGAACGGCGGCGGTTGTCGGCGAGATGGGCGCGCCAGCTCTCGAGGATTGCGGCCGCGCTCATGCAGCGACCAGCCTGTCGGCGACCACCTCGGCCAGCAGCGCGTCGAGCACGCCCCGGCCCTCGGGCGCGACCCCGATGCGCGTGCCTCGCGTCCACATCATCCCGAGATCGCAAAGGCGGGCGAGGGCGTCCTCCTCGACCAGTTCCGGGCGCGTCAGCCCGAACCGCGCCGCCAGAGCGGCGATATCGATGCCTTCGGTGAGGCGTAGCCCCATCAGCAGCGCCTCGGCGGCCTGATCGGGAGGGGCGAGCGGGCGCGCCTCGGCGATGCCGTTGCCCTGTGCCTCGACCGCCTTGAGGAAATTCTCCGGCTTCTTGTGCCGCACTGTCGCCGTTCCGCCGCGCCGTCCATGCGCGCCCGGGCCGATCCCGGCATAGTCGTGATAACGCCAATAGGCGAGGTTGTGGCGGCTCTCCTCGCCCGCGCGGGCATGGTTGCTGGTCTCGTAGGCGGGTAGCCCGGCAGCTTGCGCGCGTTCCTGCGTGAGATCGAACAGCGCGGCCGCCGCATCGTCATCAAGCGGCACGAGCCGCCCGCGCCGAACATCGCTGGCAAAGCGCGTGCCCGGCTCGATGGTAAGCTGGTAGAGCGAGATATGCCCCGTCCCGAAGCCGAGCGCGCGGGTCAGGCGCTGCTCCCACAGCTCGGGCGTGTGGGCGGGCAGGGCGTAGATCATGTCGAAGCTGACGCGGGCGAAATGGCGCTGCGCCATCTCGAGCGCGCGCAGGGCTTCGTCCGCGCCGTGGAGCCGCCCGAGGAACCTCAATTCGGCATCATCAAGCGACTGCACGCCGAGCGAGACGCGGTTCACCCCCGCCGCAGCAAGCCCCGCGAAAGCCCCGGCCTCGACCGAGGAGGGATTGGCCTCGAGCGTGATCTCGATCCCCTCTGCGAAACCCCACAGGGCCCGGGCCTCGGCCAGCAGCGCGGCGACGAGGGCAGGGGGCATCAGCGAGGGCGTGCCCCCGCCGAAGAAGATCGAGGTCAGCCGCTCCTCCCCGGCGACCTCGGCCTCGGCCCGCATATCGGCGATCAGCGCGCGCTCCCACGCGCCGACATCGACCGAGGCGCGGACATGCGAGTTGAAGTCGCAATAGGGGCATTTCTTCGCGCAGAAGGGCCAGTGGATGTAGAGCGCGCGGGCCATGGCGGCCTATCCTAGCGGCCGAACTGCTCCGCGACCAGCTTGGCGAAGGCATCGGCGCGGTGGCTGATGGCGTGCTTTTCCTCGGGCGGGATTTCCGCGAAGGTCAGCGCGCTGCCGGTCGGCACGAAGACGGGGTCGTAGCCGAAGCCGAGCGCCCCGCGCGGCGGCCAGGTGAGCGAGCCATCACAACGCCCTTCGTAGATCGCATATTCGCCATCGGGCCAGGCGATCGCCAGAGCGCAGTGGAAGGCGGCTGCGCGGTCCACCTCCGGGCCCTTCTCGGCAAGCATCCCCTCGACCTTGCCCATCGCCATGTACCAGTCGCGGCCCGGGGCGCCTTCGAACCACTGCCGCGCGGCCCAGTCGGCGGTATAGACGCCGGGGCGGCCATCGAGCGCCGCGACACTGAGGCCGCTGTCGTCCGCCAGCGCCGCCAGCCCCGATGCCTCGGCTGCCGCGCGCGCCTTGAGGAGGGCATTCTGGACGAAGGTGGTGCCGGTCTCGGCCGGCTCGGGCAGGCCCAGCGATCCGGCCGAGAGGCACTTGACCCCGTAGGGATCGAGCAGCGCGCTGATCTCCTTGAGCTTGCCCCCGTTATGCGTGGCAATCACCAGCGAGCCGGAGCCGAGACGGCGTGTCATTTCACCGCGTCCAACTGCGCGGCAAAGATCCGGTCGCAGCCGATGCGGGCGAGGCGCAACAGGCGCAGCAGGCCTTCCTCGTCATAGGTCGCGCCCTCGGCGGTGGCCTGCACCTCGGCGATCTTGCCGCCGGAAAGAAGCACGAAATTGCCGTCGGCCTCGGCGTTCGAATCCTCGTCATAGTCGAGGTCGAGCACCGGCGTGCCTTTGTAGATGCCGCAGGAGATACCCGCGACCTGCGCGGTGATGGGGTCGTGCTTGATGTCGCCCGAGGCCATGAGGCCATTGACGGCCAGACGCAGCGCGATCCACGCGCCCGAGATCGCGGCGGTGCGCGTGCCGCCATCGGCCTGGATCACGTCGCAATCCAAGGTGATCTGCCGCTCGCCGAGCTTTTGCAGGTCCACGACCGCGCGCAAGGAGCGCCCGATAAGCCGCTGGATTTCCTGCGTGCGGCCTGATTGCTTGCCCTTGGCCGCCTCGCGCTGCCCCCGGGTGTGGGTGGCGCGCGGGAGCATCGAATATTCGCCCGTCACCCAGCCTTCGCCCTTGCCCCGCAGCCACGGCGGAACGCCCTTCTCGACGCTCGCGGTGCACAGCACCTTGGTATCGCCGAAGCCGATCAGGACCGAGCCTTCGGCGTGACGGGTGAAGCCGGTTTCGATGGTGATGGCGCGCATCTCGTCGGGCGCGCGTCCGGATGGGCGCATGATCTGTGTTCCTTTTCGCTCGCGGACTGCGCTAGAAGAAAGTGCGGCCCTTCGACAAGCTCAGGACGAACGGAAATTGAGAAAGCTGGCGATAGGGATTAGCTCTTCCCCATGACCTTGCTCCCCGTCACCGAACTCACGAGCCGCGCGCGCGACATTTTCCAGCGCCTTGTCGAGGAATATATCGCCAGCGGACAGCCGGTCGGATCCAAGACGCTGGCGGCGGACGGGACACTCAATCTGTCGCCCGCCTCGATCCGCTCGGTGCTGGCCGATCTGGAGAGCGCGGGCCTGCTGGCCGCCCCGCACACCAGCGCCGGGCGGATGCCGACCGATGCAGGCCTCAGGATTTTCGTCGACGGCATGATGCGCGTGGCCGAGCCGACGCGCGAGGAGCAGGCGGCGATCGAGGCGCGGCTTGCCGAGGCAGGCCCGCTCGAGGCGGCATTGAAACAGGCCTCGGCCATCCTGTCCGACCTGTCGGGCGCGGCGGGCATGGTGCTCGTCGCCCCGCGTGAGCAGCGCCTCGCCCAGTTCAGCCTTGTCGATCTGGGGCAGGGCAGGGCGCTGGCCGTGCTGGTGGGCGAGGACGGCGCGGTCGAGAACCGGGTGGTGACCATCGGCGGCGCAATCAGCCCGGGCGCGCTTGACCGGGCGTCGAACTATGTCACCGCAAGGCTGGCTGGGCGCACCCTTGCGGAGGCCGCCCAGGCGATGCGCGCCGAGATCAGCGCCGGCCAGTCGCAGCTCGACGATGCCTCGCGTGACCTCGTCGAGCGCGGGCTTGCGGTGTGGAGCCAGGATGCCGCCGCGCGCCCCGTTCTCATCGTGCGCGGTGCGGCCAACCTCCTCGACGAGACGGCCCTTGGCGATATCGAACGGGTGCGCAGCCTTCTGGAAGACCTCGAGAACAAGCAATCGGTGGCCCAGCTCCTCGATTCGGCACGCGAGGCCGAGGCGACGCGGATTTTCATCGGCAGCGAGAACCGCCTCTTCGCCCTGTCCGGCTCCAGCGTGATCGCCTCGCCCTATCGCGATCGCGAGGGCAGGGTGGTCGGCGTGCTCGGCGTGATCGGCCCCACGCGGTTGAATTACGCGCGCGTAGTCCCCATGGTGGACCTCACAGCCCGTTCGCTGGGGAAGCTCATCGCTTGAATGGAAAGCTTTACGACATGACGGATAATGAAAAGCCGCTGGATCAGGCGGCTGAAGACGAATTGAAGGGCGTGCCGGAACATCTGCGCGACGGCGGCGAGGATGATTTGAGCGAGTCGCTCGAATCGCTCCGGCAGGATCTGGAAAACGCCAAGCAGGAAGTGCTCTACGCGCAGGCCGAAACGCAGAACGTGCGCCGCCGTCTGGAGCGCGAGAAGGACGAGGCGCGCGCCTATGCCGCGACCGGCTTTGCCCGCGACATTCTCTCGGTCGCCGACAACCTGTCGCGCGCGATCGACGCGATCCCCGAAAGCCTGCGCGCCGACGACAGCATGAAGGGCCTCGTCTTCGGCCTCGAAGCGACCCAGCGCGAGCTGGAAAAGGTCTTCGCGGGCCACGGCATCACCCGGATCGCCGCGGTCGGCCTGCCGCTCGATCCCAACCAGCATCAGGCGATGCTGGAAGTGCCGAGCAATGATCACGAGCCCGGTACGGTTGTGTCGGAGATGCAGGCCGGCTGGATGATCAAGGACCGCCTGTTGCGCGCCGCGATGGTGGCGGTGGCAAAGAAGCCGGACTGAACCGCCGACGGCCGTTTCGCGCCGTGTGACCCTCCGCGCGCGCTGAGCCGAGGAACATCGCTGCACTCTCTCCGGTAGCATCGGGCAGTAACCCGAGCATCGGAGAGATCAGCATGACCTATCGCATCACCAGCAGGATCGTCGGCACTATCTTCGGCGCGGCAGCGGGCGGTGTCGGCGGGACGCTTATCAAGAAGCGCGACAATGGCGAATGTTGCCGCGTCGATAAAAACGGGCGCGAATATACGGTGCGCCGGCCGAACTGATCACAGGCCGGTGGCTGCTTGCGCGCCCCCGCTCAGGCCGCAACGCCCGGAAAGGCCACCAGATCATCATATGCCGCCTTGTCGGCAACACCCGGGATCGTCGCCCCGCTCCGCAGCAGGAAAGCGTGGCGCACGATTTCGGCCTGTTGCTCGAGGCCGTAGCGCGCGAGGCGCCAGCCCGGCTTCAGGGCGTAATCGTAGCGGCACCAGGGGTGGCGGCGCAGGACAAGGTGCCAGCGCCCGAGGCTCTGCGCCTGCCAGACGTGGGTCATCTCGTGGATGAAGTGCGCCTGTTTCGGGAGCGAGGCGGCAGCAAAGTCGTCGTGGTAGTGCGGGGCGCGGGGGTGGAAATGGAGGTGGCCCATGGGGGCCATGGTCACCCCGGGCGGCTGGAAAGGGAAAAACTTGCGGCGGATCACCCTGACCGGCGCATAATCGATCGCCGTCCCGAAGATCGATCCCGCCAGCGCGATCTCGCCGCGCGTCAGCAGCCGCTCCTCCTCGGCCGGGCAGGCAGGGGAGGGGGCGATCCTCAGCGTTCGTCCCCGGCGGCGCGGACCGGCGCAAGGATGCTGGTGCTGGTGCCGTCCGATAGGATGAGGGTCACTCTGGCGCTGCTTCCGGGCTTGAGGGCATCGGACGGGTCCATCGCCATCACGTGCAGGCCGCCCGGTGCGAAGCGCACCGGAGCCTTGGCGGCAAGCGGGACGGCGTCGGTCATCACCATCGCCATCTTGCCGCCATCCTCGGCATAGTCGTGGATCATCGTCATGCCTGCTCCCTCCACGTCCACCTCGGTGAGGCTTACCCCCGGCGCGCCGGTGTAGGCGAGGTCGAAATAGACCGCCGCCGGATTGCCCGCGACGGGGGCAAGGACGAGGCGGGCATTGGTCACCGTCAGGCCCCCCGCGCTCTCGCCGGTCGGCGAACAGGCGGCGAGCCAGGGCAGCAGGACAGCAGCAGCCAGCGCAAGAGCGGCGGGTCGGATCGGTTTCACGCGCAATGTCTCCTTGTGAGAAGTCCTGCAAATCTAGGGGGCGCACTCTCTTGTGCCAAGCGAAACCACACCTATATGGCCCTCACAAACGAGCCGCCAATGCGCTTTGCCGGAACCCGGGAAGCCGACGGCAGCGGTGTCCAACAATGTCCTTATGGATGGGAAATCATGGGTAAAGTAATCGGTATCGACCTCGGCACCACCAACTCCTGCGTCGCTGTCATGGATGGCGGCAAGCCCAAGGTGATCGAAAACGCGGAAGGCGCGCGCACCACGCCCTCGATCGTGGCCTTCAGCAAGGATGGCCAGCGCCTGATCGGCCAGCCTGCCAAGCGGCAGGCCGTCACCAACCCCGACAATACCCTCTTTGCGATCAAGCGCCTGATCGGCCGCCGCTTCGATGATCCCATGACCAAGAAGGACATGGAGCTGGTTCCCTACAAGATCACCAAGGGCAAGAACGGCGATGCCTGGGTCAACGCCGGGGGCGAGGACTACAGCCCCTCGCAGGTCTCGGCCTTCATCCTCCAGAAGATGAAGGAAACCGCCGAGAGCTATCTCGGCGAGAGCGTGACGCAGGCCGTCATCACCGTCCCCGCCTATTTCAACGACGCCCAGCGTCAGGCGACCAAGGACGCCGGCCAGATCGCCGGCCTTGAAGTGCTGCGCATCATCAACGAGCCGACCGCGGCCGCGCTCGCCTACGGGATGGACAAGGACGACGGGAAGACCATCGCCGTCTATGACCTTGGCGGCGGCACCTTCGACGTCTCGATCCTCGAGATCGGCGACGGCGTGTTCGAGGTGAAGTCCACCAACGGCGACACCTTCCTCGGCGGCGAGGACTTCGACAATGCGATCGTCGAGTTCCTGGCGGATTCCTTCAAGAAGAAGGAGAGCATGGACCTCAAGAGCGACAAGCTCGCGCTCCAGCGCCTCAAGGAAGCGGCCGAGAAGGCCAAGATCGAACTGTCGAGCGCCGCGACGACCGAGGTCAACCTGCCCTTCATCACCGCGCGCATGGAAGGCGGCAGCACCACCCCGCTGCACCTCGTGGAGACGATCACCCGCGCCGACCTCGAAAAGATGGTCGACGGACTGATCCAGCGCACGCTCGAGCCTTGCAAGAAGGCTCTGGCGGATGCGGGCATCAGCAAGGATCAGGTCGACGAGGTGATCCTTGTCGGCGGTATGACCCGTATGCCCAAGGTGCGCGAAGTCGTGGAGCAGTTCTTCGGCGCGAAGCCCCACACCGGCGTCAATCCCGATGAGGTCGTCGCCATGGGCGCGGCCATTCAGGCGGGCGTGCTCCAGGGCGACGTCAAGGATGTGCTGCTGCTCGACGTGACCCCGCTCTCGCTCGGCATCGAGACGCTGGGCGGCGTGTTCACCCGCATGATCGACCGCAACACCACCATCCCGACCAAGAAGACCCAGACCTATTCGACCGCCGAGGACAACCAGAACGCGGTGACGATCAAGGTCTATCAGGGCGAGCGCGAGATGGCGGCGGACAACAAGCT
>JAIXPX010000039.1 GCA_027486035.1 Erythrobacteraceae bacterium | reverse complement strand
GACCTCACGCTCGAATGGCACGGCCTTGCGGGCAAGGAGAACGAGGACGTCTATGTCGGCGGCGTGCTCGGCATGGAGTGGACCACGGTGGGCAAGCTCCACCAGCGCCTGCGCGAAGTCTATTGCGGCAAGGTCGGCCTCGAATACATGCACATCGCCGACACCGAGGAGCGCCGCTTCCTCCAGGACAAGTTCGAAAAGCCCGGCGAGACGATCCAGTTCACCCCCGAAGGCAAGAAGGCGATCCTCGCCGCGGTGCTGCGCGGGGAAGGCTACGAGGAATTCCTCGCCAAGAAATATGTCGGCACCAAGCGCTTCGGCCTTGATGGCGGCGAATCCATGATCCCGGCACTGGAAGCCGTCATCAAGCACGGCGGCAGCGCGGGCGTGCGCGAGATCATCTACGGCATGGCCCACCGCGGCCGCCTCAACGTCCTCGCCAACGTGATGGCCAAGCCCTACCGCGTGATCTTCCACGAATTCTCGGGCGGCTCGGCCAACCCCGATGATGTCGGCGGATCGGGCGATGTGAAGTACCACCTCGGCACCTCGACCGACCGCGAGTTCGACGGGATCTCGGTGCACATGAGCCTCGTGCCCAACCCCTCGCATCTCGAGACGGTGAACCCGGTGGTGCTGGGCAAGACCCGCGCGCAGCAGGCGATCCGTGATGACCTGAAGAAGAAGGATCAGGTGCTCCCCGTGCTGATCCACGGCGACGCCGCCTTTGCGGGTCAGGGCGTGGTGTGGGAGAGCCTCTCGCTCTCGGGCGTCCCCGGCTACGACACCGGCGGCTGCCTCCATTTCATCATCAACAACCAGATCGGCTTCACGACGTCGCCCAAGTTTGCGCGGTCCTCGCCTTACCCCTCCGACGTGGCCAAGGGGGTCATGGCGCCCATCCTCCACGTCAACGGCGACGATCCGGAGGCGGTGACCTTCGCCTGCAAGCTCGCGGTCGAATATCGCCAGACCTTCCACCGCGACGTCGTGATCGACATGTGGTGCTATCGCCGCTTCGGCCACAACGAGGGCGACGAGCCCAAGTTCACCCAGCCGGTGATGTATGGCAAGATCGGCAAGCACCCCAAGGTCAGCGTTTCCTACGAAGCGCGCCTGATCCGCGAAGGCGTGGTCGAGCCCGGCACGCGGGAGCGTATCGCCGCCGAGTTCACCGCGCTGCTCGAAGAGGAGTTCGAGGCCGGCAAGAGCTACAAGGCCAACGAAGCCGACTGGTTCGGCGGCCGCTGGGCCGGGCTCAACAAGCCTGCCGATCCGGAAACCGCGCGCCGCTCGGTCGAAACCGCGATCGAGCCCAAGACCTTCGACGCATTGGGCCGAGTGCTGACCGAAGTCCCCGCCGATCTCGAGATCCACAAGACCCTCGACCGGGTGCTCGCCGCCAAGCGCGAGATGTTCAGCTCAGGCGAAGGCTTCGACTGGGCCACCGCCGAAGCGCTCGCTTTCGGCAGCCTCGTGATGGAAGGCTACGGGGTGCGCCTGTCGGGTCAGGATTCCGGGCGCGGCACCTTCTCGCAGCGCCACGCGGTGTGGATCGACCAGAAGTCCGAGCGCAAATATGTGCCGCTCTCGACCCTGCCCCACGGGAAGTTCGAGGTGCACGATTCCACGCTCTCGGAATACGGCGTGCTCGGCTTCGAATACGGCTTCGCCATGGCCGATCCCAAGAGCCTGGTGCTGTGGGAAGGCCAGTTCGGCGACTTCGCCAACGGCGCGCAGATCATGATCGATCAGTACATCGCCAGCGGCGAGAGCAAGTGGCTGCGCGCCAATGGCCTCGTGATGCTGTTGCCGCACGGCTATGAGGGCCAGGGTCCGGAGCACTCCTCCGCGCGGCTCGAACGCTTCCTCCAGCTGTGCGCGGACGACAACATGTGCGTGTGCAACGTCACCGTGCCGGCCAACTACTTCCACCTGCTGCGCCGCCAGATGCTGCGGAGCTTCCGCAAGCCGCTCGTCATCATGAGCCCCAAGTCGCTGCTGCGGCACCCGCTGGCCAAGAGCGCGAAGGCGGACTTCCTCGGCGACCGGCAGTTCCGGCGCATTGTGTCGGACACCAAGGTGATCGCCGACGACAAGGTCAAGCGACTGGTGCTGTGTTCGGGCAAGGTCGCCTATGACCTGATCGAGGCGCGCGATGCTGCGGGGATCGAGGATGTCTCGATCGTGCGTATCGAGCAGCTCTTCCCCTTCCCCGGCGACCCGCTCAGCGTTCGCCTCCAGCGCATGACGAACCTGAAGGAGGTCGTCTGGTGTCAGGAGGAGCCGCGCAACAACGGCGCGTGGTTCTTCGTGAACGAGCGGATCGAGGAATCGCTGACCGCCGCCGGTCACGCCGGGATGCGCCCGAGCTATGCCGGACGCGATGCCGCCGCCTCGCCCGCGACGGGTCTCGCCAGCCGCCACAAGGCCCAGCAGGAAGCGCTCGTCGCCCAGGCGCTGGGGCTCTGAGCCCGCTTCACACCCAATCAAAGCAAGTTTCAGGAACCCGTTAACATGGCTACCGAAATCAAAGTCCCCGTCCTCGGCGAATCCGTCACCGAAGGCACCATCGCTGAATGGCTGAAGCAGCCGGGTGAAGCGGTTGCCGCCGACGAGCCGATCGCCAGCCTCGAGACCGACAAGGTCGCGGTCGATGTGCCCTCGCCGGTGGCGGGAATCATGTCGCAGCACCTGGTCGCGGTCGGCGACACTGTCGAGGTCGGCGCGGTGATCGCGATCATCGAAGCGGGCGCGACCGCTGGCGCGGCTGCGCCTGCTGCCGCTCCGGCCGCCGCCAAGGCCGATCCGGCGTCCGCGCCTGCCGCCACCGAAGAACTCCTCACCCCCGCCCAGACCATGTCGCCCGCGGTGCGCCGCGCGGTGCTGGAGCACGGGGTCGATCCCTCGACGATCAAGGGCACCGGCAAGGACGGGCGCCTGACCAAGGAAGACGTGCTCGCCGCCGCCGAGGCCAAGGCCAAGGCTCCGGCGACCCCCGCCCCGGCAGCGGCACCGACGGCTGCCCCCGCGCCCGTCCAGACCGGCGGCGCGCGCGGCACCGAGCGGGTCAAGATGACCCGGATGCGCCAGACCATCGCCAAGCGGCTGAAGGCGGCGCAGGACAATGCGGCGATGCTGACGACCTTCAACGACGTCGACATGAGCGCCGTCATCGAAGCGCGCGACAAGTACAAGGATCTGTTCGCCAAGAAGCACGACATCCGCTTGGGCTTCATGGGCTTCTTCGCCAAGGCCGCCTGCCTTGCGCTGAAGGACGTGCCGGCGGTCAACGCCTATATCGACGGCGACGAGATCATCTACCACGACTATGTCGACATCTCGGTGGCGGTCTCGGCCCCCAACGGCCTCGTCGTCCCGGTGATCCGCGATGCCGACAAGAAGGGCTTTGCCCGGATCGAGCAGGACATCGCCGATTTCGGCGCGCGCGCGAAGGCGGGCACGCTGACCATGGAGGACATGACCGGCGGCACCTTCACCATCTCGAACGGCGGCGTGTTCGGCTCGCTGATGAGCACCCCGATCATCAACCCGCCGCAGTCGGCGGTGCTGGGCCTCCACCGCATCGAGGACCGCCCGGTGGTCCGCGACGGCCAGATCGTGATCCGCCCGATGATGTATATCGCCATGTCCTACGACCACCGCCTGATCGACGGGCGCGAGGCGGTGACCGCGCTCAAGATCATCAAGGACGCGATCGAGGATCCCACCCGGATGCTCATCGATCTGTGATTTCCTCCGCCCTTCGTCACCCCAGCGGAAGCTGGGGCCTAGGGCGGCACGCTTGACCCTTGCGGCCTGAGACCCCAGCTTTGGCCGGGGCGACGGAGAAAATAATGGCTGACCATTCCTACGACTACGACGTCCTTGTCATCGGTGCCGGCCCCGGCGGCTATGTCGCGGCGATCCGCGCGGCGCAGCTCGGGCTGAAGACCGCCTGCGTCGAAAGCCGCGCCACGCTGGGCGGCACCTGCCTCAATGTCGGGTGCATCCCTTCGAAGGCGCTACTGCACGGCTCGGAGCTGTTCGAGGAAGCCGCGGGCGGGCACTTCGACACCTGGGGCATCACCGCCACGCCCACCCTCGACCTCGGCAAGATGATGGCCGAGAAGACCAAGGCCGTGGGCGAGCTGACCGGCGGGATCGCGTTCCTGTTCAAGAAGAACAAGGTCACCTGGCTCAAGGGCCATGCCGCCTTCGAGGATGCGCACACCGTTGACGTGGCGGGCCAGAAGGTCACCGCCAAGGACATCGTGATCGCCACCGGCTCTTCGGTGACGCCGCTGCCCGGCGTGACCGTGGACAACGCGGGCAAGCGAATCGTCGACAGCACCGGCGCGCTCGATCTCGATGAAGTGCCCGAACATCTCGTGGTGATCGGCGGCGGGGTCATCGGCCTCGAACTTGGTTCGGTGTGGCGGCGTCTCGGTGCCAAGGTCACCGTCATCGAATATCTCGACCAGCTCCTCCCCGGCATGGACGGCGAGGTCCGCAAGGAAGCGCAGAAGATCTTCAAGAAGCAGGGCATGGACATGATGCTCGGCCACAAGGTGACCGGCGCTGTGGTGGACGGCAGCACCGTCACCCTCACCGTCGAACCGGCGGCGGGCGGCGATGCCAAGACCGTCACCGCCAGCCATGTGCTGGTCGCCATCGGCCGCCGCGCCAACACCGATGGCCTCGCGCTCGACAAGGCGGGACTCAGCCTCAACACCCGCGGCCAGATCGAGATCGACCATGATTTCGCCACCGCCGTCCCGAACATCTGGGCCATCGGCGACGTCGTGCCCGGTCCGATGCTCGCCCACAAGGCCGAGGACGAAGGCATCGCGGTCGCCGAGAACATCGCTGGCCTCACCGGCATCGTGAACCACGATGTGATCCCCAGCGTCGTCTACACCGCGCCCGAAATCGCGGGCGTCGGCATTTCCGAGGAACAGGCCAAGGAACGCGGGCTCGCGGTCAAGGTCGGCAAGTTCCCGATGATGGCGAACTCCCGCGCCAAGGCCAACCGCGACACCGACGGCTTCGTCAAGGTGATCGCCGATGCCGCCACCGACCGGGTGGTCGGCGTGTGGATGATCAACTCCCTTGCGGGCACGATGATCGCCCAGGCCGCACAGGCGATGGAATTCGGCGCGACCTCGGAAGACATCGCCTATACCTGCCACGCCCACCCGACCCACGCCGAGGCCTTCAAGGAAGCGGCCATGGCGGTCACCGGCAAGCCGATCCACATGTGATTTGACCCTCCCCCCCTCGCGTGCCTAGACCGGGCAGCGAGAGGGAGAGAGTTCACATGGCCTATCCGCAATTGACCAGCGAGCCCGGCGCGCTCGCCACCGCCGCCCTGATCCGCGCGGGCAAGATGAGCGCGGTCGAGGCACTCGATGCGGCGATTGAGCGGATCGAGCGTGACGACGCGGAGATCGACGCGCTGGCGGTGTCGAACTTCGCCGGTGCCTTTTCGCAAGCCAGGGCGCTCGATGCCGCCGGCCCACGCGCAGATCAGCCGCTGTTCGGCGTGCCGATGACGATCAAGGAAAGCTTCGATGTCGCCGGGCTCCCCACCACCTGGGGCCACCCGCGCTTCAAGGACCAGATCGCCCCGCGCGATGCCTTGCTGGTGCGGCGGCTGAAGGCGGCGGGCGCGATCATCATCGGCAAGACCAATGTGCCGGTCGACCTCACCGACTGGCAAAGCTTCAACCCGGTCTATGGCCGCACCGCGAACCCGCACAACACGGCGCGCTCCCCCGGCGGCTCGTCCGGCGGGAGCGCAGCCGCCGTGGCGAGCGGCATGGTGCCGTGCGACTATGGCACAGACATTGGCGGGTCGGTCCGCGTCCCGGCGCATTTCTGCGGCATCTGGGGCCACAAGACGACCTGGGGCCTGGTCCCCAAGCACGGCCACGAATTTCCCGGCATGTCGCGCCGCGAGGGCTTTGTCGCCGCCGCTGACGGCGCGCTCTCCATCGCCGGGCCGCTGGCGCGCAACGCGGCCGATCTGGCCGTGCTGGTCGAAGCCGGTGCCGAAGTCCCTCTGCGCCGCCGCGCCAGACCGCTCAAGGAGTGCCGCCTGCTGGCGCTCACCGAGCTTCCCGGAGCTCCGGTCGATGCCAGCGTGCGCGAGCCGACCGAGGCCGCGCTCGAGGCGCTTGCCCGCGCCGGGATCGCGATCGACCGCAGCACGGATCTCCTGCCCGACATTGCCGCGCATCATCGCAGCTATCTCAAGATGATGAATATCACCATGTCGGGCGGCGCCCCCGCGCCCGACGGGACACGCGCCACCGCGACCGACTGGTTCGCGCTGATGAACGCGCAGGCCGTGTGCAATGCGCAGTGGGAGGCGCTGTTCGGGGCCTACGACTTCGTCCTCGCCCCGCCCGCGCCGGTGCTCGCCGTGCCCCACGCCGACAAGGCGGTGTTCCGGGGCACGCTCGCCATCAATGGGGTGGAGGAGCCGGGCGGCAAGGGTCTGGTCTGGGCGGGCCTTGCAACCTTCCCGGGTCTTGCCGCAACCGTGCTGCCGATTGGCTGCGGCACCTATCTCGGGGCGGAGCTGCCCTGCGGGATGCAGGTGATCGGCCCGCGCTGGTCCGATCTCGACTGCATCGCCGCCGCTGCGGCGATCGGCAACATCTTGCACGGCTGAGCGCGCTTCGTCATGGCCGGGGCATGACAATCATGCGCAAGCTTGCAAAGTGGCACATCTGGCTGGGCTGGCTGGTCGGCGTGCCGATCATCATGTGGCTCGCATCGGGCCTGTTCATGACCCTGCGCCCGATCGAGGAGGTGCGCGGCGAACACCTTCGGCGGGAACTGCCCGCGAAGGCCCTGGTGCTCCCCGGCAGCACCCTCGCCTCGCCCGAAGCCGGGCTCAGGGAAATGCGCGTCGTGATGCAGCAGGGCCGCGCCGTGGCGATCCTCTCCGGGCTCGACGGCAGCGTCCGGCGGGTCGATTTCGTAAGCGGCAAGCCCCTCCCCCCGCTCGGCGCTGCCGCGGCGCAGGCGCTTGTCGCCGCGCGCATCAAGGGCGGCGACAAGGTCATCCGGGTGGAATTCTTCCCCGCCGGGAGCACCCCGCCCGAATTCCGCCGCGAACAGGCCGTCTGGCGCGTGAGCCTTGCCGATGGCGCCCGTGTCTTCGTCGGGCGCGACACCGGCGAGATCGAGGCCGTGCGCACCCGCTGGTGGCGCGCCTTCGACCTCGCCTGGGGCCTGCACATCATGGACCTCTCGGAGCGCGAGGACACCAGCCATCCGGTGCTGATCCTCTTCGCCGCCCTGTCGCTGACAGGCGCGATGATCGGCGGCATTCTGATGTTCCGGCGGCGCAAGGCGCGGCCTGTCGCCCGCCCCAACCCATGACCGGACAAGTCCTCACCCCGCTTCTCGACCTGCTCGATCTGGCGGGGATCGCGCTCTTCGCGCTGTCGGGCGCGGTGCTGGCGGCGCGGCTCAAGCAGACCTTCGTGACGATGGCCTTCTTTGCCCTCGTCACCGGCGTCGGCGGCGGCACGGTGCGCGACCTGCTGATCCGCGCGCCGGTGTTCTGGATCGACGATCCCCGGGTCGCGGCCGTCTGCCTCGGCACAGCGCTGATCGCGTGGTTCACGCCGGTGCGCTGGTGGGAGGGCAAGGGCTTCGATTATGCCGACGGCGCGGGGCTTGCCGCCTATGCTGTGCTCGGCAGTGCCAAGGCGCTCGCCTACGGCATCCCGCCGGTGCCTGCCGCGCTGATGGGCGTGATAACCGGATGCGTCGGGGGGATCATCCGCGACGTGGTGGCCGGGCGCCCCTCGATCATCATGAGCCCCGAGCTCTACGTCACGCCGGCGGCCTTGACCTCGGCGCTCACGGTCGCGGGGATGCTGCTGGGAGTGCCGGACGCAGCCGCCTGGGGCCTCGCCTTCGCCTGCGGCTTCGCGCTGCGCGCGGCGGCGATCCGGTGGGAATGGGGCCTGCCGAGCTACGGCCAGACAGACACCTAGCGCCTCAGCCTATTGCGGCGGCTCGTCGGGGATGGTCTCGCCGGGGACCGGACCGCCGGGATAGGCGGGCATCCGCGCGGCAGGAACCAGAGCGCGCGCGGCCAGGCCTGTGCGCGGGCCGGGTCCCGGCGGGGGAATGACAGCCGAGCTGCGGGCGACCGGCACTGTCAGCCCCACCCCGGCACGCGCCGCGCCATAGGCCTCGTCGCTCCACTGGCCATCGGCAAAATCGACCGACTCGATCGCGCCATCATTGCCGATCCGGCAGGCAAAGGGTGCGCCGCCCTCGGTCCGCCCGCTGACCTGCCAGCCCGACGCCGTGCGGGAGACAGTTTCAATGGCCTCGACCGGCTGTTCGCGCTCGACGCGGTCGGCGCACATATTGGCCGCATGCTCGAGCCCGGGGGCCCGGCGGTCACGGCGTGCATCCCGGATATAGGGATCGCGCTCGACCACCACGACATCGCGTTCGCGCTTGCGGCGGTTTTCGGAACTGATGATTGCGGCGAGCCCGCCGATGATCACAGCCCCCAGCAGGACGTCGCCTGCATCCACGCGGTCGCGGCGCCAGCGGCGATCGTCCCGCCAGCCACAGCGGCCCCGGCAGTGATAGCCCTGGTCAAGCGGCGCGAGGTGGCTTGCGGCAAAAGCGGAAGGCAGCGGGCCGGGCGCGGGCGCGGGCGCAGCGGCCCTGACGGGAACGGACATCAAGGTGGTGGCGATAAGCCCGCCTGCCAGAGCAAGCGCCCGAAACGTGTGAGCCATGGCTCTCTCCTGTTGCTGCCGGCCCGGCCACCATCCGTCCCGATGTGCCTGCGAGACTAATCGCCGCCAGCTTGCGCCGGGATGAACCGGCGGCATCAGGAAAACCGCCCCGCGCGCAGGTAAGTGAGCGCGGGGCGGCAAGGATGCGCGCCGCGAAAAGGCAAGGCGGCGCGCAAGGGGGGCAGAGCGGGTCTCAGCGCAGGCCGCGGATCCCGCTGAAATCGACCTGCGGCGCACCGCGGCCGTCCATGTAGCAGCTGAAATTGCCGCGATCATTGCCGCGATCGTTCCAGCCGCCGCCGACGTCGATCCGGCCGCGCACCCGGAAGCCATCGCGCGTGCGGTCGCTGTCGCGCACGTCGATCACGTCGGCATAGCGGTAGCCGCCGAAGCGCCGCGCCTGGTTCTCGGCAGCGCGCACGCAGCGGTCCACGGCAAGGCGCGGGCTGAAGCTATCGCCCCAGCGGTCACCGCGGTCCCAGTCGCGGCGACGGTCCCAGCGATCGCCGCGATCGTAACGGTAGCCGTAGCGGTCGCGGTCGCGGTCGCGGTCACCATCGAAGGCACCGGCGAGGGCGGCGATGCCGCCGATGACGACGGCACCGGCGATCACCTCGCCCGCGCTGATGCCATCACGCTCGCGATGATCGCGCGCCATGGCGGGGGAGAACGACGCTGTCGTCAGCGCCGTCGCGGCAAGCGCGCCGAACACAAGCCGGGCCGATTTGCCGGAGGCCAGCCGGTGGGTTGTGGTGGTCATCGAAGCACTCCTCGTGGCGACCGGCGGGCGGAATGGCCGCTGGTGTCCTGAGGGTTCTGCGCGATTTGGCGTGAGGCTCGCCTGAATCGGGATGACAGGTGTTGTTAATTTTGCGAGCTTATTAGATGAACGGCTCGTCGCAAGTTGAAGCGCCCGCAAGGCGCGCCCTGCATGGCCATCATCAACTTAACCGCCCGGCAGGGCCGCCAGCACGTCCGGAGTGAAAGCGGTGATGTCGAACCCCGACCCCGCCGGATCCTCCCCGCGCCGCACGATCACGACCTTGCGCGAGGGGACGATCGCCACATGTTGCCTCTCCGCGCAGCCTAGGGGCCGGCGCACAAAAGGAAAGGGCCGGGAAGCGAATGCCCCCGGCCCTTCTTATGTTCCTGAAAGCGCGGCTTACGCGTCTTCGTATTCGTCTTCCGACTGCACCGGGCCGGAGTCCTGACCCTTGGCACTTTCGTCGCGGTCGACGAGTTCGATGATCGCCATCTGCACGGCGTCACCGGCACGCACGCCGGCGCGCAGCACGCGGGTGTAGCCGCCCTCGCGGTCGCTGTAACGCTCGGCCAGAACGTCGAACAGCTTCTTGAGCTGCGCTTCGTCACCCAGACGGCTCATGGCGAGACGACGGTTGGAAAGGCCGCCACGCTTGGCCAGCGTGATCAGCTTTTCGATATAGGGGCGCAGTTCCTTGGCCTTGGGCAGCGTGGTGGTGATCTGTTCGTGCTTGATCAGCGCGGCAGCCATGTTGCGGAACAGGGCGTTGCGGTGACCCGTGCGGCGGCCCAGCTTGCGGCCCGAAATACCATGACGCATTCTTCTTACTCCGTTCGAAAAGGGCCCGTGTGAGGTAGCCCAGTGCTGGTCGAAAAGGGTTCGACCTTCCCATTTCTTCAGCAAGGCCGTCACGGGAGTAAATCCCGTGACGTCAGACGAGCTTCGCTCGCTGGCCGGCAGGCCGCCGCCCGTCGGCAACCTCCGGCTGCCTCAGGCGGCTGCTTCTCGGATTAACCGAGAAGCTCCTGCTCGAGCTTCTTGGCCATTTCCTCGATGTTCTCGGGCGGCCAGCCGGGGATGTCCATCCCGAGGCGCAGGCCCATGCTCGAGAGCACTTCCTTGATCTCATTGAGCGACTTGCGGCCGAAGTTCGGCGTGCGCAGCATCTCGGCCTCGGTCTTCTGGACCAGATCGCCGATGTAGATGATGTTGTCGTTCTTGAGGCAATTGGCCGAACGCACCGACAGCTCCAGCTCGTCCACCTTCTTGAGGAGGTAGCGGTTGAGCTGGTTGGCGTCGCTCTCTTCCGGCTGCACGGCATGGCCGATCATCTGGCCGATCGGCTGCGGAATGCCGTCCTCGAAGTGGACGAACAGCGTCAGCTGGTCCTGAAGGATGCGCGCGGCATAGGCAACCGCGTCTTCCGGGGTGACGGTCCCATCGGTCTCGACGGTCAGCGAGAGCTTGTCGTAGTCGAGCTCCTGACCGACGCGGGCGTTCTCGACCTTGTAGCTCACCTGACGCACCGGCGAGTAGAGCGAATCGACCGGAATGAGGCCGATCGGCGCATCGACCGGACGGTTCTGGACGGCGGGGGCATAGCCCTTGCCGGTGTCCGCGGTCAGCTCCATGTTCAGCGTGGCGCCTTCATCGAGATGGCAGATCACGAGATCCTTGTTCATCACCTCGATGTCGCCGGTCACAGCAATGTCGCCGGCGCGGACTTCGCCGGGGCCCGTGGCCGAAAGCTGGAGCCGCTTGGGGCCCTCACCTTCCATCTTGAGCGCGATCTGCTTCACGTTGAGGACGATATCGGTCACGTCTTCACGCACGCCCGCAAGCGACGAGAATTCGTGGAGCACGTTCTCGATCTTGATCGAGGTGATCGCCGCACCCTGGAGGCTCGAAAGGAGCACACGGCGCAGCGCATTGCCGAGCGTCAGACCGAAGCCCCGCTCGAGCGGTTCGGCCACGAAGGTCGCCTTGCGCTGACGATCGCCGCCATCCTTGATTTCGAGGGAGTTGGGTTTCTTGAGTTCCTGCCAGTTCTTGGTGTTGACGGACATGGATTTCCCCTAATTCGCCTTGAGGGCGGTTCAAATTTGGGCGGGCCTAAGGCACCTGGAAGGCGCGGCATCAGACCCGTTCGGGTGGCGGCGGCAGACAAGGCCACCGCCATCCCGGCGGATCAGACGCGGCGACGCTTGGACGGCCGGACCCCGTTGTGCGGGATCGGCGTGACGTCACGGATCGAAGTGATGTTGAAGCCCACAGCCGCAAGCCCGCGCAGCGCGCTTTCACGGCCCGAGCCCGGGCCCTTCACCTCGACCTCGAGGGTGCGCACGCCGTGTTCGGCAGCCTTCTTGCCGGCATCGTCGGCAGCAACCTGCGCGGCATAGGGAGTCGACTTGCGGCTGCCCTTGAAGCCCATCATGCCGGCACTGGACCAGCTGATCGCATTGCCCTGCGCATCGGTGATGGTGATCATGGTGTTGTTGAAGCTGGCGTTGATGTGCGCAACGCCGCTGGTGATGTTCTTCTTGTCACGACGCCGGATACGGCCTGGTTCGCGTGCCATCTTTGGAATTCCTCTAGCTCGTCAGAAGGAAAAAGCCTGGGTGAGCCCTGGGGCCCGCCCGCTTACTTCTTCTTGCCCGCGATGGGCTTGGCCTTGCCCTTGCGGGTGCGGGCGTTGGTG
>JAIXPX010000023.1 GCA_027486035.1 Erythrobacteraceae bacterium | reverse complement strand
GCCTTGGCGATGTATTCTTCGACCGTGGCCTTGCCGTCCTTGACGAAGATCTGGCTGAGGAGCGCGTTTTCCTTGGCGAACTTCTTCACCGCGCCTTCGACCATCTTGGCCTGCACGTCGGCCGGCTTGCCGCTTTCGGCAGCCTTTTCGGCAGCGATCTTGCGCTCGCGCTCGATCACTTCGGGGTCAAGGCCCTCGGCGTCCAGCGCCTGCGGGAACATCGCCGCCGCGTGCTGGGCGATGTCCTTGCCCAGCATCGTCAGCGTATCGGCGTCGGCATCGGATTCCAGCGCGACCAGCACGCCGATCTTGCCGAGGCCTTCGGCGGCCGCGTTGTGGATATAGGGCACGACCGCGCCCTGGGTCACGGCGACCTGCTTGATGCGGCGGATCTGCTGGTTCTCGCCGATGGTGGCGACGTTCTCGGTCAGCTTGTCGCCCACGGTGCCGCCGCCGGGGTAGGCCGCCGCCTTGAGCGTTTCGACGTCGCTGGTGCCGGTTTCCAGCGCCACGGCGGTCGCATTGCGCACGAAGCTCTGGAACTGGTCGTTCTTGGCGACAAAGTCGGTTTCCGAGTTGATCTCGACGGCCACGCCCTTGGTGCCCGAAACGAGCACGCCGACGAGGCCTTCGGCGGCCGTGCGGCTCGACTTCTTCTGGGCGGTGGCGAGGCCCTTGGCACGCAGCGCGTCAACCGCAGCCTCGATGTCGCCGCCCGCTTCGGTCAGCGCCTTCTTGGCGTCCATCATGCCAGCGCCGGTGCGCTCGCGCAGCTTCTTCACGTCGGCGACGGAAATATCGGCCATCGGTGTTTCCTTCTTATGTGTTGTCAGGCGCCCGGCCCTGCCGTTCCCGAAAAAGGGGGGCAATGCCGGGCGCGCTAGAGGGGGAATGTGACGGGCACACGACGGTAGGCCCGCCGCATCCCCGCGAGAAATCAGGCTTCGGCGTCTTCCGCAGCCGGCTCTTCGGCGATCACGGCTTCAGCCGGGGGCTCAGCCATCGCGCCGAAATCGCTCGACACGTCAGCCTGGAACTTGCCCTTGCCGGCCAGCGCGGCCTCACCGATCGCCTGGCAGTAGAGACGCACCGCACGGCTCGCATCGTCGTTGCCCGGAACCGGGAAGGAAATGCCATTGGGATCGACGTTCGAATCGAGGATCGCGATAACCGGGATGCCAAGCACGTTGGCCTCCTTGATGGCGAGATCTTCCTTGTTGGCGTCGATCACGAACATCACGTCCGGAATGCCGCCCATGTCGCGGATGCCGCCGAGCGACAGTTCCAGCTTCTCGCGCTCGCGGGTGAGCTGGAGGACTTCCTTCTTGGTGAAGCCCGAGGTGTCGCCCGAGAGCATTTCCTCGAGGCTCTTGAGACGGCGGATCGAACCCGAGATGGTCTTCCAGTTGGTGAGCATCCCGCCCAGCCAGCGGTGGTTGACGAAGTGCTGCCCCGACATGCGGGCGGCCTCGGCGATCGGCTCCTGCGCCTGGCGCTTGGTGCCGACAAACAGCACCTTGCCGCCCGAACGCACGGTCGCTTCCACGAAGTCCAGAGCGCGCGCGAAGAGCGGCACGGTCTGCGACAGGTCGATGATGTGGACACCGTTGCGCGCGCCGAAGATGTACGGCTTCATGCGCGGGTTCCAGCGGTGGGTCTGGTGGCCGAAGTGAGCGCCGGCCTCGATCAATTGCTGCATGGTGACGACAGGTGCCGCCATAGGTAATTCCTTTCCGGTTGTTCCTCTGGAAGGCTGGAGGCCGTGGCGGAGATCCCGCCTGCGGCACCGGTATGAGCGCCTTCCATGCGAATTTGCCCTGACCGCGAGCCTCATGCCCGGGCCGGAGCGAGGGCGCCCTTAGCCGCGCAAGGGACACAAATCCAGCCCCGAATCCGCAAACCGCCACAAAATCGCTTCCACTCCGGTGCGAAAGGCGCTTGACAGGCTGGAACATGTAGGGAACAAGGCGTGAGAACAAAGAACGAACAATGGACCCAAGGAAGCACCGCCATGATCAGCAGCCTCATCACCGCCCTGTTCACTCTCGCCGGATTGCTGGCCCTTGCCGTCATCGCCCATAGCCTGCGCGAGGCGCGTGCCGTCTGGGTCCGCCTGATGCGGGAAGGCGAAGAGCTGCGCGCTGGCCTCGCCCTCCATTCGCCGGCAATGGAGATGGGGCAACGGCCTTTTGCCCATGCCGCCCCGCGCCGCGCGATCGCTATGCCGCGTCCGGCTGTCTTGCGCCCGATGCCGCGGCTGCCGCAGCTGCAAGCCTGCGCCGCTTGATACCGGCATATTTGACGAAGCCGTAAGGCATCAGCGCCAGATAGCCGCCGCAGATCACCGCGAGGGTCCACCACGGCTCGATCAGAAGCGCCGCAAAGGCAAGGGCGACAAAAGCGATCAGCGGGAGCCGGATCGCCTTCCTCGGCCGGAGCGAGGCCCAGCTCAGCGTCGGCAGGTTGGAAATCATCAGCCCGGCAATCAGTGTGAGCCACAGGGCCATGAACACCGGTTCGCGCAGCACCGCATAGCCGGTCTCGTGCCACAGGTAGAAGGGCGTGAAGGCCAGCCCTGCCCCCACGGGCGCAGGCACGCCAGTCAAGAACCCGGCCGATTTGTGCGGCTGGTCGTCGGCATCGATGCGGGCGTTGAAGCGCGCCAGTCGCAGCGCACAGCAGATCGCGAAGGCCAGCGCGGCAAACCAGCCGAATCTGGCCCAGTCATGCAGCGACCACAGGAACAGGATCAGCGCCGGTGCCACTCCGAAGGACAGCGAATCCGCCAGCGAATCGAGCTCGGCCCCGAAGCGCGACTGGGCATTGAGCAGCCGGGCGATGCGCCCGTCGATGCCGTCGAGCACGCCGGCAAGCACCACCAGCCCGATCGCGAAGGTCCAATGGCCGTCGATCGCGAAGCGGATGCCCGTGAGGCCCGAACACAGCGCAGCGGCGGTCACCGCATTGGGCAGCATCGCCCGCAATGTCAGCCCGCCGCCCTGCACGGTGCTGGCGGGACGCGCGGCTTCATCCCCGTCCTCGTCCTCGGCCGCCTTGGGCCCCAGACGGGCGGGGAAGAAGCGCGCACCGGGCAGCTTGCGCGGGGTCTTGCCGCGCGCACCGCGCCCGGGCTGCTGGCGGCTCATTGCAAAATCCCCTCGATAAGATCGCGCCGACCGATCTCGGCGATCACGGTCTCGCCGGCAATCACACGCTGGCCGATCATCACCGCCGCATCCGTTCCCGCCGGCAGATAGACGTCAAGCCGGCTGCCGAAGCGGATCAGGCCGATGCGCTGGCCCTTGGCGAGGATGTCGCCGGGCTTGACGAAGGTCACGATCCGCCGCGCCACCAGCCCCGCGATCTGGGTGAAGCCGACCCTGATCCCGTCATTGCGCTCGATCAGGATGTGCTGGCGCTCGTTCTCCTCGCTCGCCTTGTCGAGCTCGGCGCTGATGAAGCGGCCCGGGATATAGACCACCCGCCGCACTGTCCCTCCCGCAGGCGTGCGGTTGATGTGGACATCGAAGATGCTGAGGACAATCGAGACGCGCGTCACCGGCCCGGCGGGAAGACCGGCATGGCCCGACCCGTCATTGATCTGGAGTTCGAGCGGCGGCTCGACCGTCTCGATCCGCGAGACGATCCCGTCGGCAGGCGCGATGATCAGGTTGTCGCCCTGCGGCACCACGCGCTCGGGATCGCGGAAGAAGGTGAAGACCCCGGCGGAGGCCATCAGCATCGGCCAGCCGAGCAATTCCCAGTCGAGGATCACCAGCACGAAGAGGCTCGCGGCGGCAGCGATCAGGCCGAACTTGCGCCCTTCCGGATGGATCGCGGGCCAGTGCCAGCCCGCCTCGCCGCGGCCCTTGTTGTCGAGAATTTCGCCTGCCATTCTGCCACTTCTAGGCAAGCCTCACCAAGCCCGCAAGGCAGGTCGGCCCCTCACGCCACCTTGCGCACGAACACCGTGCCCGCCGAATAGCCTGCCCCGAAGGAGCAGATGAGGCCGGTGTCGCCCGCCGCCAGGTCGGCGCTGTGCTGGTGGAAGGCGATGATCGAACCCGCGCTCGAGGTATTGCCATAGGTGTCGAGCACGGTCGGGCTCTCGTCCTCGTTCGCCTCGTGGCCCAGCACCTTGTGGGCGATCAGCCGGTTCATGCCGGCATTGGCCTGGTGGAGCCACAGACGGCGCAGGCCTGCCGGATCGATGCCGAGCCGCGCGGCTTCGTCGATGATCATCTGCGCAACCATCGGCACCACTTCCTTGAAGACCTTGCGCCCCTCCTGCACGAACAGCTTGTCGGCGCTGCCGGTGCTTTCGGGATGGGCGCGGTTCAGAAAGCCGAAATTGTTGCGGATGTTGTTGGAGAAGACCGTCTTCAGCTTCGTGCCGAGGATCTCCCAATGCTGCGCGGGCGCGATGGCTGCATCCTCCACCAGCACCGCGGTCGCCACGTCGCCGAAGATGAAGTGGCTGTCGCGGTCGCGCCAGTTGAGGTGGCCCGAGGTGATCTCCGGGCTCACCACCAGCACTGACCTGGCATTGCCGGCGCGAATGTAATCGGCCGCGGTCTGGATGCCGAAGGTCGCCGAGGAGCAGGCGACGTTCATGTCGAAGCCGAAGCCCTCGATCCCGAGCGCCTGCTGGATCTCGATCGCCATGGCCGGATAGGGGCGCTGCATGTTGGAAGCCGCGCACAGCACCGCGTCGACATCCTCCGGCTTGCGCCCGGCGCGCGCGAGTGCCTGCCGCGCGGCGGCGACGCCGATCTCGGCCATCACCGAAAGCTCGTCATTGGCGCGCTCGGGCAGGCGCGGGCACATGGTGGCAGGGTCGAGGATCGCGACCTTGCTCATCACGTGGCGCGCCTTGATCCCGCTCGCCTTCTCGATGAACTCGACCGAGGAATAGGGCAGCGGCTCCATCTCGCCCGCGGCGATCTCGGCGGCGTGCTCGGCATTGTGGCGGTCAGCATAGGCGTTGAAGCTTGCGACCAGCTCGGCGTTCGAGATGCTCTCGGGCGGCGTGTACAGCCCACTTGCGGAAATGACGGGGCGGCCGGTGAGGTGGGCGGTCATGGGAGGCTTGTGTTCCTGCATCGCTGCTTCGGATGCGGCGGCTTACCCAGCGGCCCCTTCGCCCGCAAGCCCTGCGGCCGCGCCGTTCACAGCCTCGGGAACGCTACCCATCACCTCGCGCAGCAGCGGGTTGGGAAAGGTGCGCGCGATGGTGACCGCGTGGAACTCCTCGGTGATGCCCGGCAGCTGGGCGAGTTCGTAAAGCGTGCCGCCCGCCAGCTCGTCGCGCACCACAATCGGCGGGATCACCGCGACGCCCGCGTCCGAGCGTGCGAGGAGGCGCAGCATCGCCATGTCGTCCGCCTCGGCGGCGATGCGGGGCACGATGCCGAGGCTTTCGACCAGCGCATCGAAGCCGGCTCGCAGCGCCGTCTCGGGGGTGGGCAGGATCAGCGGCGCCTGCGCCAGCAGCACGGGAAGTCCCTGCGCCGCCAGCACCAGCCGCGAGCGTGCGCCGACAAGGCTGACGCCCTGCGCGGCGATGCGCCGCACCAGATAGGGGCTCGCCGCGTCGCGCGCGGGCACCTGGTTGGTGAGCAGCACATCGATGCGCAGGGCGTCGAGCGCGCGCAGCAGGCTGGCCTGCGTGCCGGAACGCAGCACCACCTCGACATCGTCGCGGCCCAGCAGCGGGGCGAGGAAACCCATCTGGAAGTTGCGCGACAGGGTGGCGAGCGCGCCGATGCGCAGCACCTTTCTCTGCCCGCCGACCGCGCGGAAGGTGGCCGAGAGCTGTTCGGAAGCGCGGAAGATCTGCTCGGCATAGTCGAGCGCGATCCGCCCCGCCTCGGTCAGCACTAGATTGCGCCCGCGCCGCTCGAACAGGTCATGGCCCAGATCGGTCTCGAGCGCCTTGATCTGGGTCGAGACCGCGCTCTGCGAGATGTTGAGCGCCTTTGCCGCCGCGGTCAGCGTGCCCTCCCGCGCGGTGGCACGGAACAGGCGCAGGTGGTGGAGGTTGAGGCTCGCCATGGCGTTGTGTCCTGATGATCGTTCGATTCAAAAGAACGATTGTCGGCAAAATATGAATTTTTCTAAATTTCGTCCAGTCCCTATCCGACCTCCAACAGCAATCCCCCCTGCAGCCGGAGTGTCGCCTCATGCCTGACGCCATCGCCCTGACCATGCTTGCGCCGCTGGTGCTGGTGCCCGTCATCCTGCTCGCCCTCGCCCGCCCGGGCAAGCGTCCCGGCGCCCTGCCGATGCTGTCCGAATTCTCGGCCCTGTCCGCGCTCGCCATCGCACTGGCTGGCCTGGCTCAGGCCGTGACCGGAGCGCCTTCCGGCGCACACATTCTCGAAGGCCCCTACACCCTCGGCCTGCGCACCGATCTCGTCGCGGCGAGCATGGGCGCGCTGGTCAGCTTCATCGGCTGGATCGTGATGCGCTACAGCCGCACCTACCTCGACGGCGAAGCGCGCGAGGGAGCCTTCCACGGCCTGATGCTGACCACTCTGGCTGCGGTGCTGGTCTTCGTGCAGGCGGGCACCCTCCCCACGCTGATCATCGCCACCTTCGCGGTCGGCATCAGCCTGCGCAAGCTGCTGCTGTTCTACCCCGACCGCCCGGAAGCCCGGCGCGCCGCCGCCAAGTTCGCCCGCGTGTGGCACGCCGGCGACGTGATGCTGGCCTTCGCCGCCGGGATCCTGTTCTCCGCCTTCGGCACGCTCGATCTGGCCGCGCTTCCCGCCGCTGCCGCCGCGAAGGGCTCGCTCGGCCTTGCCGGCACGCTCGGCGTCGCGGCGATTGTCGCCGCCGCTGCCCTCAAGACCGCCGCCTTCCCGCTCCACGGCTGGCTGACCGAGGTGATGGAGGCCCCCACCCCCGTTTCCGCCCTGCTCCACGCCGGGATCATCAACTCGGGCGGCGTCCTCCTCATCACCGCCGCTGCCCTTGTCCAGCAGAGCACCGGCGCGATGGCCGCCCTGGTCATGATCGGCGGCTTTACCGCGCTGTTCGGCGCGGCTGTCATGCTCACCCAGAGCGCGATCAAGACCGCGCTCGCCTGGTCGACGGTTTCGCAGATGGGCTTCATGCTGCTCCAGTGCGGCCTCGGCCTGTGGACCCTCGCGCTCCTCCACATCATCGCCCACTCGCTCTACAAGGCCCACGCCTTCCTTTCCTCCGGAACGGCGGTGACGGAAGTCTCCGGCATCCGCCGTCCGGGCCCCGTCGCGGTCCCGAGCGTCGCCGCGGTGCTCAAGAGCTTCGCCCTCGCGCTCGCCATCTTCGCCGCGATCGCGACCGCCTTCACCTATGCGCTGGGCCCCAAGAGCCCGCAGGCCCTCGCGCTGGGTGCGATCCTGATCTTCGGCGTCGCCTACCTTGTCGCGCAAGGCTTGGCCGGACGCGCTCCGGCGGCGCTCACCACCCGCACCATCACGGCCGCCCTCGGCGCTGCGATCGGCTACTTCTCCTTCCAGGCCATCGCCCAGAAGGTGTGGGGCCCGATCCTGCCCGCCGCCCCTGCCCCCGGTCCGCTCGAATGGGCGCTGATCGTGGTCGCGGTGGCAAGCTTCGGCCTCGTCGCCTTCGCCCAGGCCCTCTTCCCGCTCTGGGCGCACCACCCGGCGACCGCAGGCCTCAGGGTCCACCTCGCCAACGGCCTCTACCTCAACGCCCTGCTCGACCGCGCCATCGGCGGCTTCAACGCCAGGACCGGCGCCCGCTGATCCCCCGCACCAGAAACGGAGACCCACGATGATCACCAGCCAAGCCGACATCGCCCCCGCCCGCTTCTCCGCGGTGCTGGGTGCCGCCGAGCAGGCCTGCCGCGCCATCCCCCCCGCCTTCCCGCTCGATGCGACCGTGGCGGTCAACCCCTTCCTCGGCCAGACCGGCGAGGACCTCGCCTGCGCCGCCGCGCGCCTCGCCCGGGTCGCCGGGGTGCGCGTGACGCGAACCGGCGCGGAATATGCCGCCGCGATCAACGCCGGGGCGATCAGCGAGGATGACCTCGCCGAAGCGCTGGCCGCCTCGCGTGCGCCGCTGAAGCCCGCCGATACCACGGCCCTGCGCACCATCGCCGCCAGCATCGGCGCCGGGCCCGCCCCGCGCGCCCTGCCGACCGTCGCCGACCTCGCCGCCGAGGCGACGGGCATCGACTGGCCGGCGCTGATCGACCGCTGCATCGGCCTGTGGGCCGCAGGCCACTTCGACCGCGGCCAGGCCCTGTGGTCGCCCGCGCCGGGCGCCGAGGCCTTTGCCGCCTGGCGCGCCTGGGCCATGCATGATCTCACCCCCGAAATCGCCGGGCTCGAAGGTTTCTGCGCCCTTGTCGCCGCCGCCCCCGACACTGCCGAGCGCGCGATCCTTGCCGCTGCCGACGACCTGCACATCACCGATCTTGCCGCGCCGACGGCCTTCCACGGCCTTGCGATGAGCCTTGGCGGCTGGGCCCAGCACGCGCGCTGGATCCTGTGGCAGGCTGAACTCAAGGGCGGCACCGACCGCACGCTGATCGATCTCCTCGCGATCCGCCTGATCTGGGAACAGGCCCTGCTCGCCCACGCCCCCGGCATCGCCCGGCGCTGGGATGCGACAATCGCTGCCCATGCCCAACCGCTGGTCCCCGCGGCGGAGGAAATCGCCCTCGCAATCCTTCAGGACGCTGCCGACCGCGGCCACCAGCGCCGCCTTGCCGCCGCGCTCGATGGCGCGGCTCCGGCCGTGACCGAAAGGCCCTTCCTGCAAGCCGCCTTCTGCATCGACGTGCGTTCCGAAGTGTTCCGCCGCGCGCTCGAAGGCTGCGACGGCAGCATCGCCACCATCGGCTTTGCCGGCTTCTTCGGCCTGCCGCTCGCCCACCACGCCCACGGTTCGGACATTCTCGAGGCGCGCCTGCCGGTGCTGCTCAACCCGGCGGTCAACACCACCAGCATGGGCGATCCGGCCCGGGATCAGGCCGATCGCATCAAGGCCCGCGGCGCACGCGCCTGGGGCCGCTTCCGCCAGGCTGCCGTGTCCTCCTTCGCCTTCGTCGAGGCGATGGGGCCGGTCTATGCGGTCAAGCTGGTGAAGTCGGCCCTGGGCTTCGTGCCCAAGGCCAGGCCCGAGCCCGCGCCCGAAGTGGTCGGGGGCATGAGCGCCGAGGCCAAGGCCGATACGGGCGCGGCCGTACTCAAGGCGATGAGCCTCACCAAGGGCCACGGCGAGATCGTGCTGCTGCTCGGCCACGGCGGCAACGTCACCAACAACCCGCATGAAAGCGCCTATCACTGCGGTGCCTGCGGGGGCTACACCGGCGAGGTCTCGGCCCGCCTGCTGGCGATCCTCCTCAACGACCCCGAGACCCGCGCCGGGCTGGCTGCGCGCGGGGTCGAGGTGCCCGCCGATACGCTGTTCGTCGCGGGCCTCCACGACACCACCACTGACGCGGTCACGATCTACGAGGACGGCCTGCCCGCCGCGCGGAGCGGCGACATCGCCAGGGTGCGCGGCTGGCTGGATGATGCCGCCAAGGTCGCCCGCGCCGAGCGTGCGCTGCGCATCCCCGGCGCGAGCGGCCCGAGCATCCCGGCCCGCGCCCAGAACTGGGCCGAGATCCGCCCCGAATGGGGCCTTGCGGGCTGCGCGGCCTTCATCGCCGCACCGCGCCGCGCCACCGCCGGCCGCGACCTCGGCGGGCGCGCCTTCCTCCACTCCTACGACTGGCAGGCGGACGAAGGCTTCGGCACGCTCGAACTCATCATCACCGCCCCGGTGGTGGTCGCAAGCTGGATCAGCCTCCAGTATTACGGCTCCTCGGTCGCGCCCGAAATGTTCGGCGGCGGCAACAAGCTGCTGCACAATGTCGTGGGCGGCATCGGCGTGATCGAGGGCAATGGCGGCCGCTTGCGCCCCGGCCTCCCATGGCAGGCGGTGCATGATGGCGACGCCCTCCAGCACGAGCCGCTGCGCCTCAGCGTGATGATCGAGGCCCCGCGCGAGGCCATGATCGCCATCCTCGAAAAACACCCCGCCGTGCGCGACCTGTTCGACAATGGCTGGCTGCATCTGTTCGCGATGAAGGACGGCAAGGTCGATGCGCGCTACCTGCCCGGGCTCAAATGGGCCGACCGGCAGCCCGCCCGCCTCGCGGCCTGACCCCATCGCCGGAAATCTGCCCGAGGCCGCCCGGGACCGCTCGCCAGCGGTGCCGGGCGGTTCGCGTCAAGGGCATGGGCTTTAGCAATTCGCGCAGGTGTACTTCCCGCGCGAAGTCGCCTTAGAGGACACCGGACACGGGACGCCCGAGGGCAAGGGACAGGCAGCATATGACGATCAGCACCCAAGCGCTGGAGATGGCCGCGAAGGTCGAGGCTTTCGTGCGGGAGCAAATCTTCCCCTACGAACAGGATCCGCGCCGCGACCATCACGGCGCTCCGACCGACGAGCTGGTGATGGAAATGCGCGAGCTGGCGCGCGCCGCCGGCGTGCTGACCCCGCATATCCGCCCCGACGGCAGCCATTTCAACCAGCGCGAGACGGCGGTGATCCTGATCAAGTCCGGCCTCACGCCGCTCGGGATGCTGGCCTGCAACACCCAGGCCCCCGACGAGGGCAATATGTACCTCATCGGCAAGGTCGGCAGCCCCGATCTCAAGGAGCGTTTTCTCACCCCGCTCGTCTCGGGCCGGGCGCGCTCGGCCTTCTTCATGACCGAACCTGCGGAGCTGAACGGCGCGGGCGCGGACCCTTCAATGATGATCACCACCTGCCGCAAGGACGGCAACCACTGGGTCATCAATGGCAAGAAGTGCTTCATCACCGGGGCCGAAGGCGCGAAGGTCGGGATCGTGATGGCCAAGTCGGAAGACCCCGACAGCGCGGGCGGGGCCTGCATGTTCCTCGTCGATCTGCCCGATCCCGCGATCCGCATCACCGCCGTTCCCAACACCATCGACAGCTCGATGCCCGGCAGCCATGCCGAGATCACCATCGACAACCTGCGCGTGCCGGCCGACCAGATGCTGGGGGATGCGGGCGAAGGCTTCAAATATGCCCAGATCCGCCTCAGCCCGGCACGCCTGTCGCACTGTATGCGCTGGCTCGGCGGGTGCATCCGCGCACAGGAGATCGCGGTCGATTACGCCAACCGCCGCATGGCCTTCGGCAAGACCCTGATCGACCACGAGGGCGTGGGCTTCATGCTGGCGGAGAACATGATCGACCTCAAACAATGCGAACTGATGATCGATTGGTGCGCAGGCGTGCTCGACACCGGATCGCTGGGGACGGTCGAAAGTTCGATGACCAAGGTCGCCGTGTCCGAGGCGCTGATGCGGGTCGCGGACAAATGCGTGCAGGTGATGGGCGGCACGGGCGTGACCGACAAGACCATCGTCGAGACGATGTTCCGCGAGATCCGCGCCTTCCGCATCTATGACGGCCCCACGGAGGTCCACAAATGGAGCCTCGCCAAGAAACTGCGCCGCGATTGGAAGGCGGCGCAGTAAAGCGAGGCGCGTTCAGCGGCCCTCGCTGCGCTAGGGCTTACGCTGGTTCGTCAGAAAGGGCGGGAAGTGGTGGACAGGGCTGGATTCGAACCAGCGTACGCTTGCACGGGCAGATTTACAGTCTGCTGCCTTTAACCACTCGGCCACCTGTCCACACAGTCCCCTGCTTGCCAGGGGGGCCTCTTCACGGGCTCGAAAGCCGAAGATTTCGCGATTCCCGCAAGGGGTCCCGCTGCCGAGAGGCGCCCCTTTGGCGAAGCACCGCTTGCCTGTCAATGGCCCTGCTGGCAGGGGGCGCGTTTGGAATGCCTCAGCGGGAAACAACATGAGCAAGGGTGACAAGAAGCGCGCGCTGCGCGGCCGGGCGGGACGCATGAAGGGCGGTCGCGGCTCGGGCCGGGCGTCGAGCGGGCAGGTGCGCCTGTGGGGCCGCCACGCGGTCGAGGCGGCGCTCAAGAACCCCGAGCGCCAGCACAGGAAGCTGTGGGCCACGCCTGAGGGGATCGCAAGCCTCGACGGCGAGCTGCCGCCCGGTTTCCCGATCGAGCACGCCCAGGCGGCCGATCTGGCCCGCCTCGTCGCCAAGGACGCGCCGCACCAGGGGCTGGTGCTCGAATGCGCGCCGCTCGAGGACGTGTTCCTCGACGAGGTCGCGCTGGGCGAGGCGCAGCGTCCGGTGGTGGTGCTCGACCAGGTGACCGATCCCCACAATGTCGGCGCGATCCTGCGCTCGGCGGCGGCCTTCGGCGCGGCGGCGGTCGTCACGCAGGACCGCCATGCCCCACCCGAAGGCGGGGTGCTCGCCAAGGCCGCCTCGGGCGCGCTCGAGACCGTGCCCTGGGTTCGGGTGGTCAACCTCGCCCGCGCGCTGGAGGAGCTGGCCGAGGCGGGTTACTGGCGCATCGGTCTGGCCGGCGAGGCCGAGGCGGTGCTCGGCGACATCATGCCGACCGGGCCACTCGCGCTGGTGCTGGGGGCCGAGGGCGAGGGCCTGAGGCACAATATCGCGGCGCACTGCGACGTGCTGGCGAAGCTGCCGATCTCCTCGGCGATCGAGAGCCTCAATGTCTCGAATGCGGCAGCGATTGCGCTTTATGCGGCGGCAACGCGGAGGTAGACAGGGCTGCGAAAGGGGGTCGTTATGCCCATGTTTTCAAGCCTCAAGCCTTGGGCCGCAGCGCTGCTGGCGGGTCTTGCGCTGGCGCTCGGCGGCTGCTTCATGACGCCGGGCAAGTTCACCGCCGAGCTCGCCATCACCGGGCCGGACAGCTTCACCTTCCGCTATGACGGAGAGATTGCCTTCCTCGGCCTGTCCCGGCTGGCGCAGGCGGGGGCGGCGGCGGACGCCGCCTTCAAGGCCGAGCCGTGCTACAATGACGAGACCTTCGCGGAGCGCCCCTGCACGGCTGGCGAGCTCGCCAGGCAGCGCGCCGCATGGGACGCGGGCGCGGCCGAGCGGGCCGCGCAGGCGAAGAAGGAGGCCGCGCAGATCGCCGCGCTGATGGGCGGGATCGACCCCACCGACCCCAAGGCCGCCGAGAAACTCGCCAGCCTGCTGCTGCGCCAGAAGGGCTGGGAGCGTGTGGTCCACAAGGGCGACGGGGTGTTCGACGTCAGCTACCGGGCCAGCGGGACGATGGGCCACGATTTCACCTTCCCGATGATCGAGGGCTTCCCGCCGGTGAACCCCTTCGTCCAGGTGTTCCTGAGGAAGGGCGGACAGGTGCGGATCAACGCACCGGGCTTCGCCCCGCAGAACAGTGACGCGGGCGGCATCGGCGCGCTGATGGGCATGGGCCAGATCGGTGCGATGGCCGCGACGGGCGCGAGCGCGCCGGGCGAAGGTCCCGAGGCGGCCGCGCTCAAGGCGATGCCCCGGATTGACGGCACCTTCACCGTGCGCGCGGCGAGCGGGATGCGCATCCTTGCCAACAACACCGACGAAGGGCCCTCGGCCGGCACGGACGGCGAGATGCTGGTCTGGAGGGTCACCCCGCGCACCCTTCAGGCCCCGACGGCGCTGATCGCCGCCGCCCCCGCGTCCTGACGTAGCCGCGGGCGGCAAAGAGAAACCCCGCCAGCCTCGCGGCCAGCGGGGTTTTCTTTCGCGCCCGGGGGCCGCGTCAGGCTGCGATCAGTTGACCGCGTCTTTCAGCCCCTTGCCGGCCTTGAACTTGGGCTGGTTGGAGGCCTTGATCTTCATCGGCTCGCCGGTGCGCGGGTTGCGGCCCGTCGAGGCCTTGCGCTTGGCGACCGAGAAGGTGCCGAAACCCACCAGCCGCACCTCGTCGCCGCCGGACAGGGCCTTGGTAATGGCATCGAACACGCTTTCGACGGCGTTCGAGGCATCGCTCTTGGAAAGACCGCTGGCGTCGGCAACAGCGCTGATCAGGTCGTTCTTGTTCATTTCGGAAACCCCCTAGTTTCAGGTGTCTTTGAATGGTTGAATCGCGCGTGTCGAAAGGACAAGAAAGAGCCCTTTTTGACAAGGCTGTCAAAGGCAAACCGCGAATGTCTGCCATCCTGCGCCCAAAGACGCGAGGGGCCAAGCCCCTCATCGGGGTTAACACTCCGCCTTGCCAATGTCGCCGAGACGCCGACCTGCCGCGAATCGCGGCAAGTCCCGCCGTTCTAGCGCCTCAATGCGCCGTCGGCACCTCTCCCGGTGCGATATTCGCCGCGCCCGGGGCGCTGCCCGGCTGACTGGCGAGATCATCCGCCTCGGTCCATTCGATCGGCTCGAGCGGCCCGGTCAGCGCGCGGGCGAGCACCTCGTCCACGTGGGCAACCGGAATGATCTCAAGCCCCTCCTTGGCATTGGCGGGGATCTCCGCGAGATCCTTGACGTTCTCCTCGGGGATGAGGACCGTCCTGATCCCGCCTCTCAGCGCGGCAAGCAGCTTTTCCTTGAGCCCGCCGATCGCCAGCACGCGCCCGCGCAGCGTCACCTCGCCGGTCATCGCCACATCGGGCCGCACCGCGATGCCGGTGAGGGTGGAAACGATCGAGGTGACCATCCCGATCCCCGCGCTCGGCCCGTCCTTGGGCACCGCGCCCTCGGGCAGGTGGATGTGGACGTTCTTGCGGTTGAAGACCGAGGGCTTGATCCCGTAGGCGGGTGCGCGGGCCTTCACGAAACTGAAGGCCGCCGCCACGCTCTCGTTCATCACCTGGCCCAATTTGCCGGTGGTCTTGATCTCGCCCTTGCCCGGGGTCGTCACGCTCTCGATGGTGAGCAGCTCGCCGCCGACCGAGGTCCAGGCAAGACCCGTCACCGCGCCGACCTGCGGCTCCTCCTCCGAAACGCCGTGCCTGAACTTGCGCACGCCCGCAAAGTCGCCGAGGTTTTCCGGGGTCACCGTCACACTCGCCGTCTTGCCCTCGAGAATCCGGCGCAGGCTCTTCCGCGCCAGCCTGGCGATCTCGCGCTCCAGCGTGCGCACCCCGGCCTCGCGGGTGTAGTAGCGGATGAGATCGCGAAGCGCGTCCTCCTGCAGCGTGAACTCGCCCTTCCTGAGCCCGTGCGCCTTGATCTGCTTTTCGATCAGGTGGCGCTGGGCGATCTCGACCTTCTCGTCCTCGGTATAGCCCTCGAGCCGGATGATCTCCATGCGGTCGAGCAGCGGCTGGGGCAGGTCGAGGCTGTTCGCGGTGCACACGAACATGATGTCGCTGAGGTCGAGGTCCAGTTCCAGATAGTGGTCCTGGAACTTGGCGTTCTGCTCGGGATCGAGCACTTCCAGCAGTGCCGAGGCGGGGTCGCCGCGGAAATCCTGCCCCAGCTTGTCGATCTCGTCCAAGAGGAACAGCGGATTGCTGGTCCCGGCCTTCTTGAGGTTCGCCACGATCTTGCCCGGCATCGAGCCGATATAGGTGCGCCGGTGGCCGCGGATCTCGGCCTCGTCGCGCACGCCGCCCAGTGACTGGCGCACGAATTCGCGTCCGCAAGCCTTAGCAATCGACTTGCCCAGCGAAGTCTTGCCCACCCCCGGAGGGCCGACGAGGCACAGGATCGGCCCCTTGAGCTTGTTGGTGCGCGCCTGAACGCTGAGATATTCGACGATCCGGTCCTTGACCTTCTCGAGCGCGTAGTGATCGGCATCGAGCACCGCCTGCGCGCGGGCGATGTCCTTCTTGAGCTTCGACTTCTTGCCCCACGGCAGGCCGAGCAGCACGTCGAGATAGTTGCGGATCACCGTCGCCTCGGCGCTCATCGGCTGCATGGTGCGCAGCTTCTTCAGCTCGCCTTGCGCCTTGGCGCGGGCTTCCTTGGAAAGCTTGGTTGTCTCGATCTTCTCGGCGAGTTCGGCAATCTCGTTGCCCTCGCCCTCGTCCCCCCCACCGAGCTCGGACTGGATCGCCTTGAGCTGTTCGTTGAGGTAGTATTCGCGCTGGGTCTTTTCCATCTGGCGCTTCACGCGCCCGCGGATGCGGCGCTCGACCTGGAGCACCGACAGCTCGCCTTCCATGAAGGCCATGACCTGCTCGAGCCGCTTCAGCGGATTGCCCTCGGTCAGCAGGCTCTGCTTGTCCGAGACCTTGGCGCTGATCGCGGCGGCGATGGTGTCGGCAAGCTGCCCGGCATCATCGACCTCGCTGAGGTCGACGCCCGAATCCTCGCCCATCTTCTTGTTGAGCTTGACATATTCGCCGAACTGTTCAGTCACCTGGCGCATCAGCGCCGTGACCTCGCTGCCCGCGACAGTCTCGGGCTCGATCACCTCGACCTCGGCGAGAAGGTGGGTGGCCGTGCTCTCGAGCGCCACCAGCCGCGCGCGGGTCTTGCCCTCGACCAGCACGCGCACCGTGCCATCGGGCAGCTTCAGCAGCTGGAGCACCTGCGCGATCACGCCGACATCGTAGAGATCATCGCCCTCGGGATCGTCACAGCCCGGATCGAGCTGGGCGAGGAGAACGATGTCCTTGGAGGCCTCCATCGCGGCTTCCAGCGCCGCCACCGACTTGTCGCGCCCGACGAAGAGCGGGACGACCATGCCGGGGAAGACGACGATGTCGCGAAGCGGGAGGAGAGGGTAGGTCTGGGTCATGCCGGAGATATGGGTAGCGGCGGGGCGCGCCGCAATGGGGTGCGGGGACGAGGCTGTGGACGGTGCGGCGGTCCGGCAGCTTGCCCCTTGCGCCTTCCCGGGCTTGACCCGGGACCCCGCTTTCTTCGCGAACGAGGACAGGAGACAGCGGGACCCCGGATCAAGTCCGGGGAGACGTAAGAGATAGGGCTGTGCTTACCCCAGACCGGGCAGGTTGAATCCCGGCGGGAGGCCCATCGAGGACTGCATCGACTGCATTTCCTGTTCCGACACGCGGTCGGCGCGGTCGCGGGCGTCGTTGAAGGCGGCGGCGACGAGATCCTCGAGGATTGGCTTGTCGTCGGCGTTCATCAGGCTGTCGTCGATCTGCACGCCAAGGATGCGGCCCTTGGCGCTGGCGCGCACCTTGACGAGACCGCCGCCCGCGCTGCCCTCGACCTCGATCGAATCGAGCTTCACCTGCATCTCGTTCATCTGCTTGCTGATGGTCTCGGCGGCCTTCTGGGCAGCGGCCATCATCTCTTCCATCGACTTCATCGGGGGTACTCCGTCAATTCCAGGGGGGATTACCATTGGCAACGCGCGCCGGTTCCGCAGGCATCAGCTCGGCCTCGGGGAAGGCTGCGAAGGCGGCCTTGACCAGCGGATCGGAGCGGATGCGCGCGTCCTCGGCGGCGGCCTCGGCCTCGGCGGCCTCGCGCAGGGAGGGCTGCGCGGCTCCCGCATCCGGGCCGGTGCCGCGCTCGATCATCCAGCGCTTGCCCGTGACCTTGAACAGCGCCTCGCGGATGTCGGGGGCGGGATCATCGGGGAAGCTGTCGGCCTGTTCGTAGACAAGGCGTTCGGGTTCGATGGCGATCACGCGGATGCGGTCGCGCATGATCTGGGCGACGCGCAGCTGGCCTGCGGCATCGACCTGATCGACCAGCGCCGCCCAGCTGACGTTCGGCGCGGTGGCGACGGGTGCGGCGGCTTGAACCGAAGCACCCTCGCCTGCCCCGTCAACCCTTGGGCCAGCGACGATGCCGTTAGCCGCGATCTCCTCGATCCGCTTCGCCAGCTTGCCCGGATCGGGCATCTGGCTTGCGTGGAGCACACGCAGCAGCGCCATCTGGAGCGAGACCAGCGGATCGGGCGCGGTGCGCACCTCGTCATGGCCCTTAAGCAGCAATTGCCAGAGGCGGTGCAGCTCCCCTGCCCCGAGCCGCGCGGCGAAATCGCCAAGCGCCTTGCGCTCCTCCTCGCTCGGCGCGTCGGGCTCGCTGCCCGCGACCTGCGCGAGGGTGATGCGGTGGACGAGGTCCATCAGCGCGCGCATCAGCGCGAGCGGCTCGACGCCGAGGGCATATTGCTCGTCAACCCCTGCCAGCATCGCCCTGGCATCGCCTTCGAGCAGGTGGCCGAGCAGGCGGCGCTGCGCGCTCTTGTCGGCAAGGCCGAGCATGTCGCGCACGCGTCCGGCAGCGACCTTGCCCTCGCCGTCGAGGTCGGCATGGGCGATCGCCTGGTCGAGGATCGAGAGCCCGTCGCGCACCGAGCCTTCGGCGGCGTTGGCGATGATGGCGAGGGCTTCAGGCTCGGCCTCGACACCTTCGAGCGCGCACACGCGTGCGAAGTGATCGGCAAGGAGCTGCGCGGGGATGCGCCGGAGGTCGAAGCGCTGGGTGCGGCTGAGCACCGTGACCGGGAGCTTGTCGACCTCGGTGGTGGCGAAGAGGAACTTCACATGTGGCGGCGGTTCCTCAAGCGTCTTCAGCAAGGCGTTGAAAGCATTGCGCGAGAGCATGTGGACTTCGTCGATGATGTAGATCTTGTAGCGCGCCGAGACGGCGGCGTAGCGGACCTGCTCGATGATCTCGCGCACGTCGTCGACGCCGGTGTTGGAGGCGGCGTCCATCTCGATCACGTCGATGTGGCGGCCTTCGGCGATGGCGCGGCACGGCTCGCACTGACCGCAGGGGTCGATGGTGGCGCCGCCCTGCCCGTCCGGCCCGACGCAGTTCAGCGCCTTGGCGATGAGGCGCGCGGTCGAGGTCTTGCCGACCCCGCGCACCCCGGTCATCAGGAAGGCATGGGCGAGCCGGTCGCGGGCGATGGCGTTGGCGAGGGTGCGGACCATGGCCTCCTGCCCGATCAGCTCGGAGAAGGTCTGGGGCCGATACTTGCGCGCGAGGACGCGGTAGGGCTGGCTGGCCGCCGCTGCCGGTGCCGCTGCTGCGGGCGCGGGGGCTGGCGCGGGTGCGGGCGCGGGCGGTGTAGGATCGGGCGCACCGAACAGGGCGCTCTGCCCGGCAGCTTCCAACTCGGCCGCCGTGGGGCCGGCGTCTTCGTCGTTCTCGGGCAGGTCGGGATCGGAATCGCTCATGCCGACCAAGCTAGGCGCTCGGCCGCAGTTTGTCATGCGCGACACGGGCGAAGATGGTGAAGATCGGGAAGAAGGAGCCGGGCGACCCGCCGCAATCCACCTGTGCTGCTGCCTTCCGGCCCTGACACGGTGAGCGGACGCAAACGTCCACCCGACTCCCGGGCGGGCATATGGCGTTGCAGGCGCGAAACGTCAACTCAGCGAAAATTGTCCGCGTAGGCCTGAAGCTTCAGCCGCTTCGGGGGCGTGGCGATCACGCGCGCGGGAATGCCGTATTTCTCGGCATAGGCCCGGGCAGCGTCCTTGTCGGGGAAGGTGAGGCGGACCTGCGACTGCGTGTCGCCGGTGCCCGTCCAGCCCATCAGCGGATCGGCAAAGCGCGCTTCGGATTGCTCGAATTCGAGCACCCACTCGTCGGTATGCGCCTTGCCGGACTGCATGGCATGCTTGGTCTTCTGGTAGATACGTGCGCTCATGACGGCCGCCTTAGATCACGAATCGCTGCGGTTGAAGGCGTTTTTGGTCTTCAGGCTCGGCTTTTCGAGCCATGGCTGATCCGGCCACCGGTGCTTGGGGTAGCGCCCCTTCATCTCGCGCACCACATCCCGCCAGCTACCGCGCCAGAAACCCGGAAGGTCCCGCGTGGACTGCACGGGCCGCCCGCCCGGGCTGGTGAGCTTGAATAGGAGCGGCGTGGTCCCGATCAGCGGCTGTGTGTCGAGCCCGAACAGCGCTTGCACCCTCACCTCCACACTTGGCGCATCGTCGCCCGCATAGCCGATCAAGTGGCGTGTACCGGCAGGCGAGACGAAATGGGTCGGCGCGGCGCGCTCGAGTTCCTGACGCTCATTCCAGTCAAGCAGACCGAGCGCAGCCTCGGCGTAGCGGTGCGGCGGCAGGTCAAGATCACGGCGCCCCTTCATGAGCGGCACCAGCCACTCCCCGGCCCGATCACCCAAGGCCTGAAGCGAGAGAGCCTCCACCCCGGCGAAACCGGCACGCGCCACGAAATCGGCGGGAAGAATTGCGCCGAGATTCTCGAGCGCCTTCTCCACGAGAAGGCCGACAAGCAACTCGGCGTCAGGCGAAGGTTCGGGCACGCTCGCAAGGACAATGGCACCGAGGCGGCGCTCACGGCGGGCCTCGACGCGACCCTTGTCGTTGTTCCAGCGGGTTGCGATACGCTCCTCAAGCTCTTGCGCAAAGAGCAGCGGGATCCGCTCGGGCGCGAGTTCGGCGCCGGCGGTGATACGCGCGCCCTTGGCTTGTCCCTGGGCATCGCCGATCACGATCCACTCGGCCCGCGCCAGTGACGATGCGGGATCGAGCACGTAGCCGCGCCCGCCCACACTCTGCCAGTGCTCGCCCGAGACGTCTCGGCGGCGCGCGACGAAATCACGGCGCGCAAGCGCAAGCGCTTCGGAGGCATCAATTGCCGGGTTCTCCCCAAGAGCGCCGGTCAGCCTCTCCGCCTGCCGTGCCCAACCTTGCGCGATGCGCGCGGCAGAGACGGCACGGGGCGCGCGCTCACCGCGCCAACTTGAAAGGCGTTGGCCGAGATCCTCGCCCCGACCTCCAAGCCCTCGCTCCTGCAAAAGCATCACGATCCGGGCCGCGTCCTCGCCCACGCCGGCCCCGGAGCCGAGCAACACAGCAGCCGCCTGGTCGGGCGCCACCGGCAGGGCTGCAACGGCTTCACCAAGCGCGGTGATCCGCCCGACATCGTCGAGGGCGCCCAGCGCTTGAAGCGCGCCGCGCGCAGCCGTGACCGAAGCTTCGGGCGGTTGATCAAGCCACGAGAGGCTCCGGGGATCACTCGTGCCCCACTTCGCCAGCCGCAGCAGGAGCGGTGCCAGATCGGCCTGCATGATCTCGGCAGGCGCGAACTCGGGGCGGCCAGCGTGGCCTGCCTCTTCCCACAGCCGATAGGCGATCCCCGGTCCCTGCCGCGCCGCACGCCCTGCCCGCTGCGCGGCAGAGGCCTGCGACGCGCGCCTCGTGACGAGGTGCGTTGTGCCCGCTGCCCGGTCGAATTCGGCGAGCCGCGCGAGGCCGCTGTCGACGACCACGCTCACCCCGTCGAGGGTCAATGAGGTCTCGGCGATGGCGGTTGCCAGGACGACGCGGCGCTGACCCTCGGGATCACGCCGGATCGCCGCTCGCTGGGCCGCCGGCTCGATCTGGCCGTGGAGCGCGTGGATCGGCACGCCGGCCAGCCGCGGCTCGAGCCGCTCGCGCACACGCTCGATCTCCCGCACGCCCGGCAGAAAGGCGAGAATGTCCCCCGCCTCCTCGCGCCACGCGGTCATCACGGCAGCAGCCATGCGCTCCTCGATCGCTTGAGAACCATCACCACCAAGCCATTTGATCGCCAGGGGAAAGCTGCGCCCCTCGCTCTCGATGACGCGGGTGCCCTCGCCCAACAAACCGGCGAAGCGGGTGCCATCGATCGTGGCGGACATGACAAGCACACGCAGGTCCTCGCGAAGCACGCTCCGCGTCTCGAGCGCGAGTGCCAGACCGAGGTCGCAGTCGAGTGCGCGCTCGTGTGCTTCGTCGAACAGCAGCGCCGAGACGCCGGGGAGCTCCGGGTTCTCGACCAACCGGTTCACCAGGATTGCCTCGGTCACGACGAGGATGCGCGTCTTGCCCGAAACCTTGCTGTCGAGACGGGTCATGTAGCCGACGGTCTGTCCGGGCGCTTCGCCGAGCAGTTCGGCCATGCGCTCGGCAGCGGCGCGGGCCGCGACCCGGCGGGGCGAAGTCAGGATGATCTGGCCCGTGCACCACGGCTGGCTGAGCAGATCAGGAGCAACTGCGGTGGTCTTGCCAGCCCCCGGTGGCGCTACCAGCACGCCCGCACCCACATCCGCCAACGCGGCGCGGATATCAGGCAGAACGGCATGGATCGGCAGGTCGGAGCGCATTGCCCCGGCCGATAGCCTGCTCAATGCCCGCGCGCGACCGCGAATTGCGCTGCTTCGGCCATTGCCGCGCGCGCCTTGCCATCGGGGAAGATCGAAATCGCGTCGATCGCGCGGTGAGCAAAATGGCGCGCCCGCTCCCGCGTGTCCGCGAGAGCGTTGTGCTTGCCGATCATGTGAATGGCGTGGACAAGATCAGCGTCCGAGGTGCGGTGGCCGAGGATCGCGTCCTTCCAGAACTTGCGCTCCTCGTCGCTGCCGCGGGCATAGGCAAGGATCACCGGCAGGGTCATCTTGCCCTCGCGGAAATCATCACCCTGATCCTTGCCCATCTCGGCGGCATCGGAATCGTAGTCGATCGCATCGTCGACCAGCTGGAAGGCGACGCCGAGGTTGCGGCCATAGGCTTCGAGCGCGCGCTCCTGTTCTTCCGAGCATTCGGCCACCACCGCGCTGATCTGGCTGGCGGCCGCGAACAGAGCGGCGGTCTTGGCGCCGATGATGTGGAGGTACTGTTCCTCGCTGGTCGCGATCTGGCGCTGGGCGGAGAGCTGCGAGACCTCGCCTTCCGCGATCACCGCACTGGCGCGGCTGAGGATCGAGAGCACCTTCAGCGAGCCGTCCTCTGTCATCAGTTCGAAGGCGCGGCTGAACAGGAAGTCGCCGACCAGGACGGTCGCCGGATTGCCGAAAATGATGTTGGCTGCCGCCTTGCCGCGCCGCAGTTCGCTGCCATCGACCACATCGTCGTGAAGCAGCGTCGCGGTGTGGATGAACTCGACGGCGGCAGCGAGCTTGTGGTGGCGCGTACCCTTGTAACCGACAAGCTCCGCGCCCGCGAGCGTCAGCATCGGGCGCAACCGCTTTCCACCGCCCGAAATCAGGTGACCGGCAAGACGCGGGATCAGCGGGATCTCGCTCTGCATCCGCTCAAGGATGACCGCGTTGACCGAGTTCATGCCCGCCGCCGTCAGCGACAGCATAGGATCGAGTGTCGGCGCCTTGCGCGGCAGAGGGACGATATCGGCGCTCATTGTGTCCCGGCATTAGGGCGGCCCAGCCGTGCTTGGCAAGCGCGGAATTGCTGCTAGTTTGGCCAGCCATGGCGCAAGATCAGCAAGCATCCCAGACACCCGATCCGGTGCTGGCCGCATTCCGCAAGAGCATCGACAACATCGATGCCGCGCTGATCCATATCCTGGCCGAACGCTTCCGGATCACCCAGGCCGTGGGTGAATACAAGGCCAAGGTGACGCTGCCCCCGGCTGACCCCGATCGCGAGGCGCGGCAGATCGCGCGCCTGCGCAAGCTGTCGGAGGAAGCAGATCTCGACCCTGAATTCTCGGAAAAATTCCTCCGCTTCATCATCGACGAGGTGATCCGGCACCACGAGCGCGCGGCGGCTGGCTGAGCCTATTCGCTGGCTCCAGCGGCAGGCTCTGGTTCGACCGGCGCAGGGGCTGGCGGCGTGCGAATCCCCTCGCTTGCCTGCCTCAATTGCTCGGCCCGTTCGCGCAGGATACGACGCTGGTTGCGATCAAGGTCGTTGCGGACACGGTGGCCCACGACGGTGCCCCGTCCCTCGCGGGTGAGAGGTACGCCCAGACAGGTTGCATCCCGGCCTCGTGCTGCATCGCATTGCGGACCGATGCCGGCACTGCCGATAACGGGCGCGGCATAGGGATTGTCGAAGACTGTCCTTTCCGTCCCGGCCGGATCGCCGGTCGCGCATCCCCCGAGGAGCATGGCCGCCGCGATGAATATGATGGGACGAGTGGCGATCATGCGGTCGGTTCTCCGGCTCGGCGAGACCGGATCAATCTGCGCGAACCGTCTGAACCGCCAATGAATTCTCCACTGGAGGCGCCATTCAATCCCCGGACTTCGGCTGCGCCTCAGGTGAAGGTGGAGTCGTGGGCGGGTTCAAGGCCGCGCGAAGCGTGCGAAACTCCTCCAGGACCGCGCCCCGCTCCTCGGCGGGCATGGCCTGCAAGGCGGCGCGGCGCTCACGGGGAGGCACGCGCCTCAAGCGCTCGAAAGCAGCGCTGGCCTCGGGCAGATCACGCAAGCCGCGAGGGGGTGCGGCGAAGTCCTCGCGCGTGATCGCCTCGCCTGCTTCAACCTTGCGCTGCAAGACCTCGCGCCGTGCGGCGACGCGCGCATCCGCACGCTGCTCGCGCAGGGCCTCGGCAGCCGCGATGCGCTCCCGCAGACGCGCTACCTCCTGCGCGCTCGGAACCCTGAGCCCTGCGGCACTGCGGCGCTCGATCTCGCCCGCGATCCGCTGGTCGATGATCCTGAGACGCTCTGCCCTGCGATCCGCGCGCAAGGTGTCGGCGCGGCGGAAGGCCTCCGCGAGTTCCTCGGGGGTGTCGATCGACTCCTCGATCTCGACCTTGGCTGGCGCCGCCGGGGTCTCGACAGGCGCCCGCTTTGCCGCCTTTGCGGGTGCGGATTTGGCCGTGCCGCTGAGGTGCGCCCAGACTGTGCCAGCCGAGGGCACCGGCACCGCAAGTTGCCGGAGCAGGCCCGTCGCTGCCGCAGCGCTTGCAAGCGCCGCGATGCCCGCAAGACCGATGGCAAGGCGTCGCCCGGCACGCCAGCCCGAGCCCCGGCGCAGCTTCGGCAAGGGAACCGGCCGCGCTTCGGCAGCCGCAACCACCCGGTCGGCAAACCCGGCGGAGAGCGGCGCCTCCGGCGGCAACGCAAGGGCCCGGGCAAGTGGGCTATCGGGGGGGATCGGGCCGCCGTCAGGCCCTTTTATGCCGAGGTTCATCTGCAACCTTCCTGTACCGCGAACGCCAGCCGCAGCGCCGCCCTGGCGCGGTGGAGCAGGGATTCGAAGGCCTTGAGATTCATGTCGAGCGCTGCCGCCGCTTCGGCGTTCGGCAGTTCCTCGTAATAGGTCAGCACGATCGCAGCGCGCTGGCGTTCGGGGAGCGCGGCGATCAGGGCGCGGGCCCGCGCGCCTTCTTCACACGCCTCGGCCACGGCATCTGCCAAAGGGGCATCATCCATGCGCTCGGGCACGTCGGTCCCGGACAGGCGCCGGATGCGGCGCAGGCGGTCTATCGAAAGGTTCGTCACCACCCGCTGGAGCCAGCCGCCGAGCCTGATATCGGCCGCTCTCCTGCTCCCTGCGGGATAGCGTGCAGCCATGGCCGGTGCCAGGTCCCACAAGCGCAGCAAGGCCTCCTGCACGATATCCTCGGCTTCGGCGGCATCGCCGGTCATCCGCCAGGCAATGCGGTGAAGGCGAGCGGCGTGCACATCGACCACCCGGCGCAAGACTCCTGCGTCGCGCGCGGCGAGGCGCTGGATCTGTGTGGCGTCGCTGCCGCTCGCGGCTGCGTCGGGTGCAGAGGGAAGATGCAGGCCAGCGGCGGTCATCGGGATGGTCGGGAAAAGCTCCTCAGGCCCTTAACGCCGCGCCGCCCGGAACCCTTCGCGCGCTTCAGTCCGCACGCGGGAGGCGCAGCTCGACGAGCAGCCCGCCCAAGTCCTCGCTGGTGCCGAGCGTTACACTGCCACCGTAGATTTCGGCCACATCGCGCACGATCGCCAGGCCGAGGCCGGTACCGGGCTTGTCGGTATCGAGCCGCACCCCGCGATCGAAGATCCGCTGCCGCTCGGTCGCGGGAATTCCCGGGCCATCATCCTCGACCCAGATCAGGCACATCGCGGGATCTCGCCGCGCTTCGCTCTCATCCGGGTCGATGGTGACGAACACCGAACCGCCGCCATACTTGGCGGCGTTCTCGATGAGGTTGCCGAGCAGCTCGTCCAGATCCTGCCGCTCGAGCGCAACCGCGGCGGCGCGGTCACCGGCGATATCGAGCCGACCCTCGGGATAGAGCCGCTCGACCGCACGCCTGACAGCCTCGGCGCTTGCCATGACATTGGTGCGCGCATGGCCGACAGCGCGGCGGCCCACCGCCCTTGCACGGGCCAAGTGGTGATCGACATGGCGCTGCATGGTCCGGGTCTCACGCATCACTGCATCGCCCAGATCAGCCGCGCGCGCGGTGGCGGCGTTGGTGAGCACCGTCAGGGGCGTCTTCAGGGCGTGGGCCAGATTGCCCGCATGGCGGCGTGCTTCCTCCGCCTGCTTCTCGGAGTGCTCGATCAGCGCGTTCAATTCGTCAACGAGGGGCTGGACCTCGAGCGGAAGCGGATCGGTGATGCGGTTCGCACCCGTCGTGCGCAGCTTCTGGATCGCGGCGCGGACCCGGCGCAGCGGCGAGAGGCCGTAGCGGATCTGAAGCAGCGCCATCACCAGCAGGCCCAGCCCCAGCACCGCAAAACTCCAGATCAGGATCAAGCGGACCCGCCCGATCTGCCGGTCCATCTGCTCGGTCGCGCTGGCGACGGCAAAGGTCCAACGCGTTTTGCTGCCAGGCAGGATCACCGTCCGCTCGGCGATGCGCAGCGGCTCGCCGGCGAACTGGTCGGAGTTGTAGAAATGCACCTCGCTGTCGAAATGTGTGCCTCTGGTCTCGACGCCATGCAGCTTGAGCGTGCGGTCCCACAGGCTGCGCGATGGCCAGGGCTCGTAACTGCCGCCGCTGATCTGCCAATAGAGACCGCTGCCCGGTTCAAGGAAACGCTGGTCGCCCAAGGTGCGGTAGAAATAGACCTCGCCGCTCGGATCGATCTCGGCCGAGGCGATCATGGCGGTGAGGATATAATCGAGCTGCTCGTCGAAATTGGCCTCGACTTGCGTCGTCAGGGTGCGCTCGAGCGCAACCCCGCCACCCAGCAGCAGCACGAAGATCCAGCCGGCTGCGATCAGACCCATGCGCCGCGCAAGGCTCGCTCGGGGCGTGACCTCGGCGAGGTGGCCCGCAGGCCCGGACACGCCTGCGTCCTCGCTATCAGGCAAGGTCACAAGCGCATCTCCGCCCTTTGCCCCCGCGTCAGGCGCGCGGCGGTTCGGCGGGGTCGTCGAGGCTGTAACCGAGGCCACGGATGGTCGTGATCACGTCTGCGCCGAGCTTCTTGCGAATGCGCGTGACGAAGACTTCGATAGTATTGGAATCGCGGTCGAAATCCTGATCGTAGATGTGCTCGATCAGTTCGGTGCGGCTGACCACCTTGCCCTTGTGGTGCATCAGGTAGCTCAGCAGCTTGTATTCCTGCGCGGTGAGTTTGACCGGCTCGCCGTCGAGCGTCACGCGGCCCGAACGGGTGTCCAGTCGCACGTCGCCGGCAGTCAGTTCGCTAGAGGTGTTGCCCGAAGCGCGGCGGATCAGCGCGCGCAGGCGGGCGATTAGCTCCTCGGTCTGGAACGGCTTGGCGAGATAGTCATCGGCGCCCGCATCGAGGCCGGCCACCTTGTCGCTCCAGCTGTCGCGTGCCGTCAGGACCAGCACGGGGAAGGTCCGCCCCTCCCGCCGCCACATGCCGAGCACAGTGAGCCCGTCGATCTCGGGCAGGCCGAGATCGAGCACGACCGCATCATAATCCTCGGTCGACCCCATGAAGTGGCCGTCCTCGCCGTCGGTCGACAAATCGACGGCATAACCCTGGTTTTCCAGCGTCGATTTGAGCTGCGCGCCGAGAGTCGGTTCGTCTTCGACGATCAGAATGCGCATGGTCCACCATTTCCAAAGGTTGCGTTGCGGCGGGGCTTGCGCTCTCGGATGGCGTGCGTCAAGCAACCGCCGCCGCCCGCGTCGCGCGCTTTCCCCCGATGATCCTGCATGAAAACCAAGCTGTCAGCGCGCTTTCCGGATGACACGCCCGGTGCGGGCATCGACATCCACATAGGTGACGCGGCCATCCCTGATGAACTTGAGACGATAGGCCTTGGCTGACGAATCGTAAGCGAAGCCGAGATACTCGGCATGCTTCATCGAGGGCAGGATCATCGCCTCGATCTCGCCCGAGCGCATGATGTTGCCCGCCTGCGCCTCGCGCCGCGCCTCGCCCTGCTCGCCGCGCACCTGGTCCTGTGCGGCCGCAGGCAGACCGGGTGCCGAAAAGGCCGCAAGTGACAAGAGCAGAAGGGACGCGCGCAGTTTCATAAGATCAAGATGCCTAATGCTGCCCCATTGAACAAGCCGTGAATGACCTTGTCAGCCCCGCGATTGTCAGGGGGCAGTGCGCAAGCCTTCGTGCAGTTGCAGCCGAGGCCATCGCCCGTCGATGGCTAAGCGCGCCGGCCGGATGGGCGTTGCTGCGGGGCTTGTTACCCAAGGCTCCAGCCCCTAGGTGCCGCAGGCCATGGCACAGCCCCCCATCTTCTCGTTCGAAGGCCTCGCCTTGCAACAGGGCGGCCGCTGGCTGTTCGGCGGACCGACCCCGACCACCGGCGCCGCGCCGATCGATCTCCACGTGCTTCCCGGCGACCGGCTGGCGCTGATCGGCCGGAACGGTGCGGGAAAAACGACTCTGCTCCGGCTCATCACCGGCAGGATCGAAGCCGATCGCGGACAACGCCGGGTGAAGCCCGGAACGCGGATCGTATTCCTCGAGCAGGAGCCCGACTTCGCGCCCCATAGCACGCTGATGGACTTCGCAACCGGCGGCGAGGATGCGCCCGCGGCGCATGAGGTGGAAGCGATTGCCGGGCAGCTCGGCATCGACATGAGCCGCCCTGCCGCGACTGCCAGCGGCGGCGAGAAGCGCCGGGCCGCGATCGCCCGCGCGCTTGCCCAAGAGCCCGACCTGCTGCTGCTCGACGAGCCCACCAACCACCTCGATCTTGCAGCCATCGACTGGCTGGAGGACTGGCTCTCGCGCTACCGGGGCGCCTTCATCACCATTTCCCACGACCGCACCTTCCTCACCCGCCTGACACGGGCGACCTTGTGGCTCGACCGGGGCACCCTGCGCCGCAAGGAGATCGGCTTCGGCGGCTACGAAGCCTGGGAGGAGACAGTCTATGCTGAAGAGGCCCGCGCGGCGGAGCGCCTTGATGCGAAACTGAAAATCGAGGCCCACTGGCTCGAACGCGGGGTCACTGCGCGGCGCAAGCGCAACCAGGGGCGGCTCGAGAAGCTCCACCAGATGCGCGCTGTCCGGGCGGCGATGATCTCGGGCGCGGGGACGGCCAAACTCAAGCTTGCCAGCGACGAGGACTTCAGGTCAAAGTCGGTGATCGTCGCCGAAGGGGTTTCGAAGACCTATGGGGAACGGGCGATCATCAGGCCCTTCTCCCTGCGCATCCAGAACGGCGACCGCATCGGGATCGTCGGCGCCAACGGCGCGGGCAAGACCACCCTCCTGAAACTGCTCACGAAAGAGCTCGAAAGCGACACCGGATCGGTGACCCATGCCCGCACGCTTTCAGGGGTGATGATCGACCAGCAGCGCAAGATCCTCGAACCCGGCGCCACCGTGCGCCAGATCCTTGCCCAGGGGGGTGACTGGATCGACGTTCGGGGCGTGCGCAAACACGTCCAGGCCTATCTCAAGGATTTCCTCTTCGACCCCGGCCTCGTCGACACGAAAATCGGCATCCTGTCGGGCGGCGAACGCTCGCGCCTGCTGCTCGCCCGCGAGTTCGCGCGCACCGCAAACCTTCTCGTCCTCGACGAGCCGACCAATGATCTTGACCTCGAAACCCTTGATCTTCTTCAGGAAGTCATCGCCGATTTCGAAGGCACGGTGCTGATCGTCAGCCACGACCGCGACTTTCTCGACCGGACCGTCACCATCACCCTCGGCCTCGACGGGTCGGGCAAGGTGGATATTGTGGCGGGCGGATATGCCGATTGGGAAGCACGGCGCAAAACACCCCCAAGCGGGGGCAAGGGGGGGTCTAGCGGGGGTCTAGCCCGCACCAACCCGGCACCGGAAGGGGGCCTGAAACCGCTTCCTACAAAGCCTGCCGCCGCCCCCAGACTTTCCTACAAGGACCAGCGCGATTACGAGATTCTGCCCGGGCGGATCGAAGAGCTCGAAGCGGCCATTGCCAGAGGCGAGGCGCTGCTCGCCGATCCGGACCTTTACGCCAGGGACCCACAGCGGTTTGCCACGATATCGCAGGGCATCGCCAATGCCCGCGCCGAGAAGGACGCGGCAGAGGAACGCTGGCTAATGCTCGCGGAAATGGTCGAGGGGTGATGGCTCGCGCGCCGGAGGGCCATGTCGCGGACCTCCGGCAGCGCATCGCCGCATGACCGCGTGATCGGACCGGCTCAAGTGATCCGGTAGAACTCCGCCACCCGTTCGAGCGCGATCTTCAGTACCAGCTTGCCGCTGCGCGCTGGCCAGCCCAGCCCCTTTTCCGCCTCCGGCAGCGTCTCGCCGGCGCAGACCACGCGCAACAGGATATCCTCCAGCCCTCGCCCGGCCGCCCTGGTCGCGGCATCGAAGCGCTGGCGCGCTGCCACCTGGCGCTCGCCGGGCGACAATCCGCCAGCGCCGCTGCCCTTCACCCGAACCGGATCCCAGCGCATCGTGACGCTGGGGGAAAGCTGTGCGGTTTCGTAGTCGCGCCGCAGCGCCTCGCCTGCGTCGAGCAGGCGGTCGGAGAGATGCCCGCGGGCATGGAGCCACACCAGCGGGCTCTCGGCGAGATTGATCGTCACGCTGCGCGCCGGTCGCCGCCCGCCGGGCTTGACCCGCGCGCGGCGCGGTCCTTCGGAGGTGAGTTCGCGTTCGACCAACTGGCGTTCCATGGGCTTCCCTTTCGCTAGTGCGTGCAAGGGCTTGCCAAACCGGATTGGCTGTAGGAAAGAAAAAACCAATCTGGTTATAACGGCGGCCGCTTTTGCATCCTGCCGGTCTGCTACGTGAGGGCGTGACATGAACAACCGTATCCGCGACATCCGCAAGGCCAAGGGGATGACCCTCGCCGATCTCGCCGCGGCCTGCGCGCCGCCGACGACGGCGCAGACCATCGGGCGGCTCGAGACCGGAATGCGTTCGCTCTCGCTGACCTGGATGAACCGCATCGCCGCCGCTCTCGAGGTCGATCCCGCTGCCCTGATGCGCGAACCGACGGCCAGGGTGCCGACCATCGTTGCCGAGCTCGGGCCCGCAGGCCCGGAGCCGCTCGGTGCCCCGCGCGAGGCATTGCTGCCGGGCGCTTTGGCAAGCGAGGACGGACCTGCCCCGCTGGTCCTCGCGGTCGATGCCAGCATGGGTGAATATCGTAGCGGCGATCTCGTGTGGCTGCGCCCGCTGGCTCCCGATGCCGACCCTCTGGCAGTCAGCCGCGCCATCAACCGGGATTGCCTTGTCCCGCGGCCCGGCGGCCGCTTCGGCTTCGGCCGGCTGATCGATTACCGCGACGGCAAGGTCGGCCTGCTTCCGCCCGGCGCAGGGCAAAAGCAGGTGGTGGTCGACAAACCTGCGTGGATCGCGGTAGCCTTCATGCTCGTCCGCGCGATCTGAACCGGAGGGCCATGAAGCACGTCCTCGTCCTTTCGACCCTCTATCCGAACGCGCTTGATCCGCGCCGTGGCACCTTCGTCGCGCGCTCGGTCGAGGCGCTGGCAAAGCGCGGCGATTGGAAGGTGAGCGTGGTGAACCCCATCGGCCTGTCGCCGCTCGCCCTGGGTCGCTCGCGCGCGCTTGCCGGGCTGCCCCAAGTGGCGAGAGAGGGTGGTGTCACTGTCCATCGCGCCCGCTACACGCTGCTTCCGGGCATCGGCGCCAGACGCAACGTGGCCGCCATGGCCCGGGCCGTATTGCCGCTGGCCCAGCACATCCATCGCGAGAGCCCGATCGACCTGGTCGATGCGCAGCTGTTCTTCCCCGACGGCCCTGCCGCTGCCGAGGTCGCCCGAGCGCTCGGCCTGCCGCTTTCGGTCATGGCGCGCGGGCCTGAACTTGCGCGCTGGAGCGGGCAGGATCATGCGCGCCGCCAGATGGTCGCGGCGGCACAGGCTGCACGGGGGCTGCTGGCGGTCAGCCGCGCCTCGACCGCGCAGCTGGCGGCGCTGGGGGTGGACCCGGCCCGCATCACGCTTTTGCCCGCCGGGCTCGACCGCGACCGCTTCCGGCCCTTCAACCACACCCGGTTGCGCCGCCAGCTATCGGAGGAGCTCGGCTTTGCCATGCCCGACAATGCGCCGCTTGTCGTGTGCGCGGGCGCGCTCACCGAGCGCAAGGGGCAGGCGATCGTGATCCGCGCCCTGCGGCTGGTCGAGGGGGCGCGGCTGGTGCTGGCGGGCACAGGCGAGGATCTGGGCCGACTGCGCGCTCTTGCCGCCAGCCAGCGCGTGGCAGACAGGGTGTTCTTCGCCGGAGCGGTCGATCACGATCTGATGCCGCTGATCCTGTCGGCGGCCGATGTCTCGGTGCTGCCCAGCGCGGCGGAGGGGATGGCCAATGTCTGGGTAGAATCGCTCGCCTGCGGGACGCCGGTGGTGACGAGCGATGTCGGAGCGGCGCGCGAGCTGATTGCCTCGGACGTGGCCGGTCGCCTTGTCGGGCGCACACCCGAGGCTGTGGCTGCCGGGATCAACGCGATTCTCAAGGCCCCGCCCCCGCGCGAGAATGTCGCGGCGCTGGTCGAGGGGCTGAGCTGGGACGCGAACGCCGCCGCGCTGGCGGCGCATTACGAGCGGCTTTTGGCCACCTGACCGAGGCGCAGACCGTTCGCTTGCGAACGCGCTGACCCGATCCCCTTACCCGTCCCCGCGCGCCAGCTTTTCCTGGCGGTCGGTGGCGGTCTCGGTCGGCACGAAGCTGTTCGACGTCACGCCCATCCAGATCAGCAGGGCCCCGGCCATGTAGATCGACGAATAGGTGCCGATGAACAGGCCGACGGTGATCGCCGCGACCATGCCGAACAGGCTCTCGGGACCGAAGAACAGCAGCGGGATCAGCGCCACGAACAGCGTCAGCGAGGTCATGATCGTGCGCGCCAGCGTCTCGTTGACCGAAAGGTCGAGGAGCTCGGGCAGCGGCATCTTGCGGAACTTCTTGAGGTTCTCGCGGATGCGGTCGTAGACGACGATGGTGTCATTGAGCGAATAGCCGATGATCGCGAGGATCGCGGCGACGATCTGGAGGCTGAACTCCATCTGCGTGATGGCGAAGAGCCCGACCGTGACCGATACGTCGTGCACCAGCGCGAACATCGCGCCCGCGCCGAACTGCCATTCGAAGCGGATCCAGATATAGGCCGCCACCGCCGCCATCGCCGCGGCCAGCGCGATGATCGCCTGGTTGCGGAACTCGCCGGCGACCTTGCCCGAGACGGTGTCGTTGCCGTCCTTGCGCGCATCGGGATAGGCCGCGGTCACGGTGGCGATCACCTTGTCGCCGATCGCGGTGGCAGCCCCGGGCGTGTTCTCGGTGCCCTCGGGCAGAGCAACGCGGATCGAGACCTGGTTGGGCGCGCCGAATTCCTGCACCACCGGCTCGCCATAGCCCAGACCGCCGACCAGCTCGCGCAGAGAGGCGATCGGGGCGGTCTTGTTCTGGGTGAAGGTCATGCGGACTTCCTGCCCCCCGGCGAAATCGACGCCGAAATTGAGGCCGTTGACCGCGACCGCCGCCCAGCTGCCGAAGATCAGCACGAGGCTGAGCACGAAGAACGGCACGCGCAGGCGCAGGAACTTGATGTTGGTGTTGTCGGGGACAAGCTTCAGGAGTTTCATGCGGCTTGCTCCTCAGATGGTGATGTCGTTGGGGCGCGCCTTGCGCAGCCACCCGGCGACGAACATGCGGGTCAGGGTCACGCCGGTGAAAACCGAGGTGACGATGCCGATCACGAGAACCACCGCGAAGCCCTTCACCGGACCCGAACCGAAGGCGAACAGCGCCACCCCCGAAATGACGTTGGTGAGGTTCGCGTCCCAGATCGCGCGGCTGGCTTCCTTGTAGCCGGTCTCGACCGCGGAGACGACCTTGCGCCCCCGGGAGCGCTCCTCGCGGATGCGCTCGTTGATGAGCACATTGGCATCGACCGCCGCGCCGATGGTGATGACGAAGCCGGCGATCCCCGGCAGGGTCAGAGTGAAGCCGCCCAGAGCCATCAGGCCCAGCAGCATCAGCACGTTCAACACCAGTGCCGTGGTCGCATAGACGCCGAAACGGCCATAGGTCGCGATCATCAGCACGATCACCGCAAGGCTGCCGATGCCCATTGCGAGCAGGCCCTTGCGGATGGAGTCCGCGCCGAGGTCCGGTCCGACAGTGCGTTCCTCGACCACCGCCAGCGGCACCGGCAAGGCGCCAGAGCGCAGGGCGATGGCCAGCTGGTTGGCGCTCTCAGGCGTGAAGCTGCCGGAAATCTGCGCCCGCCCGCCGACGATCGCGCTCTCGATATTCGGCGCGGAGAGCACCTGCCCGTCAAGGATAATGGCGAAGGGCTTGCCGACATTCTCGGTGGTGAGCTTAGCGAACTTGGCCCCGCCCTGCGCGTCGAAGGCGATGTTGACGACGTTGCGGTTGTTCTGCGGGTCGACCCCGGCCTGTGCCCCGGTGAGGTTCTCGCCGCGGATCCCGCCAAGACGGCGCACCGCGAGGAACTGCCCCTCGCCCGGCGTTCCGGGCGCGAAGGGGAAAATCTCGCTGCCGGCCGGCGCGATCCCTGCCGCGACATTGCTCGGCAGGGCATTGAGATCGACCAGCTTGAATTCGAGCTGCGCGGTCTGGCCGAGCAGTTGCTTGAGCCCATCGGGATCCTGGAGACCGGGCACCTGCACGACGATGCGCGTGTCACCCTGGCGGATGATCGTGGGCTCGCGGGTGCCGAGCTCGTCAATGCGGCGGCGCACGACTTCGGTGGCGCTGTCCATGGCATCGTCGATCGCCTGCTCGACGCCGGCCTCGGTCTGGCTCAGCACGATGCGCTGGCCATCGACCACCTGCAATTCCCATTCGCGCACGGTCGTCGCGCCCTGCATCGCGGGCTCGATCAGGCCGCGGGCCCGATCGCTGTCGGCCGCGTTCTCGAGCATGAAGGACAGCTTGCCGTCCGCCGTCGAGACATCACCGATGCGGATGCGCGGGGAAGCGTTCCGCATAAGCTGGCGGACGCTTTCCTCCATGTTGTCGAGCCGCTGCGCACGCACATCGTCGGCCTTGGCCTCGAGCAGCAGGTGCGAGCCGCCAGCAAGATCGAGCCCGAGGTTGACCTGGGGGTTGGGAAGAGCGGCAGGCCATGGCAGCCCCGCCACGCCGGCCAGCGAAGGCAGCGCCAGCAGGGCGGCAGCCAGCGTCACCGCCCACAGCGAGAGCTTCTTCCAGAGGGGAAAGTCGAGCATTGCGTCAGGGTCTCACACGCAGGAATTCTGAAGACGAACCGGACGGATCAGTCGTTGGCGGGCGAGCCGCCGGGCGGGATGATGTCGCCGAGCGTCGCCTTGATCGCCTTGACGCGGACATTGGGGCCCAGATCAAGCTCGGCATAGGTGTCGTCGACCTTGACGACCTTGCCCACGAGCCCGCCGGCGGTGACGACCTGGTCGCCCTTCTTGACTGCGGCGATCTTCTGCTGGTGCTCCTTCTGCCGCTTCATCTGCGGGCGGATGATGAGAAACCAGAAGATCACGATCATGCCGATGATCGGCAGGAAACTGATCCATGCGGGCGGCGCTGCGGCAGCACCCGCGCCCGCGGCGGCGAGAAGGTCGATGGTCATGCGATAAGGCCTGTCAGATCCCGAGTTTCCGGCGCGAGACGTGCGTCCGTTGCGCTCAAGTGGGCGCGCCTAGCAGCAATGCAAGAAGGGAGCAATCATTCGGCCACCTTTGGTGGCGCAGACCTCCCGCCCCGCCTCCCCGCCCGGCAACCATAACATAGTGGTACTATTGGTGGCCGGGCGGGGAGGCGGGGCGGGAGGTCTGCATCGCGCGTCAGCGCGATCACAACAAGGACGCTTGCCAGCCCGCGCGCCCGCTCCTATAGGCCCCGCTCCACTGGTGACGGGACGTAGCGCAGCCTGGTAGCGCATCACACTGGGGGTGTGGGGGTCGGAGGTTCGAATCCTCTCGTCCCGACCAGTGGAATTTACCCTTCAGTCTCGGAAAACCGGCCGCGCCGGTCAGATGGCCTCTTCGTGATAGAGAATGGCGAGTTCGGTGCGCGTGCGCACGTTCAGCTTCCCGAAGATGGTGTGGAGATAAACCTTGATCGAGCCTTCGGTCATAGACAGCTCCTCGGCGATCTGGCGATTGCGCAGGCCCCGCGCGACACACTCGACGATCTGCTTCTCGCGCGGCCCCAGCTTGTCGAAGCTGCGACACGGCCTGGTCCCCGTCCTGAGATCCTCGATACGCTTGGCCAGGCGCGTGTCGATGCTGTCGCGCCCCTCCTTGGCGCTGCGGATGCAGTCAATCACGAATTCCTCGGCGTCCTCCTTCAGCGCGATGCCATTCGCCCCGTGACGGACCGCCGCGAGCAACTGCTGGTCGTCGATATTCGCGGTGAGCAGGACCACCGGCCGCGTGTCTCCCCGGGCCCGCATCGCGGCAAGGGTGGAGACCCCGTCACGTTCGGGCATGGCGACGTCGAGCACCACCACATCGGGATCATGATCGGCAATCGCCTCCAGCGCGGCGTTGCCGTCATCCACTGAAGCCACAATCGACATGCCGACTGCTCGCAGCACGGATTCGATGCCGGCCCTCAGGAACGGATGGTCGTCGGCGACAAGAACATTGATCATGGGTGGTTCCGATCGGGCAGGTTGATGAGCAAGTGTGCGCCGGGCTTGCTGTTGAAGACTGTGAGCTGGCCGCCATTGGCGCGCGATCTTTCCGCAAGGGTCCGGGGATGCGGCGGCGGGTCCCCGGTGAACCCGGCGCCATCGTCGCGGATGTCGAGGTCGATGCCCGATGCCGTGCGCGCGGCTACTTGCCGACTTCTACGGGCGCACGGCACCCGATGAGGCACCATCTCTGCTCCCAAGTCCTTCGTGATATCAATGGTATATGAAGGACACGCTCGTGCCGGCCTGCGCAATCACCCGTGCCTTGCCGGGTTTTCTCCATTTTTCTCCATAAGGAAGGCGCTGGCGGCAGCGCGCAGGGGTGCAGCGTTCGTCGGCTGCCAAAGTCTTCCGTCGATCCCCTGCGCCAAACGGTTTGACCGGACAACGGGGCAGCGGCATTACCCCGCCCGTGCAAGCGCGCAGTCCCGGCAACAGCCGCTTTCCGCGCAACAGCGAGACAGGCAACCCGAAGGAGCTTCACTTTGGACAGACGCGATTTTCTTGCGCTCAGCAGCATGTTCACGGGCGCTGCACTGGCGCCGTCCTTCTTCGGCAAGGTGATTGCGGCCGAACAGCTCCAGGACGCCATCGATGTGGCCGTCAAGAAGCGCCTTGCCGATGCGGCGCTTTCGGCGGCGACCGCAGCCGGCGCGAGTTACTGTGACGTGCGCGTCGGGCGCTATCTGCGCCAGTTCGTCATCACCCGCGAGCGCAAGGTCGAGAACATCGTCAACACCGAAAGCTCCGGCACCGGCGTGCGCGTGATCGCCGACGGCTCCTGGGGCTTTGCCGCGACCAACGAGATGACCGAGGACGCAGTCGCCGCCGCCGCGCGTCAGGCCACCGCGATCGCCAAGGCCAATGCACGCTTCCTTTCGGCTCCCGTCCAGCTTGCCCCGACGAAGGGCGTCGGCGAGGTGAGCTGGCGCACACCGATCAAAAAGAACGCGATGGAAGTGCCGATCGAGGATAAGGTCGGCCTCCTCATGTCGGTCAACGAGGCCGCGCTGGGTGCCGGCGCGAGCTTCGTCAACTCGATGCTGTTCCTCGTCAACGAGCAGAAATACTTCGCCTCGACCGACGGGTCCTACATCGATCAGGACGTGCATCGGATCTGGGCGCCGCTGATAGCAACTGCGGTCGACAAGGCGACCGGCAAGTTCCGCACGCGCGAGGGCCTCTCGGCACCGATGGGCCTTGGCTACGAATATCTCGACGGGCGCGCCGAGGACAAGTTCGTCCTCTCGAACGGCCTCACCACCTACGGCATGTCCTACGACATGAAGGAAGACGCGATCGCGGCGGCGAAGGATGCGCAGGCCAAGCTCAAGGCGCCTTCGGTCAAGCCCGGCAAGTACGACCTGGTGCTCGATCCCAACCACCTTGGCCTCACCATCCACGAAAGCGTCGGCCACCCGCTCGAGCTCGACCGTGTGCTCGGCTACGAGGCCAACTACGCCGGCACCAGCTTCGCGACGATCGACAAGCGCGACGCGAAGTTCAAATACGGCAACGAGATCGTGAATCTCTTCGCCGACAAGACCCAGCCCGGCTCGCTGGGCGCGGTCGCCTATGACGATGAAGGCGTGAAAACCAAGCGCTGGGACCTCGTCAAGGACGGGATCCTGGTCGACTATCAGGCCACCCGCGACCAGGCGCACATCCTCGGCAAGGGCGAATCCGACGGCTGCTGCTATGCCGACAGCTGGTCCTCGGTGCAGTTCCAGCGGATGGCCAATGTCAGCCTCGCGCCGGGCAAGGCCAAGCTCTCGCCGGCCGACATGATCGCCGGGGTCGAGAACGGCATCTACATCGCCGGCCGCGGTTCCTTCTCGATCGACCAGCAGCGTTACAACGCCCAGTTCGGCGGGACGGTGTTCTACGAGATCAAGAACGGCAAGCTCGGCCCGATGATCGAGGATGTCGCCTACCAGATGCGCACGCCCGAGTTCTGGAGCGCGTGCTCGGCGATCTGCGACGAGAGCGATTACCGCATGTTCGGCTCGTTCTTCGACGGCAAGGGCCAGCCGAGCCAGGTCTCGGCCGTGAGCCACGGCTCGTCCACCACCCGCTTCGACGGGATCAACGTCATCAACACTGCCCGTTCGCTGGGCTGAGCCAGGCGCAGGAGAAGCAGCAATGAGCATTCTTTCGGAAGCCCAAGCGAAAACGATCCTCGACAAGGTCATCGCCCTGTCGAAGGCCGATCAGATCAGCGCGCAACTGAGCGGCGGTATCAGCGGCAATGTGCGTTTCGCCCGCAATGACATCTCGACCTCGGGCATCGTCGATGACACCGAGCTTGGCGTTCAGGTCTCTTTCGGCAAGCGCGTGGGCACGGCCACCATCAACCAGTTCGACGATGCCTCGCTCGAGCGCGTGGTGCGGCGGGCCGAGAGCCTCGCCAGGCTGGCACCGGAGAACCCGGAATTCATGCCGGTCGTCGGCAAGCAGACCTACAAGCCGACCCAGACCTATAGCGAGGCGACCGCCGCGCTGACGGCCGAGGCCCGGGCCAAGATCGCCGAAGCCTCGATCCTGCCCTGCCGCAAGCAGAAACTGGTCGCGGCCGGTTTCCTCGAGGACGGGCACAGCTTTTTTGCCCACGCCAATTCCAACGGCAATTTCGGCTACCAGCAATCGACTTTTGCCGATTACACCTGCACCGTGCGCACCGAGGACGGGCGCGGTTCGGGCTGGGTCGGAACCAACGTCAAGGACGTGAGCAAGTTCGATGCCGGTGCCGACGTCCAGATCGCGATGCGCAAGGCTGCGGCCTCGGTCGATGCGAAGGCGCTCGAACCCGGCAAATACACCGTGATCCTCGAGCCGGCGGCCGTCGCGGGCCTGGTCAGCTTCATGATGAACTATTTCGATGCACGGTCGGCCGATGAAGGGCGTAGCTTCCTCAGCAAGCAGGGCGGCGGCAACAAGATCGGCGAGCAGATCATGGATCCGCGCGTCAACATCTACACCGATCCCTGGCACCCCGAAGTCTCGGTGTTGCCCTGGGACGGCGAAGGCCTGGCGCGTGAAAAGATTGCGATCGTCGAAGGCGGCAAGGTCGCCAATCTCGACTACTCCCGGTACTGGGCGCAAAAGCAGGGCAAGCCCGAAAATGCCAGCTGGGGCAACATCATTATGGAAGGCGGCACCAAGTCGACTGCCGAACTGGTGGCCGGCACCGAGCGCGGCATCCTCGTGACCCGCACCTGGTACATCCGGATGGTCGACCCGCAGACCGTGCTGCTGACCGGCCTTACCCGGGACGGCACCTTCTACATCGAGAACGGGCAGCTCCAGTACCCGATCAAGAACTTCCGCTTCAACGAAAGCCCGGTGATCATGCTCAACAACATCGAGGAACTGGGCCGCTCGGTGCGCGTGAAGGCCGACGAGGGAAGCTCGATGCTGATCCCGGCCCTGAAGATCAGGGACTTCACCTTCACCTCGTTGTCGGACGCTGTCTGACCGGAAGGATCGTGCGCGCGGGTTACGGAGGGCAGCATGGCCATGACCCGCGCCGATGTCCTGCGCCTGATGGGCGGCGCGCTGGCCGGCGCGGTCATGCCGGGAGCGCTGGCCGCTGCCGGGCCGCGTCCGGGCGGGACCGCAGCGGGCGGCTACGACTTCTGGTTCACGCGGCTCAGGTACAATTCGGGCGACTGGAACGTCGACCAGCGGATGCCGGCGAACCTGATCACCTCGCTGATCGACTACACCACCTTGCGGATCGATCCCCAGGAGCATGTTGTCGACCTCGGCGACCCGAAGATGCTCTCTGCCCCGTTCTGCTACCTCGCCGGGCACAAGGCGGTCGAATTCTCCGCACCCGAACGCCGCAATCTCGAACGATATGTCCGCAATGGTGGCTTCGTGTTTGTCGATGATTGCAACCACGACATCGACGGCCTCTTCGCCAAGTCCTTCGAGGCGCAGATCGCGAGCATCTTCGGCGCCGACGCGCTGAAGAAGCTGCCCAACACACACCCGCTCTACACCAGCTTCTTCAAGTTTTCCGGCCCGCCCGCGACCAGCTTCGAACTGAACGGCTGGGGCGACGACATCGTCCATGACTACCTCAAGGGCATCACTATCAATGGCCGGCTCGGCCTGCTCTACAGCAACAAGGACTACGGCTGCGAGTGGGACTACGACTGGCGCAACAAGCGCTTCCTGGCCGAGGACAACACCCGTTTCGGGGTCAACATCATCATGTACGCGCTCACCAACTAGGGGGAACATAGGCAAGTGGCAGAACAGGCTCCGGCAAGCGCGGCGGATATCGAGCGGCTGACGGCACGGCTCGGCGAACTCAAGCGCGCGATCGCCACCGCGATCGTCGGCCAGACCGATGTGGTCGACCAGTTGCTCATCGGCCTGCTCGCAGGCGGGCACTGCCTGCTCGAGGGGGTGCCGGGGCTCGGCAAGACCTTGCTCGTGCGCACCCTCGGGGAAGCCCTCGAGCTCGATTTTCACCGCGTCCAGTTCACCCCGGACCTGATGCCCAGCGACATTCTGGGCACGGAGCTTCTGGAGGAGGACCACGGCACCGGCCACCGCTCGTTCCGCTTCCAGCAGGGTCCGGTGTTCACCAATCTACTGCTTGCCGACGAACTCAATCGCACGCCGCCCAAGACCCAGGCCGCGCTGCTCGAGGCAATGCAGGAGAAGACCGTCAGCTACGGCGGGCAGACCTACCAGCTCCCACGCCCCTTCTTCGTGCTGGCGACGCAGAACCCGCTCGAACAGGCCGGCACCTACCCCCTGCCCGAAGCCCAGCTCGACCGCTTCCTGCTGCTCGTGCGCGTGGGATATCCAACCGCTGCCGAGGAGCGCGCCATCCTCGCCCGCACCACCGGCAGCGCCGAGGATGCCGTGCCGCAGGTAATGCGCGCCGAGGACGTGATCGCGCTGCAACGCCATGTGCGCGAGGTCTATCTCAGCGACGATCTGCTCGGCTGGATCACAACGCTCGTGCGTGCGACGCGTCCCGGCGATCCGGCAGCACCCGCCGAGGTCGAAAGCTATGTGCGCTGGGGCGCAGGGCCGCGTGCCGGACAGGCCCTGGTGCTCTGCGCCAAGGCGCGTGCGCTGCTCCACGGGCGCTTTGCCGCGACGCGCGAGGACATTGCCGCGCTCGCCGCGCCGGTCATGCGCCACCGCTTGCTGCTCTCCTTTGCCGCCGAGGCCGAGGGCAAGAGCGCCGACGATGTGGTCGCTGCCCTCCTCGCACATATCCCTGCACCGACCGCCTGATCCATGGCCCGCGCGCCGCTCACCATCCCGCCCGAGGTGCGCAGCCGGCTGAAGCGCCTGTCGCTGGTGCCGCGGCGCATGGCGGGGACGCGCGGCTTCGGCATGCACGCCAGCCGCAGCAAGGGCGCAGGGCTCGAATTCGCGCAATACCGCGCCTACGAGCCGGGCGACGAGCCGCGCCGCATCGACTGGAAGCTGTTCTCCCGCTCGGACAAGTTCTTCGTCCGCGAGGCCGAGGAGGAAAGCCCGCTCGCGGTCTGGATCCTGATCGATGCGAGCGGCTCGATGGCGCAGGCCGACCGCGCGCGGCCGGACTGGTCGCGGCTCGATGCGGCCAAGCTGCTGGCGCTGTGCATCGCCGATGTGGCCCTGATGCAGGGCGACCGCTTCGGCTGGATGGTCCTGCACGAAAACGGCCTGCGCCTCGCCGAACCCCATCGCGGGCGCGGACAGTTCGAGCGCCTCCAGCTGGAGCTGGCGCGTCTCGAGGGCACCGGCACTTTTCCCGCGGCTGCGACCCTGGCACCGCTGTGGGAGCGGGTCGGCGCGCGCGATCTCGTCATTTTCCTGAGTGACTGTTTCGACGAAAGCGGCATCGCGTTGATCGAGCGCCTCGCCAAGGCAGGCCGCGAAGTGCTGGCGATCCAGCTCCTCACCGTCGAGGAGCGCGACTTTCCTTTCGAGGGCGGCTTCCGCTTTCGCGAGCAGGAAAGCGGCGCGGAGCTGGTGAGCGATGGCGCGGCCTTGCGCGAGACCTTCCTCGCCCGCTTCGCCGCCGCCGGCAAGGCGCTCGACGAACGCCTCGATGCCGCGGGCATACGCCATGCTGCCGTGGTGCTCGACGAACCCGTCGATCGCCCCCTGCACGTCCTGTTCGGACGCGGAACGGTACCGACGTGACGCCGCTGCTGCTGGCCCCGCTGGGCCTTGCCGCCCTTGCGGCACTTATCGTTCCGCTGCTGATCCACCTGCATCGCCGCACCGAGGAGGTCCCGGTCGATTTCGCCGCGCTGCGCTGGCTCGACATCCTGACCCGGCCCCGCAGCCGCATCCGCTTCGAGGAATGGCTGCTGCTCGCGCTGCGGCTGCTGCTGGTCGCCCTGCTGGGGCTGCTCCTGGCGCGGCCAGCGCTGCCGGGCCTCGACGGGGATGCGCCGCGCGTCCTCGTGGCACCCGGCATCGATCCGGCCGCTGCTACCGCAGCCGCAGGGCCCGAGGCAGACCTGCGATGGATCGCCCCGGGCTTTCCTGCGCTGGAGGCCGCTACCCCGCCCGCCCGCGTTACGGTCTCGAGCCTGATCCGCCAGTTCGACGCCGAACTTCCCGCAGGCGCGCCGCTGACGATCCTGGTCCCGCCCGTGCTGGAAGGCGTCGATGCCGAACCGCTGCATCTCACCCGCACGGTGACTTGGCGCATCGTCGGCCGCGGCACGCCCGGACCCGGCCCCGCCCCCTTTGCCGCCCCGACGCTGGCTGTGCGCCATGCCCCGGGCGGCGAGGCTCCGCTGCGCTACCTGCGCGCAGCGGCGGCGGCATGGAGCGGGTCGTCCCACATCACGGCCGGCGCGGGCCGGGACCTGCCGCCGCGTGATCAGGTGCTGGTATGGCTCGTTCCCGGGCCGGTCCCCGCGGCCGTCACCGACTGGGTGAGCGAGGGAGGCACTGCGCTTCTGGGCGAGGCGGCCGAGGTCGCGATGCCGGCGGCGACTGCTGCCTTGTGGCGCGACGCGAGGGGCGACACGCTGGTGGAGGGCGCTCCGCTTGGCGCGGGGCAAGTGATGCGCTTCACCCGGCCGCTGCGGCCCGCTGCCATGCCCGAACTGCTCGCACCCGACTTCGCCGCCACCCTGCGCGATCTCGTCACACCGCCCGCCCCGCCGCCCGCGCGCGTCGCTGCGGCGGCCTTCGCTCCGGTGGCGGGCGCCGATCCCTATCCCCTGCCGCCGCGCGATCTGGCACCGTGGCTGACGCTGCTGATCGCGCTGACCTTTCTCGCCGAGCGCTGGCTCGCCACCCGCCAGCATAGGTTCGCCGCATGAGCCGCGAGCCGGATTTCGCCGCCTGGGCCAGCCCCGCCCGCCGACGCGCCGCCGCCGATGCGGTGCTGATCGGGAGCCCGCCAGCAGTAGCGCTTGCCGCGCTCGGCTGGCGCCTCGGCGGCCTGTGGCCGGCCTTCGCTGCGCTGCTGGCCGGTGTTCTCGTCATCACATTCGCCGCGCGCCACCGCGTAAGCCGGCTTGACCGCGAGTGGCTGGTGCGCCGCCTCAATGCCCGCGAGGCGAGCCTCGAGGACAGCGCCGCGCTGATCTTCGCCAAGCCCGAACTTGCCCCGCTTGAACGCCTCCAGGCTGAACGCATTGCCGCACGGATTGCGGCGCTCGACCCTGCCAGCCTTGCGGACGACTGGTCGCGGCGCGGCATCGCCGCCACATGGCTGGCGGGCGCGCTGGCCCTCGCCGCCACGCTCTTCTGGCCGGAGCCCGATCCTGCCCCGCCGCCGCTCACCCGTGCGGAGCCAAGCACCGCCGCCGAAGGCGAGCCGCGCCTGACCGGCTTCCGGGTCAGGGTCGTGCCCCCAGCCTACACCCGCTTGCCCGCACGCTACGCCCAGAGCCTCGACGTGCGCGCTCCGCAAGGCTCACGGATTGAATGGACGCTCGCCTTCGCCCCGCAGGCCCGGTCGGCGGGCGTGCAACTGGTCGGCGGGCAGAGCATAGCCTTCGCATCGAGTCCGGATGGTTGGGAGGGCGCGCTGCGGCTCGATGTGCCTGCGCTCTACCATGTCACCGCGCAAGGGAGGCAGGTCACCCGCGCGCCGCATCGGCTGGAGCCCATCGCCGACGAGCCGCCGCAGGTGCAGGTGATCGCGCCCGCCTCGGGTCTGGTTCTCATCACACCGGGCCAGCGCCGCTGGCGCGTGGTGTTCGAGGCGAGCGATGACTATGCGGTCGATCCGCTCGCACGCCTGACCCTCACCACCGCCGTCGGCGAAGGCGAGAATATCAGCTTTACCGAACGCAGTCGCACGGTGACCGGTACCGGCGATGCCAAGCGCAGGCGCTTCGTGGTCGACCTCGATCTCGCAGGTTTCGGTCTCCAGCCGGGCAGCGATCTTGTCGCCCAGCTCACGATTGCCGACACGCGTTCGCCCGCTCGCCACGTGGTGCGCGGCCCGGGCGTGATCCTGCGCTGGCCTGCGCCGGTTCCGGCCAACGCCGATGGTCTCGAGCTCATGGCCAAGCAGACCATGCCGGCCTATTTCCGCAGCCAGCGCCAGGTCATCATCGATACCGAGGCGCTGATCAAAAGGCGCGGCAAGCTCTCCGTCGACGATTTCCTCGTCGCCTCGGACACGATCGGCGTCGACCAGCGCCTGCTGCGCCTGCGCTATGGCCAGTTCGTCGGGATGGAGGCCGAGGAGACCCCGCGCCCGCCGATGCCCACCTCCGACAAGGACGAAGCCGCCGAGCCCGAGCATTACGATGGCGACGGCCATGATCATGGCGAGGAAAGCGACGCACCCGTGTTCGGCGGGCTCGGCAATGTGCTCGCCGAATACGGCCACACCCATGACGAGAGCGAGGCGGCGACGCTGCTCGATCCCGGTACCCGCGCCCTGCTCAAAAGCGCGCTCGACGCAATGTGGGAGGCCGAACTGCACCTGCGCTCGGGCGAGCCGGAAAAGGCGCTGCCCTTCGAAAACCGCGCGCTCGACTTCATCAAGAAGGTCCAGCAGGCCAGCCGGATCTATCTGCCGCGCATCGGCTCGACCCAGCCGCCGATCGATATGGCCCGCCGCATGACCGGCAAGCGCGCCGGCATCGTCGCGGGCGGTGCCGCGCTGACGCCCTTCGTGATCGAGGACGCGGTCCCGGCGACAGCCTGGCGCGCACTCGCCGGACCGGGGACAATCGACCTCGGCGGTCTGGAGGCCTGGGTTCGCGGAAACAGTGCCCGGATGCGCGATCCGCTGGCGGTGCTCGCCGCGATCGATGGCCTTCGCAGCGCACCGGCTGCCCGCACGGCACGTGACAGGCTGCGCAGTGCCTTGTGGACCGTCCTCACGCGCCCGCCTGCACAGGTGCGGCGGCGCCACGACGGCGGTGCGACCGGGCGCCGCTACACCAAAGGGCTGCGCTGATGGCGCCACCCGGAACCATCGCCACCCTTGTTATCGCCCTCGGCGCGCTCGGCGGCGCGGTCCGGCTGCTATGGTGGCGGCACGACTGGCGCGCGGGCGTGCTCGCCACACTGATGCTGACAAGCGGTATGCTGCTCTACTGCGCGTTCTTTCCCCCGCGCCTGCCGGTGGGCGGCGAAACCCTGCTGGTCGCCACAGCCGAGACCCCTGCGGATACCCGCGCCGGGGCGGGCGAGCGACTGATCGCTCTGCCCGAAGCGCCGCGCCTCGCCGATGCCGAGCGCGTGCCCGATCTCGCAACCGCACTGCGGCGCCATCCGCAAGCCCGGCGCATCCGCATCTTCGGGCGCGGGCTGCCCCAGCGCGACCGCGACACCGATGTCGGGCTCCCGGTCGAATTCGTCCCTTTGCCCAACCCGCGCGGCCTCGTCCGGCTCGATCCACCCGCCGACACGCCAGCGGGCGCAGGCTTCGCGCTGGCGGGCGAGACAGCGGGGCTCGCGGGCGGCACGGCCGAATTGCTCGACCCGGCAGGACGCCAGGTCGATAGCCGCACGATCGGCACAGATCAGCGCTTCACCCTCGGCGGCGCCGCGCGCGCGGCAGGCCTTGCCGCCTTCACCCTGCGCCTGCGTGACCGCAGCGGAAGGCCGGTGTCCGACACCCCGGTGCCGCTGCGCGCCTACGCCGATGCGCCGATCCGCGTGCTGCTGGTCGGCGCGCCCTCGCCCGAGGTCAAATTCCTGCGCCGCTGGGCCGAGGATGCGGGGATCGACCTTGCCAGCCGGCTCGACGCGGGCGGCGGCGCCGATCTCGGCAGCGACACGCGCGTCACCCTTGATCCGGCCAGCCTGCGCAAGGCCGATGTGGTGATCATCGATGACCGCTCGCTCGCCAGGCTCGGCAGCACAGGACGCGCGGCGCTTGCGAAGGCGGTGGCAGGCGGCCTCGGGCTGGTCGTGCGCATGACCGCTCCGGCCGACGCGGGCACGCGTGCGAGCTGGCGCGCTCTCGGCCTTGGCGTCGAGGGCGGGGACGAGGCCCTGCCCGTCGCCCTGCCCCCGCTTGCCGCCGATGCCGAGGCGCTCGCAGCACAGCGGGGGCCAGCATTGGCGGACACCGCGAACGGCCTCAACACCTTCGATGATCCCGCCCCCGAACTCGGTCACTGGGCGGTGAAGACCGGCCCCGACGTCGTGGACGCCGTGGCGGATGCCGAAGGCGCCATGCTCGCCGGCTGGCAACAGGTCGGAGAGGGGCGGATCGCCCTGTGGACCCTTGCCAACAGCTTCGCGCTGGTGCTCGGGGGGCAGTCGGACCGCTATTACCAGTGGTGGAGCGACACCGTCAGCGCCGTTGCACGGCCCGGCAGCGCCTTCCTGCCAGCGGTGCCCGCACTGGCGCTTGCCGGAGAGCGCAGCACGATCTGCCGCATCGCGCCAGGCGCGCGGATCATCGACCCCGACGGCAAGACGGTCGCGCTCGCCATTGACCCCGCCGCTGGACCAGCGGGTTGTGCGGCATGGTGGCCGACACAGGCCGGAGTCCACCGGATCATCCAGCCAGGACGCGGCAGAGATCAGGAATTCGCGGTGCTCATCCTTCCCGATCAGGCGCTCGCGGCATTGAAAGCGCGCGAGATCGCCGAGGCAACGAGCCTCTGGGCCGCCGCGCAAAGCGCTCCGGCTGCGCGAGGCTTGCCCGAACAGCAGGGGCCCCGCTGGCCGTGGTTCCTCGGATGGCTTCTGGCAAGCGGCGCCTTGTGGTTCGCCGAGCGCCGCTGGCGCCTCGCGCCGCCCGCATGATGACCCGGCGCATGATTGCGCGGGCCAGACGCGCGGGCTAGGCTCCGCCCTTCTTCACATGCCAGAAAGCCCGAGCATGAGCCGCTGGCGTCTCGCCGCCCCGATTGACGATATTCGCGAGGCTCTGCTTGCAGCCCCCGCGCTGCCGCAGCGCTTTGCGATTGCCACTCTGGTGGAGGTCGACGGTTCGGCCCCACGCGATGTCGGCGCACAGATGCTCGTGACCGACGACGAATACTGGGGCTTTCTTTCGGGCGGCTGCATCGAGGCCGACGTCGCGGCCCATGCGCGCGCGGCGCTTGTGGAGGGCGAGCCGCGATTGCTGCGCTATGGCGAAGGGAGCCCGTGGATCGATATCAAGCTCGCCTGCGGATCGGGGATCACCGTTCTGGTCGAACCGGTCGGGGCTGATGAACCGGCGGTCGCGGCACTGCTGGAGGGATGGCGCAGGCGGCACCCGGTGGTGTGGTCGAGCGACGGACGCCATCGCGATGCCGTGCCTTCGCCCGAGGCTGGCACGGACAGCTGGGACGGGGCGCGCTATACCCGCCTCTTCGCGCCGCCGCTCCGGCTCATCGTGATCGGCGAAGACGGCGCAGCGCTGACCGCGGTCTCGCTGGCACGCGAACTCGGCTGGGACGTGATGCTGGTCACCCCCGGCGGGCCAGAAGCGGCGCCGTTCCCCGGCATGGCCTATCATCGCGGCGATGCGGACGAAGCGCTCGCCGCCGTACCGCCCGATCCGTGGACCGCGATCGCGGTGCTTTCGCATGACCGCGAGGACGACGAGCGCGGGCTCGCGGCGGCGCTCCGCTCCGAGGGCTTCTATATCGGCGCGATCGGCGCGCGCGCGCGGCTCGAGGGGCGGATTGCGCGACTGCGTGGACACGGCATAAGCGATGCGCAGCTTGACCGCCTCAAGGCACCTATCGGGCTCTACGGCTTCGGCAAGGCCCCGCGTGAGGTCGCCCTGTCGCTGGTGGCCGAGGTGGCACAGGCCTTCCACGCCCATGCGGCGGCACGGAGATCGTCAGGCGTGTCGATATCCAGCAGCACGCCTCTGTCAGCCGTATCGATGTAGGCAAGATCGGTGCGCCCCGCCAGCAAGCCGGTCGCCCCGCGATCACCTTCAAGCGCCAGCAGATCGGCAAACGCAGCGCGGGCGAAAGCGACCGGATGGCCCGGCTTTCCCTCGCACCGCGGTCTTGCGGCATAGCCGGCACGCTCGGCCGCCTCAGCAAGCGCCGGACAAATGCTCGGTGGCACCAGCGGCATATCGCCAAGGAACACGCAAGCGCCGCTTGCCCCCGGCGCCGTCGCCTTGATCCCGGCGCGCAAACTTGCCGCCATTCCCTCGGCCCAATCGCTGGCATGGACGAAGCGGCACGGCTGCCCCGCGAGCGCGGCGCACACCCGGGCATTGTCCGCCCCTGTTACCACCACCACCTCGACGAAGGGGACATGGCAAGCGCCCTCGACAACCCGCCGGATCACGGGCGCGCCATCTAGATCGGCGAGCAGCTTGCCCGCGCGCCCCTCACCGCCGAAACGCCGCCCCGCCCCGCCGGCGAGGACCAGCGCCGACCAGCCGTCCACGCCTAGGCCTTGGCCTGGGTCAGCAGCGGCAGATTGCGGATGCGCTTGCCGGTCGCTGCCGCCAGCGCATTGGCGAGGGCGGGCGAAGCGGGCGGCAGGCCGGGCTCGCCGATCCCGCCGGTCTGAGCGCCGCTCTCGATGAAGTGCACGTCCACCGCTGGCGGCGCATCGGCGAGCCTGAGGATCGGGTAGTCACCGAAATTGCTCTGCACCACCGCGCCCTTTTCCAGCGTGACAGCCTCGCCGATCGCCGAGGAGAGCCCCATGATGAGCCCGCCCATGATCTGTGCATCGGCGTTGAGCGGATTGATGGTCGTACCGCAGTCCACCACCGCATAGGCCTTGAGCACCTTGGGGCTGCCATCGTCCCTAACGCTCGCCTCGATCACCTCGGCAACGATCGTGCCGAAGCTCTCGACGATGGCGATGCCGCGGCCCGTGCCTACGGGCAGAGGGCTGCCCCAGCCGGCGCGCTTGGCCACCGCGTCGAGCACCGCGACATGGCGCGAGCCTTCAGCAAGGTGCTTGCGGCGGAACCGGTAAGGGTCCTCGCCCGCCGCCTGGGCGAGCTCGTCCATGAAGCTTTCGGTATAGAACCCGAGCTGCGTCGCGTTGACCGAGCGCCACGGGCCATCGATCTGGTTCGACTGGTAGGCGAAATGGCGCCGCGAGGTCGCGGGCAGGTTGTAGATGAAGGGCACCTCGCCTTCGGCATTGCCGCTCTGCGCGTAGTCGATGCGCATCGCGGTGATCTGCCCGTCTTTCAGCGAGGCCTTGAGCCTGGCCGAGGACTGCGGACGGTAAGTGCCGTGGGTGAGTTCCTCCTCGCGGCTCCAGACCAGCTTGACCGGATAGGGCACCTGCTTCGCCAGCACCGCGACCTGATCGATGATCTCGACGAGGTCGGGGAAGCGCCGCCCGAAGCCGCCGCCCATGATCATCGGGGTAAAGACCACCTTGTCGACCTCCAGCCCCGCTGCCTTGGCCGCCTTGGTCCGGGTGGTGAGCGGGTCCTGCATGCCGCCCCACAGGTGGAGCGTCCCGTCCTTGAAATGGCCGGTAAGCGCGAAGGGCTCCATCATCGCGTGGTGGAGGAAGGGCACACGGTATTCGGCCTCGACCAGCTTCGCGCCGGCCGCTCCGAAAGCGCCGTCCACGTCGCCCGAGCCACCTTCGGCGTCAGCCTTGCCGCCTGCCATCAGCTTGCCCTGCGCCGCGTAAATCGCGGGTGTGGAAACCGCCGCATGGCCGCCGTCGGAGAATTTGGGCGATAGCGCCTCCAGGCCCTTCTTCGCCTGCCAGTAACCCTTGGCAACGACGATCACCGCATCCGGCAGCTTCACCACCTTTTCGACGCCCTTGACCGCGAGCGCCGGTGCCTCGTCAACGGATTCGAGCTTGCCGCCGCGCACCGGGGCGGCGGCGATGGTCGCCACGCGCATGTCGGGGAGCGTGAAATCGATCCCGTAGACCGCGCTGCCATCGACCTTGGAGGGGATGTCGCGGCGCACGACCGGCTGGCCGATCAGCTTCCACTGGTCGCGCGACTTGAGCACCGGATCACGCTCGAGCGATCGCCCGGCCGCGCCTGCCGCTAGCTCGCCATAGCGCAGCGACTTGCCGGATTTTGCATGGGTGACGAGGCTCTCCCCAGCGGTGAGCTCGCTCACCGGCACGCCCAGCCGGTCGGCCGCTTCGGCAAGCAGCGCCGCACGCACCGCCGCTCCAGTCCTGCGCATCGCAACCTCGCCGGTGAAGCGCACCGCCGAGGAGCCGCCGGTGATCATCAGTGGCATCGCCCGGGCCATCATGCCGATCACCGCATCGGGGATCAGCCCGGCGGCAAAGTCGCCCGTCATCGTGGGCAGGAAACCCTTGGCGAGAGCGGAGTTGGCGAAAGCGAAGTCGGCCGGAGCCTGCTCGATCCTGACCTTGTCCCAATCGGCATCGAGTTCGTCGGCGAGCATCTGGCCGAGGGCCGTCTGCGAGCCCTGTCCGAAATCGATATGGGGCGAATAGACAGTGACCGTGTCGTCCTCGGCAATGGTCATGACGCTACCGAAGGCCTGCTTGCCCTCGCCGCCGATCAGCGCCTTGCCCCGCGCTTTCGCGCTGCTGTCGCTCCACCACACGCCGAAGATGCCACCGCCGACCACCAGCGCCGAGCCGGCGAGGAAGATGCGGCGCTTGATGCCCTTCTTTTTGGGCTTTGCCTCGGGCGAGGCGGTTTCGGGAAGATCGACGTTCGGATTGGGATTGTCGGCCATCACGCGTCTCCCTGCTGTGCAGCCTGGGCGGTTGCCGCGAGGATCGCCTTGCGGATGCGCGGGTAGGTGCCGCAGCGGCAGATGTTGGTCATCGCCTCGTCGATCTGCGCGTCGGTCGGCGAGCCTACCTTCTCGATCAGCGCGACCGCAGCCATGATCTGGCCCGACTGGCAATAGCCGCATTGCGGCACCTGCGCATCGATCCAGGCCTGCTGCACCTTGTGGAGTGTGCCGTCAGCGGCCTTGAGCCCCTCGATCGTGGTCACCGCCTTGCCGGCTATGTCGGAGAGCGGCACGCTGCACGAGCGCGTCACCGCGCCATCGACGTGCACCGAGCAGGCCCCGCAGGCTGCGATGCCGCAGCCGAACTTGGTTCCGGTCATGCCGAGATCGTCGCGCAAGACCCACAGCAGAGGTGTATCGGCCTCGGCCTCCACCTCGACCTGCTTGCCATTGACTGAAAATGCGATCGCCACCTTAGCTACCCCGCTGGATGCCTGTTGGGTCTCCTATAGCAACCGATATCAGGAGGGGCCAACGGAAAGACGCGCGGGTGCGACCAGCCATCCGACGGCGCCATCGTCAAGGGGCTGAATGCCTCATGCCCGGCTCGGTCTGTGCCTTGCGTTGGTCGAGCCGCGAGGCGCTTTCGACGAACGCGCGCAGGCGCGATCTCGACAGCCGCGAGGAATTGACCTCAAGCGCCGCGCAATGCTCCTCCGGCTCTCCGATACCGCCCCGACCCGCTCTTCTTCCGTCGCTCTGGCTATCCTTGTGGCCTGCCTTGCGGTGCCTGCAGCAGGGCAGGACGCCGCGCCTCGGCCACCCCTGCCCGAAGTCAATGTCCAGACCGCCGGGTCCACAACCCGCAGCACCTTCGCGCCGGATTTCTTCGTCCGCTTCGCTCCGCGCAGCGCCCATGACATGGCGCGCAACGTGCCGGGCTTCGCGATCCGGGACGGAGACGAGGCCCGCGGCCTGGGCCAGGCCGATGCCAATGTGCTTATCAATGGCCGCCGCATCTCGGGCAAGGCGAACGGGCCGGTCGAGGCGCTCCGGCGCATCCCGGCCGAGGACGTGGTCCGGCTCGAGCTGGTCGATGGAGCGAGCCTGGGTATCGGCGGCCTCACCGGACAAGTGCTCAATGTCGTCACCCGGGCAAGTGGCCGGGTGAGCGGCCAGTTCCGCTACCAACCGGAATTCCGCACCTTCGGCACACCCGCGCGCCTGCTCGCCGGCAGTCTTGCGCTGGCCGGCAGCGGCACCAAGAGCGAGTGGACGCTGGCGCTGCGCAATGATTCCAACCGCCGCGGCGCGCAGGGGCCCGAGGTGGTGTTCGACCGTTTCGGCACGATCACGGCGCTGCGCGACGAACAGTCCAACTTCAACACCGACCGCATCAGCCTGTCAGGCTCCTACGCCCGCACCGCGGACAACGGCAACATCCTCAACCTCACCGCCCAGACGCAGGGCTTCATCTACCGCGAGCGCGAGATCTCCTTCCAGCGGCCACCGGGCGGAAGCCTCGAGCGCACCCGCCGGCTGCGCCGCACCGAGGACGAATTCAACTACGAGCTGGGCGCCGATTACGAGTTCGGTCTTGGTCCGGGCAGGCTCAAGCTGATCGGCTACCACCGCTACGAAGACAGCCCCTTCACCAATGCCGTGGTCACCGAATTCGCCGACGGCCGCGCCAGACAGGGATCGCTGTTCCTGCGCGACGCGGATGACGGCGAGACAATCCTGCGGTCGGAATACACCGCCAGGGCCGCTGGCGGGAGCATCGTCGCCGCGCTTGAGGGCGCACGCAATTTTCTGAGCATCGTCTCCGCCCTTTCGGAGCGCGATGCCGCCGGCGTGCTCCAGCCGGTCGATCTCGACGGTGCCACGGCGCGCGTCGACGAGGACCGCATCGATGGCGGTCTGACGTGGAGCCGCGCGCTGGCGAGCGATCTGCAACTCCAGCTATCAGCCGGGGGCGAGTATTCGCGGATCAGCCAGTCCGGTCCGCTCGGGCTCACGCGCAGCTTCTGGCGGCCCAAAGGCTTTGCCTCGCTCGACTGGAAGGTCGATCCGAACCTTAACATCGCTGGTCGCGTCGAGCGGGTCGTCGGCCAGCTCGATTTCTTCGATTTCATCGCCTCGGTCGATCTCGACCAGAGCCGCACCGATGACAGCAACGCCAACCTCAAGCCCGAGCAGAGCTGGGTTTTTGACCTCGAGGCAAGCTGGCGGATGGGCACCCTCGGCAATCTCACCGTCAGCGGATACCTCGAGAACCTCGCCGATGTGGTCGACCAGATCCCCCTCCCCGGCGGCGGGCAGGCGCCCGGCAACCTGCCTTCGGCACGCATCTACGGGATGGAAACCCAGGCGACGCTGCTGTCCGACGGGGTCGGATGGAAGGGGACGCGCATCGACCTCGGGGGAGCCTGGGCCAGCAGCACCGTGCGCGATCCGCTGCTCGGCACGCTGCGCGAGATTTCGGGCAACGAGCTGCTCTCAGTCGACTTCAGGCTGCGTCATGATCTCCAGAACACGCCCTGGGCTTTCGGCGTGCGGGGCGACTGGAAGAAGGTCGCGCGCTCTGTGAGGCTCGACGAGGTGTCGCTCGACCAGCCGAGCTTTGCGCAAGGCTTCGCCTTTCTCGAGCACAAGGACGTCGCCGGCATGACGATGCGCGCACGTGCAGGCAATCTGATGAACCAGAAGGACCGCTTCGAGCGCACCGTGTTCAGCAACCGCGCAGCCGGGATTGCGGCCTTCAGCGAAAAGCGCGAGCGGCGCTTCGGGACGATCTTCAGCTTCGATATCGAGGGCTCGTTCTAGGCTTGCGAGCGGCAGGCGCGCTTCGTAAGCGGGTGCCGAGAGGATCATGTCCATGCCCCATAACGCCCCTGCCCTTCCGAAAATGCGCTCCTGGCTGTTCGCTCCGGGTGACAGCGAGAAGAAGATGGGCAAGGCCGAAGCGAGCGCCGCAGATATCGCGCTGCTGGACCTTGAGGATTCGGTTGCGCCGGAAAACAAGCCTGCCGCGCGCCAGATGGTCGCCGAGCATATTGCAGCATCGCAGAACAAGGCGCGGCTGTGGGTGCGGATCAATCCCGTCAGCACGCATGATTGCATCGCCGATCTTGCCGCTATCGTCCCGGCGCGGCCGGGCGGCGTGTTCCTACCCAAGGCGGAAGGGGCGGCCGATATCACCCAGCTCCACCACTACCTGACCGCGCTCGAGGCCGCGCACGGCATTCCGCAGGGGCGCACCTTGATTGCCGCACTCGTGACCGAGACAGCGGCGGCGATGTTCAGGACCGGCGACTATGCCGGCACCTATCCCGGCCGCGAGCGTCTGGTGGCGATGAGCTGGGGGGCGGAGGATCTGTCCTCTGCCCTCGGCGCGCGCGAGCAACGGCGGCCCGATGGCGAATATGCCCACACCTACGAGATGGCGCGCAGCCTGTGCCTGATCGGAGCCTCGGCAGCGGGCGTCGCCGCGATTGAAACCGTGCAGCCCGAATTCCGCGACCTTCCCGCACTGGAGGCCCGCGCCAGAGCGGTGCGTACGGCGGGCTTTCGCGGAATGCTGGCCATCCACCCCGCGCAGGTCGATCCGATCAATGCCGCCTTCACGCCCAGCGCGGAGGAACTCGCCCATGCCCGCGCGGTCGTGCAAGCCTTCGCCGACCATCCGGGAGCGGGCGTCGTCGCTTTGGAGGGCGCGATGCTGGACCGTCCGCATCTTGTGCTGGCGCAGCGGCTGCTGGCCGAAAGTGGCGCGGAATAGGTTAAGTGCCTTTCCTACACGAACCATATTGGTGAAATTTTAGCGCGACTCGCAACCGCTGGAGCCGCGCCATGCCCCTTCTCGATGCCCTCATCGCCCCGATCTCATCGCTCATCGACAGGGTCATTCCCGACAAGGCTGCCCGCGAGAAAGCCAAGCTCGAACTGCTGGCGCTTCAGGGCACGCAGGAAATGCAGATGATCGAGGCGCAGCTTCAGGCGATCGTCGCCGAGGCGAACTCGAAAGACCCCTGGACCAGCCGCGCGCGCCCGAGCTTTCTCTACGTGATGTACATCCTGCTGCTCGCTTCGCTGCCGATGGGCGTACTGAGCGCCTTCAACCCCGCCGCCGCGCACGATATCGCCGCCGGAATGAACGCCTATCTGGCGGGCCTGCCCGAGCCGCTCTACGCGCTCTTCGGCACCGGCTATCTCGGCTACACGGCGGCGCGCCATTGGGGGAAGGTCAAGGGCGTGGATCAGTAGGGGGATTTGCAAGGCCGCTCACAGCCCCTAGCCTCCTGTCACGGCGTCGGTGTGCGCGGGGGGAGTCGTGCTCATGCCCATTATCCGGCTTTTCCGCGTCCGTATCCACACCGCTTTGCGAGAGGAATTCGAGGCGAAGTTCGCTGTAATCTCGGTCAATGCCGTACGTGATGCCGAGGGCGCGTTGGCGGTCGAGATATTCAAGCCGGGCCGCTGGGAGCCCGACGAATATCTGATGATCTCGCGCTGGCAGGACGAGAAAGCGCTCCGGCGTTTTGCAGGTGAAGATTGGAACCGTGCCTTCATCCCCGAGGGCATGGAGCGCTTCGTCAAAGACTGTGCAGTCCACCACTTCACAGGCTGGGATGATTGCTGAATGCGCCGGACAGCCTTCCCCACCCCGCGCCTTCCCGCTATCGCCGCGCCATGACCAACCTCGTCTACGTCCTCAACGGCCCCAACCTCAATCTCCTCGGCACGCGCGAGCCGGAGATTTATGGCACCACCACATTGGACGATATCGCGGGGATGCTCGAAGACCGCGCCCGCGAACTCGGGCTCGAAATCGAGATGCGCCAGACCAATCACGAAGGGATGCTGGTCGACTGGCTGCATGAGGCGCAGGCGGAGGACGCGCGGGCGGTGCTGCTCAATGCGGCGGCCTATACCCACACTTCCATCGCCTTGCTCGATGCGATCAAGGCGATCCGCACGCCGGTGATCGAGGTCCACCTGTCCGATCCCAAGACCCGCGAGAGCTTCCGCCACCTCTCCTATGTCGGCATGGCTGCGGCGATGACGGTCGAGGGGCACGGCGCGGATTCCTACCGCATTGCGCTCGAAGCCGTAGCGTCGGGCACAGTGTAATTCGTCATCCAAGTTTAACAATTTGCACCCTTGCCACTTGCCAGCCGCAATTCGCGGCAATAGTCCCTCGCGCTTCACGGTCGCACCAATCAACAAGGGGCATACATGGCAAACGACGCTGGCCAAGGCAGCAAGGCGAACGGTCGCAAGTCGGGCATGAACATCGACACCGCACTGGTGCGCGAACTGGCCGAACTGCTTAACGAAACCGGGCTGACCGAGATCGAGGTCGAGGATGACGAGCGCAAGATCCGCGTCTCGCGCGGGAGCATCGCTTCGTCTGCGCCCGTCTATGCCTCAGCGCCCGCGCCTGTCGCCGCCGCGCCCGCACCGGCTGCGGCCGCCGCTGCCCCTGCCGCGGAGCCCACTGCATCCGCTGGCCCCGACCTGAAGAACGCGGTCAAATCGCCGATGGTTGGCACCTGCTACCTCACCCCGGAACCGGGGGCCGCGCCGTTCATCAGCGTCGGCCAGGCCGTGAAGGAAGGCGACACCCTGCTGATCGTCGAGGCGATGAAGGTCATGAACCCGATTACAGCGCCAAGGAGCGGCACGGTGACCGCGATCCTGATCGAGAGCGCCCAGCCGGTCGAATTCGACCAGCCTCTGGTGGTGATCGCGTAAACCCATGGGCATCAAACGCATCCTGATCGCCAATCGCGGCGAGATCGCCTTGCGCATCCACCGGGCGGCGCATGAAATGGGGATCGAGACGGTCGCGGTGCACTCCACCGCCGATGCCGACGCGATGCACGTCCGCCTTGCCGACCACGCGGTGTGCATCGGCGCGCCGCCTGCGGGCGAGAGCTATCTCAACATTGCCAACATCATCTCGGCCGCCGAGATCGCGCAGTGCGACGCCATTCACCCCGGCTACGGCTTCCTGTCGGAAAACGCCAGGTTCGCCGATATCGTCGAGGCGCATGACATCATTTGGATCGGCCCCAAGCCCGAGCATATCCGCACCATGGGCGACAAGGTCGAGGCCAAGCGCACTGCGGGCGCGCTCGGCCTGCCGCTGGTGCCGGGCTCGGACGGCGCGGTCAGCGATTTCGACGAGGCGCGCCGTATCGCCAAGGACATCGGCTATCCCGTGATCATCAAGGCCGCTTCGGGCGGCGGCGGGCGCGGGATGAAGGTCTGCGAGAGCGAGGACAAGCTTGAAAGCCTGATGCAGCAGGCCGGCTCGGAAGCGAAGGCCGCTTTCGGCGATGCGACCGTCTATATCGAGAAGTATCTCGGTAACCCGCGCCACATCGAATTCCAGGTGTTCGGCGATGGCCAGGGCAATGCTATCCATCTCGGCGAGCGCGACTGCTCGCTCCAGCGCCGCCACCAGAAGGTTCTGGAAGAAGCTCCCTCCCCCGTCATCAGCGCCGCCGAGCGCGACCGCATGGGCGAGATCTGCGCCCAGGCGATGCGCGACATGGGCTATCGCGGCGCGGGCACGATCGAGTTCCTATGGGAGAACGGCGAGTTCTACTTCATCGAAATGAACACCCGCCTCCAGGTCGAACACCCCGTGACCGAGGCGATCACCGGCGTCGATCTCGTGCGCGAGCAGATCCGCATCGCCGAAGGGCGACCGCTTTCGGTCAAGCAGGAAGAGCTCGAGTTCAAGGGCCATGCGATCGAGTGCCGGATCAACGCCGAGGACCCCTTCACCTTCGCACCCTCGCCGGGCCTTGTGACCTATTACCACGCGGCGGGCGGGATGCATGTGCGCGTGGATTCAGGGCTTTACGCCGGCTACAAGATCCCGCCTTACTACGACTCCATGATCGCCAAGCTGATCGTCTACGGCCGCACGCGCGAGGGCTGCATCATGCGCCTGCGCCGCGCACTCGAGGAAATGGTGGTCGAGGGGGTGAAGACCAACATCCCGCTTCACCAGGAATTGTTGCGGCAGGACGACGTCCTCAACGGCGACTATTCGATCAAGTGGCTGGAGAACTGGCTGGACAGCCGCGAAAGCTGACCGGCGCTCTGGCAGCGGTGCAGAAATGCTGCACTGCAACACAAAATGAAGTTCGCATCGGGCGGCGGGGTTGGACCCTTCCGCCCGTTTGCTTATGGATCGCCGTACCTCCCCAGCCCGTTTGCGCCATCCCTGTGCCACGGACAGGATTTGGCGCGCTTTTGGTTTGCTTCCCGGCTACCATGTGCCCGGGATTGCGCTGCACAGCTTGTGCGAAGGAGTGTTCGATGAGCCGCAAGACCCAGATTGTCGTCGTCGGCGGAGGCGCGGGCGGGCTTGAACTGGTCCGCAGGCTCGGCGCGAAATACGGGCGCAAGCGCCACGACATCATCCTGGTCGACAAGAACCTCAGCCACATCTGGAAGCCGCTCTTGCACGAGGTCGCCGCCGGATCGCTTGACGCCAATCTCGACGAGGTCGGCTATCGCGGACACTGCTCGCGCTGGGGCTACCGCTTCTTTCAAGGCAGCCTGGAAAGTATCGACCGCGGGGCCAAGACGGTCAGCCTCGCACCCGTCAAGGACGAGGACGGCAGCGAGCTGATCGCGGGCCACACGATCCGCTACGACATCCTTGCGCTGGCGCTGGGATCGGTCTCGAACGATTTCGGCGTGCCCGGCGTGAAGGAGCATTGCCTCTACCTCGACAGCCGCGAACAGGCCGACCGCTTCCGCACGCGGCTGCTGAACCACTGTCTGCGGGTCAGCCGGGCCATGATGAACGATCCGGGTGCCAACGAGCAGGTGCGCGTGGCGATCGTCGGCGGCGGGGCGACAGGCGTGGAGCTGGCGGCAGAGCTCTACAATGCGGCAGGCGCGCTCCGGCACTACGGTCTTGAAGTCTTCGACGAGAGCCGGATGCGCGTGACCCTGCTGGAGGCCGGCCGGCGCATTCTCCCCGCCTTGCCGGACAAGCTTGCGGCGGCAGCCACTCACGAGCTGGAACAGCTTGGCGTGGCGGTGCGCCCCGGGGTGCAGGTGATCGAAGCCCGACCGCGCCAGCTGGTGACGAAAACCGGCGAGGTGATCGAGGCCGACCTGATCGTCTGGGCCGCCGGAGTAAAGGGCGCCGATTTCCTGTCCGGTCTGGGGCTCGAGACCAACCGGAACAACCAGATCATCGTGACCGACACGCTCCAGACCAAGGAAGACCCCCGCATCTTCGCGCTGGGCGACTGCGCGAGCTACACCCCGCCAGGCGAGGAACGCCCCGTCCCGCCGCGCGCGCAGGCGGCGCACCAGATGGCGGGAACGGTTTTCGAGAACATCGTCCGGATGCAGAAGGGCCGCCCGCTCGTCCGGTTCGTCTACCGCGACAAGGGCTCGCTGGTCTCCTTGAGCCGCTTCTCGACTGTCGGCAGCCTGATGGGGAACCTCATCGGCGGGAGCATGGCGATCGAGGGCCGACTGGCGCGCTTCATCTACACCTCGCTCTACCGCCTGCACCTGATCGGCATCCACGGTTGGGTGAAGGCGACCTTCCTGATGCTGGTGGGCCGCGTGAACCGCATCGTGCGGCCACGGCTCAAGCTGCACTAGATCAGAAGTCGATCTTCAGCCGCACCTCGCCGCCATTGGCGTTGAAGCCGCCGACGGGGGTATCTTGGAGATTGGCCTCAGCTTCGGCCTCGGCGATCAGCGGGACGGGCTCAGGCGGCGGCGGCTCTGCAATCATGGGGCACCGACCTCCCTCTCGCGGCTAGTCGAAACTGAGCCCCTGTGCCATCGCCTCAGCGATCACTTCAGGGCCGGTTTTCATCGGGCTTTCCTGAAGGATATCATACCAGTCGGGCTTTTCCTCGACAAAAATCTGCTGCTCGATCCCGAAGCCCGGCGGCAGGTCGAACAGACCCGCCAGAAACGAGCGCCCGCCGGTGGGCAGAAAACGATACCACAGGTTGCTGCCGCAGGTGCTGCAGAAGGCACGCTCGGCCCAGGGGCTGGAGCGGTACACGGTGACCGCCTCCTCACCTGCAACCTCGGCCGCTTCGCCCTTCACCCCGGCATAGAAGGCCCCGCCCCAGCGCTGGCACATGGCGCAGTGGCAGATATCGACCTCGGCGCGCATGGCGTGCACCGTGATCGTCACCGCGCCGCACAGGCAATGGCCCGTCACCGGCTCGGCAAGACGAGCCGCCTCACTCAAAGCGGAACGCCGGGTTCCTGTTTGGCGGTGCGGATCGTCAGCGAAGTCTTGACGCTTTCCACATTGGGCGCAGGGGTCAGCTTGCCGGTCAGGAATTCCTGGAAGCTCTGCAGGTCCTTGCTCACGATCTTGAGGATGAAGTCGATCTCGCCATTGAGCATGTGGCATTCGCGCACTTCGGGCAGCGCGCGCATGTGATCCTCGAATTCGCGCAAGGAACTTTCGGCCTGGCTCTTGAGGCTGACCATCGCGAACACGGTGATGGCAAAGCCCAGCTTCGAGGGGTCGAGATCGGCGTGATAGCCCCGGATCACGCCGTCTTCCTCCAGCCCGCGCACGCGGCGCAGGCACGGCGGTGCCGTCAGCCCGACGCGCTGGGCGAGTTCGACATTGGTGACGCGGCCTTCTGCCTGGAGTTCCGCGAGCAGACGGCGGTCGATATCGTCGAGATTGGCCACGTGGCTGAAGCTCCCCCGGCACAGCGGCCCGATTGGCGGCGGGCCGTGCGCATTGCAACTTTGAACGAACGAAACACTAGGCGCGCGGGATGGCCCGCTTGGCTAATATTATTAGGTCTGCCAGCAATTGTCCCGCTTTGCAACGCGCCTTTCGCGTCAGACTGTGACTATCCCCCAGCGGTGATAAGACGCCAGAGGCGGTCCGGGTTATCGTGGCCGCGCCGGCGTGCGACAGAGCCGATTCGCCACTGCCGCCACCACAAGGAGAATCCTTTGTTCTTTGATGATCGTCTTGCCACCGTGCTGCGTCAGCGCGCCACAGGCGAGGCGAATTTGCGCACCCAGTTCAGGCAGTTGCTCGATCTGCTCGGCAGGGACCCTGCCGGCGCGCAAGGCAGCGAAGGCAGCCTGGTCGCCGCGGCATGGTTGCGGCTGGAGGCACTGGGCGAGGCCATTCCCCCGGCCGACCGCGCGCGCATGATCCGCGAGCCCGGCTGGCGCTTCCGCAACCCCGCGCTGGCAGCACACCTCGCAGAGCACGAGCCCGAAGTGGCATCCGCTGCCCTCACCCGCGCCGAACTGGCCGCGGAAGACTGGAGCGCCCTGATCCCGCTCCTGCCGGTCAGCACCCGGGGCTTCCTGCGCCTGCGACGCGACCTGCCGGTCGACATCGAGGCCTTGCTGGCGCGGCTCGGCGTTCACGATCGCAGCCTCCCGCCGCCTAGAGAGCCGGTCCTCGCAGCCGCCCCCCGGCAGGTCCGCCCGGCGCCCCCTGCCGGAGCATCGCGCCCGCATGGGGGAGATGCCGCTATTCCGCTGCATCCTGCGCCTGTGCAGGCAGAACTGCCGCCCGCGCCGCCGCGCAGCCGCGATGACAGCGGCCGCAGCGAAATCTCGGCGCTGGTGGAGCGGATTGCGCAGTTCCGGCGCGAGCGCGGCACCGCACCGACCGAGCAAGACCGCTCGCCCCGGCTGCCGCTCGGCGAGCTCCCCGAGCGTATTGCTGACAGAATCGGTTCTTTCGGCTTTGCCGCCGACACCAGCGGGCGGATCGCCTGGGCGGAAAGCGAAGCCGCGCCCATGGTCGTGGGCACTCGCCTGTTCGCCAGCCTATCGGCAAGCGGCGATCCGGTCGCCCGTGCCTTTGCGCGCCGCCAGCCGATCGCGCGCGCTGCCATGGCTCTCGACGGGGCGCCTGCCATCGCCGGAGAGTGGATCGTCGATGCCGAGCCGCGCTTCAGCGAGGAAGGGCACTTCACCGGCTATCTTGGCCGCTTCCGGCGGGTGCCCGACGCTGCGCCGGGCAGCAAAGCCGATGCCCGTGAAGCAGACCGCATCCGCCAGCTTCTCCACGAGCTGCGTACCCCGGTGACCGCGGTGCAGGGCTATGCCGAGGTGATCCAGCAGCAATTGTTCGGCCCGGCCCCGCACGAATACCGGGCGCTTGCGGCGGCCATTGCTGCCGATGCCGCGCGCATCCTTGCAGGCTTCGAGGAACTCGACCGGCTGGCGCGGCTGGAGACCGGAGCGCTCGCCATCGAGGCGGGTGAATGCGACCTTGCCGAACTGGTGCGCCGCACCGCCGGGCAGCTCGCCGGCGTGCTCGATGCACAGGCGGCCGGACTCAGGCCCGCTTTTGCCGATACCGCGAGCCTGCTGATCGCGATCGATCCCGAGGACGCCGAGGCGCTCCTGTGGCGTCTGCTTGCAAGCCTTGCCTCCGTCTGCGCGCCGGGCGAGCGGATCGCGATCTCGCTCGATCCGCTGATCGGTGATGGTCGCGCTGTCGCCCGCCTGGTGTGCGCCCTGCCCGCAAGGCTCGCCGCGCAGGAACAGATCTTCACCGCGAGCGTCGAGGCCGGCCCGAGCGCGATCAATGCCGGATTGTTCGGCACCGGCTTCACGCTCCGCCTTGCCCGGGCCGAAGCGCAAGCCGCCGGCGGCGGGCTGAAGCGCGAAGGGTCCGCGCTGGTCCTCACCCTTCCACTCCTCGGCCGGACTGTCGGCCTGCGAGGGGCTGCCGAAATCTGACCACTGGCACGCGGGAGCAGCTCCGGCGCGGTTTACGCGCTTGTCTCGCGCGGTGGTGCGGAGTAGGGGCTGGCATTCGCCCTGCCCTCCGGCGCCCGGTCACGGGCCTGTAGCTCAGCGGTTAGAGCTGGCCGCTCATAACGGCTAGGTCGCGGGTTCGAATCCTGCCGGGCCCACCGGGCGGGCGCGGAAGGGCGGGACGAGAAGCGTCGGGGAGTAGCGCAGCCTGGTAGCGCATCTGCTTTGGGAGCAGAGGGTCGCAGGTTCGAATCCTGTCTCCCCGACCATTTTCTTCACAGCGAAATTATCTCACCCCTTTACGGGGCGCTGAAATGGCGCGGTTCTGCGCCGTTTTGAGCCCGAGTGAAAAGGTCTGGGTCAGGGAAGCTGGCCCACTCTCTCTCCTCAGGCCCCTCTCTCTCCAAAACCTCTGGACCGCGCAGGTTTGGTCACAGAAATTTATATCTTTATTTCATTGCCTTGGAAGCTGGTTTGAACTGGACTTTTCAGACCTTATTTGCCTGCCAAATCTTCAACGGCACTGAAAACGAAATTGCCCTCGAATTTGAGGGGCGCGCGATACGCTGACCTTAGCCTCAATATTTCTGCTTCGCCGGAATGACCCCTCTCACGCCGCCACGAGGCTCTTCGACGTCACCCTTGCGCCGCGGGATCAGATGCATGTGGCAGTGGAAGATGGTTTGGCCGGCGTCTGCGCCGGCGTTGATGCCAACATTGAACGCGGTGACCGTAGAATCGATTTGAAGAATCAAAGCGCGCTGCTGTTCCATCAGCACCTGCATGGCATTCCGCTCGGGTTGGAACAGGTCGAAGTAGTCAGAGACGTGGCGCTTCGGGATTATCAGGGTGTGATGTTCGGTAACAGGAAAGCCATCCCGGAACGCGAGGGCCAACTCATTCTCTGCAATGATGCGCTCTGGTGGCAGCTCACAGAATGCGCAACCTTCGTTCCGGCCAGCATAGGCCGCGCTCATTCCTCGGAAGTCCGTATCGTCACGGTCGCGTTTGGTGGCATTGCACGAGTAACAGAGCGCCTGGAGGTTGTGCTGCTCGTCACTCCCACCGAGATTTCTCGGCAGGATGTGATCTACTTCGAGCGCCTTTTCATCCGCTGAAATCCCACAAAGTTCACACCTGAACTTTGCTCGCTTAAGGATCTCATATCGGTCAGTTCCGGGGACATAGCCCGTTGATTTTCGACGGTGCGCCCAAATCGCCTCTCCCCGCTTTCCGACATACTCATCAATCTTGGCCTAACACAGCGCAGCCACCGCCGCCCTGCGCCGCGTGATTCACTGATATCGCCCGAGGTAACTTCCCCATGCGCCACGAACTCATCACCTTCGGTATCGCCAGCCAGCGCTTCGGCATCGACATCATGACCGTACGCGAGATCCGCGCCTGGTCCCCTGTCACCCGCCTGCCGCGCGTGCCCGATTATGTCGCGGGAGTCGTCAACCTGCGCGGCGCGGTGCTGCCGGTGATCGATCTTGCCGCCCGGCTCGGCTGGACCCCCACCGACGCCACACCGCGCAACCCGATCATCGTGATCGAGCACGAAGGACAGATGCGCGGCCTGATCGTCCACGACGTCGCTGACATCGTCTCGATCGAGACCGGCACGCTCCAGCAGCCTGACGCGATGGGGCACGAGGCGATCACGCACTTCCTCGAAGGCATTGCCCCGCTCGGCGATGACATGGTGATGGTGCTCGATCTCGCGCGGCTGATGGCGGACGAGCCGATCGAACTGGCGGCATGACAATGTCGCAGCCACTCCCAGCCTTGCAAGTTCCAGCCGGAACCCGTCATTCAGCGGCGCTGCTTGGCGGCATCGCTGCACGCCTTTACGCCTTCGCGGACGACGCGGAAGGTTTCGGCGTTGTACTGTGCAGCGACGGCCAAGTGGCGGCTCGCTATCTCGTGCAATTGCAGCAGATCGACCGACTGGCGCAATCGCTTCGCGAAATGGCCAATGTGCTTGCCTCCGCCTATCCAGGGGCCGCCCGGCGAGCTGCGGCTCGCACTGGAAGAGGCTGTCGCTGGCTGACGTAGCGCTCCGACCGCTTGGGGCAGCCAAGTCGCGTCGACCGATCTATTTGCCCTTCATCATCGGAGGAGCGGAAGGGACTGGGCCACCCGTGAGGATCGACGTTTCCTCGCTGGCAAGAATGCCCACAACCTGCGTCCACACAGCCACATTCTGGCGAAGCTGCACAGGATCGATCTTGTCGAGCGTATCGTCGGGGGTGTGGTGCAGATCGAAATAGCGGGTGCCATCCTGCTGAAGATCGATCAAGGCACCCTTCTGGTCCCGCACGATGTTGAGATCAGCTCCGCCGCTTGCCACGTCGCTGCCGCTCGACACGCCGAAGCGTGCGACCGCCGCCGCGATGCGCCGGTGCAGTGCCGGATTGCTCTCGCGGAAATTGGAATCGAAGCGCCAGATGCGATCCGCGCCGAAGTCGCTTTCCAGCCCGACCGCGATCGGTTCGGCAATGTGCGCCGCGCTATAGGCCTTGCTGCCCCACAAGCCGGTTTCCTCCGCGCCGGCGAACAGCACACGGATGGTGCGCAAGGGAGCGCCGGTCTTGGCGACGTTCATCGCGGCTGCAGCGATAATCCCGCAGCCAGCCCCATCATCGACCGCACCCGTACCGTTCCACCAGCTATCGAGGTGGCAGGCGAGCAAGACGGGCGGGAGGTAGGGATTGCGACCTACAATCTCGCCGACGACATTGCCACTTTCGGTCTGGCCGAGATCTTTCGGGGTCAGCACCAGCCTCATGGTGATCGGTTTGCCGGCCGCGCGCTTGAACATGCGTTCGAGATTGGCTGCATCGGGGTTGCTGAGCGCGCCCGCCGGGGTGGGCTTCACGCCCGCAGGAAAGCTCGTCCCGCCGGTGTGGGGGTTGCGGTGATCGTCGGTGCCGACCGACTTGATGACCGTGGCAAGCGCGCCCTTGCTCGCCGCGATCCCCGAGGCGACCCAGCGCGTGGGGCCGGCAAAGCCATACTGGCTGCCGTCCTGCGTGCGGGTCATGGTATTGCTGACAAAGGCGATCTTGCCCTTGAGGCTGCCATCAGGCGCGGCCACCAGTTCCGCGACGCTCTTGAACATCACTACTTCGGCGGTGATCCCTTCGGGGCCGGTCGAGCCGCTGTCTCCCAGCGGCGCGACCGCAAGGCTCTGCGGGAAGGGGCTGACGATCTCGGCACGGCCCGGTTCGCCCGGAACCCACGTGGGCATCAAGAAGGGCTCGTCTGCAACATTCTGGAAACCGTGCGCCTTGAGCCACGCGACAGCCCATGCCCGCCCGCGCGCCTCGGCCTCGGTCCCGGCCTGACGCGGGCCGACCTCGGTGGTGATCCCCTCGACGAAGTCCCACGCGCGCTCGTCTTCAGTGAGGGCGATGTCGGCCACATCCTCGATAGTCAGCGGCGGCGGGGGAAGAACACGCGCGGGAGTCCTGGCTCCGGCGGCAGAGACAGCGAGAGAAAGCGCGGCGAGTGCAATGAGGGGCTTGGTCATGGCCAATTGCTAGGCCTCGTCCGCCGGCAAGTCTAGCCGCTTGCCCTTGCCCCTCCCCTTCCCTATCTGCGCGAGCGAAAACCGCTCACCTGAATATCTGACCCCGAAGGACCCAACCGATGGCCGCCCAATACGCCTATGTCATGAAGGGCATGACCAAGACCTTCCCCGGCGCCCAGAAACCGGTGCTGAACAACATCTCGCTCCAGTTTTACCAGGGCGCCAAGATCGGCATCGTCGGCCCCAACGGCGCGGGCAAGTCGACCCTGATCAAGATCATGGCCGGTATCGACAAGGACTTCACGGGCGAGGCCTGGCCGGGCGAGAACATCACTGTCGGCTACCTCGAACAGGAGCCCGAACTCGATCCGACCAAGACCGTGCTCGAAAACGTGCGTGAAGGCGCCAAGGAAACCGCCGACCTCGTTGCGCGGTTCAACGAGGTGAGCGCACTGATGTGCGAGCCCGATGCCGATTTCGACGCATTGGGCGCGGAGATGGGCGAGCTTCAGGACAAGATCGACGCGGTCGATGGCTGGACCCTCGACAACCAGCTCGAGGTCGCGATGGAGGCTCTGCGCTGCCCGCCGGGCGACTGGCCGGTCAAGGACCTCTCGGGCGGCGAGAAGCGCCGCGTCGCGCTCACCCGCCTCCTGATCCAGAAGCCCTCGATCCTGCTGCTCGACGAGCCGACCAACCACTTGGATGCGGAATCCGTCCAATGGCTTGAAAACCACCTCAAGGAATATGCCGGCGCGGTGCTGATGATCACCCACGACCGCTATTTCCTCGACAATGTAGTCGAATGGATCCTCGAGCTCGATCGCGGTTCCTACTACCCCTACGAAGGCAACTACTCGACCTACCTCGAAAAGAAGGCCAAGCGCCTCGAGCAGGAAAGCCGCGAGGAAAGCGGCAAGCAGAAGGCGCTCCAGCGCGAACTCGAATGGATCCGGCAGACGCCGGCCGCCCGCCAGACCAAGTCCAAGGCGCGTATCCGTAAGTTCGAGGAGCTCCAGAACAGCCAGGACAGCCGCCAGGTCGGCAAGGCCCAGATCGTCATCCAGGTGCCCGAGCGCCTCGGCGGCAAGGTGATCGAGGCCAAGGGCATCACCAAGGCCTATGGCGACAAGCTGCTGTTCGAAAACCTCTCCTTCATGCTGCCGCCGGGCGGCATCGTCGGCGTGATCGGACCGAACGGCGCGGGCAAGTCGACGCTGTTCAAGATCCTCACCGGCAAGGAAACGCCCGACAGCGGCACGATTGAGATCGGCTCGACCGTGCGCCTCGGCTATGTCGACCAGAGCCGCGACCATCTCGACCCGAAGAAGAACGTCTGGGAGGAAATCTCCGACGGGCTCGATTACATGAAGGTCAACGGGCAGGACATGTCGACGCGTGCCTATGTCGGCGCGTTCAACTTCAAGGGCGCGGACCAGCAGAAGAACGTCGGCAAGCTCTCGGGCGGTGAGCGCAACCGCGTCCACATGGCCAAGATGCTGAAGCAAGGCGGCAACGTCCTGCTGCTCGACGAGCCGACCAACGACCTCGACGTGGAAACGCTGGCTGCGCTGGAAGACGCGATCGAAAACTTCGCAGGCTGCGCCGTGGTGATCAGCCACGACCGCTTCTTCCTCGACCGCCTCGCCACCCACATCCTCGCCTTCGAAGGCAACAGCCATGTCGAATGGTTCGAAGGCAACTTCGAAGCCTACGAGGAAGACAAGCGCCG
>JAIXPX010000030.1 GCA_027486035.1 Erythrobacteraceae bacterium | reverse complement strand
TTGTAGCGCTTGCCGTGGCATTCCTCGCAGGTGACGTAGACGTCGGGGAGGAAGTGCATCTCGATCTTGATGAGGCCGTCGCCCTGGCACTTCTCGCAGCGGCCGCCCTTGACGTTGAAGGAGAAGCGCCCGGGCTTGTACCCGCGCGCGAGGCTCTCCGGCAGGCCCGCGAACCAGTCGCGGATCTGGGTGAAGGCGCCGGTATAGGTGGCGGGGTTGCTCCGGGGCGTGCGGCCGATGGGCGACTGGTCGATCTCGATCACCTTGTCGCAGTGCTGGAGGCCGGTGATTTCGTCGTGTGCGCCAGCGATCACGCGCGCGCCATTGAGGACGCGGCTCGCGCCCGCCTGGAGGGTGTCGATGGTGAGCGAGGACTTGCCGCTCCCGCTGACCCCGGTGATGCAGGTGAAGGTGCCGAGCGGGATTTTCGCGGTGACGCCCTTGAGGTTGTTGGCGCGGGCGTTCTTCACCTCGATGTGCTTGCCGTTGCCCTTGCGGCGCTTGGCCGGCACGTCGATTGTGCGCTTGCCGGTGAGGTAATCCGCGGTGAGGCTGCCCTTGGCCTTGAGGATCTGCTTGAGGGTGCCCTGCGCCACCACCTCGCCGCCGTGGACGCCCGCGCCCGGGCCGAGGTCGACGATATGGTCGGCGGCGCGGATCGCGTCTTCATCATGCTCGACGACGATCACCGTGTTGCCGAGATCGCGCAGGCGCTTGAGGGTTTCGAGCAGCCGGTCGTTGTCGCGCTGGTGGAGGCCAATCGAAGGCTCGTCGAGCACGTAGAGCACGCCCGACAGGCCGGAGCCGATCTGCGAGGCGAGCCGGATGCGCTGGCTCTCCCCCCCGGACAGGGTGCCGGAGGTGCGATCGAGGTTGAGATAGTCGAGCCCGACATTGTCGAGGAAGCCCAGCCGCTCGTTGATCTCCTTGAGGATGGCCTTGGCGATCTGCGATTGCTGCGCGGTGAGCTGCGCGTCCAATGCGAGGAACCACGCCTTGGCGTCGGCGACGCTCATCTGCACCGGGGTGGCGATGTCGGTGCCCGCGACCTTCACCGAGAGGGCCTTCTCGTTGAGCCGCTTGCCGCCGCAGGTCTCGCAGGGCTGCGCGGTCTGGTACTTGGAGAGCTCCTCCTGCATCCACGCGCTTTCGGTCTGCATCATGCGGCGGTTGAGGTTGCCGATGACGCCCTCGAAGGCCTTGTTGACGGTGTATTCGCGGCGGCCATCCTTGAAGGTGAGCGGCACCGGCATCCCGCCCGTGCCGTGGAGGATGATGAGCTTCTGCTCGGGCGCGAGGTCCTTCCACGGGGTGGTAAGGTCGAAGCCATAGGCCTTGGCGAGGCTGGCGAGCACCTGCATGTAATAGGGCGAGGGCGGATTGGACTTGGCCCAGGGCACGACCGCGCCCTGCTTGAGGCTCAAGGCCTCGTTGGGGACGACGAGCTGCGGGTCGAAGAGCATCTTCTCGCCGATCCCGTCGCAGGCCGGGCAAGCGCCCTGGGGGGCGTTGAAGGAGAAGAGGCGCGGCTCGATCTCCTCGATGGTGAAGCCGGAGACGGGGCAGGCGAATTTCTCGGAGAAGACGATGCGGTTGGGCGGCAGGCCTGCGCCCTTCATGGCGCCGCCGCCCTGCGCCTCGGCCTCACGGCCCGGCACGACGCCGTCCGCCAGATCGACATAGGCCAGCCCTTCGGCCAGCTTGAGGGCCTGTTCGAAGCTGTCGGCCAGCCGCGTCTCGATCCCTTCGCGCACCGCGATGCGATCGACCACCACCTCGATGTCGTGCTTGAACTTCTTGTCGAGCGCGGGGGCCTCCTCGATCGGGTAGATTTCCCCGTCGATCCGCACGCGGGTGAAGCCCTGCCGCTGCCATTCGGCGATTTCCTTGCGGTATTCGCCCTTGCGCCCGCGCACGACGGGGGCAAGCAGGTAGGCGCGTGTGCCCTCGGGCAGGGCCATGACGCGGTCGACCATCTGGCTGACGGTCTGGGCAGAGATCGGCTCTCCGGTTGTCGGCGAATAAGGCGTGCCGACGCGGGCCCAGAGCAGGCGCATATAGTCGTAGATCTCGGTGACGGTCGCCACGGTCGAGCGCGGGTTGCGGCTGGTGGTCTTCTGCTCGATCGAGATGGCGGGGGACAGCCCGTCGATATGCTCGACATCGGGCTTCTGCATCATCTCGAGGAACTGGCGCGCGTAGGCGCTCAGGCTCTCGACATAGCGCCGCTGCCCTTCGGCATAGATCGTGTCGAAGGCGAGGCTGGACTTGCCGCTCCCCGAAAGGCCGGTGACCACGATCAGCGCATCGCGCGGCAGATCGATGTCGATACCCTTGAGATTATGCTCGCGCGCACCGCGCACACTGATTGTGGTGAGGCTCATGGGGCCGATCTGTTCCGTAAATGTTCGCGTGGGTCAAGGTGCGCGGGAGAGCGATGCGCCACTCGTCCCCAGATGGAGACACCGGCACCCGGATGCAACGGGCGAGGCAGCGCAAGGTTTCCCCATCGCGTGGCCCCGGCGGAGCCCGGCCTGCCTCGCGACCAACCCGGATCCAGTCTAAGTATTATAACTCATACTCTTATTAGTATGCTCCGGCGGAACCCGGTATCGTCTATAGAAAAACTGAAGTCGCCAAAACGGCACGCATCAGCCATATGGAGGCCTCTCAGCGGTTCTCTGGCCGGGGCCTTCAGGGTCGCAACCTGGCATCTCCACGAGAGAACCGGAAACGGGCTGGAAGTGCGCTGTCAGGCTTGTCCGCAAGCCTGACCAGCGCCTTCCGGTTCCACCCCGCCCAAGATAAGGGCCCTCGCCCCCGCATCACCGGCCCAGCGGGCCGTAACGCCCCAGCCTTGCGCGATCACCTCCCCGCCGAGCGCCTCGCCGGGTGCACCCTCCGCAATCAGGCGGCCTTGGCTCAGCACCAGCACCCTGTCGGCATGGTTCATCGCCAGCGCCAGATCGTGAAGCACAACCACCACGCCCTGCCCCCGCCCGGCACAGGCCTTGAGATGCGCGACAAGGCTCAGCTGGTGGGCAAGGTCGAGCGCGGCCAGCGGTTCATCGGCAAGGATCCAGCGCGGTTCTCCCGCAAGCACCCGTGCCAGCAGCACCCGCGCCCGCTCGCCGCCCGAAAGGCGGCTGACCGGTCGATCTCTCAGGGCCTCGCACCCAAGCGCCCCGAGGGCCGCGTCAATCGCCGCAGCGCTGCGGTCGCGCCACGGAAGGCGGCCGAGCGCCACCAGGCTCCCGACCGACACGTCCCAGGCGATGTCGGCTGTCTGCGGAAGATAGCCGATGGCCTGTGCGCGGGTGCGCGGATCGAGCGCGGCAAGGCGCGCGCCGTCCAGTGCGACGTCGCCGTCTGCCGGCCGGAGCAGGCCCGCAAGACCGAGCAGAAGCGAGGATTTGCCCGCGCCATTGGGGCCGACGATGGCCGTGATCTGGCCGGGACGGAAGGTCGCGGACAGGCCCTCCACCACCCGCTTGCCGCCCCGCGTCAGGGTGAGGTTTCCGGCGGCAAGGCTCATGGCTGCCCTCGTCGCATTCTCAGGAGCAGCCAGCCGAAGAATGGCGCGCCGACGAGCGAGAGCGCGATGCCGAGCCTGAGCTCGGTCACCAGCGGCACAACCCGCAGGATGCTGTCCGCCGCGAGCACCAGACAGGCCCCCGCCAGCGCGCTCGGAACAAGCAGGCTCGAGGGCAGGCGATCGGTGAGCGGGCGCACCAGATGCGGCACGACGAGGCCGACGAAGCCGATGATCCCCGCCACCGCCACCCCGGCCCCGACGGTCAGGCCGATGCCGAGGACCAGCAGCACCAGCAGCCGGGCCGGATCAAGGCCGAGCGAGCGCGCGGCCTCCTCGCCCAGCGTCAGCGCATCGAGGCTCTTCGTGGCGCCTGCGAGCACCGCGATCCCTGCGACGATCAGCGGCGCGGCGATCAGCACCTCCCGCCAGGAACGGTCGGTGAGCGCGCCGTTGAGCCACATGACGATCTCCGAGAGCGCGAAGGGATTGGGCGCAAGGGTGATGGCAAGCGCGGTGAGCGCGCCGGCGAGGCTTGCCAGCATCAGACCGGCGAGGGTGAAGAGCGCGATCCCGCCCCCTGCCCCGCCCTGCGCGTCGTTCGAGCTCCGTCCCGCGATCAGCGCCAGCGCAGCCATGCCGAGACCTGCCCCGGCAAGCGCGAGGAGCGGCAGGCTCCACGCGGCAGCGGCGGCGGGCAGGAGCGGGGACAGCCAGAAACTCGACACCGCCCCCAGCGCTGCCATCGGGGCGATGCCGAACAGGCCGGGATCGGCGAGGGGATTGCGCAAATAGCCCTGCATCGCCGCGCCGGCCGCGCCCAGCCCGGCGCCGATGACGATGGCAAGCACCGCGCGGGGCAGGCGCAATTCGGCGAGGATCAGCGCGGCATTGGCGGTGGCGCCGGGGGCGAGGGGGTCGATCCAGACGCGTCCCGCCAGCAGCGAGAGCGGCAGCAGCACCGCCAGCAGCAGGGCGAAGGCGAGGCTTGCGCGGTTCATGCCTTGCGTTCCAGCTCTGCGCGGATTTCCCGCAGGCGGGCACGGGCCCTGGGGATTGTGGGGCCGCCGCAATAGATCAGCGAGGGATCGAAGCGGGCGATATGGGTCGCCTTCATCTGTCCGGCCAGCAGCGGATGACGCTGCCCCGCCGCATCGCCCGCGACGAGCAGCAGCCGCGGCGGATCGGCGAGCACGGTCTCGAGCCGCACCGCGTCGGCCTGGCGCAGTCCGCGCGCGGCCGCGTGGCTGGCGAAGCCCTCCTCGCGCAGCAGCGCGGCGATCAGGGTGTTCTCGCCCGCGACGATCTCGCCGGGCTGCCACAGCAGCGTGTCGATCGGCGCGCCGCCGCGCGGCGGCGGGGGCGCGGCGATGCGGCGGGCGAGCGCTTCGCCCTCGGAGCGGCGGCCGACCAGCGCGGCGACCGCGCGGACCTGCGCGAGGCTTTCGGCGACCGTGGTCGGGCTCCCGAAGGTCGCCACCCTGAGCCCCGCCCGCTCGAGCGCGGCTTTGGTGGGCTGGGGAAGGTAGATCGAGGCGAGCACGAGATCGGGCCGCGCCGCGATCACCTCTTCGGCGGTGCCGCCGGTGACGCTATAGCGCGCGGCGGTGGCAGGCGCGATCGAGCTCGACCCCGGGTCGCGCGAATAGTGGGACAGGGCCAGCACCTGATCGGGTCCGGCGAGGTCCACCGCAATGGCATCGAGGCAGGGATTGAGGCTGACAAGCGTCGGCCGGGCCGGGTCCGCATCGCCATGGGATGGGGCGGGCGCGCAGGACGCGAGGAACGCAGCCGCAAGCAGCCCAGGCCAGCCCTGCCACCGTCCCCCCGTCGTGATGCCTGTGCGCGCCATATCCCGTAAAGCGAGGCGATAGGGCTGCCCGCGCGCTCGTGCAACGGACAAGACGGGCCTGACAGGCCCCCGGCCCAAGGGTTCATGGCTTCGTAACCCTGTTGTCACACCAAGCCTTAGCGCCGGCTGCCTATGCAGGTGTCGCAAGCCACAACGGGAACCCGCCGCGCCATGACTGTCCGCTTCGCCTCCGCCAACCACCCCGTCCGCCGTCTCGGCTGGCGCGCCGCAGGGCGCGGGCTGATCGCCCCGGCGCTGGCGCGGGCGGCGAACGACAAGGGGCGCGCGGGGAGCGAAGCGGATTCGGGGGAAGCGCGCTTCGACCCGCTGCTGACGGATGCGCTGCGGCATTTCGCGGTGCACGGCCTGGCCGCGCCCGAGGCGGCCGTGGACCTCGCTGCCGAAGCCGCCTCGCGCGATGATGCCGATGCGCGCGACCGCTGGCTGGCGGTGACCCGGATGTTCGACCACCGTGTCGCCGCGAAATCCGCGCGCGAACTCGCGCCCGCCTGACATTCTTGACAGGATCTGCCACCGCCTGCTGCCGTTACGGCGGCAGCGCTGCGCCGTGCCAGCCGCGGGCTGGGCTCTCCATCTATTGCAATTGCGAACTGTTTGCAAAGATAGTTGCCCAATAGGGTCTTTTGCTGGTTGCAATCCCTTTTCGAGCGGCCTACCGCGCCTCATGTAACGGGTGCCCAGCCGCTTGGGACGGGGGTTGGCACCGGCGCCACTCGTGTTCGCGCGCACCAATGCTTCGTCCCGATGGATCAGGGAAGGAAGTCCTAGAACATGGCCCGCAAGAAGATCGCCCTCGTCGGCGCTGGCAATATCGGCGGCACGCTCGCCCACCTCGCTGCGCTCAAGGGCCTTGGCGACATCGTGCTGTTCGATGTGGTCGAAGGCGTGCCGCAGGGCAAGGCGCTCGACCTGTCGCAATGCGGCCCCGTGGAGGGCTTCGACGCTTCGATCAAGGGCTCGAACGACTATGCCGACATCGCCGGCGCCGACGTGGTGATCGTCACCGCGGGCGTGGCGCGCAAGCCCGGCATGAGCCGCGATGACCTGCTCGGCATCAACCTCAAGGTGATGAAGGCGGTCGGCGAAGGCATCCGTGACAATTGCCCCGATGCCTTCGTGATCTGCATCACCAATCCGCTCGACGCGATGGTCTGGGCGCTGCGCGAATTTTCGGGCCTCCCCGCCAACAAGGTGGTCGGCATGGCCGGCGTGCTCGACTCGGCGCGCTTCGCCACCTTCCTCGCGTGGGAATTCGGCGTTTCGGTGAAGGACGTGAACGCCTTCGTGCTCGGCGGCCACGGCGACACCATGGTGCCGGTGCTGTCCTACTCGACGATCAACGGCATCCCCGTGAAGGACATGGCCAAGATCAAGGGCATTTCCGAAGACCGCCTCGGCGAAATCGTCCAGCGCACCCGTTCGGGCGGCGGCGAGATTGTCGCGCTGCTCAAGACCGGCTCGGCCTTCTATGCGCCTGCCACCAGCGCCATTTCGATGGCCGAAGCCTATCTCTACGACCAGAAGCGTATCCTGCCCTGCGCGGTCGAGGTCAACGGCCAGTACGGCGTTGACGGGCTCTACGTGGGCGTGCCGGTGGTGATCGGTGCGGGCGGCGCGGAAGAAGTGATCGAGATCAGCCTCTCGGACGAAGAGAAGGCCAACCTCCAGGTCAGCGTCGATGCGGTCAAGGAGCTGCTCGAAGCGTGCAAGGCGCTGGATAGCTCGCTGGCATAACACCCATCCCGTCACCCCAGCGAAAGCTGGGGCCCAGGGCGGCTCTAGGTGCCAGCGTTCGCTGGCATGACGAACAAGGAAGAATTCCCATGTCCATCCTCGTAAACAAAAACACCAAGGTCATCACCCAAGGCATGACCGGTAACACCGGCACCTTCCACACCCAGGCCGCGCTCGATTACGGGACGCAGATGGTCGGCGGTGTGACCCCCGGCAAGGGCGGCACCACCCATATCGGCCTGCCGCAGTTCGACACCGTGCGCGAAGCCAAGGCTGCGACCGGCGCGACCGCTTCGTGCATCTACGTGCCGCCGCCGTTCGCTGCCGATGCGATCTGCGAAGCCATCGATGCCGAGATCGAGCTCATCATCTGCATCACCGAGGGCATTCCGGTGCTCGACATGGTCCGCGCCAAGCGCGCGCTGGCGGGCTCCAAGTCGCGGCTCATCGGCCCCAACTGCCCTGGCGTGCTGACCCCGAATGAATGCAAGATCGGCATCATGCCGGCCAACATCTTCAAGAAGGGCTCGGTCGGCATCGTCTCGCGCTCGGGCACGCTCACCTATGAAGCCGTGCACCAGACCACCATGGCGGGCCTCGG
>JAIXPX010000022.1 GCA_027486035.1 Erythrobacteraceae bacterium | reverse complement strand
TTGTCGGTGACGTGGATGTCTTCCATCCGCTTGTTCTGCTCGGCAAGCTTGGCGACGCCTTCGTCCATCAGCTTCTGGTCGCGGAACACGGCGCAGTGCTTCTGCATCGCCTTCTGCATCTCCGCACGGATCTGCGCGGTGGGCGAGCCGCCCTGCGCATAGCGGAAGTGGTCGAGGCGGGTCAGCGCGAAGTCGGCGCTGTCGGCGGGAAGCTCGGGCTGCTTGGCGCCCGGCTTCACATTGTCGCGCAGGTGGTGGCCGGTCGCACGACCGAACACCACGAGGTCGATCAGCGAGTTCGAGCCGAGGCGGTTGGCCCCATGCACCGAAACGCAGGCCGCCTCGCCCACGGCATAGAGCCCGGGGATGACCTGATCGGGGTTGCCGTCCGGCCCGAGGGTGACGACCTGCCCGTGATAGTTACACGGAATGCCGCCCATGTTGTAATGCACCGTCGGGGTAACCGGCAGCGGCTGGCGGGTGAGGTCGACGCCGGCGAAGATTTTGCCGCTCTCTGTAATGCCCGGCAGGCGCTCGGCGAGCACCTTGGGGTCGATGTGGTCGAGGTGGAGGTAGATGTGGTCGCCATCGGGCCCCACGCCGCGCCCTTCGCGCATTCCCAGCGCCATCGAACGCGACACGACATCGCGCGAGGCGAGGTCCTTGGCGGAAGGAGCATAGCGCTCCATGAAGCGCTCGCCTTCGGAATTGGTGAGGTAGCCCCCCTCCCCGCGCGCGCCTTCGGTGATGAGCACGCCCGCGCCGTAGATGCCGGTCGGGTGGAACTGGACGAACTCCATGTCCTGGAGCGGCAGGCCTGCCCGCAGCACCATCCCGCCGCCGTCGCCGGTGCAGGTGTGGGCCGAGGTCGCGGTGTAGTAGCAACGGCCGTAGCCGCCGGTCGCCAGCACCACGCTCTGCGCGCGGAAGCGGTGGATCTTGCCGTCATCGAGGCACATCGCCATCACGCCGACGCACTTCTTCTCGCCGCCGACGTCGCTCATGATGAGGTCGAGCGCGAAGTACTCGATGAAGAAGTCCGCGTCATACTTCAGCGACTGCTGATAGAGCGCGTGGAGCATCGCGTGCCCCGTACGGTCGGCCGCGGCGCAGGTGCGCTGCACCGGCGGGCCGGCGCCCATGTTCTGCATGTGGCCGCCGAAGGGACGCTGGTAGATCGTGCCGTCGGCATTGCGGCTGAAGGGCACGCCAGCGTGCTCGAGCTCGTAGACCGCCGCCGGGGCTTCGCGGGCGAGATATTCGATCGCGTCCTGATCGCCCAGCCAGTCGGACCCCTTGACGGTGTCGTACATGTGCCAGGTCCAGTGGTCCGGGCTGTTGTTGCCGAGCGAGGCAGCGATCCCGCCCTGCGCTGCCACGGTGTGCGAGCGGGTCGGAAAAACCTTAGAGATGTTCGCGGTGCGCAGGCCAGCTTCGGCCGCGCCCATCGTCGCGCGCAGGCCCGATCCGCCCGCGCCGACCACCACCACGTCATAGGTGTGGTCGACGATCGTGTAGGCGCCCGTCAGATGCGCGCCCCCCACATCATTCGCCGTTCCCTTGGGTGCTGCGGTAGCCATCAGGCCTGTCCTCCGAATGCGAGCTTGGCGACGCTGAAAATGGCGAAAGCCCCGCCGCCGATGATTGCAAGATTGAGCGCCGCGATGAGCGCGAATTTGGTGCCGGCGTCGACGATGTAGTCCTCGATCACGACCTGCAGCCCGAGCCGCGCGTGCCAGAAGACGCTGATCACCAGCAGGATGATCGCGGTCGCGGCGAGCGGGCCCGCAAGCCACTTCACCACAGTCCCATGGCCATAATCCCCGAGCAGCGCGAAGCTGACCACGAGATAGGTCATCAGGACGAGATTGCCGATCGCGGTGAAGCGCTGGAGCATCCAGTGATGCGCGCCTTCATGCGCGGTGCCAAGGCCGCGCACGCGGCCGATGGGAGTGCCGTTGCCCATGCTTGAGATCCCCTATTTCAGCAGGACGACCGCCCAGAAGGCGGCAGTGAGAAGAACGCCGATCACCGGCGCGGCAACCGACCAGGCGCGGTTGGTGTCGAGCTCGTAGCCGGCGCCGATGTCGAGCACGAAGTGGCGAAGGCCGCTCGTCATGTGCTGGAAGAAGGCCCAGGAAATCCCGACCAGCACCAACAGGCCCAGCGGCGAACCCATCACGCTCTGGAAGGTCGCGTAGGCTTCCGGGCCGCTCGCGGCGGCAGCGAGCCACCACACCAGCAGCGGCAGGCCGACCAGCGCCATCCCGTCGCCGGTCGCGCGGTGGAGAATCGACACCAGCATATGCGGTCCCCACCGCCAGATCTGGAGATGCGGCGACAGCGGCCGCGCGGGGTTCTGTTGGTCTCTTTGGCTCATGATGATCCCGGTTATCCCTCGTTTCGGGCCTTTCCCTTAACGCGTCCCTTGCGCGAGGCAAGCGGCGACGTGGTGGACACAGCTTGCAAATTTCTGGATAGGCGATTGCATGGGACACATTCTTGTAACCGGATCAAGCCGCGGAATTGGCAGGGCGGCGATAGAGGCGCTGGCTGCACGCGGTGCCAAAGTCATCGGCCACGCCTCGCGCATCCCTGCTGCCACCGGCAGCGAAGTGCCAATCATCGCTGCCGATTTCGGCGACCCCATGGCCGTCCCTGCCCTGTGGGAGCAGGCGCTGGCAATCGCCGGGGGCGCAATCGACGTCGTCGTCAACAATGCCGGCCGCTTCGAGGCCAACAGCCTCGATCGCTCGGACATCGAATGGCTCGATGGTTGGGAGGATACCCTGCGGGTCAACCTCACCTCGGCCGCCCAGCTCTCGCGCTTTGCCGTGCGGCACTGGCAGGAGCGCGGGTTTGCCGGACGGCTGGTCCATGTCGCCAGCCGCGCCGCCTATCGCGGCGATTCCCCCGCGCACTGGCACTATGCCGCCGCCAAGAGCGGCATGGTGGGGATGCACAAGACCATCGCCCGTGCCTATGCCCGGGACGGCATCCTCAGCTTTGCCGTCACCCCCGGCTTCACCGACACGAGCATGGCCGGCGACTACCTCGCCAGCCGCGGCGGCCCGGGCCTCCTCGCTGACATTCCGCTGGGCCGCGTCGCCACCCCTGACGAGATCGCCGCGATCATCGCCTTCTGCGCATTGGACGCGCCCGCCAGCATGACCGGCGCGGTGATCGACGCCAACGGAGCGAGCTTTGTCCGCTGAGGCAGCCACCACCTGGAAGCTCTCCGCCCACGCGCCCAAGCCCGTGGTGCAGGCCGCGCTGCTGGCGCATGACCTGATCGACGACTGGGACTTCGAGCTGGTCATCGCCGGGCGCGAGGTGGCGGAGGACAGGCCGGACGACTGGGTGCTCGAAGGCTGGTATCCGCGAAAGCCCGGCAAGGCCGAGAAAGCCGCGCTGGCCGGACTGTTCGAGGGCACGGCACCGAAGATCGCCATCGAGGAACTGCCGCCCGCCGACTGGGTCACCCTCAGCCAGCACAACGCGCCCCCGATCCGCGCTGGGCGCTTCCATGTCCACACGCCCGATTACCCCGCCGACCCGGACCTCATCGACTTCGTGATCCCCGCCAGCCAGGCCTTCGGCACCGGCCAGCACAAGACCACAGCGGGCTGTCTCGAAATGCTGGGGGCGATGAAGGCGAGCGGCGTGGTGGCGCGCAATGTCGCCGATATCGGCACCGGCACCGGCCTCCTCGGCTTTGCCGCCCTCGCCCTGTGGCCGCGTGCCCATCTCACCCTCACCGATATCGACCCCGTCTGCACCGGCGTGGTGGAAGAAAACGCCCGGCTCAACGGCGTGCCCATGGGCGCAGGGGCCGGCGAGGCGGTGATGATCGTCGCGGATGGGATGAACGACCCGCTGCTCCAGGTTCGCGGGCCCTATGACCTCCTCATCGCCAATATCCTTGCAGGCCCACTCGTGAGCCTCGCCCCCGATTTCGCCAGGGCGGTGTCGCCGGGCGGCAGCCTGCTCCTTGCCGGGCTGCTCGCCGGCGAACAGGAAGCGGCGGTGAAGCGTGCCATGCACCTTTCAGGCTTCCGCATGGCCGCCCGCCTGCAACGCGGCGACTGGGCGATCCTGTGGCTGCGGAGACGGCGGGCGCGCTGAGGCGGGTTTCGCCGGGCGCGGGACGAATTATCCGCGCAGTTCCTGCTCCAGCAGTGCGAGCGCGTTGCGGGTGAAGGCGGCCATATTGGCGATGCGGTCGTCGCTGGCGGTTTCGAGCACGCGGGTGTGCTCGCCTCCCGGCCCCGCCAGCGCCGCAACGGAGCGTCCGGCCGGCGCGCCGCTGGGATGGCCGGAACCATTGGCATGGCCGCCCACAGAGCCGCTTTCGGCCAGCCCCCACTCCGCACCGAAATTGTCGCGGATCGCGCGGGCTTGCAGCAGCGCATAATCCTCGCTCGCCCCGCGCATCCCCCTGTAGGCCTCGCGCGGGAGGGCGAAGAGCACGTCGCGGGCGCGCAGGGAATAGACCACGCCCCCGCCGACGAAAAAGTCGAGCGCGCCGGGGACGGTGAGCAAGGTGGCGGCGATGAGGCCGCCGGTCGCGCCGTCCGCCACCGCGACCTTCTCGCCCCTCGCGCGCAGCAGGCCTGCGATGCGCAGGGCCTGCGGGTGCAGTTCGATGAGCAGGTCCATCAACCCGCGCCGCCGCCGCCCGAACCGCCCAGCGCCTCGGCAACGATTGCCGCCCAGCCTGCCTCGTCGGTGGTCTCGACCCCGAGTTCGGCCGCCTTCTTGAGCTTCGATCCCGCCCCCGGCCCGGCGACCAGCAGGTCGGTCTTGGCACTGACGCTTCCCGCCGCCTTGGCGCCGAGGCGTTCGGCCTGCGCCTTGGCCTCGTCGCGGCTCATGGTTTCGAGCTTGCCGGTGAAGACGACAGTCTTGCCCGCGACGCGGGATGCGACGGTTTGCACCTCGTAGCGCGGCGGGGAGACTTCGCGCAGCAGGTCTTCCCACACGGCGACATTGTGCGGCTCGTGGAAGAAATCGCCCAGCGCCTCGACCACCGAGGGGCCGATGCCGTCGATGGCCAGCAGTTCCTCCCCGGCACGGGGAGGGGGACCACCGGAGGTGGTGGAGGGGCGCGCGGCGGCGGCGAAGAGGCCGTCCGCCCATCCCCCATCCTGCGGATGGTCCCCCTCCCCTGAAGGGGAGGATCGGGCAGCCTCGGCCACCGCCCGCAAGGTCGGCAGGTCGTGGAAATGCTTCATCAAGTCGCGCGCGGTCACCTCGCCGACGTGGCGGATGCCGAGCGCGAAGAGCAGGCGGGCGGCATCGGGCGCGCGCTTGGCCTCGATTGCGGCGAGGAGGTTGTCGACCGACTTCTCCTGCCAGCCTTCAAGGCTCAGGATATCGCTGCGGCGACGGCGCAGCCGGTAGATGTCGGCCGGGCTTTCGAGCCATCCGAGCGCGAAGAACTGGGCGATGGTCTTCTCGCCCAGCCCCTCGATGTCGAGGGCCTTGCGGCTGACGAAATGTTCGAGCCGCTGGGTGCGCTGCGCGGGGCAGATGAGGCCCGCGGTGCAGCGCACGTCGACCTCGCCTTCCTCGGCGACGGCCTCGCTGCCGCAATCGGGGCAGTGGTCGGGAAAGGCGAAGGCGGGACGGGGTTCCTCGCGGGTGAGGTTTTCGACCACCTGCGGGATCACGTCGCCGGCGCGCTGGATCACCACGCGGTCGCCAACCCTGAGGCCCAGCCGTGCGATCTCGTCGCGGTTGTGGAGGGTGACGTTGGTGACGGTGACGCCGCCCACCAGCACCGGGGCGAGGCGGCCCACGGGGGTGAGCTTGCCGGTGCGCCCGACCTGGATGTCGATGCCCTGCACGATCGTCTCGGCGCGCTCGGCCGGGAATTTGTGCGCCAGCGCCCAGCGCGGGGCCTTGGCGACGAAGCCGAGGCGCTCCTGCCAGTCGAGCCGGTCGAGCTTGTAGACCACGCCGTCGATGTCATAGGCAAGGCCCGGCCGCGCGGCACCGATGGCATCGAAATGGGCCATCAGCGCTTCGGCCCCGCCTTCGATGGTGGTGAACAGTGGCGAGACGGGGAAGCCCCATTCCCGCAGCTTGGCCACAACCGCGCTCTGCGTCGCACCCGGAACCGCCGAGGCCGCGCCCCAACCATGCGCCCAGAACCGCAAGCGGCGCCTGGCGGTGACGCCCGCATCCTTCTGCCTAAGGCTCCCGGCGGCGGCATTGCGGGGGTTGGCAAAGATCTTCGCGCCCGCTTCATGCTGCGCCGCATTGAGTGCGGTAAAGGCCTGTTTTTCAATATAGACCTCGCCGCGCACCTCGAAAATGGCGGGCACGCCTGCGGGGAGGATTTGCGGGATATCGGGGATGTGCGCGACATTGGCCGTCACATCCTCGCCCACCTGCCCGTCGCCGCGGGTGGCGGCGCGGACCAGCCTGCCGTTCTCGTAGCGCAGCGAGCAGGACAGCCCGTCGATCTTGTCCTCGGCGGTGAGCGCCAGCGGCGTGTCCGCGGCCAGGTTGAGGAAGCGCCGCATCCGCGCCAGCCACTCCTCGACCTCTTGCGGAGAGAAGGCATTGTCGAGGCTCATCATGCGAACCTCGTGGATAACCTTGCCGAGCGGCGAGGCGGCGACCTGATGCCCGACCTTCTTCGACGGGCTGTCCTCGCGGATCAGGTGCGGGAAGGCCGCCTCAAGCGCGGCATTGCGCCGCACCAGCGCGTCATATTCGGCGTCGCTGATCTCGGGCGAATCCTCGGCGTGATAGAGCCGGTCGTGCCGCGCGATGGCGCGCGCGAGACGCATCAGCTCGTTGGCAGCCTCGGCTTCGGAGAGGGTCTGAACGTCGGTCATCGGGTGGGTTACCGGCCCTTCAGCACCGCCAGCATGGCAGGCTCGTTCGCGTCATGGATGGGGTTGCCCGGCGTGATGATCGCGAAGTGGCTCTGCCCGATGTTCTCGCGGACGGCCACCCGCGCCCCGCCCGCTGCCAGCGATGCTTGCGTGGCCGCCGAGGGTGCGGGGAGCTTCGCCTGCACGAACAGGATTTCCTTGAGCTGCGGCGCGCTGGTCGCAGGCGCAATCGCAGCATAACGCTTCGGCGCTGTGGCAGGCGATGCGCCCATGAAGGGCTCCACGGCGGAGAACTGGCACAGCGCGTCGAAGGCGGGCTGCTCGGGGCCGACATCGCCCGGCCCGTCGAGCACGATCGCCGAGCGCACCTTGAGTGGTGCGCGCTGGCCGACCGGGCCGCCCTCGCCGCTGGCGCTCGCCAGCCACACCGCAGGAAGACCGCCCGCCGAATGGCCGACCAGCGTGACCCGCGCCCGGTCGACGGGGTACGTCGCCGCCACCTCCTCGATCAGCCGCGCCGAGGCGGCCCAGTCCGCGAACGACCCCGGCCAGCCGCCCCCGTCGCCCACCTCGCGGTAATCGACATTGAGCGTGGCGATGCCGAGGCTCTGCCAGCGGGTCGCCAGCGGGGCCATGTAGGCGTGGCTGGCGATGCCGGTCTTCCAGCACCCGCCATGATAGATCACCGCCAGCGGGAAAGGGCCCTTGCCCTCCGGCAGCCGCAGCTCGGCAAAGCCGCGCGGGTGATCGGCATAGCGCAGGATCGCGTCGGGCTTGGACGCGGCGAGATTGGCGTCGGTCCCATAGGTTGAATGATTAGGCTGCACGGGCTTGGGAGCTTCCTCTGGGGCAGACATGGCGGGGGAGCAGGCCGCGAAGACGAGCGCAAAGGGGAGAAGCCGCCTCACACCCCCTCCAAAAGCCGGTCGGCCTGCGCACGGGCCTCGGGCGTAACCTCGGCGCCCGAGAGCATCCGCGCGATTTCCTCCTGCCGGCCCGCAGCGTCGAGCAGCACCACGCTGGTCCTGGTCACCGTGCCGCTGGAAGCCTTGGTGATAAAGTAGTGCCGCTGCCCGCGCGCCGCCACCTGCGGCGAGTGCGTGACCGCCAGCAATTGCCCCTCGTCCGCCGCCAGCCGCGACAGGCGCTCGCCGATAGCCGAAGCCACCGCGCCGCCCACGCCGCGGTCGATCTCGTCGAAGATGATCGTCGCCGCTCCGCCCTTCTCGGCCAGCGCGACCTTCAGCGCGAGGATGAAGCGCGACAGCTCCCCGCCCGATGCGATCTTCGCCAGCGGGGCGAAATCCGCGCCGGGGTTGGTCGCAATCAGGAACTCGACCGCGTCTCTGCCCGATGCGCCCCAGCGCTCCTCGGGCAGCGGGGTGACGGCGGTGCGGAACCTGGCGGCGTCGAGCTTCAGGGGCGCAAGCTCCGCCGCCACGGCCCTATCCAGCCGCCCGGCCCCCGCCACACGCGCGGCGTGCGCGGCCTCGGCCGCCGCGACATAGCGCGCACGCGCCTCCCGCGCCGCCGCCTCGAGCGCGCCGAGATGCGCCTCCCCGCTTTCGATCGCATCGAGCCGGGCGCGCATGGTGCGCATCAGTTCGGGCAGCGCGTCGACCTCGCAGCGGTGCTTGCGGGCCGCAGCGCGCAGCTCGAACAGGCGGGTCTCGGCCCGCTCCAGTTCAAGCGGATCATGGACCAGCGCCCCGGCCGCCTCGCGCAGCTTGTCCTCGGCCTCGCTCGCCTCGATCACCGCGCGGTCGAGCGCCGCCAGCGCCTCGCCGAGCAAGGGGTGCTGATCGGCGATCCGGTCGAGCTTGCGTGCCGCAACACGCAGGGCGGCAAGCGGCGAATCCGAGCCTTCCCACAGGTGCCGCAAATCCTCCAGATCGCCCGAGAGTTTCTCGCCCTTCTGCATGTCGGCGCGGGTGAGCGCGAGCCGCTCCTCCTCGCCGATTGCCGGATCGAGCGCGGCCAGCTCGGCCAGATGCGCCACCAGCAGGTCCTCGTCTGCCCTCGCCTGTTCGACCGCCGCACGCGCCTCGGACAATTGCGCCTCGGCCCGCGCCCATCCGGCCCAGGCCCGCTCAAGCCCCGCAACATCGGTTCCGGCATAGCGGTCAAGCAGCATCCGGTGCCCGCGCGGGTTCACGAGGCCGCGATCATCGTGCTGGCCGTGAAGCTCGACCAGCGCCGGCGCGAGCTCGCGCAGCAGCGCGACGCTGGCGGGCTGATCATTGATGAAGGCTTTGGAGCCACCATCCGCCTTGACCTGCCGCCGGATCAGCAGCGGCTCGCCCGGTTCGATGGCGATCTCCGCATCGTCCAGTGCGGCGGCAATGCCAGCAGGCAGCGCGGCGAATTCAAAGCTGGCAGTCACGCTCGCCTTGTCCTCCCCTGCGCGCACCAGCGAGGTCTCCGCCCGGTCGCCGAGGATCAGCCCCAGCGCATCGAGCAGGATCGACTTGCCCGCCCCCGTCTCGCCGGTGAGCACGCCCAGCCCGCGCGCGAAATCGAGATCGAGCGCTTCAATGAGGACGATGTTGCGGATCGACAGGCGGGTCAGCATGGGCCCGATGGTCTAGCGCAGCCCCGCGCGCGCGTCACGTAGGCAGGTGGGCAAATCCCCAAGCGCCCGTGCCGGAACCAAGCTTCCCACACCCTCTCTGCTTGCGCGTCCCCACCCGGTGCCAGGCAGCATCCGTGGGAATATGGTCGCCGCCCGCCCGGGTAAGGCGACCGAATAGGTGGAGATACCAAGGCGGGGGGCATGCCTGCGGTTACCTCCCGCGCCTCTATGCAGCGGCAGGGTGGTCACCAAATCCGGACGGGAGAGACGCGTTTCATGAAGTGATAACATCCAATGTCCACGCCAGATTTTGCCACGCCCGATCCAAGCGACCCGGGGATCATGAGCGCGGTTCTGCAAGCCGCCGACGATGCCATCATCATTGCCACGGCGCCCGAGGCGGGCGGTCGGGGACTGATGGTGGTCTATGTCAATGACGCCTATCTGCGGATGACCGGCTTCGCGCGCCATGACGTGGTCGGGCGCCCCCAGCGGGTGGTGGTCGAGGAAGTGGTCGGCCCGGAGGTCATCGCCCGGATCCGCACCAATATCGCGCAAGGCCGGCCGTTCCGCCAGGAGGTTCTGGCTTGCCGGCAGGACGGCACCCCGCTCCGGGTGGAGCTCAGCGTCCGGCCGCTGCGCAATGCCGCAGGCCGTGTGACCCACTGGCTCTGCGTCCACCGCGACATCACCGAGCACAGCATGGCGATCGAAGCGCTGGAGCGGCACGCGCATGACCTCGAGGAGACCCAGAGGATGGCCCGGATAGGCTCGTGGCGCTGGGCCATCGGTGCCGAGGCGATCGATTGCTCGGCCGAGGCCTGTGCCATCGTCGGCCTGCCGCGCGAACTCGGCAGGGTGCCCTTCTCGGCCATCGCTGCGGCGACCGACCCCAAGGATTTCCGCATGATCACCTCGACCTTGCAGAAAACCGCGCTTCTGGGGCGCAGCGAGACCATCGAATATCCGATCAAGCTGAGCGCTTCGACCACCCGCATCATCTTTGCGCGCACCTACCCCGAATATGACGCGAGCGGGCGGATCGTGGCGGTGAGAGGGCTCAACCAGGATGTCACCGACCGCTTGCAGATGCAGCACACCTTGCGCTGGAACGCGACCCACGACCGGCTGACCGGCCTCATCAACATGGCGGCGCTGCATGAACGCGCGCCCACGGTGTTTGCTGCGGCAGCGGCGGAACAGGCGCGGGTGGTGCTGGCGGTGATCGATCTCGATCACCTCAAGCTGGTCAACGACACGCTCGGCCATGCGGTCGGCGACGGTCTGATCAAGGAAGCGGCGCGGCGGTTGGTCGAAGGGTTCGGAACCGAGGGCCATATCGCCCGGCTGGGCGGGGACGAATTCGTCTTTCTGGACAGTTTTCCGGGCGGCGACGCGGAACTGGCCGCGCGCCAGCGGGCGATTGTCGAGCGGCTCAAGGAACCTTTCGAGTATCAGGGCCGGCAGCTCGATTGCACCGCCAGCATCGGCGTCGCCACCGCGCACCCGGACGATGCCAACATGGACGTGCTGATGCGCAATGCCGACATGGCGATGTACCGGGCCAAGGAGACCGGGCGCGGCAGCTTCTGCTTCTATTCGAGCGACATGCAGGATGCCGTCGATCGCCGCCTAGCCCAGCAGGATCTCGCCAAGCTGGTCGTCGCCAGCAAGCTGGCCACGCCCTTCTACCAGCCGCAATTCTCGCTCGGGCTCGGCAGGGTGGTGGGTTACGAGGCGCTGATGCGGCTCGATGTCGGCCAGCGCGCCCTGTCGCCCGGCTCGATCGAATGCGCCTTCGAGAATGTCGAGCTGGCGACGCGGCTGGGCGACGAGATGCTGCGCAAGGTGCTCGAACAGATGCGCCTGTGGATCCGTGAGGGCCATGCCTTCGGGCGGGTGGCGATCAATGCCTCGGGGGTGGAACTGCTTGCCAAGGGCTATGCCGAGGGCGTGCTCGAGGCCCTGCGCCGCGCCGGGGTGCCGCCGACCTGTCTCGAGATCGAGGTGACCGAGAACGTGCTGATCGGGCGCGGCGCGGAGCGGCTGATCGCCGCGCTCCAGACCCTGCGCAGCGCCGGGGTCAGCGTGGCGCTGGACGATTTCGGCACCGGCTATGCCTCGCTCACCCACCTCAAGGCCCTGCCGATCAACCGCATCAAGATCGACAAGAGCTTCGTGCGCAATGTCGCGCTCGACATGGAGGACGCCGCGATCGTCTCGGCGACGGTGGGCCTGGCCCATGCCCTGTCGCTGGAGGTGGTGGCCGAAGGGGTCGAGACGCCCGAACAGGCGCAATTCCTGCGCGCGTGCGGCTGCGATCTCATCCAGGGCTTCCTGTGCGGCCACCCCGAACCCGCCGGTGCCTTCGATCCGGGCCGCCTGGACGACGCGAGACTGCTCCTCCCGGTCCGCAGCGTCGATTGCTGCGCCTGACGCCCCGCCGCGGGCCTGCGGTCAGGACGCGGTGACGCCGGGCGCGTTCTTGTTCACGAGCTTGAAAGCGCGCTCGTACCACTCGCTGCCGGGGTAGTTCGCGCCCAGCACCGCGGCATATTTCACCGCTTCCTGCGGCAGCCCCAGCGCCAGGCTGCTCTCGCACATGCGGTAGAGCGCCTCGGGGGTGTGGCTGGTGGTGGCGAACTTCTCGACCACGTTGCGGAAGCGCATATCGGCGGCGAGCCACATGCCCATGCGCTGGTAGTGGCGGCCGATCTCCATCTCCTTGCCCGCCAGGTGATCCGCCACCAGATCGAGCTTCAACCGCGCATCGGCGGCATATTCGCTCTGCGGGAAGCGGCGGTTGACCTCGCGCAGCGCGGTCTGGGCCTGCTCGGTGATCTTCTGGTCGCGGTTCACGTCGCTGATCTGCTCGTAATAGGAGAGCGCGATCAGGTAATAGGCGTAAGGCGCATCCTTGTTGCCCGGGTGGATCGACAGGAAGCGCTGCGCGTTCTGGATCGCCTTGTTGTAATCGCGCGCGATGTAATAGCTGAAGGCGCTCATCAGCTGCGCGCGGCGGGCCCAGGGCGAATAGGGGTGCTGGCGCTCCACCTCGTCGAACAGCGCCGCAGCCTGCAGGGTGTTGCCCTTGTCGAGCCGCTCCTGCGCCGAGGCATAGAGCGATTCGACATCGCGCGCGACATAGGCAACGTCCTTGCCCTTGGAACCGCCGGCACAGGCCGGGAGCGTGAGCAGCGTGGCAGCGGCAAGCGCGGCGCCGAGAGTACGGGTGGTGAGCTTCTTCGACATGGGCCGGACCTATAACGGCGCCTCCCGTGAATGGGAAGTGAAGCCGCGCGCGCCCTCCCCCGCGCCAGCGCATTTTCCTACCCGGCGCTTTTGTGATCCTTTCGCGGCGAACAGCTGGAAGGCCCCCCACCATGACCCGCCGCAAAGACCCCCGCTCCGTCCGCCTCCCCGTCCCCGCCGGAGAGCTCCCCCCCTTCACCCCCGTCCCCCGGCAATACCAGCGCCACGACGGCTGGACCCCCGAGCGCCAGCGCGCCTTCATCGAGGCGCTGGCCGATACCGGCTCGGTCGCGGCCGCCGCCCGCGCCGTCGACATGAGCAGCGAGGGGGCCTACCACCTGCGCCGCCAGCCCGGCGCGCAGGAGTTCCGCGCCGCCTGGGAAGCCGCCCTCGCCCTCGGCATCCAGCGGATCGAGGATGTCGCCATGGACCGCGCCCTCAACGGCACCGAGGAACCGGTCTATTCCTATGGCAAGCTCATCGGCACCCGCATCAAGCGCAATGACGGCCTCTTGATGTTCCTCCTGAGGAACCGCGCGCCCGAGCGCTTTGCCGCGGGCGGCGGCTCCAAGGCGCTCGGTGCGGTCAGCCAGGCGCAGCTCGACAAGCTCAAGAAGAAGTGGCGCGCGGAATGGGAGGCCGAGCAGCGCAACGTCTCCGCCGCCGATGTCCGCGCGAGCATCGACCGCAAGATCGACGACATCCGCCGCCGCATGGAGCGCGAACGCCCCCACCGCCGCGCGGTGCTCTCCGCAGAAACCCTCGCCGCCTTCGCCCGCTTCACCGAACTGCGCGACCGCGACCTTGCCGCAAGAGGCGCGGACGAGCGAACGCGGCGGCTGGTGGAGGTGACGCTCCACACCCCGACCACCCACTTCGACCCGCCCGCGACGCCTGCGCTCGCTCCACCGGAGCGCGAGGCGGAGGCGGAGAACTGGCACCCGCCCGAGGGCTGGTCCCGCAACAAGCCCGAGACTGCGCCGGAGCCGAAGACGGCGTGGTCGCTGAAGGATGAGGGGTTTGAGCCCTGATACGGCATTGCCGTATTATCGCGCAGGCATCATATACGGCATTGCCGCATTATGAGGATAGAGGCAAACCATGGGAACCGCATTCGAGGAAATCACTGCCGGGTTAGAAGATGCGATCGCCTTTGTGAAAGGCGATACAACGCGTGGCCGCATTGTCGCGGGCCCGGATGTGAAAGCGATCCGAGCCAAGACCAAGCTAAGTCAGGCCAAGTTTGCCGAAAAGCTGCGTGTGCCGGTAGGCACGGTGCGCGATTGGGAACAATGCCGCCGCATCCCCGACGCGCCTGCGCGAACGCTGTTGGGGATGGTGGATGCCGATCCCAAGGCGGCGCTGGCGTTGATCGAAAAGGCGCGGTGAAGTCGAGCAGCGCAAGCGTTTGCGCTAGCCAAGCGGCAAGCTGGAAGCCGGTGCGCGCCAGCGCATCACCGCCCCCGGCCGGCGGGTCGCCCCGACGCGCTAGCGAGGGGTGATCCCGTTCGACGTCCAAGCCGCGGCTTTGCCGTGGCCCTTCAAGCTTAAAATCATTACCCTATCGAAGTACCCGTAGGCCACGGCACCCTCTTCTTCTTTGGAACAACAACACCCTCTCAGGGAAACGGAAATTCCAGACCGTATCAATTTCGTGAGTACCTAAGACACAAAGATGCACAGGTACTCGAAAACATTCTTCGATGATTTGGCATTTCTGCCGGAACCGCGCGCAGATATCAATCTCTCGGACGTTTCGCCGATCCACGACCAGCACAAGATCAATATCTCGAAAAGGTGATGACCTGATGAACGACCCTAAGCAGTATAGATACATCACCGACTTATCTGATAAAAAAGCCTTAGATGCAGCCGATCGTAGCCTAGCAGCTCTATAACCAGAATCGAGTTTTCCGTAATGCCGCATTTATAGAACCTGCATTGCAAATACCTACTTTATGATCCCGGCAAAAGCCACTCGAAGGCTCAGATGCATGATTCCATTTACCACCTACATAGATTATGCCTGTATCATTAAAAACCTGAATTATCTCACGAGCCAGAGCCTCAGACAAAATATATTCATTCAAACAAATGACTTTAACTGTATCGCTTTGCTCGATCCTATCGACATGAAACACAATATCGTCGGTTCTCCGAAAATCGCTAACGTTTTTATGTGTTGCAATCACCCGTTCGAGAAATTTGATATCATTATAAGTGACACCATACTTATTTTTTCCGTTATTCCCCATATTGAAATGCCTTTTCAAATTCTAATGGAAAGCGCGGATAGTTTTCAATAGGTTGGTGCGTGTGCCGTTCATACGCTTCTGCGTGCGCAAAAAATGCAGCAAAGGCCTTGATCTGACGCCCATTTAACAGCGCCTCATTCGCAGAAATCGCGTTAATGATCGAACGATTATTCGGAACGATCGAATCTGCCCTTCGTATTTCCCAGATATCGTATGCATTTGAATTCGGATCGGCGCGCGCCGCATCTGACTCCGGGCCAAACTGTTTCCAGATTGAATAGTTTTTCGCCAACTTGACTGACACTGCACGACAAAGGTCTTCGTTTGTCTGGTAGCGCTCACTCGTGCCTAGCGCCGCCACCCTCTTCTCGTGATCGGCTTTCCAACGAAAGAGGAGGTCAGCGGGGAACGTGCCTTCTTCGGACTTATCGACGTGCCTATGGCAAGTAGGACAAAGCAGCACGAGATTGTCGTAACTGTCGTCGCCTCCTAGGCCGTTACCTCTCGGCCCAGCAGCAGAACGTGCGATAACGTGTGCCATTTCACCTACCGAATACGCCTTCTTACCCTCCGGCAGGCTTGTGAGATCAACGCCGCACCCCGGACGCGAACATAGCCCGGCCGCTCGCCCCCAAAGAAGCTTAATGTCAGCTGCAGAAACTGCCATAATCCAAAGTCTCTCCGTTAGGCCGTCGCACTTCACAACGTTATGCATGTGCCAAACAAATTCAAACGCATAAATCGTGATGCGCGCAGTTACAGGCCCACCCCCGCCCCCTCCCGCGAGCGGGAGGGGAGAAGGACCTCCCTCTTTGCGTCCTTGCGTCTCTGTGTGAACCCCAACAGCTGTTCGGAGCAGCCTCGCCCGCCCCTCCACCATCCCTTCGTCACGCGCAGGACAGGCCTGCGGTGGTTCCCCTCCCCTGAAGGGGAGGATTGCGGGGGCACTCACCCAATACCGTTCGTCCTGAGCTCGTCGAAGGACTGCTTTCTTCTTCGGCTGCGCGAGACGCCTGAAGGTAAGTGCAGCCCTTCGACGAGCTCAGGGCGAGCGGGAAGAGGCAAAAAAGCCGCGGCAAAGCCGCGGCCTGCGTCAGTCGGGTCCGGCTGGCACCGCCCCGCTGGCCGGAGTTGCAGCCTCTCGCTTCTAGCTTAATCCCCCTCCCGCCAGCGGGAGGGGTTAGGGGTGGGGGCGAGCGGAGCGAGCCTTGGAATGGCCCAACGAAGACAGGCCCACCCCCGGCCCCTCCCGCAAGCGGGAGGGGAGAAGGGCTGCCTTCTTTGTGTCTTTGTGGCTTTGTGTGAACCCAACTGCTGTTCGGAGCGACCTCGCCCGCCCCTTCACCACCTTCGGTGGTCCCCCTCCCCTAAGGGGGAGGATGAAGGTTAGCCGCGGCAAAGCCGCGGCCATGACGTCAGACGGGTTGCGCTTCGCGCCCCCGCTGGCCGGAGTTACAGCCTCTCGCTCGTAAGCTTCGCTTACTCGCGGGGCTTCACTATCGCATCCTCAGAATGAGAGAGCTTACTCTTCACCCATGCGGAGTGCGGCGATGAAAGCTTCCTGAGGAATAGAGACGTTGCCGTATTCTCTCATTCTGGCCTTCCCCTTCTTCTGCTTCTCCAGCAGCTTCTTCTTCCGGGTGATATCCCCGCCATAGCACTTGGCGGTCACGTCCTTGCGCAGGGCGGCGATGGTCTCGCGGGCGATCACCTTGCCGCCGATCGCGGCCTGGATCGGGATCTTGAAGAGGTGGCGGGGGATGAGGTCCTTCAGCCGCTCGCACATGCCGCGGCCGCGTTCTTCGGCGTTGGCGCGGTGGACGATCAGGCTCAGCGCGTCGACCGGCTCGTTGTTGACGAGGATGTTCATCTTCACGAGGTCGCCCTCGCGCGTGCCGATCTGCTCGTAGTCGAAGGAGGCGTAGCCTCGCGAGATCGACTTCAGGCGGTCGTAAAAATCGAAGACCACTTCGTTGAGCGGCAGTTCATAGGTCACCTGCGCGCGGCCGCCCACATAGGTCAGCTCGGTCTGGATGCCGCGGCGGTCCTGGCACAGTTTCAGGATCGCGCCGAGATATTCGTCGGGGGTGTAGATCACCGCCTTGATCCACGGCTCCTCGATCATCTCGATCCGGTTGGTGTCCGGCCAGTCGGCGGGGTTGTGGATGTCGATGGTCTTGGCGTCCTCGGTCTTCGAATGGCCGAGGTGGATGCGGTAGACCACGCTGGGCGCGGTGGTGATGAGGTCGAGGTCGTATTCGCGGCTGAGGCGTTCCTGGATGATTTCCAGATGCAGCAGGCCGAGGAAGCCGCAGCGGAAGCCGAAGCCCAAGGCCGCGCTCGATTCCATCTCGAAGCTGAAGCTCGCATCGTTGAGGCGCAGCTTGGCGATGCTTTCGCGCAGCTTCTCGAAATCGGCAGCGTCGACCGGGAAGAGGCCGCAGAAGACCACGGGCTGGACTTCCTTGTAGCCCGGCAGGGCCTCGGTCGCCCCGCCCTTCACGGTGGTGATGGTGTCGCCGACGCGGGCCTGTTCGACCTCCTTGATCTGGGCGGTGATGAAGCCGATCTCGCCCGGCCCGAGCTCGGTGAGGTCGGTGCGCTTGGGGGTGAAGCAGCCGACGCGGTCGACAAGGTGCTGGGTGCCGCCCTGCATGAAGCGGATGTTCAGCCCCTTGGTGAGCTTGCCGTCGATCACCCGCACGAGGATGACGACGCCGAGGTACGGGTCATACCAGCTATCGACGAGGCTGGCCTTGAGCGGCGCTTCGGTGGTGCCCTTGGGGGCTGGGATCTTGGCGACGACGGCTTCGAGCACCTCCTCGATGCCGATGCCCGATTTGGCGCTGGCGAGGACGGCTTCCGAGGCGTCGAGGCCGATGATGTCCTCGATCTCGGCCTTGACCTTGTCGGGCTCGGCGGCGGGGAGATCGATCTTGTTGATGACGGGGACGATCTCGTGATCGTGCTCGATCGACTGGTAGACATTGGCGAGGGTCTGGGCCTCGACCCCTTGCGCCGCGTCGACCACCAGCAGCGCGCCCTCGCACGCGGCGAGGCTGCGCGAGACCTCGTAGGCGAAGTCGACGTGGCCGGGGGTGTCCATCAGGTTGAGCTGATAGGTCTCACCGTTCTTGGCCTGGTAGGTGAGGCGCACGGTCTGCGCCTTGATGGTGATGCCGCGTTCTTTCTCAATGTCCATGTTATCAAGGACTTGCTCGGACATCTCGCGCGCGGAGAGGCCTCCGGTGAACTGGATCAGCCGGTCCGCGAGGGTCGACTTGCCATGGTCGATATGCGCGATGATGGAGAAATTGCGGATGTGGGAGAGGTCGGTCATTTGCGCTGCGACTTAGCGGTCAGACCCCCGCTTGTCATGCGCCAAAAACGCAACACCCTGCCGCTGCCTCACCCCGCCTCTGTCCGCGCCGGTTTGGCATAGGCGAACTTGGGAACGGCCCCGCTCTGGTCGGTACCGGTGGCTTTGGCGACAATGGGCGCCGCCAGCGGCGTTCCTGCCGCCGCCAAGGCATGGGGTGACGCGCGGTTGCGGATACACAGCCCGCCCGAACCGTCGTCGATCAGCGGCTGCTCGAACTCGAGGCCCTGCATGTCGTCATTGGAGCGGGTGACGGTCGCCACCGCGAGCTGTCCGCCGCCCAGATCGACCACGAACTGCGTGCCGCGCGGCACCTCCGCCAGCCCCTGGATCAGCGCGCCGGTCTTCGACAGGTTGCGCAGCGTGACCTCGTAGGCGTGGTCGTCATGAATGACCTGGATCTTGCGGAATACCGTGCGCCGCCGGGCGCGGCGGGCGCGATCCGTGCCAAGCTCGATCTTCCACGCGCCCCCTTTCATTTCCCGCACGACCATGTCGGCGTCGACCGGCTCGCTGAAGATCGGGCCTTCGAGGTAGCGCACGCCGCTCTCGGTGAGGGCTTCCAGCAGGCCCGGGCTTTCGATGCCGTTGGCGATGGTTTCCATCTGCAACGCGCCCGCCAGAGCCACAATGGCGCGCACCAGCGCCAGCTCGCCGCCGTCTTGGCTGTCGGCCTCCGCCAACAGCTTCTGATCAATCTTGATGCTGTCGAAGGGTGCGCGGCGCAGATAGGCGAGCGAGGAATAACCCGACCCGAACTCGTCGAGCGTCAGACGGATCCCTCGCTTGAACAAGGCGGAAAGCGTGCGATCGACCACATTGGTATCGCCGAAGAACACCGCCTCGCTGATCTCAAGCTCAAGCCGGCCAGACGCGATCCCGGCGACGTTAACCGCCTCTGCGACAACATCGACGAAATCGTCCGCCAGAAACAGTGATACGGGGACATTGACAGCCACGCGCACGCTCTCAGGCCACTCGGCCGCGCGTTCGCAGGCGGCGGTGATGGCCCACCGCCCGACGTCAGCGAGCAGCGACGATCCCTCCACGATTTGCGAGAATTCCTCCTCGTCAATGATGCCGCGATCGGGGTGGTTCCAGCACACATGGGCTTCGAGCGCACAGACCGTGCCCGCCTCGGCGGCGACAATCGGCTCGAAGCGCTGGAACAGCTGCTCTTCACGCAATGCCGTGCCCAGATCCTGTTCGAGCCGTCGCCGGAAGATCGTCTCGTTCTCGAGCTCGCCCGTGAAGAAGCGGTATTGCGCGCGCCCGCCGTGCTTGGCGGCATAGAGCGCCAGGTCAGCCGCCCGCACGATCTCTTCGCGGCTCACTCCATCATGCGGAGCGATGGCGATGCCGGCCGAGGCTCCGATCACGCAGCGCCCCTCCGCCAGACTATAGGGCTGGCGCAGCATCGTGATGATCTTCTCGGCAAGCTCGCCCAGAACGCCGCGATCATCGACGTCAGGCAGGATCACCTGAAATTCGTCGCCGCCCAGCCGTCCGATCTCGCAGTCCCGGTTGATCGCCCGCTTGAGCCGGGCGGCGACCTGTTTGAGAAGCTCGTCACCCGCCGCATGGCCAAGCGTGTCGTTGACATGCTTGAAGCGGTCGAGATCGATCATCATCACCGCGCAATTGCGGCGCGCGGCACGAAAGGTGGTGAGCGTCGCTTCGAGCTGGTGCGCCATGCGGTGCCGGTTGTTGAGCCCGGTAAGCGAATCATAGCGTGCCAGCCGCGCGGTCTCTTCCTCGCGGGTGTAATGCTCGGTGATATCGACCCCGGTGCCGCGGAAGCCCGCGAAGGCGCCCTCGGGCGTCGTGACCGGTTGGCCGGAGAGCCGCAGGACCACGCCCTCGGGCCGCCGCACCCCACGCACCGCCATGCCCGAAAAGGCCTTGCGCGCGCCAAGCATCAGCGGGAGCGACTTGCCGCGTCCCTCGCGCTCGGCCGCAACGAAGATCGCGGTCAACGGCAAGCCGACAAGCTCCTCCATCGGCACATCGATGCAACTGGCAAGCGCGCCGGAGAGATAGGTCAGTTGGCCGCTCGCGTCGCTCGCCCAGAACCAGCCGAGGCCGGATTGCTCGAGCTGGTCCAGCATCGCCAGCCGCTCACCATCGGAGAGCATGGAGGCGGCAGGTGCCATGCCTGGGCGGGTGGCGCGCAAGGGCGCATCGCCGCGCCCGGCCGCACCATTGCGTGATGACAAGAGACCCTTCAGGGACATCTCGCAGACAAGCCTCCAGACAGAGGGTCCGGCAGTGCCCTTCGCACATGCCGAGGCCTTGCGCCGAACGCTAAGGACCGATGGTTTCAAATCCCCTAAAGCCGAGCGCAGCCAGATGCTTCCGGCACGCTTCGTGCCCTAGCACCCCCGCTGCGCACGGGGCGCGGACAGTCCTCTGAAGCAAGCTTGCAACTTGCTATTCCAGATTGCATTCTGAAGCCCTAGACCGGGTCGGCCGGTCACCGCCTTGCAAATCGGCGGACTCGGTCAGCATGAGGGGATCAGATGGCACGCAGCGAAGTGAAGCTGGAGAACGAGGCAGCCCAGTCCACCAACGCCCTGGGGCCGCTGATCGGCGTCGCGCGCGAGGATTTCGTCAGCGCGGTCGCGCTGCTGCTGCGCGAGACCGCGTCCGACCCTTCGCGCTTCATCCGCCATGGCACCGCGATGGCGCAGGACATGGTCAAGATCATGACCGGCAAGAGCGAACTCGCGCCCGATCCGAAGGACAAGCGCTTCATGGACCCGGCGTGGCAATACAACCCCTTCTTCCGCGCCGGCGCGCAGTATTATCTCGCCGTCCAGAAGGGGATGAAGAGCTGGCTGGAGGAGCTCGAACTGGACGAGCTGGAGCGCAACCGCGCCAACTTCATCGCCAATATCATCCTCGATGGCCTGGCGCCGACGAACACGCTGGTCGGCAACCCCACCGCGCAAAAGCAGATCATCAATTCGGGCGGCCTTAGCCTCATCAAGGGGCTGCAGAACGCTTACAACGACATCGTCCACAACAAGGGGATGGTCAGCCAGGTCGACAAGCGCCCCTTCAAGATCGGCGAGAACATCGCGACCTCCAAGGGCAATGTCGTCTACCGTGACGAGATCATGGAGGTGCTGCAATATGCGCCGACCACCGAGGAGGTCTACGAGATCCCCCAGCTCACCATCCCGCCGCAGATCAACAAGATGTACATCAACGACCTGTCGCCCGACAAATCGGTGATCAAGTGGCAGGTCGATAACGGGATCCAGACCTTCGTGATCTCCTGGCGCAATCCCACCAAGGAACAGGGCCGCTGGGGCATGGCGGACTACATCGCCGCCTGCGAGAAGGCGCTCGAGGTGGTCTCGGAGATCACCGGATCGAAGACAGTCAACGTCTCGGCCGGCTGCTCGGGCGGCCAGACCGCCTCGGTGCTCGCCTCCAAGCTTGCCGCCACGAACAATCCGATCCTCGGCTCGCTGACGCTGATGGTCTGCGTGCTCCACCCCAAGCCGACCGACATCGAGGCGGGATCGCTGGTCAGCGAGAACGGGATGCAGCTCGCCCGGCAGCGTGCGATGAAGCAGGGCGTGATCAAGGCCGACGACCTCGCACGCGGCTTCGCGTGGCTGCGGCCCAACGACCTCATCTGGAACTATGTCATCAACAACTACCTGCTCGGGCAGGATCCGCCGGCCTTCGACGTGCTGTTCTGGAATGCGGACGCCACCAACCTCTCCTCCAGCCTGATGGGCGACTTCCTGACGCTGTTCGAGACGCTCGCCTTCACCAGGAAGGGCGAGGTCGAGATGGCCGGGCACAAGGTCGATCTCAGCAAGGTGACGGCCGACCTGTTCATCCTCGGCGGGGTGACCGATCACATCACGCCGTGGAAGGCAACCTACCGTTCGACCCAGCTGTTCGGTTCGAAGGACGTGACCTACGTGCTCTCGCAGTCGGGCCACATGCAGGCGATCCTTAATCCGCCGGGCAATCCCAAGGCGAAGTATTTCGTGCAAGCCAAGCCCGGCAAGCTCCCCGCGACCGCCGATGCCTGGTTGCAGGGCACCGAGGAGGTCAAGGGCAGCTGGTGGCCGCTGTGGATGGAGTGGGTGCAGAAGCGCTCGGGCAAGAAAAAGGCCTCTCCGGCGGCAGTGGGCAGTCCGGCCTATCCCGCGGGCGACCCGGCGCCGGGACTCTACGTCATCGAAGAAGTCTGATACAGCGCCGAGGCGTCTCGGCCGTTCCGGCAGCGGATAGCCGACGCAAAGCTTGTGGGCGCGCGCGCTATGGGATCGGTGTGCGCGCCCAACCCGCCTTCGCAGTCGGGGGCGAAGAAAGGACGTGAATAGGTGACCAATCCCATGGACGACGCGGTCGTCTCGATGGAGCAAGTGGGCGGCCGGACGCTACGGACTGCGGCCTGGCGGCTCGACATGCCCTCCGACCATCTGCCGATCCTGTTCTTCAACGGCATCGGCGCGAACATCGAAGCGGTCGCCCCGCTCGCCGCTGCCCTGCCGGAACGCGGCTTCATCATGTTCGACATGCCCGGGACCGGCGAATCACCCGATCCGCTGGTGCCCTACAACCCCTTCACCATGAGCTGGACCGCCGCCCAGTTGCTCGACAAGCACGGGCTCGACGAGGTCGACGTGATGGGCGTGTCGTGGGGCGGCGCCATGGCGCAGCACTTCGCGCTCCAGCATCCGGGGCGCACCCGGCGGCTGACGCTGATCGCCACCACGCCCGGAATGTTGATGGTGCCGGGCAATCCGGCGGCCTTCACCAAGATGGCCGATCCCCGCCGCTATATCGACCCCGAATTCATGAACGAACACTTCGCCACGCTCTATGGCGGGGTCGACAGGGACGGGGCGGCGCACCAGAAGGACAGCCATATCGGGCGTTTGAAGCCCCCCTCCCCGCGCGGCTACATGTATCAGCTGATGTGCATGCTGGGTTGGACGAGCCTTCCGGCGCTCCCCTTCATGAAAAAGGAAACGCTGATCATGATGGGCGAGGACGACCAGATCGTCCCGCTCATCAACGGCAAGATCTTGAAGGCGATGATCCCCAATTCGCGGCTGCTGACCTTCGCGGGCGGCGGGCACCTGTTCCTGCTCACCCACGCGGATGAGAGCGTCGCGGCGATCCGGGAGTTTCTGGGCGCTGCCGAGACGGCCAAAGAGGGCAAGCGCGCGGCCGCCTGAAATCCAACAAGTCCTACATCGGGAGCGTGGCAAGGCAGCTTGTTCACTGCCTCGCTCCCTAAGGGGCCTGAAGGTGTTTCATCAACTTGCATGACCCCCTCTTGTAGGGGGAGGTCATTTGCGACATCCTCCCATCCATAAGGGAGAGAGACATGGCGCAATACGACCTCATCATCCGGGGCGGGACAATCGTCGACGGCACGGGAGCCCCGGGGTTCACCGGCGATGTCGCGGTCAAGGATGGCCTGATCGCTGCGGTCGGCAGGGTCACGGGGACGGCAGCGCAGGAGATCGACGCGACCGGCAAGGTCGTCGCCCCGGGCTTCGTCGATATCCACACCCATTATGACGGGCAGGCCACCTGGGATCAGGAAATGGCGCCCTCGAGCTGGCACGGGGTGACCACGGTCGTCATGGGCAATTGCGGCGTCGGCTTCGCCCCTGCCCGCCCTGACCGCCACGCGTGGCTGATCAGCCTCATGGAAGGCGTCGAGGACATCCCCGGCACTGCGCTCGCCGAGGGGATCACCTGGGACTGGGAGACCTTCCCCGAATATCTCGACGCGCTGGAGAAGCTCCCCCGCACGGTCGATATCGGCACCCACGTGCCGCACGGCGCGGTGCGGGCCTATGTTCTGGGCGACCGCGAGCAGCCCGGCGCCATTCCCACCGCCGACGATATCGCGGCGATGAGCCGGATCGTGGAGGAAGGCGTACACGCGGGGGCGCTGGGCTTCTCGACCTCGCGCACCGTGCTCCACAAGTCGGTGGACGGCGAGTTGGTGCCCGGCACCACTGCCACCGCCGAGGAGCTGATCGCCATCGGCCGCGCGATGGGCCGCGCCAGGGCGGCGGGCGGCCATGCGGTGTTCGAGATCGCCAGCGACCTCAAGCGGGAGTGGAACGAATTCGGCTGGATGGGGCAGCTCTCGCGCGAGGCTGGCGTGCCCGTCACCTTCGCTGCGCTGCAATCTATCGCCAAGGAGATGACCCTGCCCGAGCAGATCGCGGCCATGCGGGCCGAGAACGACAACGGCGCGAACATCGTCGCCCAGATCGCGCTGCGCGGCAACGGGATCATCATGGCCTGGCAGGGCACCGTCCACCCCTTCCGCTTCCGCCCGAGCTGGATGGCGATCGCCGACCTACCGTGGGAGGAGCAGAAGGCGAAGCTCCTCGACCCCGGCTTCAAGGCGCAGCTTCTCGCCGAACCCAATGACTACACCGATGCCCCCAAGGACATCGGCGGGGTGGTGATGGCGATCAGCATGGGCTGGAGCCTGCAATATGAAATGGACCCCGATTTCGACTACGAACCGGGCCCCGAGGCAAGCATCAACGCCCGCGCGGGGGCGGCGGGGGTCGCGCCGCAGGAATATGCCTATGATCTTCTGTGCGAGGGTGAAGGCACGGGGTTCATCTACCTGCCGATCCTCAACTATGCCGACGGCAATCTCGATTTCCTCGTGCCCCTTCAGCACGCCGACGACACGGTGAACTCTCTGTCCGACGGCGGCGCGCATTGCGGGACGATCTGCGATGCGGCCTCGCCCACCTTCATGCTCGAGCACTGGGTCAAGGGCCGCAGGCGGGGCCAGCGCATTGCTCTCGAACAGGCGATCAAGCGCCAGTGCCGCGACACGGCGGTGCTCTACGGCCTGGAAGATCGCGGGCTCATCGCGCCGGGCTATCTTGCCGACATCAACGTGATCGATCTGGAGCGATTGAAGCTCGGCAAGCCGTGGCTCGCCTTCGATCTGCCCGCAGGCGGCAAGCGGCTGCTGCAAAAGGCCGAAGGCTATGTCGCCACGATCAAGAGCGGCGTCGTCACCTTCCGCGACGGGCAGTGGACCGGTGCGACCCCCGGCGGTCTTGTCCGCGGGCCGCAGCGGGTGGAATGGGCCGAAGCGGCGGAATAGGCCGCCGCCCTAGGGCTCGATCACGATCCCCTTGGCCGGGTCGATCTGCCCTGCGACCATCGTGGTGAACACGTCACGCGCAGCTTCGAGCCCGGCGTGCCGCTCGATCGTGATCGTGCCTTCGGCCGCCTTCAGGAACTCGCGCCAGGCGGCCGCGACCAGTCTGCCGCCTTCCTCGGCCCCAAGCGCCTTGAAGAAGGCGACCGCGTGGTCGGGGGCGAAGAACAGCTCCGGCTTGGGACCGGGCAGCGGCTCGCCCTTGCCGAACACCGAGCGCGCCTCGATATGCGTCGCGCCGACCAGCACCGATTGCGCCAGCGCCGCATCGAAGTGGCGGTGGATCCGCGCCAGCAGATCGGCATTGCCAGCGAAGTCGACGCTGACGCTGCGCAGAACCGCGAGCTTGTCGAGATCGTCATAGGACAGCACCTCGTCATAAAGCCCGCTGGCCGCGACGAAAGCGACATTGCCCCTCGAGGTGAGGCCGATCCGCCTGATCTGCGGCGAGGACTGCCGCGCCACGCTCGCCAGCCCCATCGCGGTCTTGGACGAGGCGCTGGTGACCACCAGCTGCTCCGCCCCGAACCAGTCTGCCCCGCGCAGGAAATACTCGATCAGGAACCCGGTGCGGAACAGCGGGCCGAAGATCATCCGCTCCGCCTCGCGCGCGGGATCATGCTCAGGGTCGGCGGCAAGCCGGGTGTAGCTGTTGTAGACCGGGCTCATCGGCTGGCGGTGTTCGCTCATATCACTGAACCCACCGGGCGAGACGCGCCCCGGGTTCACATCAAGGTGGCTCGCCATCGGCAAATAGCCATAGACCCGCTCGCCCACCGCGATCTCGGGATGGCGGCTCTCGATCACCCGCGCATGGCCCCACATGGGCACGATCCCGGAGCCTTCGGGGGCGGGGAAGAAGTCCCAATATTTGAACCCGTCGCCAACCACCGCATAGGTGACGTTGTTGGCCGTGACCGAAAAGCTCTCGATTTGGAGCCGCACCGCACCGTCGGCAAGCTGGCCGAGCGACACCTCGACCAGCGCGGCCTCGGTCAGCGCGGTCTTGCGGACGTGAACTTGGGTGGTGTGCATCGGGGTATCCTCCTTGGCCCTGGGCCCTTGGACGAGCGGCTCAGGGCTCGCTTTCCCAGCGGGTTGCGATGATCGAGGGGCGCTGGCGACAGGTCTCCAGCCAGGCGACAAGCCGGTCGCATTGCGCGATCCCGGCCGCGCCCTGCGGCGTCAACTCCAGCCCGCGCAGCACCGGATAGAGAAACACGTCAGCAAGGGTGAAACCGACCTTCGTCCACGCCCCGTCCACCGCCAGCTCGCCTTCGAGGAAGCCCAGCGCGCGGCCGATCCCCGGCAAGGCGCGGTTGATGGCCTCGCCGTCAAGCGGGAAGCCCGCGACGCGGTGCATCACCCAGGGCATAACCAGCCCGTGCTCGAACAGTGGGAAGAGGTAGTTGTTGGCGATGGCGATCCACTTGTCCATCACCGCAAGGCCAGCCGCGTCGACGGGCTGGAGCCCGCCCGCGTTATGGGCATTGTCGATGTAACGGACGATGGCGACGCTCTCGATCAGTTCGAGTCCGTCGAGTTCCACCACCGGCACCTTGCCGAAGGGATGGCGGTTGGCGGGCGAACGGGCTGCGGTCGGGATCACCTCATGCGCCAGACCCCCCTCCTCGCAGGCGATCTGGCAAATCCGGGTATAGGTCGAAATGACCGTCCCGAAGATGCGGACCTGTACGGTTCCCGTCACACCCGCATCGGCATCAGCACATAAAGCGCGCGCGACTGGTCGTTCTCGCGGATCAGCGTCGGCGCGCCGGCGTCGGCGAGGTGGAGCTCCACCGTGTCGCTGTCGATCTGGCCGAGAATGTCCTTGAGGTAATTGGCGTTGAAACCGATTTCGAGCCCCTCGGCGCGGTATTCAGCGGCCAGTTCCTCAGCCGCGGTGCCATTGTCTGGCGAGGTGACCGAGAGGGTCACGCGGTCATTATCCAGCCCGATCTTGACCGCGCGGGTCTTTTCGGTGGCGATGGTCGCCACGCGGTCGACGCCCGAGAAGAACAGCTTGGGATCGACCTTCAAGAGCTTGTCGTTGGCGGTCGGGATCACGCGGCTATAATCGGGGAAGGTTCCGTCGATCAGCTTGGAGGTGAGCACCACCCCGCCCTCTCCGCCCAGCGTGAAACGGATCTTGCTGGCCGAGAGGTCGATAAGCACATTGCCGTCGAGCGCCTCTTCGAGCAGCTTGCGCAGCTCGCCCACGGCCTTCCTCGGCACGATCACGTCGGGCATCCCGGCAGCGCCTTCCGGGCGCGGCAGGGTGAAGCGGGCAAGGCGGTGCCCGTCGGTCGCGGCAGCCTTGAGCAACGGCTCGTCCTCGTCGGTGACGTGCAGGAAGATGCCGTTGAGGTAGTAGCGGGTTTCCTCGGTCGAGATCGCGAAGCGGGTGCGGTCGATCAGTTCGGCGAGCATCCGCGCCGGCAGCTCGAAGCTGGTCGGAAGGTCGCCCTCGACGATCACGGGGAAATCGTCACGCGGCAAGGTCGGCAGCTTGAAGTTCGCGCGGCCTGCCTTGACCTCGAGACGGTTGTCGCTGGTGGTGAGGCTGACCTGGCTTCCCTCGGGCAGCTTGCGCGCGATGTCGAACAGCAGGTGGGCCGAAACCGTGATCGCACCGGGCTGGTCGACCGAGGCGGCCGTCATGGTCTCCACCACCTGGAGATCGAGGTCCGTCGCCATCACCCGCACCGAACCGCCGTCGCTCGCGTCGATCAGCACGTTCGAGAGGATCGGGATGGTGTTCCGCCGCTCGACAACGGACTGAACATGGGAGAGGCACCGCAGCAGCGTCGCGCGTTCAATCGTGGCCTTCATCGCTTGTCCCTATCGTTCTGCGTGCTTGGCGAAGGGACGCAAGGAATCGCCCTCAAACGCCGGAAAGTCCGGAAAACCTTAGCGCAGGCGCGGATACGGGCAAGTTGGCGGCTTTACGAGGGGCGACTCCGCTGGGGATAAGGGCGGCATCGCTGCCGCTTGTCGCCTCAGAGCATCGCCATCCCGCCGTTCACGTGCAGGGTTTCGCCCGTCACATAGGCCGCCTCGCGGCTGGCGAGGAAGGCGACGGCGGCACCGATTTCGGCGCCCTCGCCCATCCGGCCCATCGGGATGCGGGCATTGATCGCGCCCTGCTGCTTCTCGTCGAGCGCGGCGGTCATGGCGGTGCGGATGAAGCCGGGAGCCACACAGTTCGCGGTGATCCCGCGGCTCGCCACTTCCTGCGCGAAGGCCTTGGTCATGCCGGTCAGGCCCGCCTTGGCGGCGCAATAGTTCATCTGGCCCGGATTGCCGGTCGCACCCACCACGCTCGTGATGTTGACGATACGGCCGAAGCGGGCCTTCATCATCGGCTTGGCGGCGGCGCGCATCAGGCGGAAGGAGGCCTCGAGGTTGATGCGGATCACCTGATCCCATTCCTCGTCCTTCATCCGCATCCCGAGATTGTCGCGGGTGATGCCGGCATTGTTGACGAGCACGTCGATGGTGCCGAGCGTATCGAGCATCGCCGGGACGAGTTCCTCGACCTGGGTCTGGTTGCCCAGATCACAGGTGATCTCGACATGGCCGTCATGCTCATGGTGCGGATAGGCTTCGTTCAGCTCGTCGCGGAAGGCCCTGAGCTTGGCCGCGTTCGAACCTGACAGCGCCAGCCGTGCCCCCTGCGCGGCGAGCGCGTGCGCGATCGACGAGCCGATGCCGCCCGATGCGCCGGTCACCAGCGCGTTCATGCCCTTCAATGAAAACATCACGCGATCTCCTTCGCGAAGGCCTCGAGGTCCTGCATGGTCACGAGGCTGGTCACCTGCGCGTCCTTGTCGATCCGGCCGACCATCGGGCCGACCACCTTGCCGCCCAGTTCGACGAAGTGTTCCACGCCATCGGCGCGCATGGCAAGCACGCTTTCGCGCCAGCGCACCCGGCCGGTGACCTGCTCGACCAGCAGCGCGCGCTCCTCGTCGGGGTCGGTGACGGGGGCCGCGGTGACATTGGCGTAGAGCGGCAGGGCCAGCGCCTTGGGCGGGGTCGCGGCAAGGGCGTGGGCCATGCGCTCGGCAGCGGGCGCCATCAGCGAGGAGTGGAACGGCGCCGAGACATTGAGGATCATGCCGCGCTTGATCCCGTGTTCCTTGGTGAGCGCCACCGCGCGCTCGATCGCGCCGGTGTGGCCCGAGAGCACGACCTGCGAGGGATCATTGTCGTTGGCGACTTCGCAGACTTCGCCCTGTGCGGCCGCCTCGGCCAGCGCCTTAGCCTGGTCGATATCGGCGCCGAGCAGCACCGCCATGGTCCCCTCGCCCACCGGCACCGCCTGCTGCATCGCCCAGCCGCGCAGCTTGAGCAGGCGCGCGGTATCGGCAAGGGTGAAGGCGCCGATGCTAGCAAGCGCGGTGTATTCGCCGAGCGAGTGTCCGGCGACGCAATTTGCCGTCTCGAGGATCTTCACCCCGAAATCGCGCTCGAGCACGCGGAGCGTGGCGATAGCATTGGCCATGATCGCCGGCTGGGCGTTCTCGGTCAGGGTGAGCCGGTCCTCGGGCCCCTCGCGCATGAGCGCGAAAAGGTTCTGGCGCAGTGCCTCGTCGACCTCGCCGAAGACGTCGCGGGCGGCTGCGCTCGCTGCGGCGAGCTCGGCGCCCATGCCGACCTTCTGGCTACCCTGCCCCGGAAAGATGAAAGCGCGCATTGCTGTCCCCGCTTGTGCCGTGAATGTGGCGCGCGCCGTTACGTCCGCACGGGCGGACTGGCAAGGCCGAAGGGCACAACCCTGTTGGCAGAAGTATGCCCGATCTCGGCCCGGCCGAGATAGGGGATGCCCGCCCGGTCGCACCAGAAGCGGGCGATGTCCTCCTCGCTCTGGCCGAATTCCACGTAGTTTTCCGGCACGTCGGTGACATGGCCGAGCCTGAGGCCGGCGAGCCGCGGCAGGGTGCCGGCGAGGTGGAAGAACAGGCGGTCGATGGAATAGAGATGTTCCGACACCTCCTCGACCATCAGCACATGGCCAGTGAGGTCGGGCATCAGCGGCGTGCCGGCGAGCATGGCGAGGGTGATGAGGTTGAAGGCGGCCGCCGGCGTCACCCCGTCGAGGCTCGGCTCCACCCCGCTGGTATCGCCCTCGAGCCAGCGCAGCACCCGCCGGATCGCCTCCTTGCCCCCGTCCGAGCGCACGCTGACCGGCATGTGGCCATGGACCGACTGGCCGATCCCGGCGCGGTAGAGCGCGGCGAGGAGGTAACCGGCATCCGAGAAGCCGACAAAGGTCTTGGCCCGCGCATGGCGGTTCATTTGCGCGACTGCCGCTTCGGCAATGCGGTTCGAGCCGTAGCCGCCCTTGGCGAACCACACGACATCGAAGGCGGGGTCGTTGGCGCATTCGAGGAGCGCGGTCAGGCGCCGCAGGTCATCCCCCGCGAAATGCCCGGCGCGCTCGAAACATTGATCATGGAAGGTGACGCGGTGCCCCGGGAACTCGGCCGCGACCAGCACCTCGAGCGCTTGCTTGTGCTCGCGGGTGATCGGGGTGGCCGGCGCGCAGATCGCGATATTCGTCATGGCCCCTAGCCTATGAGGCTTGTAAGGCGCCGCGCAAGCCAATAACCAAGCCGGCTATGGATAAGGGGTCCGACGCCAGGTCGCTTTCAGAGCGGCCGCTGTTTTTCTGCGGCATCGGCGGCTCCGGGATGCTGCCGCTCGCGCAGATCGCGCAAGGGCTCGGCCACCCGGTCGCAGGCTCGGACCGCAGCCGCGACCAGGGCCGCTCGCCGGCGAAATTCGCCTGGATGGAAGCGAACGGCTTCGCGCTGTTCCCGCAGGACGGCAGCGGCGTCACCTCGCCCGATCAGGTGCTGGTCGCCTCGGCCGCGATCGAGGACACCGTGCCCGAAGTCGCCCGCGCCCGGGCGCTGGGCTGCGAGCGCCTGAGCCGCGCCGAACTGCTCTCGCGCCTGTTCAACACGGCCGACGTCTCGGTCGCCATCGGCGGCACCTCGGGCAAATCGACCGTCACCGGGATGATCGGCTGGATCCTGGCGCAGGCGGGCCACGATCCGACGATCATGAACGGGGCGGTGATGAAGAACTTCGTCGCCCCGCAAAACCCCTTCGCCAGCGCCCGCACCGGATCATCCGGCGTGTTCGTGAGCGAGGTGGACGAGAGCGACGGCTCGATCGCGCTCTATCGCCCGACCGTGGGCGTGCTGCTCAATGTCAGCCTCGACCACAAGAGCATCGAGGAACTGCGCGTGCTGTTCGGCGGCTACCTTGCCGCCTCGGGCACGGCCGTGGTCAATCTCGACAGCGAGGAAGCCGGCTTCCTAGCCGAGCGGGCAGGCCCGGCAGTCACCTTCGGGATCAAGGCGCAGGATGCCGAGATCACCGTCGATCCTGCCAGCATCACGCTCACCGACCGGGCGGTCGAGGCGGTGTTGGTCGACAACCGGCGGCGCGAGGTCTTCCCGCTGGTGGTGCCGATGCCCGGCCTCCACAACCTGTCGAACGCGCTGGCAGCGATCGCAGCGGCCAGGGCCGTGGGCATCGACCTGGCCCAGGCGGCCGCCGCGCTGCGCAGCTTTGCCGGCCTCGCGCGGCGCTTCGACGTGATCGGCAGCTCGCCCGCAGGCATCACGGTGATCGACGATTTCGGCCACAATCCGGAAAAATGCGCCGCCACCTTGCGCACCCTGAAGGCGACCCCGGGACGCGTCATCGCCTTCTTCCAGCCCCATGGCTACGGCCCCTTGCGCCAGATGGGCGAGGAACTCGCCCGCACCTTCGCCCGCGAGCTGGGGCCGGAAGACATCACGATCATGTGCGACCCGGTCTATTTCGGCGGCACGGTCGACCGCAGCGTCGGCACCGGGCGCATCGTCGATCTGATCAGCGCGGCCGGGGGCAAGGCCGAGCATATCGCCAGCCGCGAGGCCTGCGGGACACGGATCCTTGCCCTCGCCCGCCCCGGCGACCGGATCGCGGTCATGGGCGCGCGCGACGACACCCTGACGGAGTTCGCGCAATCGATCCTCGCCCGCCTTCCCTGAGCCTTTACGCCCGCGCCGCCCGCCACGCGGGACGGATGCTCGGCGTCCTGGCGCTGGCTGTGCTGCTGGTGCTGGCGACCGATCGCTTCTACGGCCATTCGAGCATCGCCTTCGCGGCGGCGATCATCATGCTGATCGTGGCGAACGCCCCGATGCTGCGCTTCAACTGCCCGAAATGCGGCAAGAACGCCTTCTTCCGCGGACCTCTGGTCGTGCCCTGGCCGAACCGGACCTGCACGCGTTGCGGGACCGATCTTGATCAGGTGCCTTCGCAAAATCGCTGATGGATGAGGCGGCTCGGGCAGGTTAGCCTCGCCCCATGCATTCGCGCGACCTCTCCCTCGATACGCTGCTGGCGAACTGCGCCCAGCGCCACGCCCACCGGCTTGCCACGATCGACGGCTCCCAGCGCCTGACGTGGGAACAGCTCGATACCCGTGTCACCAACCTGGCGCGCTGGATGCTGGCGCGGGGCATCGGCCCAAGCGACCGCATCGCGATCCTTATGACCGACGGCGCGCCGTTCCTCACCACGCTGCTGGCGGCCGCGCGCATCGGGGCGATCAGCGTCCTGCTCAACTGGCGGCTCGCACCGGCCGAGATCGCGTGGATCCTGAGCAATGCCGAGGTCGCCATGACCTTCGTCAACCCTCGATTTTCCTCGCTTTTACAAGAGGCTGAGGCAGGAGAAGTGCACCAAGTTGATGAAAGTCATGCGGGGGACGGGTTTTTTGAAGGCGTTGTAGGAACCACCCTCGGCCCGATCCAACAGCCTTACGATCTGGGTCTCAACTTACAGCCCGAGCGCCCGCTCTACATGATGTACACCAGCGGCACGACCGGCAGGCCCAAGGGCTGCCTTCAGGCCGGAAGCGCGGTCGCGGCGGCGGCATTGGGCTTTGCGCAGCACCGGCGTTTCACCCACGAAGAAGTGCTGCTTTCGGTCAACCCGCTGTTCCATGTCGTCGGCATGCAGCAGGTCGCCGCGATGCTCGCCTGCGGGGGTACCTCGGTCTTTGCGGCACGCGACGATGACAATGCCGCAATCCTCGAACTCCTCCACCGCGAGGGCTGCACCACCACCAGCGCCTTCCCGACGATCTGCTTCCCGTGGCTGGGGATGAACCCGGTGCGCGATGGCCGGATGCCGCTTACCAACTACACCGGCGGGGCGGGCATGGGGCGCCCGCAGATGTATGAATTCATCGAGACAGACTGGGACGCGCGGGTCGTCGGCGGCTACGGCCAGACCGAGATCTGCGGCTTTGCGACCTTCATCGACTATGCCGACATGCTCGAAGCCCCCCGCTCGATCGGCTGGACCCTGCCGCATGTGACCATGACCGTGCTCGATCCGGACGGCCATCACCTCCCCCCCGGGGAGGAAGGCGAGCTGTGCTTGCGCGGCCCCTCGGTGATGCTCGGCTACTGGCGCAACGAGGAGGCCTCCCGCGCTGCCCTCGGCCACGGCTGGCTGCGCACCGGCGACCTCGGCACGATGGACGAACGCGGGCGCGGCTACCTGCTTGGGCGCGCCAAGGAGCTGATCAAGACCGGCGGCGAGAATGTCTATCCGGCAGAGGTCGACGCCATCTTCGCCGCCATGCCCGAGGTCGCCGACGCGGGCTGCTGCGGGGTGCCCGACCGGCAGTGGGGCGAGGCGGTGAAGGCCTTCGTGGTGCTCAAGCCCGGCCAGACCCTCACCCGCGAGGAGATTACCGCCCGCTTCAAGGGCCAGATCGCCGGCTACAAACGCCCGCGCTATATCGAATTCGTCGACCAGCTGCCCCGCGATCCCATCGGCAAGCTGCTGCGGCGCGAGCTTTCCGCAAGGCCTGTCAGCCCCGATCAGGCCGCCTAGAGCGCGGTCACCTCGACGCTCTGGCTACGGAAGTAGAGCGGACCGAAGGCGGTGAGGAAGGCCACATCGCCGCTGTCGCGTCCGACCCCGATCACTGCCATTTCTGCCGCCTGCGCCATGCCGGTCGCGTCGACCGGATGCCACTGGCCGCCAAGGAACACCTCGGCCACGGCATGGAAATCGGGCGGGGTCACGCCCGGCGCATAGACGCTGGCATAGCGCGCCGGGATCTCGCCCGCGCGCGCGAGGGTGATGAGCAGGTGCGCGTAGTCGCGGCACACGCCCTGCCCCGCATGGAAGGTGTCGGCGGCCGTGGTCTCCGAATGGCTGGAGCCCGGCACATAGGCGAGGTGCCCCGCCACCCAGTCGCGCATCGCCGCAAGCCGGGCACCACCCGCGAGATGCCCGAAACGCTCGTTCACGAAGTCAGTGAACTGGTGCGAGGGGCAGTAGCGTGACGGCAGGAGGTATTGCACCGTCTCGCCGGGCAGGCGGTGCGGCGGGAGCGCGGGAAGGCTCGCCACATCACGTACGATCCGCTCGATCGCAACGGTCGCGCGGTAATCGACAAGGAGCTGGCCTTCCTTGCGCAGCCAGATGCGCTCGCCGACATGGTCCTGCGCGGGCACGCGGGCGAAATGCTGGCAGGTCGACAGATCAAGCTGCGCCTGCACGATCCGCTGCCCGGGGATCGCCGCCGCCTCGATCTGGAGCAGCAGATCGCAGGGACGCGCGAGGCCGTAATCGAGCTGGACATTGATCCGGAGGCGCAAGGCGGTGGTCCTGTCGGCGAACTGGGGCAAGAGAGGAGGCTACTCGGCATCCATAGGTCAGTCACGCTGACATCAGACGCTATAGCCGCAGGCGCAATACCCTATGGGGGGTGATTTTGCCTATGCCGGGCCGCCGCGCGATGCGCATGCCACCGCGATTGAAGAGGCTGCTTGAGGCCGGCCCTCGTTGATTATATAACTTTTATCAGGATATTAGACAAGCCAAGGGGCAATTATGAAGCGAATGGCGGTATCGACACTGGTCATGGGCGTCTGGCTATGTCGGACCGGGCAAGCTAGCCCGCAAGCGCCTCGCGCCCCTCCTCCTCGCGCTGGAACGCCCGCTGGTAGGCCGGGCGCGCGGTGAGGCGCTCGCGATAGGCCTTGAGGCTTTCCGGCACGCCCTCGTCGAGCCCCACGCTCGCCGAGAGGATCAGCGCATAGCCCACGCAGATATCGGCGACGGTGAAGCGGTCGCCGCACAGGAATTCCCGCCCCTCGAGCCGCTGCTCGACCTTGACGAGGCGCTTCCAGTACCACTTGGCATAGGCATGCCCCGCCTCCTGCAATCCCTTGTCCTTCTCGAACAGGACAAAGCGCATATAGACCGTCTGCGGGAAGGTGATCGTCGCGTCGGCGTGGTAGGTGAAGTCGCAATACTCGGCATAGTCCCGCTCGCCCGGCGCGATCACCAGATCGCTCGGCCCGTCCTTGCTGGCGAGGTAATGGGCGATGGCGCAGCTCTCGGTCATGCGGCTTGTCCCATCCACCAGCAGCGGCACGGTGCCGAGCGGGTTGATGGCGAGGTATTCGGGCGCGAGGTAGCGCGGCGGGAACGGGAGCACCTTGAGGTCGATGTCGACCCCGGCCTCCTCGGCCGCCCAGGTCGCGCGCAGACCGCGCGAACGGGCGCAGGTGTAGAGAACGGGCTTGGTCATGGGCGGTGGCCTTAGTGGCCCTCGCCCGCGCCCACACCCAGCACTTTGTGCAGGACCAGGGCGATGAGGCTGCCGAGGATCAGGCCGAAGGCCGCCGAAAGCGCGGTGGCGGTCACCCAGCCGAGCGCGCCGCCCGCTGCCCCTGCCAGCTCGTGCACGGCGTGTTCGGCAGCATGGATCGGGCCGTAGAGCCCGTCCCAGCCGAGCTTGTGCAGACTGTCGACGACGATATGTCCGCCCACCCACAGCATCGCCGCCGTGCCGATCACCGACAGGGCGGTGAGCAGCCGCGGCACGAAGCGCAGCAGGAACCGCCCGAAGGCCTGCGCGCCGGTGCCGGCCTTGCGGGTGAGATGCAGGCCGATATCGTCGAGCTTCACGATCAGGCCGACAGCGCCGTAGACGGCCACGGTCACCGCGACGGCGACCATCGCCAGCACCGCCCCGCGCATCACCAGCGTCTCGTCGGCAACCTCCGCCAGCGCGATCGCCATGATCTCGGCCGACAGGATGAAATCGGTGCGGATCGCCCCGCCCACCCGCTCATTCTCGAAGGCGACCGGATCGGTGATCTCGTCCTCCAGCGTCTCGCCATGTCTGGCGAAACCCAGCTTCTCCATCACCTTTTCCGCGCCCTCGTAACACAGAAAAGCGCCGCCGATGATCAGCAGGTAGGTGATCGCCTGGGGCAGGAATTCGGACAGCAGCAGCGCGCCCGGCAGCAGGAAGATCAGTTTGTTGCGCAAGGAGCCCTTGGTGATCTTCCAGATGATCGGCAATTCGCGCGCGGGCGACAGGCCGGTGACGTAGCTCGGCGTGACCGCCGCATCGTCGATCACAACCCCTGCGGTCTTGGTCCCGGCGCGGCCGGCGGCGACCGCCACGTCGTCGATCGAGGCCGCCGAAGCCTTGGCAATTACGGAAATATCGTCAAGCAGTGCGACCAGACCTGAAGGCACGTCCATTCCCCTTGTTGCGAATCATCAAACCAGCGGTGCCGCGCCGGTTCCCGCCGGACAAGACTTGCAATTGCCGGTCCTTGCTGTATGGGCCGCCGCTTCGCATGGGAACCGCCCGGCGATGTATCGAAGAAAGCCGGAGGGGCCCCGCACGCATCCGCGTCGGATCAGCCAGCGATCGGCAGGAAGTGAAAGGACGCAAGATGGCGCTCTACGAGCACGTCTTTCTTGCGCGTCAGGATCTGAGCCAGGCTCAGGTTGACGCGCTGGCGGCGCAAGCCACCGAAATCGTCGAGGCCGGCAACGGCAAGGTCACCAAGACCGAGACCTGGGG
>JAIXPX010000041.1 GCA_027486035.1 Erythrobacteraceae bacterium | reverse complement strand
CCGCTGATCGTGCCGCTGGTCTATGCCGTGCCGGTGCAACTGCTCGCCTACCACGTCGCCGTGCTGAAGGGCACCGACGTCGACCAGCCGCGCAACCTCGCAAAGTCGGTCACGGTGGAGTAATTCACCTTTACTTTATTCAGCCACAGAATTATTGTCCATTTATTTTATCCCCTCGCGGCTGCATTGAGTGAATATCACCCCCTTGCGAATTCATGAAAAAGCCAGTTTGTCTATTTAAAATTATCAATTAGAGAAATAGATTTTATCGTGCCGCTAAATAATTTACAGCGGGCATCATTGCACAGGTCCATTTAAAATGAGAGCACTTGTTACCGGCGGCGACGGCTTTATCGGCTCACACCTTGTCGAATACCTTGTCAGTGAAGGCTATGAGGTTCGTGCGCTTTCGCAATACAACAGCTTCAACCACTGGGGCTGGCTAGAAGATATTAACTGCCTTGATGCTGTAGAGGTAGTGAGCGGTGACGTTCGCGATCCGCACTATTGTCGTACCATCGTGAAAGACATGGACGTAGTTTTTCATCTTGCCTCATTGATTGCAATCCCCTATTCCTATGTTGCGCCGGACTCTTATGTTGACATTAACGTCCGTGGCACGCTGAACATCTGTCAGGCCGCGCGTGACCTAGGCATTTCACGCGTGATCCAGACCTCGACTAGTGAGGTTTACGGCACCGCCCAGTATGTCCCGATCGACGAGAAGCATCCGCTGCAGCCGCAATCGCCCTACAGTGCTTCGAAAATCGCCGCCGACGCCATGGCGATGAGCTTTTACAACGCCTTCGATCTGCCAGTGACGATCGCGCGGCCGTTCAACACTTATGGCCCTCGCCAGTCGGCCCGCGCAGTAATCCCTACAATAATCGGCCAAATTGCCAGCGGAACGAAAATAATCCAGCTGGGAGATGTTTCGCCGACCCGCGATTTCAACTATGTGCACGACACGTGCAGGGGTTTTCTCGCTCTGGCGCAGTGCGATGCAGCGGTGGGGCAGACCGTCAACATCGGCTCGAACTACGAAATTTCTGTGGCCGATACGCTCAACCTGATCCGCGAGCTGATGGGCAGCGACGTGACCTTCATAACCGACGAGCAGCGCTTGCGCCCGGGCAAGTCAGAAGTGTTCCGCCTGTGGTGCGACAATACGCGCATCCGCGAGCTGACTGCGTTCGAACCAGAAACCGACATTCGCGCAGGCTTGCAGAAAACCATCGACTGGTTCGTGAAGCCGGGCAACCTCGCCAAGTACAAGACCTCTATCTACAACGTTTGATGTGATGATCGATCGTCTGGTTCAATTTGTCCGCGAGACCTATCGCACGACAGAATTTATTCCGCTGCACGCGCCAGTCTTCGCCGGGCGAGAGAAGGACTATGTGCTTGATGCGATTGAATCGACCTTTGTTTCAAGCGTCGGCGCCTTTGTTGGGCGGTTCGAGGCGGATGTCGCGGCCTACACCGGGGCCGAACGGGCTGTGGCCGTGGTAAATGGCACGGCGGCGCTTCACACCACGTTGATGCTCTCGGGGGTGCGTCCAGGCGATCTCGTTATCACCCAAGCGCTGACCTTCGTCGCCACCTGCAACGCGATTTCCTATGCCCATGCCGAACCGCTGTTCATCGATGTCGACCGCGATCGAATGGGGCTCTCTCCCGTTGCGCTCGCGGCATGGCTCGATATCCATGCCGAGCAAGATGGACAGGGCCGGTGCCGGCGCAAGAGTGATGGTCGGCCGATCCGCGCGGCGATTGCAATGCACACATTTGGCCACCCCGCCGATCTCGACAGGCTGGTCGACGTCTGCGCGCGGTGGAATTTGTTCCTGATTGAGGACGCAGCGGAATCGCTGGGCAGCACATACAAGGGGCGCCACACCGGTACGGTCGGACGGCTGGGAGCGCTCAGCTTCAACGGCAACAAACTGCTCACCACCGGCGGAGGCGGCATGGTTCTGGCCGATGCGGAGCTCGGAACGCGGGCTAAGCACCTTACCACCACGGCCAAGCGGCCGCACCCCTATGAATTCTTCCACGACGAGATTGGCTACAACTATCGCATGCCCAACCTCAACGCGGCGTTGGGCTGCGCACAGATGGAGCAGATCGACCGTTTCGTCGCTCGCAAGCGTGTACTTGCGCAAAGCTATGCCGAAGCTCTGGCCGGCAGCGACCTGGCTTTCGTTCGTGAACCGACAGATTCGCGTTCCAACTACTGGCTGAACGCGGTGGTTTGCGAGCATCGTGCGCATCGCGATGCAGTTCTCGCGGAAACAAATGCCGCGGGCGTGATGACACGCCCTATCTGGACTCTGATGACCCGCCTGCCGATGTTCAAAGACTGCCCGCGCGGCGATTTGGCGAATTCGGAATGGCTGGAAGACCGCATCGTTAACTTGCCCAGCAGTGTGCCTCCTGAGGACTTGGCTTTAAGCGAGACGGCACGGTGACCATTCTTATATCCGGAGCATCCGGCTTTCTAGGGAAACGCGTTACCGCGGCCTTAAGCGCGGCAGGTAATGAGGTTATCGCACTTACCCGGGGCGAGGTACCAAACGATGCGCCGAAAGCTTCGAACATCCACTGGGTAAAATGCGATCTCGCCTCTAAGCTCGATGCGGATGCCTTTCCCGCCATTAGTGCAGTGATACATCTTGCCGGCACAGGGTGGGCGCGCGGAGCGCGAGCAGACCGCATGACAGACGAGACTTATTTCCTTTCAAGTAACGAACAGGCGGCTCTGAATGTGTTCAGGGCCTTTTGCCAGAAGGGGGTCCAACGCTTCGTACTGGCTTCGTCACAGGTGGTTTACGGCTCTCCAGACAGTCTTGCCGTGGATGAAGACTTTCCGCTCACCCCAATAGGTAGCGCCTACGCCTGCTCCAAATTGAACGCGGAAAGCTGGTCGCGATACTTTCATGCAAAATTTGGAGGAACTTTTCGTGTCCTGAGGCTCTCGGGCTTCGTCGACTGCGGCGGCGTAGTGGATTATTTCATCGACCGAGCTCTTGAAGGCAACCCGATAGAGCTGCTTGCACGTGGAGAGGTCCGTCGGGATTATATGTCATCCGAGGATGGCGTCCAGGCCATCCTCAAGGCTCTCTACACGAAACCTGATGGCAGGTGGACAGCTTTCAACATTGGCTCGGGCCAATCAATTTCGACCGGCGAGCTTGCCCGCATTGTCTGTGAGGCCCTTGCCTCGCCGAGCAATCTGGTTCTTTCGGACGCGCCTGCCCCGCAAACAGATTTTGTTTTCAATATCAGCCGGGCAAGCGAAGTGCTCGGGTTCAACCCCGGCAGCTTGGCCGAGGCCGTTCGCGCTCACGCGCTTCGGCGCGCTGCAGTAAAGAGGTGACTATGAAAACCCGCCGTAACGTGCAGATGGCTGCTCCATTCTTCAGCGCAGACGATCGCATTCGTATTCACCTCGAGATCGACGCGATCCTGGATGGCGCGCTCAGCATGGGACCGAATGTCAAGGCCTTCGAAAACGAGTTCGCGGCCCGGGTGGGCGTGAGACACGCTGTTGCAATGTCGTCTTGCACATCCGCGCTTGAAGCGGCGCTGCTGTATTATGGAATTCGTGATCGTGAAGTAATAGTGCCCGCAGAGACATTCGTGGCAACCGGTATGGCGGTGCACCTTTCTGGTGGCACTGCCCGCTTCGCGGAGATCTCCCCTCACACGCTCTGTCTTGATCTTGATGATGTCAAGCGTAGGGTCAATGACCGAACTGCCGGGATCATACTCGTGCACATGGCCGGATTGATTAGCCCAGATATCGCTGAGTTCCGCAGTTTTTGTGATGAGAATGGGCTATTCCTGATTGAAGATGCTGCCCACTCCCCTGGAGCCAAGCTCGGTGGGGCCGAAGCGGGCAGCTTCGGTCATGCGGGCTGCTTTTCCTTCTACCCGACGAAGGTGATCACGTCGGGCGAAGGTGGCATGCTGACTACGAACGATGACGAAATTGCCGCGTTCGCGCGCTCCTATCAGAATCGCGGCAGGGACATGGGTTCGGCCACCGAGCGGTACGTTATGCCCGGGCGCAACGTTCGCATGACCGAGATGAACGCGCTGCTCGGCCGCATCCAACTTGGGCATCTGAACGAGTACCTCACTCGACGCAGACGAATCGCGGCGGCATATAAGCAAGGACTCAAGGAGCGGAACGACCTTCGTCTGGTGTTTCCTGATGACCCCAAATCGTCGTCGTTCTGGAAGTTCCCCATCATCCTTGATGCCTCCATTGATCGTTCGAAACTAATGACCCATTTAGGGAACCACGGTATCGCGACCGACGCTGCCTATCAGCCGGCGCTTCACCAACAGCCTGTGTTTCAGGAAATCTTCAAGAACGACGCGGTCTGCTTGGGGCGCACGGAAGATTTACTTTCACGGCACCTCTGTCTGCCATGCCATCCGCGAATGACCGACGAGGACGTCGATTATGTGCTCGACATGCTCATCCAGGGCATCGAACGACATAGAAGTGATTTGCAGCAGCTATGATTGTATCCATCCACCAGCCGCAATATGCACCTTGGCTTCCATATTTTATGAAGATTGCGGAAAGCGATCTATTCATTTATCTAGATACGGTAGATTTTCAAAAAAACGGTCTCCAAAACAGAAACCAGATCAAAACGAGCCAGGGTCCGATCTGGCTGACGGTCCCCATCTATCAATCCCTGGGGCAAAAGATTTCAACAACCCGTATCGACAATAAAGTAAATTGGCGGGTGAAACATCTGCGGACGCTGGAGCAATCCTACGGAAAGGCCCCGTATTTCGAAGAATACTTTGATGATCTCGTTCGCTTCTACGAACGCGAGTGGGTCTTTTTGAGTGAAATGAACGTCACTTTGACAATGATGATGCTCCGTTGGTTCGGCATCAACACGCCCGTGCAACTCGCAAGTAGTATGAATTCAACAGGCAGCGCGTCCGCGCTTATCCTCAATCTCTGCCGAGAGGTTGGCGCGACGCACTACATATCCGGAACTGGAGGTTTAGAGTATTTAAACCTGACGGATTTTGAACAGGCTGGCGTCAGTGTTCAATTCCGTAAATCGGTCCAGCCGCAATATCCGCAATTGTGGCCAAAGCACGATTTCATTGGTAGTCTGTCTGCTTTTGACATCTTGTTTAATTGCGGGCCAAGCTGGAAAAGCTACCTTCCATCGAATGCAATGTCAGGACCGCTTATCCATGACTAACAAAAAGCTCGTCCTCGGAGTTACGGGAATTCGTTCAGAGTACGACATTATGTCGTCAGTTTATCGGGCTATTTCCGATCACAATATGCTCGATCTGTCGCTTGTTGTGACCGGTGCGCACCTGGCTGACGACTTTGGTCATACAGTAGACCAGATCCGCGACGATGGGTTCCACATCGCCGACGAAGTGCCAAGCCTGCTCAACGGAGATCGGGATTCTTTCCGCATCAAGGGTATGGGAATCCAGATTCAAGGATTGGTCCAGACTGTCGAACGCGTCAGGCCGGACTGGCTCCTCGTGCTGGGCGACCGGGAGGAATCAATCGCAACCGCGCTCGTCGGGGCTTATATGAACATTCCAGTGGCCCACGTTTCTGGAGGAGACCGGGTGGTCGGAAATGTCGACGACCAGGTGCGCCACGCTGTCACAAAGCTTGCTCATCTGCATTTTACCACGAGCCAAGATAGCGCCGAAAGGGTGCTAAAACTGGGCGAGCAGCCTTTTCGAACGTTCAACGTCGGAAATCCAGGGCTCGATCGGATCCTGAACGTGCCCCATCTAAGTGCTGTTGAGCTCTCGGAGAAGCTGGGAACAACCATCGAGTGCGGCAAACCACTGATCATGTTGATCCAACACGTTATCTCAAGCGAAATAAATGATGCTTATATTCAAATGCGAGAGACGCTAGAGGCAGTTGCCGAAATGGGCTTTCAGACTGTCCTTAGCTATCCCAATTCCGATGCGGGCGGACAAAAAATGATCCGGGCTATCCGGGAATTCGAGCATTTGGAAAACCTTTATATCGCGCGGAGCCTTCCGCGCCTTGAATTCGTCAACCTTATGCGCCGGGCTTCCTGCATGCTTGGAAATTCTAGCGCAGGAATTCTCGAAGCGCCGTTGCTCGGCTTGCCTGTTGTAAACGTAGGGAACCGGCAAATGGGCCGCCTCAACGCAGGAAACGTCGAGTTCGTGCCCCATGAGAAGGCCGCCATCGTGGCGGCAGTGCATAAGGCAATCTTCGACGAAGCATATCGGTCTCGAGTGGCAGCCTGCGAAAATCCGTATGGTGATGGCCGCTCTTCCGAACGTATTGCCAACATCCTCGCTACGACCGAAATCAATAAGGAGCTTCTCATCAAGGACATAACGTACTGATATGGCAAAAAAGGTACTCTGCATCGCTCCGCATCCGGATGATGAAACTCTTGGCTGTGGAGGAACCTTGCTGGCGCATCGCGCGAGCGGTGACGAAATTTACTGGCTTATCGTGACCGCAATATCAGTCGGAGCAGGCTTCACCGCCGAGCGGGTTGCACAGCGGGAGGCCGAAATTGCGGCTGTGTCGAAAGCTTACGGCTTCACCGGGCTATATCGTTGCGATTTCCCGACGATGCGGCTTGATACCGTCCCAATGGCCGATCTCGTGGACAGTATCAGCGCGGTCGTTCGCAATGTTGCCCCAGACATTCTCTTTCTGCCCTATCGTGGTGACGCGCACAGCGATCATAGGGTCGTTTTTGATGCCGCGGCGGCCTGCACAAAAAGCTTCCGCTACCCATCAGTAAAGGGCGTCTATGCATACGAGACCCTATCGGAAACCGAATTCGGACTGCGGCCTGACGATAGCGCATTTCGGCCGAACCTGTTTATTGACATAGGCGATCACATGGATGCGAAAATTGCAATTATGCATCTGTTTGCTAGCGAGCTAGGTGAATTTCCGTTTCCAAGAAGCGAGGCTGCAATTCGCGCGCAGGCGCAACTTCGCGGTGTGCAGGCCGGGTCGATAGCCGCTGAGGCATTTGTCATCCTTCGGGAGATCCGTTGATGCAGCCGATCTACATAATCGCCGAGGCCGGGGTGAACCACAACGGCGACCGCGACCGCGCGTTCGCATTGGTCGATGCGGCGGCCGATGCCGGGGCGGATGCGGTGAAGTTTCAAACCTTCGATGCCGCCGCCATGGCCACTGCCGCAGCCCCCAAGGCGGCTTACCAGACCCGCACCACCAATGCAGCTGAAAGCCAGCTCGCCATGCTTCGAACGCTCGAGCTTCCGCGCGATTGGCACGCCTCGCTGAAAGCCCATGCAACGGCACGGGGAGTCGACTTCATATCTACCCCGTTCGATCTTGGCAGCCTACAATTTCTGACCGAACTCGGCATGCCGTGCCTTAAAGTGCCTTCGGGAGAGCTGACCAACAGCCCGCTCCTCTGGCGTTTTGCCCGCTCGCGTATGCCGCTGATCTTGTCCACCGGCATGGCGACCCTTTCAGAGGTGGAGCAGGCTCTTGCCGTGATCTGCCATGCGCTGCAGTGCAGCGACGAGCCTAGCGGCCTTACCGAGGTGTGGCAGGCGTGGGGCGATCCCGCAGCTCGCGCACTGCTGAGTGGTCACGTTACACTGCTCCACTGCACGTCGCAGTACCCCACCCCGATGCACGAAGTGAACTTGAAGGCGATGGACACACTGCGGGTCTTCGGTCTGCCAGTCGGCTATTCCGATCACACGCAGGGCTTGCTCGCCACAATTGCCGCCGTGGCGCGCGGCGCCTGCGTGATCGAAAAGCACTTTACTCTCGACCGCAATCTGCCCGGCCCCGATCACGCCGCTTCTCTGGAACCGAGAGAGCTAATCGAACTGGTCGCCCATGTCCGCGCGCTCGAAAAGGCGATGGGCGATGGTGTCAAGGCGCCGCAGCCGAGCGAATGGAGCACCCGTATCGCCGCGCGTCAGAACGTTATCGCTGCGCGACCGATTGCCGATGGAGAGATATTGGAACGCACTGCCCTTGCCACTGCGCGTACTGGATCGGGTATTCCGGCCGACCGCCTCTGGGATCTCGTTGGCCGTACCGCTTCACGAGACTATTGTCGGGGGGATGTGATCGCGGAATGAGTCGGCGGGGCTTAATCCTGATTGGTTGCGGCGGGCATGGCAGGGTCGTGCTCGATACAGCGCTCGCGCAAGGGTTGCCGGTCGCGGGTATCACCGACCCCAGCTTCGTCCCCGGCACGCAGGTGTTCGGCGTGCCGATGCTCGATCCTAGCAAGGAAGACGAAGCGGAGCGCTTCGCAGGGTTCCTCAATGGCGTGGGTGCAAATCCCGACACGGCCCCTCGCCGCTCCGTATTTGAAAGGCGGATCGGCGTTGCCGACGCGCCGTCGTTAATCCATCCTACGGCGGTGCTCGGACGCAAGGTCGAGCTAGGCCGGGGCGTGCAGGTCTTGGCCGGAGCGGTCGTCCAGTGCGGTGCGCGACTGGGCGACAACGTTGTAGCAAACACGGGTGCGCAGATCGATCATGATTGCCATTTGTCCGATCACAGCTTCCTCTCGCCCGGAGTTGTGCTTTGCGGTGGCGTAAGCGTCGGCGAAGGCAGCTTCATCGGCGCAGGCGCAACCCTGTTGCCAGGAGTAGTGGTGGGCGCAGGTGCAGTGATAGGGGCGGGCTCAGTCGTCACCCGCGATGTCGCGGCGTGGACGAAAGTAGCGGGTTGCCCCGCGCGCGTGCTTCCAATGAGGAGCGCGGAGAGATGATGACTGATTGGCGTACCGTCGCGGTTACTCCCGACGCGACGCTTGGCGATGCAATCCGGCGGATCGACGAGTCCGCACAGCAGATGGCGGTGGTTGTCGATCGTGAAGACAAGCTGGTCGGCATGGTGACCGATGGCGACGTGCGGCGCGCATTGCTCCGTGGGCTCCACATGGATGCCCCTGTGGTGCAGGTAATGAATGCGCAGCCGCGCTCGCTACCTATCGGCGCTTCGCGCGCTGCCCAGATCGCGGAAATGCAGCAGGCCTCGATCCGCCAGCTTCCGTTGTTGGACGAACGCGGCCGGATTTGTGCCCTATCGACGCTGATCGAGCAACTGGCACCGCCCCGGCGTGACAACCTAGTCGTGTTGATGGCGGGGGGGCTCGGATCACGACTAGCCCCGTTAACCGACGATTGTCCCAAGCCGATGCTGGCGGTCGGCAATCAGCCTCTGCTGCAGACAATCCTTGAGAATTTCATCGCCGAGGGTTTCCACCGCTTCGCCTTCTCAGTGAACTACCTCTCGGAAAAAGTAGAACAGCACTTCGGTAACGGCACGGCATGGAATGTATCGATCGACTATATCCACGAAGCCAAGCGGCTAGGTACCGCCGGCGCGCTGAGTTTGCTGCCAGATCGCCCGGAAAGTCCGATCGTAGTGATGAACGGCGATCTGTTGACCAAGGTCAGCTTCACGCAGATGCTCGAATTTCACGAGCACTATGGCGCAGATGGCACCATGGGCGTTCGTGATTTCGAATTCCAAGTACCGTATGGCGTCGTTACAACCGACGCACACCGCATTGTCCGGGTCGAAGAAAAACCCGTTCAACGATTCTTCGTCAATGCTGGCATGTACGTATTGTCGCCCGAGGCAGTAAACATGATCCCCGCCGACACTTTCTATGACATGCCGGCGCTGTTTTCGACTATGCTCGAGAACGGTCGCGAGACGGCGGTATTTCCGGTCCGCGAATACTGGCTCGATATAGGCCATATCGCTGATTACCAGCGAGCCAATGGTGAATTCTCCGAGGTGTTCCGATGAGGGCATTGGTGATAGGATTTGGCTCAATCGGCGCGCGTCATGCACGGATCCTCACTGAACTTGGCCACGATGTTGTCGTGTTGAGCCGCCACGCAAGCGAAATGCCCTATCCTCGCTACACCACACTGCAGCATGCGCTATCTGCCAAAAAGCCAGATTATGCAGTAATTGCAAATGCTACGGGACTTCATCGAAGCAGCCTGCTGGAACTTGCAGGATTTGGGTTCGCTGGCAAAGTTCTTGTAGAAAAACCGCTCTTTCACTCACCAGACAATCTTCCTTGTCTGCCGTTCTCCAGTTGCCACGTAGCTTACAATCTAAGATTTCACCCAATCATCAAACGGCTCCGTGAAAAACTGCAGGGCGAACGATGCGTTTCAGTAATGGCCTACGCAGGACAGTATCTGCCAGATTGGCGTCCAGGCACCGATTACCGCAAATCCTATTCCGCTCATGCAAATCAAGGCGGCGGGGTGTTGCGAGATCTGAGCCATGAACTAGATTATTTAGAATTCTTATTCGGAGATTGCACACAAGTTTTTGCAACTGGGGGACGCCTAAGTAAGCTTCCGATCAATTCTGATGATGTATTTGCGTTGCATATGGCGCATCGGAATTGCGCTATTGCACAATTACAGCTTAACTACCTAGATCATCCCGGCCGAAGATTTATAATCGCAAATACGAACGATCGGACGTTCGTAGCCGATCTGGTACGAAACGAATTGATAATAAATCACGAAAGCGAATTATTTCCCATCGACCGGGATGAAACATATCGTGCTATGCACGAAGACATTTTAAGCGGGCGGAAAAACGCATGTTCGTTGGCCGAAGGCCACCGCACTATGAAGATAATTGCGGCAGCGGAACTATCCGCTCTCTCAAAATCTGTTGTAAAAATCTGACAAAAATATTTCGCACGAACATCACGAGGACATTCGTGATTTAAAAAGGTCGGTCATGACGATATTTGCGTTCATATTTGCCAGGGGCGGATCCAAGGGAGTCCCTCGAAAAAACCTAAAAATTCTAGGTGGCATGCCACTTCTAGCCCACAGCGTACGGATGGCACAGGAACTGCATATCGTAGAGAGGGTGTTTGTATCTACCGAGGACAGAGAAATTGCAGAGTTAGCTGGCGCACTCGGGGCAGATGTAATAGACAGGCCTTCCTACCTCGCTACAGACACCTCACCAGAATGGTTAGCGTGGCGGCATGCCGTAGAGTATGTCCGAGTTGTATTGGGCCTGAAGTTCGACACCTTCCTGAGCCTTCCGGCAACAAGCCCTCTCCGAGCGCGGGCTGACGTTGAAAAATGCTTGCAAGCATTTGACGAAACCACAGACGCGGTCATCACGGTGACTAATTCTGCGCGAAGTCCGTACTTCAACATGATTTCGAATGACGAAAATGGATACGCCCACGTCGTGCTCGGGAGCACCGTGTTTGAACGCCGCCAAGACGTGCCTCCGGTATATGACATAAGTACCGTCGCATATGTAACCAGACCAGATTTTGTACTCGCACAAGATCGATTATTCGATGGCCGAGTGAAAGCTGTCTTAGTACCCAAAGAAAGAGCAATCGACATTGATGATGAATACGACTTCCGAATAGCAGAGGCATTTTTCACCCATGAATGATGTAATCAATCTTGAAGACAAGACGATATTGGTAATGGGGGCCGCGGGCCAGATTGGCCGGGCAATTACGAAAGCGGCTCTGCGAGCGGGCGCAAACGTAGTGGCTCTAGATCGAGACGCTAAACTATTAAACGAAATTGAAGTTGAAAATGAAAATCGCCTCCACCGCGTAACCGTGGATATGACAACTAAATCATCAATACTATCAGTTTTTGCCAGCGTGCACAAGGACATTGGCCTCATCAATGGTGCAGTGAATGCCGCGTATCCGCGAAATGAAAACTATGGGCGCAAATTTTTCGACGTCGAATACAAGGATTTTTGTGAAAATTTGTCGCTTCATTTGGGCGGATATTTTCTGTTCATGCAGGTTTGTGCAAACTATACGAATTCCAATAACCATCCTTTCTCTTTGGTGAATTTATCGTCGATATACGGATCGCTACCGCCAAGATTCGAAATCTACGACGGCACCGACATGACGATGCCCGTCGAATACGCAGCGATAAAATCAGGCCTCGAGCACGTAACTAGGTATATCAATGCATATATGAAGGGGCGGGGTGGTTCCTTCCGTGCAAATTGTATCAGTCCCGGCGGAATAATGACAGGTCAAGATCGCTCTTTTGTCGAAAACTACGGACGACATTGCTTGAACAAGGGATTGTTGAGTAGTGACGATGTCGTTGGCTCGGTAGTTTTTCTTTTGTCGGACGCATCACGCCACATCGCAGGGCAAAATTTAATTGTCGATGACGGCTTCTCGATATAGATTTTTTGGTCCATGAAACCGATAATTTATCATCTTGGAGTTGTGGCCGCCGGAAAATTCATGCCTCTTGCGTCGCTGCTCATATATAGCCAATTTCTAGAAGCCCATGAATACGGTATAACAAGCCTCTTTTTCTCTTACATTTGGATTCTTGGGATCATTTTGACGGCAAATATGCATACGGCTATTGGCCGCTTTATTTACGAGGATGGCCAATCCGATTCTGAATTGGTCGGGACCACGCTGGCTGCGGTAGGAATTCCCCTGATAATCGCTGCATGCATTGGCCTTTGGAATGCAAATATTATCGCTAGTTTCCTGAATCTTCCTGCATTTACGCTTTGGTTCTTGCTCGGGGTCGTAATTGGTCAGATCGCAGAGTCCTTATTTGTACAGATTTTGACTGCACGCGGACAGAGTGGTCTCTTGTTCGCCATCGTCATGGGCCGATCTGCTGTTGGGTTTGCCGTGGCGTTAATGCTACTCATGCAATTGAGCTCAGATCGCTATCTCGCGATTTTGTACACAGAGGCCATCGCGGGGTTCATGATAGCCGCCTATTTACTCCTTTTTTTACAGAATGACCGCCCATGGGTATTTTCCTTTAAGGTCCTTAAGTCCTTCATTTCATATAGCTGCCCCCTTATTCCTTACATGCTTTGCTTAACCCTGCTCGTTCAGATCGATCGCATTATGATTGACCGATTTTTCAGCAAAGAACTCACCGGCATTTATAGTATCGGATATAATCTAGGGATGCTCCTCGTCCTCGTCGCGAACGGACTTCTAAATGCACTTAATCCCCGATTTTTCTCAGCCCTGGCGGAGCGGCGGTTTGATGCCGTTCGATTAGATTCATCTATCGTTCTATCGTCCTGCGCTCTTGGTGCCGTCGTGATGATGTTGTTCGGGCCCAATGTCGCAACCGCTACGATTCCCGGCCGCTACGCTGAAGGATTTGATCTTATACCGCTTGTTTCCCTGGGCGCTTTTGCATCCGTAGCCTTTCAAACTTGGGGTCGGCTCATAAATTATGCAAAAAAAACGTACCTATTGGCAGCGGTTGCAGTCGGCGCTACGGTTTTAAAAATTGCCTTGAACTTGGCGCTTATGCCGGAGTTCGGAATCATCGTCGGTCCCTTTACGACCATTGCTGCTTATTCTCTGATGGCGGTTGCTGTTGCCACCATCGTAAACGCAAGTCCGGATTTGCCAAACATTGAATGGAAAGATGCATCAATTTGGTTCATCCTTCTTGGATTTACAGCTTCAATCCAACAATGGGGGGCGGTGAGTCGAATTGGTTTTGGCGTATTTGGCGTTATTGTTGGTTTTTTGGCTCTTGGTGCCTTCATGCGGGATGTGCTTAATTTAAGACGTGATCTTCTCAAGGAGCGCCTGTTATGATCTTTGGGGCACTATACGTTCCAGCGTTTCTTGTTCTAAATGGGCTATTGTATGTTAGCGCTTGGGGCAGCGCCTATCTCTCGATAATTATTCTGATCACATATCTGAGTTTTCGGCCTGGTTCGGTATTACATCCAAATAACATAGTGTTCGCATTTTTCGCATTGTACGTGGTGGTGCCGAGTTCGATTAGTCTTTTCCTATCACTCGTGGGATGGACGTATGTATTGCCTGGCGGGCAGCAGGTTTTTTGGGACGAGATGTCAAAGTACGTCCTGTTTCAGGCCGAATTTACGTTCTTAGTACTGTTTTTTTGTTTCCGCGCCTTTATCGGCCGAGAGGGCGGGGCTTTGCCCAAATTTTCCGAACTTAAAATTATCAAACCGCCGATCTATGCACTTTTCGCAGCGAACGTCCTGCTCGTTTTCCTATTTTTGCAGGCTACTGGAGGCGTCGCACAATGGGTAACGAATTACAGCGTCACCTACCTATCAGGCCGGGCCGGGCACGGGGGATTAAATTTCATCCTCATTACAGTTGGTAACGCGCTTGTCTTTTGCCTTGGCCTTTGGACCCAACGGGCGGGCAATGCGAAGGCGCTGCCGATTACCTTGACCATCATATCTATCGGCCTTCAGGCGTTTGCGGGGGGATTCAAGGGTAGATTTTTCATCCTTATGGTACTTTTTCTAACCCCCTGGTTAGTCCGCTTGAGACCTAATCTTAAAACGATTCTTTTGTCGAGTGTCGGCTTTTTCGTTTTATTGTATTTGACCACCCTCGTCCGAACGGGCGGCTTCTATGCATCTTCAGCCTATTTTCTCGAGATGCTGATCAACTATTTCAATGCCTATCAGCTTCATGATTTTATTGTAACTACGCGTGATTCTGGCTTTCTTCAAACCACAGGGCAGGTTTTCACCAAGCCTCTGCAGGTCATCGGACGGCTAGGATCGGATGCAGATTTCGATCTTAGCGTGATGTTGACGAAAGAATTTTATCCAGATCATTGGTACAGAGAAAGTGCGACGCAACAATGGCCACTTGATACCGACCTCTACCTGAATTTTCATGGTTTCCTGTTGTCATGGGCACCTCTTGCCATATACGCTCTTATTATCAGTCGCTTGCATGAGTCCGCTGTCGTGCGCGGGAATGTGTGGCTAATGCCAATTTTTATGGCGGAATTTATTCGCCTTTTCAGCATGCTCCGAGGCACTCTTATACCATGGGACGTGTTTATATTGGCGCTCCAATATCCTGCGATTTATATTTTTATAAGAAATTGCATCAGAGTCGATAGCCATGGGTCCTAGGCAAAGCGAGGAGATTGAAGGCCGGTTTGTGCCAACCAACTCTTGGTCTGACTATGATCTCGTTTTACATGCCCTGCGCAACGAGCTAGATTTGGATAAACGCGATCGCGAGAAATTTTCAATAGGCGTGGCCTATTTCGATTACAAAGTGCTGAAGCAGGTTGCGTTGAGGAAACGCCTAGGTTTTTTGACGTCCGGTTTTTTATGGCTTATTGCCGTGTCTATTCCGGCGTTTCTTATCAGTAAGGCCGCTTTGCTTTGCTTTTTTCCCCTGTTGCCCGCAAAGCGAGTGGCGTTTTGTCGCGCCGCCTGGGCCGTCCCTTCAACTTCGACGAACGAAATCTTGGTCCGCTCTGCAGTAGCGAAACTCGGTGCTGGTGAGCCGAAGGTCATCAATCCCAATAAGATCTTCGTTGGGGTCGGGCCCCTTATGCGTCAGCGAGATCGCTTATTCGTAATTTGTGATGTCGTTCGCTTGCTACATCGAATTCTTTCGCTGAATTCTGATAGAATTTCGCTTTTTCTCCATGCGAGGGACGCAATTGAGCTCTTGATTTTGGTTAAATTTGCGAAGTCCCGCGAATCAGATCTATTCGTGACGGATTGTCATTACCAACGTTGGTCTTTTGTATTGTCGCACGCGGCGCAACGCATCTCTCTCGTTCAGCATGGTCGCTTGGATCCGGATATTCCGTTTCGATATCGTGGCGGCTCGGTGTGTAAAGCGCTTGTCCGGGACAAGGATTCGGCCGACGTATTTCGCCGTTATTATGAGAAAATCGGCGAGTTCATGGTTCATTCTCCTTATGAGGTGCTTGAGGCAAATCGTCATGGTGCTAATGCAGTTTTTCTAGCATCATCTTTTCCGTCCTTGGATCTGGAAATTTCGTTCCTTATCGCGCTCCGGGCGGTTTCAACCTGTCCAGTTATTATCAAATTACATCCAGTCCATCGCTACGATAGCCGCAAGGCGGATCTGATTTCCGTTGCAGATTACGTCTGCCGCCCAGACGAAAACCCCGATTGCGGCGTTTTTGTTAGTCACAGTTCATCGATGGAGTTGCTTTACGGGCACTGGGGAATTCCAACCGTATCGCTCTCATCTGAGTGCACAATCGAAGCGGCCGTTGTTCGAACACTATCATACCTAAATAAAAGTGTAGTGGCTCTGAAATCAGATTTTAGCGGTCCGGGAGATTAAAATGAGGATCTATCAGATTTGTAATTACTGTATCATGGACACCACCGACTCTCTCATCAAGTTTGACGAACGTGGTCGGTGTGAATACTGCAAAAACTATTATGATAACATTGTGCCCCATTGGGATGTAGGTTCACGGGGCGAGCAAGAGATTGCTGCGCAGGTTGAAAGGATCAAAGCTGACGGAGTGGGGCGTGATTTTGACTGCTTGATTGGCTTGTCGGGCGGGGTCGACAGCAGCTACCTTACGTACATCGCGAAGGAGAAATTCGGTCTTCGTCCACTCCTTTACCATGTCGATGCTGGATGGAATTCTCAAGAGGCGGTAAATAATATAGAGAAGTTAGTCGATGGATTGGGCGTGGATCTTTACACTGAAGTGGTGAATTGGCCGGAAATGCGAGACCTTCAGCTTGCTTTCTTCAAGGCTGGGGTGCCTCATCTTGATACGCCTCAGGATCACGCTTTCTTCGCAGGGCTTTATAACTTCGCCGCAAAAAACAAAGTGAAATACATACTTACTGGTGCGAACTATTCGACAGAATGCGTCCGTGAGCCGCTGGAATGGCATTATCATGCCTCTGACCTGAGGCAGTTGCGCGACATCCATCGCCGCTTCGGTACGCGCCCTTTGAAGTCGTTCCCGCTTGCCGGGATCCTCAAATTCAAGGTTTTTTATCGCTTCGTAAAGGGCGTGCGCGTGGTAAAGCCGCTCAACTACATTCCTTACTACAAGGAAGCGGCGATGCAGGAGCTCGTCGAGCGTTTCGGATGGCAGCGCTATCCGCACAAGCACTACGAGTCCCGCTTCACCCGGTTCTACGAAGGGTTCTGGCTTCGTAAGAAATTCGGTTACGACAAGCGCCGCGCCCATTTCTCCAGCCTGATCCTGACTGGACAGTTAAGTCGGGCTGAAGCGCTCGAGCGGATCGCCCAGGACCCCTATTCTTCCGAGCAGGTAAGACAGGATTTTGAGTATATCGCAACCAAGCTTGACATCAGCGAAGCTGAACTGCAGGCCATGTTCGATGCACCGAACAAGACTTATCGGGACTATGCCAACATGATGCCGGTGATGGACCTGGGCGCCAAGGTATTCCGTCTTCTTGGCCTCCAGCGGGCGGTAATGCGTTGATCCACATTGTCGATTATGGGCTAGGGAATGTTGGGGCATTCCTCACGCTCTACAAAAGATTGGAGATACCCGCGGTCGCAGCGACCACACCGGCGGAGTTGGCAGAGGCTGATCACATCCTTTTACCGGGGGTAGGTTCGTTCGATCACGCGATGCAGTCGTTGAATGCGTCTGGCATGCGTGAAACGCTAGATCGTCTCGTGGCCGAACAGAAGGTTCCAGTCTTGGGCGTCTGCGTGGGGATGCAGATTCTCGGTGATAGCAGCGATGAGGGGCGCGACGCCGGCCTTGGTTGGATTTCTGGAAGCATTCGGGATCTGGCCGGGCGAGGGGCGGGGCACAATGGACTCCCGCTCCCACATATGGGGTGGAACGATGTTCAACCTCAAGGGAATGTGGCATTGCTCGCGGGGATCCCCGACCCACGTTTCTATTTTCTGCACAGCTTCTACTTCGAAAATCGTGATGAGGCGGACGCAGCCGCGACTGTGGAGTATGGTGCTCAGTTCACCTGTATGGTGAACCGAGGCAATGTATGGGGGGTGCAGTTCCATCCAGAAAAGAGCCACCGGTACGGAATGGCACTCCTGAAAAACTTCGCGGAGCTCTGAACATGCTTCGTCCGCGCATCGTACCCTGCTTGCTGGTTCACAAGGGAGGGCTTGTGAAAACCGTGCGCTTCAGTGATCCCACCTACGTCGGTGATCCCATCAACGCAGTGCGGATATTTAACGAGAAAGAAGTCGATGAACTGGTCGTTCTTGATATTGATGCGACAGCAAAGAGCGTTGAACCCGACTTCAATCTGATCGGAAACCTCGCTGCAGAATGCCGGATGCCTCTTTGTTATGGTGGTGGCGTCACATCTGTTGCTCAAGCCAAAAGAATTATCAGCTTAGGTGTCGAAAAAGTGGCGCTCAGCGCATCCGCTGTCGCAAATCCGGCGTTGGTATCTGAAATTTCTGCTGAGATCGGACGTCAATCGACGGTCGTGGTTCTTGACGTCCACAAGCGGACGTTTGGAGGCCGATATGATGTTTATACGCACAATGGTACCCACAAGACCGGCCTATCGGCCGTGGATTTCGCTAAAGAATTGGAAGTGCGCGGCGCCGGCGAGATTATTTTCAATTCGATCAATCGAGACGGAACGGCCAAAGGATACGATCTGGATCTAGCGCGCCAGCTGCGCGCGGCGGTTAATGTGCCCATTAGCATGGTTGGAGGCGCGGGCAGCCTCCAAGACATTGAAGAATTAATTCGTGAAGTTGGCGTGCTCGGCGCCATTGCTGGCAGTCTCTTTGTTTTCAAAGGGAAGTACCGGGCGGTGCTAATCAATTACCCTCAGCCAGACCTAAAAGAACAACTGATTGTTCATTCACTTAAGAAGTAGGCGCTTAGGCGTTTTCTGCCTGTCGTTATGGATGAAATATGACTGACAAAATTTTTTCCAGTTGCACGCTTCTAATTACCGGTGGAACTGGCTCATTTGGGAACGCGGTTCTTCGGCGATTTCTTGATACTGATATCAAGGAAGTACGGATATTCAGCCGGGACGAAAAGAAGCAGGATGACATGCGTAAGCGCTTCAGCAATCCAAAGCTGAAGTTTTATATAGGCGATGTACGAGATTACGCATCTGTGATGAATGTCGTGCGCGGGGTTGACTTTATTTTTCACGCTGCGGCACTCAAGCAGGTCCCTTCCTGTGAGTTTTATCCACTAGAAGCGGTAAAGACAAACGTTCTGGGCACCGAAAACGTGCTTGAGGCTGCGATTAATTGTGGAGTTAAGCGCGTTATCTGCCTCAGTACCGACAAAGCTGTCTACCCCATCAACGCCATGGGTATCTCTAAGGCTATGATGGAGAAAGTGGCCGTTGCTAAATCTCGCAGCAGCGAAAACACCGTCATCTGTGCTACCAGGTATGGCAATGTCATGGCCTCGCGCGGCTCGGTCATTCCTCTCTTTGCCGACCAGCTGCGAGCCGATAAGCCGATCACCATCACAGATCCAGAAATGACCCGGTTCATGATGACCTTGGACGATGCGGTCGAATTGGTTCTTTATGCTTTCAGGCATGGCAAGCCCGGTGAAATTTTCGTTCAAAAGGCTCCTGCGGCAACCATCTCGACCTTGGCCAAGGCAATGTGCCAGATGTTGGGTAGAGCATCCCATCCGATCAATGAAATCGGCACGAGGCATGGCGAAAAATTGTTCGAAGTTTTGCTAAGCCGCGAGGAAATGGCAGCAGCCGAAGATCTCGGTGAATATTTTCGTGTCCCTCCAGATCTGCGAGATTTAAATTACGGAAAGTTCGTGGATGAAGGAGAGCGAAGCATCTCGCTGGCTGAGGATTACAATTCGCATAATACTACTCGACTCGATCTGAAGGGCATGGAGTCGTTGTTGCTCAAGCTGCCATTCATGCGCGCGATGGTGGCAGGCCAATACATCTCGCCGGAGGACTGAGTTGAAAGTACTCATCACTGGTGCCGACGGCTTCATAGGAAAAACTTTGCGTGTCCGCCTCGAGGAGGACCCCGGCTTTGAGGTGAGCACGTTCGTACGCGGCGGATCGATTGCCCTGCTCAACGAACGAGTTCGTGCTTCCGACGCGGTCGTCCATTTGGCGGGCGAAAATCGGCCCGTCGATCCAACTCAGTTCATGGCTGTAAACGGAGGGCTCACCGAGCAGCTATGCTCCGCGATCAAGGCGGCGGGGCGGCCGATCCCGCTTATCTACGCATCCTCCATCCAGGTGGAACAAAGCAACCTCTATGGCGCCAGCAAGCGTGCGGGAGAGGAGGCGGTTATTGCTTTGTCTGCGATTCCTGGTCAGGCCTGCGCCATCTTCCGCCTGCCCAATGTGTTCGGGAAATGGTGTAGGCCCAACTATAACTCGGCGGTGGCAACTTTCTGCCATAACATTGCCAGGGGTTTGCCGATCCAGATCAACGAGCACGGGGCTCCGCTCACTCTGGCGTACGTCGACGACGTAGTTGATGCGATGATCCGCGCAATTCAATTGCCCCAGAGCGGTATTAGTTGGCCCGATATCGATCCAACCCATGAGACGACGGTCGGCGCTGTAGCGGATTTGATCCGTTCATTTCGGGGCAGTAGGGACACTTTGATCACCGAACCGGTAGGGACGGGCCTAACCCGCGCACTTTATTCGACCTATGTGAGCTATCTTCCTCCAGAAGAGTTTAGCTACGGTGTTCCAGTTCATGGCGACGCGCGTGGAATTTTCGTGGAAATGCTCAAAACGAGGGACAGCGGCCAGTTTTCTTTCTTCACAGCGCATCCTGGCGTCACGCGAGGCGGACATTATCATCACAGCAAGACGGAGAAATTTCTCGTCATCCGAGGGAAGGCGCGTTTCGGTTTCAGGAACATCATCACCGACGAGTTTCACATGCTGGAAACGAGCGGAGACGCCCCGAGGATCGTTGAGACCATCCCGGGTTGGAGCCACGACATTACGAATGTCGGCGATGAGGAAATGTTGGTGATGCTCTGGGCCAATGAGATATTTGACCGTGCGCGTCCTGATACCATTGCGAGGAGCGTCTGACTTATGGCCAATCTCAGGGTTATGACGGTAGTCGGCACAAGGCCGGAAATTATCAGGCTGTCGCGGGTCCTTCCAAAACTTGATCAGTATTGCGACCACATTTTGGTTCATACCGGACAAAACTACGACTATGAATTGAATGGAATATTTTTTGATCAACTTGGAATTAGGAAGCCCGATCATTTTCTAGAGGCAGCAAGCGCGAGTGGTGCCCAAACCATTGGGCAAGTCATTATTGGTGTGGACCGTTTGCTCGAGGAATTGAAGCCCGATGCCCTGTTGGTGCTTGGTGACACGAACAGCTGCACTGCAGTGATCCCCGCAAAGCGACGCAAAATCCCTACGTTTCACATGGAGGCTGGGAATCGCTGTTTCGATCAACGCGTCCCAGAAGAGATCAACCGCCGCATCGTCGACCACACTGCCGATATCAACCTCACCTACAGCGATATAGCTCGTGAATACCTGCTGCGCGAAGGACTTCCGCCTGATCTTGTGATTAAGACGGGTAGCCCGATGTTTGAAGTTCTCTCGCACTACCGGCCCGGCATCGAGGGCTCGGCTGTGCTCAACCGCTTGGGATTGGCGGAGGGGGAGTATTTCCTGGTAAGCGCTCATCGCGAAGAGAACATTGAACCGGAAGATAGCTTCCAGAAGCTTGTCGAGATGCTCAATGCGCTTGTCACGACGTTCGACATCCCGATTATTGTCTCAACCCATCCCAGGACGCAAAAGCGAATTGATGCTGCGGGCATCAGCTTTTCGCGACAGGTAAGCCTTCTCAAGCCGCTAGGCTTTCTCGATTACAACCGGCTCCAGATGTCGGCGAGAGCGGTGCTTTCGGATAGCGGGACGATCAATGAGGAAGCCTCGATCCTCAATTTCCCCGCTCTTAACATCCGTGAGGCGCACGAACGGCCCGAGGGGATGGAGGAGGCGGCGGTCATGATGGTTGGGCTGTCGACAGAGAGAATTTTGCAGAGTTTGGCGCTTCTCGCGGACCAGCCCCGCGCCTCTGACAGGCTCGTGCGCCTCGTTGGGGATTACTCTATGCCGAACGTATCGGACAAGGTCGTGCGTATTATTCACAGTTACGTTGATTATGTGAACCGCGTCGTTTGGAAGAAATATTAGGATAACGTCGTGAGGCTAGTTCTAGTCGCCGATACCTTCCCGCCTTTGCGGACATCGGGTGCTGTCCAGTTGCGTGATCTGGCGCGTGAATTCGCGCATCAGGGGCACGAGCTGACGGTGTTGCTCCCCTCCTACGAGACGCTGAGTGATTGGGAACTTGAGGATCGCGATGGCGTACGGATCCTCCGGTTAAGCGCGCCGAAAACTAAGGACGTTGGTTATGTCCGCCGTACCATCGGCGAGTGGTTGATGCCATATTGGATGGCGCGTAGTCTGAGGAAGAGCCCACTGGCCCGATCGAGATGGGACGGGGTCCTATGGTACTCACCCTCGATTTTCCACGGGCCTCTTGTGAGGCGCCTCAAGCGTGAGAGCGGTTGCAAGAGCTATCTGATCATTCGAGATATTTTTCCGGAATGGGCGCTCGATTTGGGCCTAATGCGGAAAGGTCCGGCCTATCATTTCTTCAAGGTCATCGCGCGCGGACAATACGATGCCGCGGACGTTATCGGTGTCCAGTCTGAAGGGAATTTGAGTTATTTCGAAGACTGGGCAAGGGGCTCCAAGGGGCGTCAACTAGAAATACTACAAAATTGGCTGTCGCCCCCTGCGAACGCTAAATGCTCGCTTGATATCTCGTCCACGTCCTTGGCCGGACGCAAAATACTCGTTTACGCCGGCAACATGGGAGTGGCCCAAGGATTGGACGTGATTGTCGCGCTTGCGGATCGCATGCGCAATAGGCGGGATGTGGGCTTCCTCTTTGTCGGGCGCGGTAGCGAATCCGCGCGCTTAGAACAAATGGGCCGAGATCTGGCATTGGACAACATCCTCTTCCAAGCCGAAATTGATCCGGATGAGATCCCGTCTCTTTACGAGCAGTGCGCCATAGGCATCGTGGCTCTCGATGCGCGCCACAAGTCTCACAATATACCCGGGAAGTTTCTCACCTATATGCAAAATGGTTTGCCTGCCCTTGCAGTAGTGAATGCGGGTAACGATTTGGCTTCGCTTATTCGTAAGGAAGGGGTCGGAAGGGCTTGCGAGACCAGGGATCTTGATCAGCTAGAATGTCTTTGCTCGGATTTGATTGCTGAGATGGATGGAGATGAGGCAATGAGAGAGCGATGCAAATCGCTTTTTTTAAATCGGTTCTCCGCCGAACATGCTGTCCGCCAAATCACATCCGCTCTTGCCACGTAAATGATGCGAAAATTTGATCTGGAAGAGGCCGCGCGAACCGCAGTGCGCGAGGGGCGCCCAGTTTGCATACTGGACGAACTCATACCGACTGGCGTGATATCGATAAAGATGGTGGCGCCAGAAGTCGCGCAAGATGTTCCTGAGCGCGTCGACCAAATAGCCAATAAAAACTGGGAAAAAATATGGGCTGATGGGCTATTTAACGGGGTCATCTGTGCCGCCCAATCGATACATACATCAGGTGAATATATAGAGATTGATCTTGTCGAGATCGATTACAAAACCTTCCGTGCGACCGATCTCATAATCGAAGGCGTCGAAGGATATTTTCCACCATTGGCGGTTGGCGTTCATGCCCTGCTTTTGGGGAGCCAATCCATTCTGGCGCTAAGGCTCGCAGACGGGACGCTTGGTACGCCTGGTGGGGCTGTTGACGTTGATGATTTTGCAGCGGGAGAAGTCCCTTTCGTCAACGCACTTCTGAGAGAAATCGCTGAAGAGGCCGGGATCCAAACTGAACAGGCCGCGGTTAAACTCTGCGGGGCTTATATTGTCCACAACCCACTTCACTTAGTATTTGTCTACGTCGTCCTTCTTGAAGACGAAATTATGGCGAGCGTTGATGTCCATAGGACCTTAGAGGAAGAAAAAATTGTCGGCATTCAACCCGTCAAAATAAACGAGATATCTTCGCTTCCTAATTCGATTCACGACGCTCTCGGGCTGTGCATTTCGTCAGCAAGTCGCCTAGGATATCTTTAAGCCGGTTCAGCCCAAACATTCTGCTCAGCGCACTCGAGATACCGCGCGAGCACGTTGACAGACTTCCATCCTCCTGCCCGCATGATCGCCGCCGTGTCAAACCCACGCCTCAGCAAATCCTGAGCTGCACCGACACGCATCGAGTGGCCGCTGAAGGCAGCGACCTTATCTTTACCAAGCCCGCTGCGCTCGGCTGCGCCTTTGACGATGCGCCGGACGGTCGTGGTCTCAAGGCAGCGATCGACGGCTTTGCCTTTGTAGACCGGACAGAACACCCATTCGATCTCCGGTCCGCGGCAAGCGAACCACTCCTGAAGTAAAGTGGCAGTACTGGCTGACGTGAAGGCGAGCCGGCCGCGGCCCGTTGGGTCGGTCTTACTTCTCCGGATGAGAACGCGCATTGTGCCATCCTCACGCAAGGCGAGGTCATCATTGCGCAGCGCAATGAGCTCGGAGCGCCGCGTCAACAACTCGTAGCCGAGTGCAAGCATCGCGCGGTTACGCAGCCCGAGAGGGCTGTCGGGCTCACTCTCCAAAAACTTGTCGAGATATTGCCGCGTCAGGCCCTTGGCTTGGCGCGGTCTCACCGCGTTTGTGCGTCGGACACGCCGGAACGCCAGATTGACGTCCTCTTCATGCGTGGGGTCCGGTAGTCGCAAGAGCCGGTGGACCTTGCGAATAGCATACAGGCGCCGCTGAACAGTCGACGGCGCCCTGCACGCGCCCTGATCCTCCAGAAACTGACACACGGTTTCGACGCTGGCGGGGAAGGGCTGATCGATGCCTTGTCTGCCACACCAATCCTCAAAAGCCTCGACATCGGCAGAGTAACTGCGCATTGTCGCGGGAGCGCAAGCGCCTTCAAGGCGCTTGAACTCGGACCGCCAGTCACCTTTTGGGATGGGTTGAGGCATTTCGGATATGTGATACCAAAGGGATCATAAGTCAAGTGTCGGAAATCACGGCGGAGCAGATCAAGGCAGCGCGGGCGGCGCTCGGTTGGACTATCACGCAAATCGCAGTGGCAACTGGTATTGGTCCAGCGACACTAAAGCGTTACGAAGCGGCTTCTGGCGTACCCAATTCCCGCAAGGGCCATTTAAGGCATCTTCGCGATCACTTCGAAGCCGCCGGCATCGAATTCATCGGCTCGCCCGACGACCGGCCCGGCATCAGGATCGGCAGGCCGACGAGCACATAGCCGCCACGCACTTTGCCCTAAAAGTCATCGAGCAGCTCGTCGCCGCTCCTCAGCAATTCGCGGACATACTTACGAAACGCCCTCTCCTCACGCGTATATCCGCCATGCCTTAGGGCATTGCGATTGCCTTGAGGGGCACCCGACCCCCTCGCGCCGCCATGCATGCGGCAGCGCGCCTTGCCGCTGACCGCTGGCGCCTGACAGGCCGTGCCTTGGCGAGTTTTTGCGCCGCAGCGCCGGCTCTGGCGCATTGGCCCAGTGTTGCGCGGATGCGTTCCGCTCACTTGCGCGTCTCCGGCCGCGCGCTCTTCATCGCCGGCATCTCTAGGGGCACTGCCTCGTCAGGCTTGTGTTCAAGCTGAACGGGCTTGGGTTCAGCCTCCTGCCTGCGGCCCGTCTCGACGCTACCCACGATGGCCTGGCCGCCGCTCTCGACGCGGATGTGCTCAACCGTCACCTTCTGCTGGCCCTTGCCGCGGTGCCTGTTGAGCGCCTCGAGCTGTTTTGTATAAAGCGCCATCAGCTTCTGGGCGTGCTTAAGGGAATGCTCGAGACCCACGAGGGTTTGGCTAGGCAGGGCCGCGCGCCGCAGACACTCGAGTGCGGCAAAGTGCGTGCCCACCATTTGCAGTGCGAGCATTCCCTCGGCGCCGTCTGTTGGCTCGAGGCTGTTGAAGTGTTCTAGGGCGCGCACCGCTCGCAGACGCGATTGCTCCTCGGTCTCACCCTCTGGGCGCCAGAGGAGGTTCATCAGCTCATTGAGCTTCGCCTGCATGATCTGGTGGTCATCGACCTTGAAGGCTTTGCGTGCAATGTCGTCAGGGGCGATCTCGTGCGTGGCCGCCCGCCCCGGCTCAACCTCCACCTCTATTTCCTCAGGCATGCGAATTAGCCCCGCAGTCTCGACCTAGCTGCGATACATACGAGATATCGAGCCCGATTGCAGCAGGGCTTCTGCACACCGAAGCTACTGTGCAAGGGGTTGTTATTCATTTTCGGATTGGAAGGCCCCCACCCCCGCGGGCAGCGCCTAAAGTCCGTGAGGGGAGAGAATTGCGGGCAAACGCCCGATAACGTGCAATCCCGAGCGAAGGAGCAGCGGTTAGAATTCCCTGTACACGTCCCCTGCGCCATCAAGACCGGCAGCCGGAGGCTTGGAAGCCGACAAGTTCTCAATACGCCGGAACAAATACTGATACATCACTGCATCATTTACGATGAGTTCGGCGCGTGAGGCGCCCAAGGGCCCACGCCGCAAGACCTGCACAATCTTGATGCCCAGCTCACTGCCAGAGCCCTTGGGCAAAACCAGAGCATAAAACTTAAGGTCCTTGTCCGAAGACGAGCCCTTGTCGCCGCTTGCCCCACGCGTGCCGCTGATCTGCCCGGTCGCGCGATCAATCACGTCGAGCTTGTAGCCCGCCTCCTTGAAAACCGCGACCGTCTGCTCAAGCGTAGTCTCGATAGGAGCACTATAGGCGTAACGCTGATAATTATTATCGAGGCTGAAGATAGAGCGGTCCGGCTGCAGGGCCGAGCCACCCGCACACGCCGACAATGCGAAGCTCATTAGCGCCGCCAGAACGAAACGTTCGAACGCGATCATCCCTCTGCTCCTTGTGTCCCAGCGCCAGCGTTTCTGGCTCCGTCCTCCTCCCTTACAATCGCCTTGTCGCCAGGGAAAGAGAGGTTGCCGCGCTGTCACCAGCCAGCGAGCCGCATGCATGACATCGCGCGGCTTCGCGTTGTACGCATAGACCCTTTTTTTAAAAAGACTTTATTCCGCTTCGCTTTGGGATCAAGACATAGGATATGCGCACCGTCCTTGTCACCGGATCGGCCGGGTTCATCGGCTACCATCTCTCGCAGCTGCTGCTGGAGGAGGGCTTCCGCGTCGTCGGCTATGACGGGATGACCGACTATTACGACGTGCGCCTCAAGCAGCGGCGGCACCAGATGCTGCTCCAGCACCCCAACTTCACCTGCACTGAGGAGATGCTGGAGGATTTCGAGACGCTCCACGCGCTGGCGCTGGCGGAACGGCCCGACGTCATCGTCCACCTCGCCGCCCAGGCGGGGGTGCGCTACAGCCTCGAGAACCCGCGCGCCTATGTGGACGCAAACCTCGTCGGCGCGTTCAACGTGATGGAGTGCGCGCGCGAGCTTGGGGTCGATCACCTGCTGATGGCCTCCACCTCCTCGGTCTATGGGGCCAGCACCGAGATGCCCTTCCACGAACGCCAGAAGGCCGACACGCCGCTGACGCTCTACGCCGCGACCAAGAAGGCGAACGAGGCGATGGCGCATTCCTACGCGCACCTCTGGAACCTGCCGACCACTTGCTTCCGCTTCTTCACGGTCTACGGCCCCTGGGGGCGGCCCGACATGGCGCTGTTTAAATTCACGCGCGGGATCCTCGAAGGCACGCCGATCGACATCTACAACGACGGCGAGATGTACCGCGACTTCACCTATGTGACCGACCTCGTGCGCGGCATCCGCCTGCTGATCGACGTGGCCCCGGTGCGGCCCGACAGCCCTGAGGACATTGCCGAGGGCGACAGTCTCTCGCCAGTTGCCCCCTTCCGGGTCGTCAACATCGGCAATGGTGAGAAGGTGCGGGTGATGGATTTCGTCACCGCCATCGAGGCCGAGTGCGCGCGCGAGGCGGTGAAGAACTTCCTGCCGATGCAGCCCGGCGACGTGCCGGCGACCTGGGCCGATGCCGCATTGCTGACGTCGCTGACCGGATACGCGCCGCAGACTCCGTTCCGCGAAGGAGTCGCCCGCTTCGTCGCGTGGTACCGCGACTATTACCGGAGCTAGCCGGGACTCTCTTCGCTTTTGGGCGGCTGCGGCAGCGCCTTTTCGCCCGGCAATTCGCCGCTGCGCTCGCGCTCGAGCCGCTGAATGTATTCGCGCTCGATCATCTCGACCCGCTCCTGTTCGGCAGCGGCCGCGGTATCGATGCCGGCAAGCCGCTCCTGACGGGCCTTCTCGATGAGCTGGCCGAAGCGCACGCCTTCGGCTTCGGACCTGTCCTTGTAGGCCGCCTCGACGAACTTCTGGTTGCATCCGGTGAAGCCGCCCGCGCCGGCGGGCGAGCAGCTCATCGTTCCGAAATCGCCGACGTACTTGATCTCCTCGACCTGCCGCGCCCACGCCTTGTTGGCGGGAGAATCGCTGTAACGCAGGTTCTCCGGGATGCGGTAGCGCTCGGCCTCCACCAGGATCTCGCAGACCACCACCTCGCCCGGCTGCGCCTTGGGGCATTCGGAGGCGTCATAGGCGATCACCATGTTGATCTTCTCGTTCGCGCTCTGCGCGGCGGCGGGGCCGGTGGCGAGAAAAAGGGCAAGAACGGCAGGGGCGATCAGGTGCTTCACGGCGCTCGAATCCTCTAGCGTGCGGGCGACGTGCCAAGCCATGCCCCCGCGTATGGCGCCTTGTCTAGTGTGCTGGTGCTGAACCGCCGGTGAAGCCAGGCGGTTCGCCCCGCTGTCGTTGACCAGCCCACGCGCGGCCTCTACCAAGTCGCACGCAAATCAAGGACGCCGAAGGACATGGCCCGGACATGGCATTGAGCATCCGCAAGGCCCTTCTGGCTCCCCTCTGGGTCTTCCAGCTCGCGACCGGCGCGAAGAGCTTTCTTGACAATCCGGTGATCGGGTCGCGCCGGCTCAACCGGCTCGGACTGCATGTCACCCGAGTCCGGCTGGCGGATGCCCTGTGCCGCTGGCGGCGGCGGCAGCTGGCGCGCAAGGTGCGCCCCGAATGGCGCGAGGCTTTCGACCGTGACGGCTTCGTCGCCATCCCCGACATCGTGCCGGCGGAGGAGTTCGGCGCCCTGCGGGAAGCCGTGCTGACCTATCGCGGCCCCGCCCGCGAGATGCGGCAGGGCGATGCGATCACCCGCCGCATGCCGGTTGACCCCGCCATGCTGGAAGCCATTCCGCAACTGCGCCGCCTGCTGGCGCGCGAGGATATCGCCGCGCTGTTCCACTATGTCGCGAGCTACCGAATCACCCCGCTTCACTATATCCAGACGATCGTCAGCAAGGTCGGCGGGAATGACCCGGACCCGCAGGAAACCCTGCACGCCGACAGCTTCCATTCCTCGCTGAAGGCCTGGCTGTTCTTCAACCCTGTCGCCATTGAGGACGGCCCCTTCACCTTTGTTCCCGGTTCGCATCGCTTCACCCCGGAGCGCCTCGCCTGGGAACAGGAACGCAGCCTCAGCGATCCGCGCGCGATCGAACGGCTGTCCGCGCGCGGATCACCGCGCATCGGAGCCGGAGAACTGGCGGCGATAAACCTGCCCGAACCACGCGCCCTCGCCGTGCCGGCCAACACGCTGGTGGTCGCGGACACGGTGGGTTTCCACGCGCGCGGGCCGGCCATGAAGGCGGGCGAGCGGGTCGAGCTATGGTCCTATGCCCGGCGCAATCCCTTCCTGCCATGGCTGGGCGGCGATCCGAGCAGCCTGCCCGGTATCGCGGAGCGGCGCATCGCAGTGGTGTGGGCGGTGCGCGACCGGCTGGCCAAGTGGATCGGCCAGCCCTGGCATCCGGTGGGAACGCGGTCCCCGGTCGATCATCCCTGATCCGGCGAGCGCCCGATCAGATCCGTTCGCTGAGCTTGATCGCGAGGCGGCAACCCAGCCGGATTGCGCCGGCAAGCAGCGGGTAGGCCGGCGCCTGCTCGGCCCCGTTGGCGAAAGCGGCATCACGGTGCTCGCGCTCTTCCTCGCGGAAGGCGGCGATCATCTCGGCCAGCTCGGGGTCGGCCCCGGATGCCTCGAGCTTGTCGAGCTGCTCGGAATAGTGCCGGTCGATCTCGGTCTCCACCGCAGCGGTGCAGGCCATCGCCGCTTCCGGTCCGAGCAGCGCCGTGCCCGCGCCGAGCGCGTAGCCCGCCGCCGACCAGAAGGGATGGAGCGCGGTCGGGCGCACCCCGCGCCTGACCAGCAAGGCATCGAACTTGGCGCGGTGCTCGGCCTCCTGCGCCGCCATATGGCGGATCTCGGCCGAATGCGGACCACGGTCGCCCATCACGGCGAGCTGGCCCTCGTAGATGCGCGTCGCGCCGAACTCCCCGGCCTGATCGACCCGGATCATCCTCTTGAGTTCGCGCTTCTCGACCATCCTCGGCTCCTTTGCCCGCCCCTTACCTGCGATACGCAGCCAAAGCCACAACGGCTGCACCGCCGATGGTCGAAATCAGGAAATTGAAGCCCGCCAGCGAGATGCCGAACAGCGTCCAGGGCGCCGCGTCGCAGCGCACCAGCTTGTCGGTGGAGAAATCCAGCATGTCGACCGCGACGGCAGGCTTGGAGCAGGCGGTGATCCCCTCCCACCAGTGGTATTCGACCCCGGCATGGAAGCCTCCGATCAGGCCCGAGGCGATGATCGCGAGCCCCGCCAGCGTCACCCACAGGCGCGCGGGCGCGGCGACAAAAGCGAGCAGGCCGAGGCCAAGCGCCGCGAAATGCGGGTAGCGCTGCCACCAGCACATCTCGCACGGGTAGAGGCCGAAGCCGTATTGCGCCACGTAGGCCCCGCCCAGCAGCGCGGCCGGGATCGCCACGGCGAGCGCGCGGGCCTTCCCGCCCTTGTCCATATCGCCTGCCCTACTTCTTCTTGGCAGGCCGCAGCGCCACGCTGCTCTTGGTGGTCCGCCGCAGCGTGTCGAGCGCATAGCTCAGCTGGAAGTCCTTGATGCCCTGCTCCTCGAGCTGGGCCGCGGTCAGCTGGAAGCGAGGATCGGCGATCCTGTCAGCCTCGAGCGCCTCGTCCTTCAGCGCCAGCTCGTTGATGAGGTGCCCGCGAAGATCGCTCTCGCGGGTCTGGTACTTCATGCGCAGAGCGTAATCGGGATCGGAGATCTGCGGCACGGCAATGTCGGGATTGATCCCGCCTTCCTGCACCGAGCGGCCCGACGGCGTGTAATAGCGCGCCGTGGTCAGCTTCAGGGCAGCATCCTTGCCCAGCGGCAGCAGCGACTGGACCGAGCCCTTGCCGAAGCTCCGCTCGCCCATGATCAGCGCACGGCGGTGATCCTGGAGCGCCCCGGCGACGATCTCGGAGGCCGAGGCCGACCCTGCGTTGATCAGCACGATCAGCGGCACGCCCTCGGCCATGTCGCCGCGATAGACGGTTTCGGCATCGTAGAGCATCGTCTCGCCCCGTGCGCGGCCGCGCTGGCTGACGATCCGCCCGTTGGTCAGGAACAGGTCCGACAGCGCCACGGATTCGTCGAGGCTGCCGCCCGGATTATTGCGCAGGTCGAGCACCAGTCCATTGATTCGCCCGCCCGGCGCCTTCTTCCGCAGCGCCTGCCATTCGGCAAACACGTCGGAGCCGACATTGGCCGAGAACTCGTTGACCGTGATGAGGCCGATATTGCCCGACTGGAGCTCGGAAGTGACCGGCTCGAGCTTAATCGTCCCGCGCGTCACGTCGAGCTCGAGCGGCTCGTCGCGGCCCTTGCGGAAGATCGTCAGGCGGATCGAGGTGCCCGAAGGCCCGCGCATCTGCGCCACGGCGTCATCGAGCTTGGTGTCGACGATCAGCTTGCCGTTGAGGTGGGTGATGAAGTCGCCGGCCTTGACCCCTGCCGTCTCGGCCGGGCTGCCCCGGAAGGGCGAGACGACCTTGACCGCCCCGTCCTCCATCACGACCGACAGGCCGAGGCCTGAATACTGCCCGTCGATCATCGTCTCCAGTCGCTGGAGATCGCCGCCGTCGAGATAGGCCGAATGCGGGTCGAGCGAGGCGAGCATCCCGTCGATCGCGCCGCGGATCAGCTTCTCGTCGTCAACCGGCTCGACATAGCTTGCCTTGACCCGCTGGAACACCGCGAACAGCTTGGCAAATTCCGGTCCCGCACGGCCATCGACCTGGGCCATGGTGGCAGTTGTGGCGGGGATCAGCGCAACAGCGGTGACCAGAGCGGCGCTGCGCAGGAGAGCGGCGATTTTCATGAGACGGAACTGACTCCTTCGGCGCGAATGTATAGGCTTGCCGAGCTTAACGCCAGATAGACGCGCGCAGATGCGGCAAACAGTGCCGATCGGACCGGGCTGCGGCTCTTCGCGTGAGCACTATTTCACAAAGAGCAAGGGGTTGACCGGCTTTCCGCTCTGCCGCAGCTCGATCGTGAGGACCTGTGTGCCCCCGGCGGCTCGGCCCAGCGGGCTGCCGCCGATCACGGCGTCGCCAACCGCGACATCGACCTCGGCAAGGCCGGTGACGACGCTGGTCCAGCCGCCCTCGTGCTCGATAATGACGATTCGCCCGAAGCCGCGATAGGCATCGGCAAAGGCGACGCGGCCCCGCCCGGGGGCGACAACCTGCGCGCCTCTCGTCGGCGCGAGGGTCAAGCCGGTGCTGGCAAGCCCGCTTTCGCGCGGCGCGCCGAACCCGACGATGGTGCGGCCTTGCACCGGGAGCTGGAAATCCCTCGGCGGTCCGGCATTGGCAGGCGACGCGGAGGCCACCGGCGGCGCTGCCGCGACGGGAGCGGCAAGATCGGTCGGGCGGAGCACAGGCCCCGGCAGGGCCGCCAGCTCGCGCCGCAGCGCCGAGACCGCATCCAGGCGGCTCACCAACCCGTCGAGATTGCGTGCCTCCTCCGCGAGCCTCAGCGCCCGTTCCGCCTCGCGCCGGGAAGCGCCGCGCGCCTTGCGGACGGCCAGGCGCTGGCCCTGTTCGAGCGCCGCAAGTTCGCTCCGGCGCTGGCGCAGCGCGCTCTCGCCGGCCCGCAATGTCTCGAGGGCTCCGGCGGCTTGCGCCTCGAGCGCGCGGCCCTGCTCCACGGCGGCGCGCAGCGTGGCGGTGCGGGCGCGAATCTGCGGCACGGTGCTGCCCAGCACCGCGCGCAGGTGCACCACATCCTCGAGCGATCCGGGCTGCAAGGCGGACAGGACAAGCGGACGGCGAGCCGCTGTCTGGAGCGCCGCGGCAAGCCGCGCGGTCGGCTCCTGCTCGGCTGCAAGATCTGCAGAGAGGCGTGCCCGCTGGGACCGTGCGATCGACAGCCTTGCCCGGGCGGCTTCAATCTCGGCCTCGGCCTGCTGGATGCGGGCGGCAAGTGCGGCCGCCTCTCCGGCAGCGCGATCGGCTGCCGCGCCTGCCGCCTCGGCCTCGCGGGTGAGGCGCGCGGCGCGGACCTCGGCGATACGGCTCTCGCGGGTTGCCCGGTCCAGCGCCGCCTCGGCATCGTCGGCATCGAGCAGCAAGGGCAGGGGCGCAGGCGAGGGTGCCTGCGCGGGCAGGGCGAAAGCCAGCGCCCCGCCGAGGCAGACGATTGTCACAAGGGCAAGGGTGGCAGTCGCCCGCATGGCGGCGTCATGCCCGATGATAGGGATGGCCTGCAAGGATCGTGGTGGCGCGATAGAGCTGCTCCATCAGCATGGCGCGCGCCATGAGGTGCGGCCAGGTCGCCGGACCGAAGGCAAGCAGAAGGTCCGCGCTCGCTCTATCGCTATCCGAATGCCCGTCAGCCGCGCCAAGCATGAAGCGCGTTTCGCGCACGCCCTCGTCGCGCCAGCGGCCAAGCAGGGTGGCGAAGGCTTCGGAACTCATCGCCTTGCCGCGCTCGTCGAGCAGCACGGTGCGGTGCGGGGTGAGCGGCTCGGCAACCTTGCCTGCCCCGGTGTCGGGCCATTCGGTGAGCCTCACCGGCCAGGTCAGCCGCTTGGCATAGCGATCGACCAGCTCGCCCTCGGGCGAACGGCCGATCTTCCCGCGCGCGATGATGTGGAGAAGAATGAGAAAGAACCCCCAAGAAACAGAGCGGTGCCGGGCCGCGACGCGGTCCGCGAGGCCACGCGGCCGAGCCGCAGGTGCTCTGACGCGCAGCGTCAGAAACGCACCGAGGACGTGCCCGCGGAGGCGGGCACGCAAACAAGGATTTCTAATTCCGCCCCAGCATCGACGCTTCAGAGCCCTCGAACGCCCACATGCGTTCAAGATTGTAGAAGCTGCGCACTTCGGGACGGAACAGGTGGATCACCACGTCGCCGGCGTCGATCAGCACCCAGTCGGCCGCCGGAAGCCCCTCGACCCGTGCATGACCGAAGCCCGCCTGCTTGATCTTCTCGGCCAGCTTCTGCGCCATCGACGCGACCTGGCGGGTCGAACGCCCGCTGGCGATCACCATGTGATCCGCGATCGAGCTCTTCCCTTCGAGCGGGATGGTCACGACTTCCTGGGCCTGATCGTCGTCAAGCTGCGAGAGCACCAGCTGGTGCAGCGCGGCGGCGTTCATCTCAGGCTTGACCGGCGACGTGGCGAGCGACTGGGCCAGCTTTGCGGCGGCCTGCGCCGGGCCAAGCGGCATGGAAGCGGCAAGAGCTTCGGACATGGGCAATCGGGTATCTCCAGGGTGTGGGGCCATGAATGCGTCCTGTCCGCGAACCGGCAAGCAAGAGTGCCGAGACGCCGAACGCGCGCCTCATGCCTCCTCCTCTGACCGGATTCTGCGGAATGTCAGCCGATCACGCACCGGTGTCTTCCGATCTTCCCGGCCGAGGTATTCCTCGGCCCACCCGGCGTTGGCACGGCGAAGGGCCGTGGCCGAGCGATCATCGGGATCGAAACGCAGGTACACCAGGGCCGGCGCGCTCCATTGCCCCCGTTTCCGAATGCTGGCAGCGGGCACGCGGTAGCGCCTGAGCCAGGCCATGGCGGGGCTCGCCAAAGCCTGCGCATCATAGCCGGGCCGGGCCACAACCGCAATCGGCATTGTCCGCGCGAGCCTCCGCCAGTCTTTCCAGCGGTGCAACTGGGCGAGATTGTCCGCGCCCATGAGCCAGACGAATCGCCGCTTGGGGTAGCGCCGGATGAGCTTGCCGAGAGTGTCGACGGTGTAGCGGGTGCCGAGCTGCTGCTCGATCCCGGTGGGCACGATCCGCGCCCGCCGGGCCTGTGCGCGGGCCGAGATCAGCCGCGCCTTCATCGGTGCCATGCCCGCGTGCGGCTTCAGGGGATTACCGGGCGAGACGAGCCACCAGGTCTCGTCAAGCCCGAGCGCCTGCGCAGCGAACAGCGTGATGCGGCGGTGCCCCCCATGCGCGGGATTGAAGCTGCCTCCGAGGAGGCCGGTGAGAGCGGGCGTGTGCGGCATCGGGGTTCAGGGTCGCGTCTGGCCCTGCCCCCGCACCTGCCACTTATACGTCGTCAGCCCCTCGAGCGCGACCGGCCCGCGCGCGTGAAGCCGGCCGGTCGCGATGCCGATCTCCGCCCCCAGCCCGAACTCGCCTCCGTCGGCGAATTGCGAGGAGGCGTTGTGCATGACGATGGCACTGTCGACCTGCGCCAGGAACTGCTCGGCGACGGCCTCGTCGGAGGTGACGATCGCATCGGTGTGCGCGGAAGAGTGGCGCGCGATGTGGGCAAGCGCATCCTCCAGCCCGTCGACCACCGCCACCGAGAGGATCGCGTCGAGATATTCGCTATCCCAGTCATTGGCGCTCGCGGGGATGATCCGCGGATCGAGCGCCTGTGCCCGCCCGTCGCCGCGCACCTCGCAGCCGGCATCAGCGAGCGCCGCCACCAGCGACGCGCCTGCGGGGTATGCCGCATCGATCAGCAAGGTTTCCATCGAACCGCATATGCCGGTCCGCCGAAGCTTGGCGTTGAGAGCGATCGCCTCGGCCATGGCCGGCTCGGCCGCCGCATGGACATAGGTGTGGTTGATGCCATCGAGATGGGCGAGCACCGGTACGCGCGCGTCCGCCTGGACCCGGGCGACAAGGCTCTTGCCGCCACGCGGGACGATCATGTCGATCAGCCCGCTCGCCGTGAGCATCGCGCCCACGCAGGCGCGGTCCTGCGACGGGACGAGCTGCACCGCCTCGGCCGGCACCCCGCCCGCGACCAACCCCTCGGCGAGCGCCGCGTGAATCGCGCGGTTGGAATGCACCGCCTCGCTCCCCCCGCGCAGCAGCGCCGCATTGCCCGCGCGCACGCACAGCGCGGCGGCATCGGCGGTGACGTTGGGGCGGCTTTCGTAGATGATGCCGATAACGCCGATGGGCACGCGGATGCGGGAGAGGTTGAGGCCATTGGGCCGGGTCGCGCAATCGATCACCTGCCCGACCGGATCGGGCAGTGCAGCGACCGCAGCAACCGCCTCGGCAATGCCAGCCAGTCGCGCTTCATCGAGCGCCAGCCGGTCGAGCATTGCCCCGCTCAGCCCGCGGGCTGTGCCCGCAGCGAGATCCTTCGCGTTCGCCTCGAGCACCGGCGCAGTTGCCGCAAGCAGGGCCTCGGCCGCGCGGCGGAGCGCAGCGGCACGACGCTCGCTCGGCAGGGCCGCGAGCTGGCGCTGCGCGACGCGGGCAGCTTTGGCCATGCCGGTCACCAGCGCGGCGGAGTCGGCGGACGGGATCGGCGCAGTCGTGTTGGTCATACCCTGGTCCCTAGCACCGCTGCGCCCGCCTGTCAGGCCCGGCAGGGTCTGCGAATCGGTCATTTTCGGCCCGCTCTTGCAGAGCGCGCAAAAGTCCCCCGCGCGCGGTTGCAGATTCTAGCGCCTCGTCGCGATTCCGCGTCGATTCACCTGTGTCGACCATATAGGATTCGACCATGGGTTTAGAGCTTGGTAGCCGCGTAACCCGAGGGGCAGTCACAAGATAATCGGGGCGCCAGTGTCACTGAAACAAACCGCACAAGCGTGGGGCGAACGGCTGCGGCTGTGGTTCCCGGACCGCGAGTTCTTCATGCGCGCCGACGGACAGGTGCGTTTCATCAAGCTGTCCTCCACGCTCCAGATGCGCGTGGCCGCCGGTGTCGCGGGCATGGGGTTCCTGTGGCTGGTCGCTCTCGCGGTGATGGCCTGGGGCCAGTATCGCGCCGAGGTCGACCTTGCCTCGTTCGAGCGCGAGAAGGCCCGCGTCGCCACCGCCAGCGAGCGCCTCAGGGCCTATGGCGGCAACCTCGACAAGGTGGTGGACGACCTCCAGCAGCGCCAGGAATTCCTTGAGGAAATGGCCCGGATGCTGCCCGAGGACATGGTCAAGGAGGGCGCGACGAACGGCACTGTCACCGATTCCACCGCCGAGGCCGATGCCACCGTCAAGAAGGTCGGCGCCCTGATCCCCCAGGCCAAGGGGCTCGCCGAGATCGAGGCCCGCCAGCTCGCCTTCGCCGAGCGTCTGACCCGCTTCGCCGACGCCCGCGCCCGCCGCGCCGAGACCGCGATGCGCAAGCTCAATCTCGACCCCAAGTTCCTCAGCCGCAACGCGCAGGCGGCGATGGGCGGCCCGTTCGAGGCGCTCGATGCCGCCGACGGCATAGACCCGCGCTTCGAGCGCCTCGGCCTCAGCCTTGCGCGCATGGCGGTGCTCGAGCGCGCGCTCGACGGCATTCCGCAGGTCGTGCCCGCCAGCATCCAGAACATCACCTCGGGCTTCGGATACCGCCGCGATCCCTTCAACGGGCGCGGGGCAATGCATGCCGGGATCGACTTCAAGGGGGCGATGGGCTCCCCCATCTTCGCCGCCGCCGAGGGGCGCGTGACCCATGCAGGCTGGAAGTCGGGCTACGGGCAGGCTATCGACATCGCCCATGGTAATGGGATCTTGACCCGCTATGCCCACCTTTCCCGAATCGGCGTCAAGGTGGGCCAGCAGATCGATGCCGGAGCCACCATCGGCGGGCTCGGGAGCACAGGGCGCTCGACGGGGCCGCACCTGCATTTCGAAGTTCGTATCAATGACCGCGCGATCAACCCGCGCCCGTTTCTGGAGGCCGCCCCCGATGTTCTCAAGGAAGTCCGCCGAAACGGAACTGACCGCCGCACCGATCGCGCGGCCCGCTAACAGGAGCAGCATGATGGCCTCGGGTTCGACCTTTTCCGTGATCGGTGCCGACGTGACGATCAGGGGCGATGTCAGCGCCACCGCCGACCTCCACATCGACGGCACGATCGACGGCGACATCAAGTGCGCCAGCCTCGTGCAGGGCGAGATGAGCAGCATTTCCGGCGCGGTCGTCGCCGAGAGCGCGCGCCTTGCCGGCAAGGTGACCGGGTCGATAGCGGTGCGCGAGCTGGTCATCCTGCGGACCGCCCGGATCGAAGGCGACGTGCATTATGATGCCCTCACCATCGAGCAGGGCGCCGAGGTCGATGGCCGCTTCGCCCCCAATGCCCGGCAGGTGGTGAAGCCGGTTCCGACCCAGCATATCGAGGCGGCAGAGTAAGGATCGCCGCACAGCCGATGTTTCACGTGAAACATGGCTCCGGCCCGAGGCAGGCGGGGTCTAGCACGGGTCTGGACGGGGTCTAGACCGCGCTGGCACCCCTCCAGAACGGCCTGGGCCAGCGCTGTCACCGGGCTGCACGCGCGCCCGGTCCTTGCCCGGCTTACAACACCTCTGCCCTCAGCGTCTTGCGATCGAGCTTGCCGATCATCGTCTTGGGCAGGCCTTCGCGCAGCACCACCCTGTCGACCCGCTCGTGCTTGCCGATCTTCGCGTTGAGCCAGCCCGCCAGTTCCTCGCCCGTCACCCGCGCTCCCTCATGGAGGGTGACATAGGCGCGGGGCACCTCGCCGAGCCGGGTGTCGGGAACGCCGATCACCAGCGCCTCCTTCACCGCCGGATGCTCGAGGATCACATCCTCGACCACGCTGGGGAAGACCTTGAAACCGCCCACCGCGATCATGTCCTTGATGCGATCGACGATCTCGAGGAACCCCTCGCCGTCGATCCGCGCAACATCGCCCGTGCGCAGGTAGCGCTTGCCCGCGATCTCCACGAAGGTCTCGGCATCAGTCTCGGGGCGGTTCCAGTAGCCGCGCATCACCTGCGGACCGTGCACCGCCAGCTCACCAGGCTCGCCTGCGGGCGCGCGCTTGGCGGGATCTTCCTTGTCGAGCAGCACCACCTCGGTCCCCGGCACCAGCTGGCCGATCGTGCCGCGCTTGCGGAAGCCGTCATAGGGATTGGCCGAGACCACGCCCGCGCTCTCGGTGAGGCCGTAGCCTTCGACCAGCCGCACGCCGGTCGTCTCCTCGAAACGCACATGCACCGGCCCCGGCATCGGCGCCCCGCCCGAAATGCAGACCTTGAGGCTCGAAAGATCGGTCTTGGGCAAGTCCGGGTGATCGAGGATCGCCTGGAACATCGTCGGCACGCCCGGAAAGCCGGTGCAGCGATAGCGCTGGATGGTTTCCAACACCTGCCCGGTCTCGAAGCGCGGGACCATGGCGATCGACGCACCCGTCACCATCGCGTGGTTGAGCAGCGCGGTGTTGGCGAAGACGTGGAAGAAGGGCAGCGCGCCCATGAAGCACTCGCCGGCAGGATTGCCGAAGGGATTGAGCGCCGCCACCTGCTGGGCGTTCACCGAAAGCTGGTCATGGCCGAGCATCGCCCCCTTCGGCCGCCCCGTGGTGCCGCCGGTATATTGCAGCAGCGCCAGATCCTGCGGGGTGACCTCGACCGCGGGCAGCGCCCCCGCCGGGGTCATGGCCGCCCAGCTTTTCACCGCCGCGCCATAGGCGAAATCGGCGATCTGGCTGCGCTTCAGCAGCTTGAGCGCGATCCCCTTGTACCACGGCAGCATATCGGCAAGGCTGCCCACCACCAGCGTCTCCAGCGCCGACGTCTCGAGCACCTTGTGCGCGTTCCGGTAAAGCTCGGGCACATCGAGCGTCACCAGCACCCGCGTGCCGGAATCGCCCACCTGCCAGGCGAGCTCCTCGACCGAATAGAGCGGCGAGAAATTCACCACCACCGCGCCCGCCATCATCGCGCCGTAATAGGCGGCGGCGTAGATCGGCACGTTGGGCAGGAACAGGCCGACGCGGTCACCCTTGGCGATGCCGATGGCGGCAAGGCCGCGCGCAAAGGCCTGCGCCTGCTGGTGGATTTGCGCGTAGCTGTAGGTCCGCCCGAGGAAGTGCAGGAACGGCGCCTCGGGGTTCTTGCGCAAGGTGCGCTCCAGCATCGCCGGCAGGGCCATCGGCTCGAACTGCGTGTCGAGCGGGGTCGGATGATGATAGGCGGTTGCGACGCTATTGACAGTCATGTCAGTAATTCTGGCGCACAATCGCCTGATACACAAGCGAAAGTCTGGGGCCTGCGCCGATTCCCACCACGCCAAAGACAGCGTCGCCCCGTGTCAGGCACGGGGCGTCGAAGAGGGAGAGGGCAGGCATTCGGCCCGCCATCGGACGGGCCGCAAGCGCACGCGCGCGAGCCGCAGGTGCTCGTAGCGTAGCCAAGCGGTAGGGCAACAAAGACACGCCGAGGACGTGACCGCCGAGGCGGGCACGCACACAGGAAAAATCAGATGAACCCGCTCTCGGGATCGATCTTCTGCTCGGCCGCCTCTGCGGCACGGCGCGCGGCAAGCCATGCTTCGGCCTCGGCTTCCTGCGCGGCTTCGGCGGCGGCCTTGTGGCTCGCATCGCGTTCGGCGCGCAGTTCCTCGATCAGCTTCTCGCGCTCGTTGCGGTCGCCGCGGGCGGCAGCCTCGGCATCCTCGGTGATCCCGGCGCGCTTGGCGGCCTTGGCCACCATCGCGTCGAGCTCGCGCTGCGAGCACAGGCCGAGCGTGACCGGATCCTTGGGCGTGATGTTGGCAATGTTCCAGTGCGTGCGGTCGCGCAGCGCGCCGATCGTGTTGCGGGTGGTGCCGATCAGCTTGGAGATCTGCGCGTCCGAAACCTCGGGGTGGTTGCGCAGGATCCAGGCGATGCCGTCGGGCTTGTCCTGACGCTTGGAAACCGGCGTGTAGCGCGGGCCCTTGGTGCGGGTCACCTCGACGGGCGCCTTGTGCATCTTGAGGACATAGGACGAATCGGCCTGGCCCTTCTCGATCTCGGCCTGGGTCAGCTCGCCCGAATGGACCGGGTCGCGCCCGGTGTACTTGCTGCCCGCCAGGTCATCGGCCATCGCCTGCACTTCGAGGATATGCAGCCCGCAGAACTCGGCGATCTGCTCGAAGGAGAGCGCGGTGTTGTCCACCAGCCAGGTCGCGGTGGCATGGGGCATCAGCGGCTTGGGCTGATTGGTCGCCATGGGGAATCTCCGTTGAAAATAGAAGGGCCGCCCCTTTCGGAGCGGCCGCCTTGGGGGCCCAGATAGGGGAAGACGGGCAAAACGGCAAGAAATGGATTCAGGCCGCCGCTCCAGACGGCCACCGGATCAGGATCAATCCATCGCCACGAAGCCGGGCAAGGCCTGCACCCGCGCGATCCAGGCGCGGACATGGGGGTAGTCGCCGAGGCCAAAGCCGCCCTCCCCGGCGACGTGGGTATAGGCAAACAGCGCGATATCGGCGAGCGTCACGCCCGCGCCGCAAAAGAAGGCATGAGCGGCCAGATGCTCATCTATCAGCCGCAGCGCCGCCTCGCCCCCGGCGCGCTTAGGCATGATCTGGGCGCGCTGCTCGGGCGAAAGGTTCGCCTCGCCCACGAAACGCAGCCAGAAGCGCAGCGTGGCGACGTTGGGCTCGTGATTATACTGCTCGAAGAACATCCACCGCAGGCAATCGGCCTCGCCGAACCGATCCGCCGGGATCAGATGGCTGCCATGGGCGAGATACCAGCAGGCGGCATTGCTTTCCGGCAGGAAGCGCGCGCCCGCACCGTCGCCGATCTGGAGCACCGGAATGCGCCCGTTGGCGTTGACCCTCGCCAGAAACGCCGGCGTGCGGGTCTCCCCCTGCATGATGTCATAGGCCCGCGTCGCCAGCGGCAGGCCGAGCAGCGCAGCGGTGAGCCTGATCTTGTAGCAATTCCCGCTGCGGGGATCCTCGTGGAGGGTGAGCGTCTCAGCCACGGCCGGTGTCCCCGGCGACCGCGAGCACGATTTTGCCGACGTGCTGGCCCGCCTCCATCCGCGCATGGGCGGCAGCGGCCTCGGCCAGCGGGAAGCTCATGTCCATCACCGGCGCGAGTTCCCCGTCCGCGAACAGCGGCCAGGCATTGTCCGCGATCTCGCTCGCCAGCGCAGATTTGAACGCGTCCGAGCGCGGGCGCAGGGTCGATCCGGTCAGCGTCAGCCGGCGCATCATGATCTGCGCCATGTTGAGCTCGGCGCGCACGCCGCCAAGCACCGCGATGGTGACGTGGCGCCCGTCCTCGGCAAGGCACCTGAGGTTGCGCGGCACATAGTCGCCCGAAACCATGTCGAGCACCACGTTGACGCCCTTGCCGCCGGTGTGCGCCAGCACCGCCTCGGCAAAATCGGTCTCGCGGTAGTTGATCGCGAGGTCCGCCCCGATACGGGTGGCAGCGGCGCATTTGGCTTCGTCGCCGCAGGTCACGATCACCGCGAGCCCGAAGGCCTTGGCGAGCAGGATCGCGGTGGTGCCGATGCCCGAGGTGCCACCGTGGATCAGCACGCTCTCCCCATCACGGGCGAGGCCGCGCTCGAAGAGGTTGTGCCACACGGTGAACAGCGTCTCGGGGAGCGCGGCGGCCTCGGACAGCAGCATCCCCTCGGGCACGGGCAGGCAGTGCTGCCAGTGCGCGGCGCAATATTCGGCATAGCCTCCGCCCGGGGTGAGCGCGGCGACGACCTGCCCGACCAGCTCGCGCGGGGCTTCGCTGCCGACCGCGACGATCTCGCCCGCGACCTCGAGCCCGAGCAGCGGCGAGGCACCCGGCGGGGCGGGGTACATCCCGGCGCGCTGGAGGCAATCGGGGCGGTTGACCCCGGCATAGGCGACGCGGATCAGCACATCGTCAGGGCGCAGGCGCGGCAGGGGCGCGCTCTGGAGTCGCAGCACCTCCGGTCCGCCCGGGGCATCGAAACCGATGGCCTGCATGGTTTCGGGCAGGTCCGCCTGAGCGACTCTAATCATTGTCGTTTTTCCCCGCTGCGGCCGGTCGCTGACTATCCCACTGCGAATAACCGCCTCGCCGATTGACAGCAAGGCGCTTGGGGCGGATGCTGCGGCGCAATGGAAGAACCCGATCGCCCACGCCCCAGCGGAGACGCGGCGAGTCGCCTCGCGGGCGAAGACCTCGGCCCCTATTCGCAAAGCGAGCTGGACGAGCGGATCGCGCTCCTCCAGGCCGAGATCGCCCGGGTGACCGCCCACCGCGACAAGGCCGCCGCCCACCGCGCCGCCGCCGATGCGCTGTTCGGGAAGGCGGGATGATGATGCGCCACCACGCAATTCACCGCATAGCCCCAGGGGGGGAGTCGCAATTCGCGCCAGCCCACCCATATTCCGGCAATTGCCCTCTCCCCGCCCGCTGCCCGCGAGCAAACCTCCGCTGAAAAGGCCTCTCCCATGCCCAGCTTCGCCCAGAACCTCGAACGCACGCTGCACAACGCGCTCGCCAACGCGTCGGAGCGGCGGCACGAATATGCCACGCTCGAACACCTGCTGCTGGCGCTGATCGATGACGAGGATGCGGCTGGCGTGATGGGCGCCTGCGGGGTTGACCTCGCCGAGCTGGGCGAGGTGGTGAAGCAGTATCTTGATCAGGAATATCAATCACTTAAGACAGAAGATGGCGCCGACCCCCAGCCCACGGCGGGCTTCCAGCGGGTGATCCAGCGCGCGATCCTGCACGTCCAGTCCTCGGGCAAGGACACCGTCACCGGCGCCAATGTGCTGGTCGCGCTGTTCTCGGAGCGCGACAGCTACGCGGTCTACTTCCTCCAGCAGCAGGACATGAGCCGATTGGATGCGGTGAGCTATATCAGCCACGGCATCGGCAAGGGTGGTCGCCAGATCGAGAGCAAGAATCCCCAAGGCAACGACAAGGCCGAGGAAGCCGCGCAAACCAAGGATGCGGGCGGCAACAAGAAGGAAACCGCGCTCGACCAGTTCACTGTCAACCTCAATGCCAAGGCGGAAAGCGGCAAGATCGACCCGCTGATCGGCCGCGGGCCCGAGGTCGACCGGACGATCCAGATCCTCTGCCGCCGCTCGAAGAACAACCCGCTCTATGTCGGCGACCCAGGCGTCGGCAAGACCGCGATCGCGGAAGGCCTTGCGCGCAAGATCATCGAGGGCGACGTGCCCGAGGTGCTCGCCGAGGCGGTGATCTACTCGCTCGACATGGGCGCGCTGCTCGCCGGCACGCGCTATCGCGGCGATTTCGAGGAGCGGCTGAAGCAGGTCGTCACCGAGCTCGAAGCCATGCCGCACGCGGTGCTCTTCATCGACGAAATCCACACCGTGATCGGCGCGGGCGCCACCAGCGGCGGGGCGATGGACGCCTCGAACCTGCTGAAGCCGGCCCTGTCGTCAGGTGCGATCCGCTGCATCGGCTCGACCACCTACAAGGAGTTCCGCAACCACTTCGAGAAGGACCGCGCGCTGCTGCGCCGGTTCCAGAAGATCGATGTGAACGAGCCGACCATCGAGGACACGATCAAGATCCTGAAAGGTCTGCGCACCGCCTTCGAGGATCACCACAAGGTCAAGTACACGCCCGACGCGATCAAGACCGCGGTCGAGCTTTCGGCCCGTTACATCAACGACCGCAAGCTCCCCGACAAGGCGATCGACGTGATCGACGAGGTCGGGGCGATGCAGATGCTCGTGCCGCCCTCACGCCGCAAGAAGACCATCACCGCGCGCGAGATCGAACAGGTCATCGCCACGATGGCGCGCATCCCCCCCAAGTCGGTCAGCAAGGACGACAAGAAGGCGCTCGAGAACCTCGAACGCGATCTCAAGCACGTCGTCTTCGGGCAGGACGAGGCGATCACCCGCCTTGCCACGGCCATGAAGCTGAGCCGCGCAGGCCTGCGCGATCCCGACAAGCCGATTGGCAGCTTCCTGTTCTCCGGCCCCACCGGCGTCGGCAAGACCGAGGTCGCCCGCCAGCTCGCCGCGATCATGGGGATCGAGCTGAAGCGCTTCGACATGTCCGAATACATGGAGCGGCACTCGGTCAGCCGGTTGATCGGCGCGCCTCCGGGCTATGTCGGCTATGATCAGGGCGGCCTGCTGACCGATGCCGTCGATCAGAACCCGCACTGCGTCCTCCTGCTCGACGAGATCGAGAAGGCCCACCCCGACCTCTACAACATCCTGTTGCAGGTGATGGACAACGGGCGCCTGACCGACCACCACGGCAAGACGGTCGACTTCCGCAATGTGGTCCTGATCATGACCACCAACGCGGGCGCCTCCGACATGGCGCGGCAGGGGATCGGCTTCGGCGACGTGTCGAAGGCCGACGCGGGTGACGAGGCGGTGAAGAAGATGTTCACCCCCGAATTCCGCAACCGCCTCGATGCCATCGTGCCCTTCGCCTATCTCGGCAAGAGTATCGTTGCCCGCGTGGTCGACAAGTTCATCCTCCAGCTCGAGCTCCAGCTGGCCGAACAGAACGTCCACATCCAGTTCGACAGTGACGCGCGCGGCTGGCTCGCCGACAAGGGCTACGACAAGCTCTATGGTGCCCGCCCGATGGCCCGCCTGATCCAGGAGAAGATCAAGCAGCCGCTCGCCGAGGAGCTGCTGTTCGGCAAGCTTTCCGAAGGCGGCGAGGTCCATGTCAGCATCAAGGACGGCAAGCCCGCCTTCGAGATGACCCCCGCCCCGCCCAAGGTGAAGCCGGTCAAGAAGGCGGCGGCGAAGAAGAAGCCCGCGAAGAAGCCCGAGACGGAAACCGACGAGGGCTGAGGCAGGCCGCACGACATTCGGGGCGCGGGAGAGGAACCTCTTCCGCGCCCTTTCTGTTTAGACCACGATGAGCCCCTCCTTCTCCTGGATCCGGCCCGAGCCTCACGGCATCCACATCGTCCCCGCCGACGCCTGGGTCGATCCCTCGCGGCCGGTGGCGCGGGCGCTCGTCACTCATGGCCATGCCGACCACGCGCGCGGCGGGCACGGGGAGACCATCGCCACCCCGGCAACGCTGGCGATCATGAAGTTGCGCTACGCAACTTCGCAAGGTGCGCTGCCGGTGGAATATGGCGAGGCGATCCCCCTTGGCGGCGGTGTCTCGGCGACCTGCCTGCCTGCGGGGCACGTGCTTGGCTCTGCGCAGATCCTGCTCGAACATGCGGGCGAGCGGGTGGTGATCACCGGCGACTACAAGCGCGCCCCCGATCCCACCTGCGCACCGTTCGAAGTCACGCCCTGCGACATCTTCATCACCGAGGCGACCTTCGGCCTGCCGGTCTTCACCCACCCGCCGATCGCCGGGGAAATCGGGAAACTGCTCGAGGCGCGGGCGGAGAACCCGGATTCCTGCATCCTCGTCGGCGCCTATGCGCTGGGCAAGGCGCAGCGGGTGATCGCCGAACTGCGCGCGGCGGGCCACACAGACACGATCTGGCTCCACGGCGCGATGGAGGCGATGTGCCGGCTCTACGAGGAACACGGCGTGGCACTCGGCGACCTCCGGCTGGTCAGCGATGCGACGAAGGATCAGATGCGGGGCAGCATCATCCTCGCACCGCCCTCAGCCCTGAATGATCGCTGGAGCCGCCGCCTGCCCGATCCCGTCACGGCCATGGCAAGCGGGTGGATGCGGGTGCGCCAGCGCGCCCGCCAGCGCGGGGTCGAACTGCCGCTGGTCATTTCCGACCATGCCGACTGGAACGAGCTCACCCGCACCATCGCCGAAGTGAACCCGCAGGAGACCTGGATCACCCACGGCCGCGAGGAGGCCTTGCTGCGCTGGTGCGAGCTGAACCAGCGCCGCGCCCGGGCGCTGGCGCTGGTGGGGTATGAGGACGAGGATGACTGAACCCCTCGTCCTCGCGCCCGAAGGCTTACTTGATCGCCGCGAGATCGGCGTCGATCTGGGCGAGCTTTTCGTCGGTGATCATGCCCTGCGAATAGGGCGCGACATCCCTGAGGCTCATCGCCTTGAACTGTTCGTAGGCCGGGTGCTGGTCGATCGGTCCGATGTGCTTGACGAGCACGGCCTTGGTGCGTTCGTCGGCGACCAGCGCCTCGATCGGCAGGGCGGTCGAGAACTGCGCGACAGCGGCGGGAGCAGCGGGGGCCGGAGCCGGGGCATTCTGCGCGGTGGCAGGCACGGCAATGGCGGCCGCAGCAAGACCGAGAGCGGCAAGCGGAGCAAACTTCATGGAGTGGGTTCCCTTTCTCTGACGCGCTCGAACGACGCGCCGGAACAGCGGTTTAGCCGATTTGCATGGCGTTGCAATGAACAGCGCGGGGGGCGCGGCTGATGGAGGCATTTGCCACGCTCCTCGACGCGCTGGTCTATACCACCAGCCGCAACCGCAAGCTGGCGCTGATCGCCGCCTACCTGCGCGCCGCGCCCGATCCCGATCGCGGCTGGGCGCTCGCCGCGCTGACCGACGGGCTGGATTTCCCCGCGGTGAAATCCTCGACGATCCGGGGCCTGCTGATGGAGCGCGTCGATCCGGTGCTGTGGGCGCTCTCCCGCGATTTTGTCGGCGACACGGCGGAGACCGCGAGCCTGCTCTGGCCCGAGCCGGCCGATGCCGCCCCGCAGCCCGACCTTGCGCTGGCCGAGGTGGTGGAGCGCCTCTCGGGACTGACCCGCGCGACCGCGCCGAGGGAACTCCCCGGCCTGCTTGACCGCCTCGATACCAGGGGCCGCTATGCGCTGATCAAGCTCGCCACCGGGGGGATGCGCGTGGGCGTCTCGGCGCGTCTCGCCAAGACCGCCTTTGCGCTCGCCTTTGAGGTGCCGGTCGAGGGCGTGGAGGAGTATTGGCACGCCCTCGCCCCGCCCTATGCCGAACTCTTCGCCTGGGGCGAGAGCGGCGGCCCGGTGCCCGATCTCGCGCACACGCCGCGCTTCCGCCCCTTCATGCTCGCCCACCCGCTTGAGGACGGCGTGGTCGATCTTGCCGATTACGCCGCCGAGTGGAAGTGGGACGGAATCCGGGTGCAGCTCGTCCGGGCGGGCGGGGAAACGCGGGTCTATTCGCGCTCGGGCGACGATATCTCGGCGACTTTCCCCGAGCTGCTCGATGTCCTCCCGATGGATGCGGTGCTCGATGGCGAACTGCTGGTGCGGGGCAGCGCGCAGGGCGGGGAGGCCGGGGGCGCGGCGAGTTTCAACGCGCTCCAGCAGAGGCTCGGACGCAAGACCGTGTCCAAGGCGATGCTGCGTGACTATCCCGCTTTCGTGCGACTCTATGACGTCATGCTGCTCGAAGGGCAGGACTGGCGCGAGGAGCCGTGGAAGTTGCGCCGCGCAACTCTGGAAGGCCTGATGCCGCGCCTGCCCGCGAGCCATTTCGATCTGTCGCAGCTGGTCGAGGCCGGGGATTTCGCCGCCCTCGCCGCGATCCGCGACACTGCGCGCGATGAGGCGATCGAGGGGCTGATGCTCAAGCACCGGATGAGCCCCTATGTCGCGGGCCGCAAGGTCGCCTTGTGGTACAAGTGGAAGCGCGATCCGCTGCTGATCGATTGCGTGGTGATGTATGCCCAGCGCGGCAGCGGCAAGCGATCAAGCTTCCATTCGGACTACACCTTCGGCTGCTGGGCGGGCGATCCGGATGCGGGGGCGGAGCTGCTCCCTGTCGGCAAGGCCTATTCGGGCTTCACCGACGAGGAGCTGAAAAAGCTCGACCGCTTCGTGCGGCAGAACACGGTGGGCAAGTTCGGCCCGGTGCGCGAGGTGAAGCGCGAGCTGGTGTTCGAGGTCGCCTTCGATTCGGTCCACGCCAGCAAGCGCCACAAGTCGGGCCTCGCCATGCGCTTCCCCCGCATCCACCGCATCCGCTGGGACAAGCCAGCGCACGAGGCGGACCGGCTGGAGAGCCTGCGGGCGTTGATTAAGGACTGAATCCTTCCCCCTCCGTCATTGCGAGCCGAAGGCGCGGCTGCGCCGCTCACAATGACGAAGGAAAGGTGGACAAGCCTTGACGCAGCGCCGCTCACCGCGCAAATGGGTTGCAAATCGCAACGGAGAGAGATGCCATGTCCTACGCCACCGCCGCTATCGCCACTTATGGCAATGTTCTGGGCACGCTCGACCATCTGGTCGCCAAGGCGGAAGCCCACGAAAAGGGCGAGGCGCTGCTTCAGGCGCGTCTGGTCGAGGATATGTTCCCGCTCCACACGCAGATCCGCTTCACCATCGACCAGATCGTGACGGCGCTCAAGCGGCTCGGGAGCCTGGAGCTTGTGTCTGACGACAGCGACATCGCCTCCTTCGCCGAGGCCCATGCCCGCATCGCCGCCGCCAGGGCGATGGTGGCGGACACCGATCCGGCCTCCTGGCCGGCGAGCGGCGACATGGTGGAGTTCACGCTCCCGAACGGCATGGCCTTTGCGATGCAGGCCCACGAATATTGCCGCGACTGGGCGACCCCGCAGGTCTATTTCCACCTGACCGCCGCCTACGCCATCCTGCGCGCCGAGGGCCTCGCTGTCGGCAAGGTCGATTATGTGGGCTACATGATGCGCTACATGAAGCAGCCGACCAGCTAACCGAGCGCCTTCGCCACGGCCTCGGCGTGGGTAACCGCATTGTCGGTGTAATGCGCCGTGCCGATGCGCATCCCCATGATCGCCCCCTCGTCGAGATCGCGCATCTTGCGCGCGGGGCGACCGCCCCACAGCTCGCGTGGCTCCATGACCTTGCCCTCGGTCAGCATCGCTCCGGCCGCGAGCATCGCGTCCGATCCGATCACCGCCTTGTTCATCACGATCGCGCCCAGGCCGACAAAGCCCCGGTCGTGGATGGTGCAGCCGTGCAGCATCGCCATGTGGCCCACCAGCGCGTCATCCCCGATCACCAGCGGCGAGCCCCCCGGATCGCCGGGGCGCGGCGGATCGCAATGGAGGACGCTTCCGTCCTGAATGTTGCTGCGCTGCCCGATGCGGATGCTGAAGACGTCGGCGCGCAGCACGCAATTGTACCAGATCGACGAACCCGCCCCGATCGTCACATCGCCGATGATCGTGCAGCCGGGCGCGATGAAGGCGGTCTCGTGGATCTGCGGGGTCTTGCCGTGGATCGGGATGATGTTGACACCGGGTCTTGCGGTCATTGCTGGCTGGCCTCCCATTGGGCTCGGGTAAGTGCGTATTGGATGTACGGTTCTTCCGCTTCCGGATTGGCAAAGTCGAGGTCTTCCCGCCGCGTCATGCCGAGCTTTTCCATCAGGCGCCAGCTGCCGATGTTGCTGGCGATGGTGAGCGCGACAATCTGCGGGGCGGCGTGAACGGCGAAGGCCCAGTCCACCACCGCGCGCATCGCTTCGTGGGCATAGCCCATGCGCCAGCGGTCCTCGCGCACGAGCCAGCCGATCTCGTGGTCCTGCGGGTTGGGGGCGAGCGGGTGGGCGACATGGCGCAGCCCGCAATGGGCGACGATCGCGCCCGTGGCGCGCTCCTCGGCGAGCATGAAGCCATAGCCGTGCGCGGCAAAGCTTGCGCGCGAGGCGGCATGCTTGGCCGCGATCACCTCCCGGGGTTGCACCCCGCCAAGATGGCGCATCACCGCAGGGGTGTTGAGCAGCGTCATGTGCGGCTCGAGATCATCCTCGCCGATCCGGCGTAGCACCAGCCTTTCGGTTGTCAGGACAGCCGCGGTCATGACGCTGTGACGTCACTTTCCTGCCAGATCACGCGGGCGATCGCATAGGCGATGATCAGCGGGTTTTCGGGATCGAAATCGGGGCTGGCGAAATCGAGGTCCGCGCGCCGCTCCATGCCGAGCCGGACCATCAGGCCCCAGCTTGCCGTGTTGCGCTCGACCGTCAGCGCGATCACCTCGTCGGCGCCGAAGCGGTCGAAGGCGCAATCGAGCGCGGCGGCGGCGGCCTCCTTCGCATAGCACCGCCCCCAGGCATCCTCGCGCAAGCGCCAGCCGACCTCCATCATCCCCTGCGGCCCGCCCGCCTGGTTGGAGCGCTTCAATCCGCAAAAGCCGAGCAGCGCGCCGTCCTCGCGGCGCTCCACCACCCAGAAGGTGTGGCCGTGCTCGCTGCGATAGGCTTCGAGCCGCGCGCGGGCTACGGCGCGTGTCGCCTCGTCGGCAACCCCGCCCAGCCAGCGCATCACGGCTGGCGTGTTGGTGACGCGCCAGAACTCCGCCCAGTCCGCCTCGCGCCAGTCGCGCAGGGTGAGCCGGGCGGTGTCGTGGCGGAACTCAGCCATGGAGCAGGCGGGCGGCATGGGGGGCGTGATAGGTCAGCACCCCCGAACAGCCCGCGCGCTTGAAGGCGATCAGCTTCTCCATCAGCAGCGCGTCGCGATCACCGATCCCCGCCGCCTGCGCGGCCTCGATCATCGCATATTCGCCGGACACCTGATAGGCGAAGACCGGCACCTCGAAGCGCTGCTTCACGCGGTAGATGATGTCGAGATAGGCAAGGCCGGGCTTCACCATCACCGAATCCGCCCCCTCGGCAATGTCGAGCGCCACCTCGCGCATCGCCTCGTCGGCATTGGCGGGGTCCATCTGATAGGCCTTCTTGTCGCCCTTCAGCAGCCCGCCGCTGCCCACCGCGTCGCGGAACGGGCCGTAGAAGGCGCTCGCATATTTCGCGGCATAGGACATGATCTGGACATTGGGATGGGCATTCAGCTCCAGCGCGCGGCGGATCGCGTGGATGCGCCCGTCCATCATGTCGGAGGGGGCAATGATGTCCGCACCCGCATTGGCCTGGTTGACCGCCTGATCGACCAGCACCGCGACCGTATCGTCGTTCACGACATAGCCGGTCTCGTCGATCAGCCCGTCCTGCCCGTGGCTGGTATAGGGATCGAGCGCGACATCGGTCAGCACGCCGATATCATGGCCGCAGGCGTCCTTGATCGCCCTGATCGCGCGGCACATCAGGTTGTCGGGATTATGCGCCTCGGCCCCGTCGTCCGAGCGCAGGTGGTGGGGCGTGTTGGGGAACAGCGCGACCACCGGGATGCCGAGATCGACCGCTTCCTTCGCCCGCTTGACGATACCATCGACCGACCAGCGCGACACGCCGGGGAGGGTCGCGATCGGCTCCTCCACCCCTTCGCCCGCAGTCACGAACAGCGGCCAGATCAGATCCGCCGGGGTGACGAGGTTCTCGCGGTGCAGCGCGCGGCTCCAGCCATGGGCGCGGGTGCGGCGCAGGCGGGTGTTGGGATAGTGTCCGGTCATGGCCAGATGTTAGGCGCAAGTCTGTCCTTACGACAAGCGCTGCTTACAGCTTGGCCTTTGCCGCCGGTGCCCCGGCCTTCGCGCCGAGATCGATCTTCTCGATCTCGCGCACCGGCTGCTTCACCTCGCCGGGCTGCGGGGCGAGGTCCGCGAGCGCCGCGCCGACCTCCACCTCCTTCAGCTTGATGAGCTGGCGGCGGAAATCGATCAGCTCGGTGGCCGACAGCAGCGCGCGGCTGACGAACTGGACGCTCGCCGGGTTCACCACCCGCCCGCCGCGATACATCTCGTAATGGAGATGCGGGCCGGTGGAGAGACCGGTCGAGCCGACATAGCCGATCACCTGCCCGCGCCGCACCGACATGCCGCCGCTCACCGCCATCCGGCTCATGTGGCAATAGCGGGTCGAGAGGCCGCCGCCGTGCTCCAGCCGCACCGCGATGCCGCAGCCGCCCGAGCGGCCCGCCGCGCTCACGCGCCCGTCGCTGACCGCGACGATGGGCGTGCCGTAGCCCGCCTTGAAGTCGATGCCGGCGTGCATCCGGTTGTAGCCGAGGATCGGGTGACGGCGCATCCCGTAGCCCGAGGTCAGCGCGCCGGGCACCGGTGCGAGCAGCCCGCGGCGCTGCTCGCCCACGCCCGAGGCCTCGTAGAAGCGCCCCTCGCCGCCCCAGCGCATCAGCTGGGTGCGCGGCTTGCCGGACCGGTCCACACCGGCATAGAGCAATTGCCCCGCCTGCCGCTCGCCGGTCGCGGCGCGGCGGTAGGACAGGATGATGTCGAACTCGTCCGAGGGGCGCACCTCGCGCTCCATGTCGATCTGCGCATCGAGCGCCTTGAGATATTCCTGCACCGCGCTTGCCGGTACGCCGGCAGCGCGCATCGAGCGGTAGAGGCTGCCGCCGACGACACCGCGCACGCGCAGCGGGGTCTCGTCGACGCGGATGACATTGCGGATCAACGCCAGCGGGCCGGAGGGGACCACCAGCGTGCCATCGGGCCGGGTCTCGCCCACGCCCGGGCGGGTCAGCTCGAGCGCCAGATCGAACCGCGCGCGGAACGCGAGGCTGTCGAGCGGGCGCGGCTGGCCCGGCGCGGGGCGGCGGCCGAGGACCAGGTCCATCTGCGTGCCGCTCGGGATGTCGCCCACCGCCACGGCCTGACCGACCAGCGCGGCCGCGCGATCGACGTCGCCGGGGGCAACCCCCGCACGGCGCAGCATCGAGGCAAAGCTGTCGCCGGGCGCAAGCGTGACAAGGAGCTGGATCTGCGGCCGCTCGGGCGCGCTCTTGAGCGGGATCACGGCCTGCGTCGGCCCCATGCGCCGCCCGCTGTCCGCGCCCAGCGCGAGGGGCAGGATCATCTGGCTGCGCAGCTCGCTCTGGATCGCCTCGCCCTCGGGCATGGCGGGCCTGGCTTCGAGCGGGGTGATATCCGGCCACAGCGCCAGCGCCAGCGCGCCGAGGCCGACCATGGTGCCAAGCCCGCGCATCCAGCGGCGGCTGCCGATAGCCTCGGCAAGGTCAGGCGCAAGATCGGCCCGGGCGAACCAGTCCGAGGCGCGGTTTCGCCACGCGTCATAGCGCTGGCCCAGCCCGCTGGCGCGCTCGCGCATCTGCCGCCTGACTTCCTGGCTTAGGGTCGGCGGGGCGAGCTTGCGGGCATTGCGGAAATAGGCGCCGAGCTCGCGGGCGAATTCGGGATCGACGGAGCCGGGCGGAGCGGGATCGGGAGCAGCAGCACGCGACGCATCGCCGGTGGGCGACACGTCGTCCCGCTCGACCCTATCGTCGTCCCATGTCTGTGCGTGGTTCAATTCTCTGCCCCGAAGCGGTGCCCCACGGGCGATCCCGCCGCTTGTCCGCGCCACCCATGTCGCATTTTGATGCCAGAACAAAGTAAATCCCGCCTTAACCAGCGACCGGGCGCGATTGCGATGCGGCGACTCGATGCGCAAAGCGCACCCGCCCCCCCACGCGGCCTTGCCCCTGCGGTGCAAGCCTGACAGAACCGCGCGCATCGTGATCCGTCCCGCCTCTCCCCGCCCCGGCGAAGCTGCACATGTCCGCGCGGTGCTCGGGCCGACCAACACCGGCAAGACGCACCTCGCCATCGAGCGGATGTGCGGCCATTCCAGCGGCATGATGGGCTTCCCGCTGCGCCTGCTGGCGCGCGAGGTCTATGACCGGGTGCGCGCGATCAAGGGTGACCGGCAGGTGGCTCTCATCACCGGCGAGGAGCGGATCGAACCGCCCGAGGCGCGCTATTTCCTGTGCACCGCCGAAGCGATGCCGAGGACCGCGGGCGAGGTCGCCTTCGTCGGCCTCGACGAGGCGCAGCTCGGCGCGGACCCCGAACGCGGGCACATCTTCACCGACCGGCTGCTCCACGCGCGGGGGAGGGAGGAGACGATGATCCTCGGCTCGGCCACCCTCGAGCCGATGGTGAGGGCGCTGATCCCCAGGGCCGAGATCACCAGCCGCCCGCGTTTTTCGACGCTTTCCCATGCCGGGGTGTGCAAGCTCTCGCGCCTGCCGCGCCGCTCCGCCGTGGTCGCCTTCTCGGTCGAGCAGGTCTACGCCATGGCCGAGGCCTTGCGGCGCTTCCGTGGCGGGGCGGCGGTGGTGATGGGCGCGCTTTCGCCCGAGACCCGCAACAAGCAGGTGGCGATGTTCCAGGCCGGCGAGGTCGATTACATCGTCGCCACCGATGCGATCGGGATGGGGCTCAACCTCGATCTCGATCACGTCGCCTTCGCTGCCCTGTCGAAGTTCGACGGACGGCGGAAGCGCCGCCTCACCCCCAGCGAGATGGCGCAGATCGCCGGGCGCGCCGGGCGGCACCAGCGCGACGGCACCTTCGGAACCCTTTCGGGCATGGGCAAGGGCGATGCGGAACCCCTCGCCTTCACCGACGAGGAGGTCTACGCGATCGAGGAGCACAAGTTCGCGCCGCTCACCCACCTGTTCTGGCGCGATGCCGATCCGCGCTTCGACAGCCTTGACGCGCTGATTGCCGATCTTGAGGCACGGCCCGACAAGGACGTGCTGAAGGCCGCTCCCGAAGCGATCGACATGGCGGTGCTGCGCCGCCTCGCCGCGGACCCGATCGCCGACACGGTCAAGGGGGCAGGCGCGGTGCGCCGCTTCTGGGAGGCGTGCTCGCTTCCCGACTTTCGCAGCCTCGGCGTCGAACAGCACGCCCGTTTCGTCGCCCGGCTGTGGGACGACTTGCAAGGGGGATACATCGGCGCCGATTTCGTCGCCGCGCGCATCGCCGAGCTTGACCGGATGCAGGGCGACATCGACACGCTGCAGGGCCGGATTGCGGCGATTCGCAGCTGGGCCTACATCTGCCAGCGGCCCGATTGGGTGCTGGCCCGCGACGAAATGGCCGCGCGCGCACGCGCGGTCGAGGCGAAGCTCTCGGATGCGCTGCACGCGCGGCTCACCGAGCGGTTCGTCAACCGGAGGACGACACTCTTGATGAAATCGCTGGGGCAGGATGCGGGCGCGCTGCCCGTCACGCTCGAACCCGATGGCCATCTGACGGTGGAGGGGGAATCGATCGGACGGCTCGAAGGCTTCCGTTTCCATGTCGATCCTGCCGCAGGTGTGGCCGACCGCCGGATGCTGCTCGCGGCGGGCGAGAAGGCACTGCCCGCCCTTCTCGCCGAGCGCGCCGAATGGCTGCTGACCCAAGGTCTGGGAGAACTTTCCATCTCCGGCGGCGCGATCCGCTGGCAGGGCCGTGCCTTGGCGGAGATCACCTTCCCCGGCCAGCCGGGCGCGGGGCATTTCGGCTCGCCGCGCCTCGCACTGACCCGCGACCTCGCCCTGCTGCCGGAAAGCGCCAAGGCGAAGCTCGAGACGGGTCTTGCGGCCTGGCTCGAGAAAGAGCTCGAACCGCTCGAACCGCTGAGAAAGCTCGCTGAGGCGGCGCGCGATCCCGCCGCCGGATCGCAGGCGCGCGCGCTCGTCATCACCTTGATCGAGGCGCGCGGCGTGATCAGCCGCGAGGATGCGGGGCTTGAAAACCTCCCCAAGGAGATGCGGCCCTACCTGAGGAAGCTGGGGGTGACCTTCGGCGCGCTCGATATCTTCGATGCGCCGCTGCTGAAACCCGCCCCGCGGCGCCTGCTCCACGCGCTCGGGCTTGACCCGCGCCCGGTGCAGGACGCGATGCTGCCGGTGCTGGCCGAGGGGAGCTGGGCCAAGGGGCGCCTTCCCGCCGGCTATCGCTATGCCGGCTCGCAGGCGATCCGGGTCGATCTGGCCGAGAAGATTTTCCGCGCCGCCTTCGAAGCGCGTGCCGCCGTGGTCGCCGCGCACCCGAAGGAGCGCAACGCGGCCTTCCGGCTCGATCTGTCCCTGGCGGTATCGGTCGGGCTGGAGGCGGAGAATGCCCGCCGCCTGCTCGGCAGCGCCGGATTCCGCTGCGACCGCGCCCGCGCTCTGGCCGAAGGTGCCTTCGGTCCGCCCGGGCCCGATCGCTGGTTCTGGCACCCGCGCCGCGCCGGCGAGAAGGACGCGCGGCGGCCGCAAGGGCGCAAGGCGTCCCGGCAGGATCGCGGAGCGCCGCGCGGCAAGGGTTTTCCAGAGGCATCGCAGACCCGGTCCAGGCCGCCGCGTGATGGCAAGCAGCGCGGCCCGACATCGGTTCAGACCCCCTCCAGACCCCCCGCAGACACGGGTCCGGCGCGGGCGGGCGGGGCCTTCGACAAGCTGGCGGACCTGCTCAAGGGATGAGTGGCGGGCCAGAGGCGGGGGGGTCAATCCGCATCGACCGGCTGCTCGTCTACCTGCGCTTCGCCCGCACCCGCTCCGCCGCCGACGCGCTCATCGCGGGGCGGGCGGTGCGGCGCAACCGGCAGCATGTCCTGAGAGGTTCCGAACCCGTGCGGACCGGCGACGTTCTGACGCTCGCGGTTGGCGGCCGCATCAGGGTGATCCAACTTCTCGCCCTGCCAGCGCGGCGCGGCCCACCCGCCGAGGCGCTTTGCCATTATCGGGAGGTTGACGGTGGGGCTCTTGACCCTAAAGGGCAAAACACAATAGGCCCGTCGCCTGTGCCGGACACGCCGTCCGGCGAACCGCAAGACATCTCGTGAAAGAGCCGCAATGACTTACGTCGTCACCGAAGACTGCATCAAGTGCAAGTACACCGATTGCGTGGAAGTGTGCCCGGTCGACTGTTTCTACGAAGGCGAGAACATGCTGGTAATCAATCCCAGCGAGTGCATCGACTGCGGCGTGTGCGAACCCGAGTGCCCGGCCGAGGCGATTCTCCCCGATACCGAGGACGGGCTGGAGAAGTGGCTCGAACTCAACACCAAGTTGTCCGCCGTGTGGCCCAACATCACCAGCCAGAAGGCCCCGCCCGAGGATGCCGACGCGCACAAGGGCGAAAAGGGCAAGTTCGAGAAATACTTCAGCGACGCGCCCGGCGACGGCGACTGATTTTCGTCTCCGGCCTGGGGGGTCTGCGAAAGGTTGCAGGCGCGGCTAACGAGCGACTCGCAATTTTGTTGCGGCCGTGCTATAGAATGCCCCGACCGCGCCGGGCTGGGCCCGCGCAGGCGTGAAAACCTAGGAAGGCTCGACACCAGCAACCCCCGTACCGGACGTTCCGCACCCGGCGCTCGCCTCGTGAGGGGCTCGTTGGCGTCTCTGGGTTTTTCGTCCCTCTCCCCGTTGCCCGGATCGGCCGATTGAAAGGAACTTGCATGGCAAGCAACGCGAATGCGTTCACCGTCGGCGACTACGTTGTCTATCCCAAGCACGGCGTGGGCCGGGTGGTCGAGCTCCAGAGCGAGGAAATCGCCGGGATGCAGCTCGAACTCTACGTGCTGCGGTTCGAGAAAGAGCGCATGACCCTGCGTGTGCCGGTCAACAAGGTCGAAGCGATCGGGATGCGCAAGCTGTCCTCGGACAAGACGCTCAAGCAGGCCATGGAAACGCTGAAGGGCAAGCCCAAGGTCAAGCGCACCATGTGGTCGCGCCGCGCCCAGGAATATGAAGCGAAGATCAACTCGGGCGACCTCGTGTCGATCGCCGAAGTGACCCGCGACCTGTTCCGCCCGGAAGACCAGCCCGAGCAGTCCTATTCGGAGCGCCAGATCTTCGAAGCCGCTTCCAGCCGCCTCGCCCGCGAACTCGCGGCGATGGAGGAGACCGACGAGCAGACCGCGCTCGGCAAGATCCTCGACGTGCTGCGCGAACACGCGCCGCAATATTACGACACAGCCGAGGAAGCGTAAGCCTCCTTGCGCTGAAGGATTTTCGAAGGGCCGCTCCAACCGGGGCGGCCCTTTTTGTTTGCGCGCCGGGGATTGGTGTATTACATTGGCAATACGCCAAGGAAGGAACTTTGCATGACCCACGCCCCCATCCACCGGATCGCCCCGGTTGCCCTGCTTGCGCTGTCCGTCGCGCTGGCCGGTTGTGAAGGCGGTGAGGTCGAGATCAATGGCCAGAAGGGCGTGCCCCTCTCCGAAGTCGAGATTGCCGGGCCGCCGCCGTCCGAAATCATCGTTGCCTCGGGCGACACCGTGGTCGTCACCGAGGGTAACACCTTCGCCATCAGGGTCGAGGGCGCGGATACCGAAAGCTTGCGCTTCGTGCGCGACAAGGAAGTGATCGCCGTCACCCGTGCAAACGGCTGGAGCGGCGAGAGCAACGCGGTGATCTTCGTCACCATGCCCGCCCCCAAGGAAATCGTGATCGGCGGCAGCGGCACCGTGAAGACACCGAGCCTCGCCAGCACCGCCGAAATCAACATCGGCGGCAGCGGCACGGTCGAATTCGGCAAGGTCGCGGCCGAAAAGCTCGGCATCAATATCGGTGGCAGCGGCAAGGTGGTGGGCGGCGGCGGCACCGCCAAGGCGCTCGAGATCCTGATCGGCGGCAGCGGCAAGATCGCCATGCCGCAGCTCAAGGCGGACAAAGCCGAAGTCTCGATCGGCGGCAGCGGCGATGTTGCCTTCGCCTCGGACGGGACGGTCGAGGCGAACATCGGCGGGGCGGGCGACATCAACGTCACCGGCGCAGCGAAGTGCACGCTCCAATCCTTCGGCTCGGGCACGCTCAATTGCACCCCCACCGGCAGCGGCGCGAGCGGGGCCATTCCCGCACCACAACCCGCGACCGAGAAATAGGAATTGCCAAGTCACCACAAGCGAAGGATAAATGCGGCCATGCCAGCCCTTCGCCTGATCGCCATTGCCCTTGCCGCGCTCGCCTTGCAGGGCTGTCTTGCCCGTGCGGCCGTCGGGGTGGTCACCGCGCCGGTCAAGGTTGTGAGCAAGGGCGCCGACCTTGCCACCACCAGCCAGTCCGAAGCCGACGAGAAGCGCGGCCGCACGATCCGCAAGCGCGAGGAGAAGCTCGGCCAGCTCGAGCGTGAGTACGGCAAGCAGATGGACCGCTGCGGCAATGGCGACGATGTCGCCTGCGAGCGCGCCCAGGCAATCCGCGCCGAAATGAAGGCGCTGATGCCGGGCGTGCCGGTCGAACCCTAGGCCGCCGCGCGCCGCAAGCGGTCGTTGATCGCGCGGCCCACGCCCTGCTCCGGAACGCGCGCCACCGCGATGCGCGGCTGCGGGGCGCGGGCGGCTTGGTGAAGACAGGCATAGAGCCGCGCCGCGGCCTCGGTGACGTCGCCGCTGGCTGACAGCGTGCAGTCGCCCGCAATCGCGCCAAACCCGATCAGGAACTCGTCCGCCTCGGCATCCAGCGCACCCAGCCGCACCGGCTTGCCGGGAGCATAGTGGCTGGCGAGCTGGCCCGGGGCCTCGATCCCCCCACCCCCGCCCCGTGTGCCGACCGCAATCGGCCCCGGCCGCAACTCATCGACACTCCCGTCGGCGCGCACCGCGACGATGGTCGATTCCACTCCGGCCGTGGTCGCACCGCCATCGAGCACCAGGTCGATGCGCCCATCGAGCGAAGCGAGCACATGCGCGGGAGTCGTCGGACTGATGAAGCCCGAGCGGTTGGCTGACGGCGCCGCCAGAGGAAAATCGACCGCTGCGAGCAGCGCTTGCATGGCAGGATGCGCCGGAGCTCTCAGCGCGACGGTGGACAATCCAGCGGTCACGGCGGGCGCCAGCGGAGCATCCTGCCGACGGGGTAGGACGAGGGTGAGCGGGCCGGGCCAATGTGCCGCAGCAAGCGCGCGGGCTTCGGGGGCAAACTCGGCATAGGTCCGGGCCTGCTCCACCCCGCTCACATGGACGATCAGCGGGTTGAAGTCCGGGCGGCCCTTGGCGGCATAGATTCGCGCGACCGCCTCGGCAGAATCGGCGCGGGCGGCGAGGCCGTAGACCGTCTCGGTCGGCACCGCGACCAGCCCGCCCGATTCGAGGATTCGCGCTGCCTCGGCGATCCCCGCAGCGTCCGCCAGCCGCACTTCCGTAACGTTCTTGCCGCTCATGCCCGGGCGCTATATTCGTTTGCCCGCCCTGCCAAGAGCGGCCGCAATTTCCATTCGCAAGGACTCCCCCGAAGTGACCCCCTTCACCCCGCCGACCGCCGACCAGCTCCTCGCCATCCGCGTCAATGCCGGGATCGCGGAGCTGGCCGCGACCGAACGCTTCGCCCATGCCGAGCCCGATCTCGTGGAAGCCATCGTCGCGGGCGTCGGCCAGTTCGCGGCGGGCGAATTCGCGCCGCTCAACCGCGTGGGTGATCTGGAGGGGGCAAGGCTCGAAAACGGCGTCGTCCGCCTGCCCGAGGGGTTCGAGGCCGCCTACAAGGCCTATGTCGAGCAGGGGTGGAACGCGATCGCCTCTCCGCAAGCCCATGGGGGGCAGGGCCTGCCCTTCACCCTCGCCTGCAACGTGCTGGAGAACCTCGGCGCGGCGAACATGGCCTTCACCCTGCTCCCGATGCTGAGCGTCGGCGCGATCGAGGCGCTGGAGCATCACGGCTCGCCCGCCCAGCAGGCGATGTATCTGCCCAAACTCGTGAGCGGCGAATGGTCGGGCACGATGAACCTGACCGAGCCCGCCGCGGGGAGCGATGTCGGCGCGCTGCGTTCGACGGCCGAACCGATCGAGAGCGGCGAGCACGCGGGCAAGTACCGGATCACCGGCCAGAAGATTTATATCACCTGGGGCGAACATGACCTCGCCGAGAACATCATCCACCTCGTGCTGGCGCGGCTCCCCGGCGCGCCCGAGGGATCGCGCGGCATCTCGCTCTTCGTGGTGCCCAAATATCATGTGAATGCCGACGGGAGCATCGGCCCGAAGAACGATCTTCGCTGCGTCAGCCTCGAACACAAGCTCGGCATCAACGCCTCGCCGACCTGCGTGATGAGCTATGGTGACAATGGCGAATGCATCGGCGAACTGGTCGGCGCGCCCAACAAGGGCCTCGCGGCGATGTTCACGATGATGAACAATGCGCGGATCAATGTCGGCAACCAGGGCGCGCAGATCGCCGAGCGGGCGACCCAGCAGGCGCTCGCCTATGCGCGGGACCGGGTGCAGTCCGCCCGCGCCGGGTCGCCCGACAAGAGCCCAGTGGCGATCATCGAGCACCCCGACGTGCGCCGCATGATCCTGCGCATGAAGGCGCTCACCGAAGGGGTGCGCGCGCTGCTCTACTACTGCGCGGGACAGGTGGATCGCGGCAATCTGGGCGACGAGGCGGCAAGGGCGCGCGGCGAGATCGTGGTGCCGCTGATCAAGGCATGGGGCACCGATGTCGGCGTCGAGGTTTCCGGCCTCGGCATCCAGATCCATGGCGGCATGGGCTTTGTCGAGGAGACCGGCGCGGCCCAGCACTGGCGCGATTCGCGCATCGCCCCGATCTACGAGGGCACCAACGGCATCCAGGCCGCCGATCTCGTCACCCGCAAGCTCGGGCTCGAGGGCGGCGAGGCGATGGTGACGCTGTTCGAGACCATCGCCCGCGAGGCCGGGGACGAATTCGCCCTCTCGGCCCTCGCCCGCGACTGCGCCAATGTGGCGCGCTGGATGCAGGGCGAGGCGAGCCTCGATGATCGCCTTGCGGGGAGCGTGCCCTTCTGCACCATGGCCGCCGTTGCGGTGGCCGGTTGGCAGCTCATGAAGCAGGCGCAGGCGGTGGCCGAGGGTGCCGCGCCCGAACTCGCCGCGACCAAGCCGGTGACGGTGCGCTTCTTCCTCGACCGGATCGTGCCTGAGGCGGTCGGGCTGAAGGCCGGGGCGGTGGCGGGTGCGGACCTGCTCTACGCCCTGCCCGCCGAAGCGCTGGTCGGCTGACATGAGCGCAGGCGGCGAGCCTCTGGAGCGCATTGCCGCTGCCCTTGAACGCCTCGCGCCGCCACCTGCCCCCCCGACCGACTGGCTCGCCTGCCCGGCCTATGTCTGGGAGGGCGACCGGGCGCGGGCTGTGCCGGTGCTCGATGCCTTGCCCCTGGCCGCGCTGCACGGGATCGACGCCCAGAAGGAGGCGATCCGCGAGAATTGTGCGCGATTGGCAAGCGGCGCGGCGGCGCATGACATGCTCTTGTGGGGCGCGCGCGGCATGGGCAAGTCGGCACTGGTGCGCGCAGCCGTGGCCGATGGGCAAGCGGGCGGCGGCGCCTTGGCACTGGTTCAGCTTGCCCCCGGCAGCCTGACGACCTTCCCCGCGCTCATCGCCCAGCTGGCGCCGCAGTCCCGCGCCTTCGTGCTGTTCATCGATGATCTCGGCTTCGATCCCGATGCCAGAGCGGAGATGCTGGCGCTCAGAAGCCTGCTCGACGGTGGGGTTGCCCCGCGTCCGGCGCACATCCGCCTTGCCGTCACCGCCAATCGCCGCGCCATCGTCGTGCAGGAGGATACCGCAGGCGCGCTCCACGAGCGTGACGAACGCGACGACGCGCTGGCGCTGGCTGACCGCTTCGGGCTGACGCTGGGGTTCCACCCGGCGGACAGGGACACGTACCTCGCCATTCTGGCCAGTTACGTCTCGCCGCTGGGCCTCGCCTTCGATGCCGAGGAAGCGATGGCCTTTGCCATCCGGCGCGGCAACCGGTCAGGCCGCACGGCGCTGCAATTCGCGGCCGAGCTGGCCGGGCGCGCGGGGATAAGCCTCTAGTTGATCGCCTGCCCGGCCTGCTTGCGCAGGTAATCCGCTTCGAAATCGGCCCGGGGATCCTTGAGCTCTCGTGCCGGAAGCCGCTTCCCCTCCAGCCGCGCGATAGCCGGCGCGGGCGCTGCCGAGGGTGAGCGCACCCGCCAGATGATCCCCGCCGTATCGTCAGACACCAGCAGCGCGCCATCACCCGCCCATTCGACCCAAGTGGGCCGACCCCGCGTGGTGCCATCGGCGTTGAGGAAGCCCGTCAGCACCGGCTTGGGCTTGCCGACCGGATTGCCGCGATCGTCGAAGTCGACGAAGACCACGTCATAGCCCGAGGGCGGCTTGCGGTTCCACGATCCATGGCGCGCGATGAAGGCGCCGCCCGCGAAGCCGGCGCCCATGCGGTCGCCCTCCTTCGAGAACACCAGACCGAGCGCTGCGACGTGCGGACCCAGAGCATATTCGGGTTTGCGCACATATTCCATCAGGAAGCGCGGCATCGGCGCCTCGACCCGGCGGTCGCGGTTGGTGCGGTAATAGACCCAGGGCCAGCCATATTGCGCGCCGACAGGCACGTTGGTGAGGTAATCGGGCACGAGGTCCGAGCCGAGCATGTCGCGCTCGTTGACCGTGGTCCACAGCTCGCCCGACCAGGGGCTGAAATCGAGCCCGTTGGGGTTCCGCAGACCCACGCCGAACTGGCGCTGGCGGCCGGCGGCGAGATCATATTCCCAGATCATCGCCCGGCCTTCCTCGACCGCCATGCCGGCCTCGCCGATATTGCTGACCGAACCGACCGCGACATAGAGCCGGGTGCCATCGGGCGAAAGTTCGAGGTTGCGCATCCAGTGACCGCCGCCGGGCGCGAGGTCCATCAGCTTCCTCGGCGCGCCCGTCACCTTGTCGCTACCCAGCGCATAGGGGAAGGCGAGGACAGCATTGTGGTTGGCGACATAGAGCGTGCCGTCCTTCCACGCGAGGCCCGAGGGCGAATCCAGCCCTTCGGCAAGGATGACCTTACGGGTTTCGGCGGTGCCGTTGCCATCGGCATCGCGCAGCAGGACGATCTGGTTGGGGGACACGCCCGTCGCGCCCGCCTTGCTCAGCAGCTTGTCGGCAATCCAGCCCTTGATCGCATCCATGATCCCGCCCTCGCCGGCGGCCACCTTCGGCGCACGGGTCAGCGAAACGAGAACATCGCCGTTCGGCAGGGCATGGAGCGTGCGCGGGTGATCGAGCCCTTCGGCAAAGCGCACCACCTCCAGACCCTCGGCCGGGGTCGGAGCCTCCCCCGCCTTCCAGCCCACCGGCTCGGCAATCTGCACGGTCGGGAAGCTCTTGGCCTTGCCCTCTCCGAGCACGGGATCGGTTCCGGCGACCTCCTCGACCGAGAGCCTGGCGGTGTCGCCACGGCTCAGATACCAGAAGGCGCCCCCGGCGATGACGATCACGACGGCAAGGACGATTGCGATTTTGCGGAAAATGGCCATGTGAGGCGGGATAGAGCCAGCCTGCCCTTGCGGCAACTGGCTAGCGACGAAAGGCCGATGCCCCCGTGTACGATTTCAAGCCTGCCGAGCCGCTCGAAACCGCCGAGCTTCATCGCCAATTGCTCGCGGCCGCCGAGGCGCTGACCGCAGGCGAGCCCGATGCGGTCGCCAACATGGCGAATGTCGCGGCGCTGATCTGGGAATTCATGCCGGACCTCAACTGGGCCGGCTTCTACCGGGTCGCGCCCGCCAAGAGCGGCAGCGCAGACGAGCTGGTGCTCGGGCCCTTCGTCGGCAGGCCAGCCTGCATCCGCATCCCTTTCGGCAAGGGCGTGTGCGGCGCGGCGGCGGAAAGTCGCGCCACGCAACGTGTCGAGGACGTCCATGCCTTCCCCGGCCACATTGCCTGCGACGCAGCCAGCGCCAGCGAGCTGGTGGTGCCGGTGTTGCGCGAGGGCGCGGTGGTTGCGGTGATCGATCTCGACAGCCCGCGCCCCGCACGCTTCACGGCCGAGGATGCTGCCGGCATCGAGGCGCTTGCGCGGCTGCTCGCCGAACGCATCTGAACCGCCAAGCCTGCGCGGCGAGGCCGGAGGCCTAGAACTCGCCGCCGGTGAGGCGCTGGCAGACCAGATCGAGCTGATCGAGCGTTGTGTAGCGGACTGTGATCGTCCCCTTGCGCGGATCGACCTCCGGCTTGATCCGGACCGACAGGCCGAGAAATTCCTCGAGATGCTGCTGGACGGCAATAATGTCAGCATTTTCCGAGGGATAAAGCGGAGGTTGCGCGGGCGAATCCGCACTCTTGCCGGCCTTGCGGGTGAGCGTCTCGATATCGCGCACCGAAAGGCCCTCGGCCACAGCCACCTCGGCAAGGTGCATGGCATCGTCCCGCCCGATCAGCGCGCGGGCATGGCCGATGGTCAGCTTGCCCTGCTCGATGAAGTCGAGCACCCGGTCGGGCAGCGTCATCAGCCGCATCATGTTGGCGACGTGGCTGCGCGATTTCTCGACCATCTTGGCGATGTCGACCTGGATCATGCCTTCCTGTTCGGAAAGGCGGTGATAGGCACGCGCCTCCTCGACCGGGGTGAGGTCTTCGCGCTGGAGGTTCTCGATCAGCGCAAGCGCCATCACCTCGCGATCGGAAAGGTTGCGCACCAGCGCGGGAATCTCGTGCAGCCGGGCCTTCTGCGCTGCCCGCCAGCGGCGTTCACCGGCGACGAGCTGGTAGCCATCCCCATCGGGGTGCGGGCGGACGATGATCGGCTGGATCACACCGCGCGAGGCGATCGAGGCGGCAAGTTCGCTGAGGGCGGCCTCGTCGAAGTATTTGCGCGGGTTGCCGGGGAGCGGCTTGATCGATGCAACCGGGATCATCCGCAAGGGCGAAGTGCCGTCGGCCGGTGTCTCCACCGCATCGTCGCGGCGCATCACGGGTTCTTCACGGCGGGTTTCGCCAAGAAGCGCACCAAGCCCCTTCCCGAGACGCCGGGGCTTCTCCGAAGCGGCGCGCGAAAGCGATGAAATATCAATATATTGGTTACTGTCCTCGGTCATGCAGCCTGTCTTTCTGCGGGAAATCGGCCGATCAGCTCACGGGCGAGCGCCATATAGGCGCGGCTGCCGGTGCAATGCTGGTCGTAGATCAGCGCCGGAAGTCCGTGGCTCGGTGCCTCGGACAGGCGCACATTGCGCGGGATCACCGTGTCGAAGACCAGCTTGCCGAGGCAATCACGGACATCGTCGGAGACCTGATCGGTCAAGCGGTTGCGGCGATCAAACATCGTCAGCGCGACACCGATAATCCCGAGATCGGGATTGAAGCGCTGCTGCACCTGATCGACTGTCTGGAGGAGCTGGCTCAAGCCCTCGAGCGCGAAGAACTCGCATTGCAGCGGCACCAGCAGAGTATTGGCCGCGCACAGGGCATTCAGCGTCAGCAGGCCCAGCGACGGCGGACAATCGATGAAGCAGATGTCGTGACCGGTGTGACCAGCGAGAGCCTTCTGCAAGCGATGCGTGCGGTTATCGACCGCAACAAGCTCAACCTCGGCGCCGGACAGGTCGACAGTCGCCGGAACAATGTCGAGCTTGGGGATCGCCGAGCGCACGACGGCGCTGTCGAGCGTGACCTCGTCGACCAGAAGGTCATAGCTCGAAACCTCACGCGAAGCGGCGTGAACGCCGAGGCCGGTCGAGGCATTGCCCTGCGGGTCAAGGTCGATCAGCAGCGTGCGCCAGCCCGTCGCCGCCATCGCGGTTGCAATGTTGATCGCCGTGGTGGTCTTGCCCACGCCGCCCTTCTGGTTGGCAATCGCAATGGTCAGCATGACGTGCTCGTCCTTCCCGCTTGCGGATTCCGCCGGAATCTACGCAGTTTCGCGTGTCAGGCCTTCACGATGATCCCCGCATCGGGATCGGTCAAGGAATGTTTCACGTGAAACATTGCTCGAATCGAAGGCTTCAGCGCCTCCAACTCCTGCGCCGCCGAGCGGCCCTTGGGCAAGACATAGGCCGTGGCCCTTGTGGAGAAGGGTGCGGATAGGTTGAGAAGTCGGTCGAGCGGAGCGAAAGCCCGTGCGGAAATGGCACGCGCCGCAAAGGGTTCGACGCGCTCAAGTCGCTGACCCTCCACCCGGCATTTCGGCAAATCCATCGCTGCGACGGCGCGGAGGAGGAATTCCACACGGCGCGCGCGGGATTCGACCAGAACGACCGGCATGTTCGGGCAAAGGGCGGCGATGACCAGCCCGGGAAAGCCGGGTCCGCTGCCGAGATCAAGCCAGGGGCCGCCCGCATTCGCACCCAATGTTTCACGTGAAACATTTTGGAGGAGCTGCGCCGAATCGGCGATGTGGCGCTGCCAGATATGCGGCTCGGTCGCCCTGGCGATCAGATTCTGCCGCTGGTTTTCATCGAGCACCATGGCGGCGAGGGTCTCCAGCCGCGCCATCCCGGCGGAGTCGGTCAGCCCGGCGACATAGGCGCGCGCCTCGTCTTCAGTGACAATCATGCCGCTTGCTCCCCGTCCGCCAACCTGCGGCGCGCGTGAACCAGCAAAGCCGAAAGCGCCGCCGGCGTGACACCCGGAACACGCCCCGCCGCCGCCAGGTTTACAGGCGCAGCCTTGCCGAGCCGCTCGACCATCTCGTTCGAAAGCCCCGGCACCTCGCCATAGGGAAAGTCCGCCGGCAGCGGCAGGGCTTCGCTGGCGCGCAGGTCACGAAGTTCGGCATCCTGACGGGCGAGGTAGGGCGCGTAGGCTGCGTCTTCCGCCATCTCCTCGGCCAGAAGCGGGTCGAGCACGGTCAGATCACCCAGCCAGGGCGACAGGGCCTCGGGCGTCACACCATCATAGCGCAGCCACTCGGCCAGCGTCTTCTCGCCCTGGTCGCGGCGGACAGCGAGCCCACGATCTGCGAGGTCGCGGGCATGAATCTTCCGCGAATGTTTCACGTGAAACATTTCCCGCACCTCTTCCCGCCGTTCCCACCAGCGACGGCGCTCTTCGCCAATACACCCCGAGGCGATGCCGAGCCCCGTAAGCCGGGTGGCAGCATTATTGGCACGCAGGCGCAGACGATATTCAGCGCGGGCCGTCAGCATCCGATAGGGTTCGGACACGCCCTGAAGCGTCAGATCGTCGACCATCACCGCAATGTAGCTATTGGCCCTGTCGAGCTTCGGTGCCGCCTTGCCCAGTGCTGCCGCAGCCGCCTCAAGCCCCGCCACAAGGCCCTGCGCGGCAGCTTCCTCATAGCCTGTGGTGCCGTTGATCTGGCCGGCACAGTAGAGCCCCGGGATGGCCCTCACCTGCAGGTCCGGCGTCAGAGCGCGCGGGTCTATATGGTCATATTCCACCGCATAGCCCGGCTGCACGATCTGGGCCTGTCCGCAGCCGGGCATGGTGCGCACCACGACCTCCTGCACATCGACAGGAAGCGAGGTGCTGATGCCGTTGGGATAGACGAGGTGACTGTCGAGCCCTTCGGGTTCGAGGAACACCTGGTGCCCCTCGCGGTCACCGAAACGGTGGATCTTGTCCTCGATCGAGGGGCAGTAACGCGGCCCTGCCGCCGCAATGGCGCCGGAGAACAGCGGTGAGCGGTGGAGATTGGCGCGGATCGCGTCATGGCCGGCCTGCGCGGTGCGGGTGATCGCGCAAAAAACCTGCGGGTTGACGCGGCGCCCCGTAAGCGGGGACATCGTCCAGCCCTCGCTGTCAGAGGGCTGCTCCTCAAGCACGGCCCAATCGATCGTGCGCCCGTCAAGCCGCGGCGGCGTGCCGGTCTTGAGGCGGGCCATCGGCAGTTCGGCACCGCGAAGCTGCCGGGCGAGGCGCTTGGCGGTATCCTCACCAATCCGCCCGCCCTCGAAACGCTCCTCGCCCCGGAACAGCACGCCGCCGAGGAAGGTCCCGGTGCATAGCACCACGCGCCGTGCATCGAGGATCGTGCCATCGGCAAGCTCAAGCCCCGCGACCTGCCCTCCCGCCAGCTTCAAGGCAGCCGCCTCACCCTGAACCAGCATCAGACCGGCCTGCGCGCGGACCATTGCCTGTACCGCAGCCTTGAAGCGCACCCGATCAGCCTGAACGCGCGGTCCCCAGACAGCGCTGCCCTTGGAACGGTTGAGCATCCGGTAGTGGATAGCCCCCGCGTCAGCCGCGCGGGCGATGATGCCATCCAGAGCGTCAACCTCGCGCACGAGGTGGCCCTTGCCGAGACCGCCGATGGCAGGATTGCAGCTCATCGCCCCGACCGCGTCGAGATCAAAGCTCACCAGCGCCGTTCGCGCGCCCATCCGGGCCGCCGCGCAGGCAGCTTCCACCCCGGCGTGACCGCCGCCGATGACGATGACATCGAAGGAATGCATGACGAGGCGCAGATAGGCCCCAGGGGGCGAATCGTCAAAGACGATTCACGGGTGTCGCTCAACCGGCATCTTGACGCGGAATGTTTCACGTGAAACATTTCGGGGTTTTTGCGGCAAATGTTTCACGTGAAACATTTGCCGCAAGCGCACCCCTCACTTGCCGATGCAGAACCGTCCGAACAAGGTGTCGAGCATATCCTCGGTCGTCGCTCGCCCGATCAACCGGTCAAAAGCGAGACGCGCGCGGCGCAGCTCCTCGGCCACCAGCAGGGGATCGGAGAGATGCTGCGCATCATCGAGCGCCTCGGCAGCTTCCGCAAGACGCGCGTGCTGACGGGTGTTGAGCGCTGCCTCACCCGGTTTCGGAAGGGCAGCGCGCGCCGCATCGACCAATGCGGTCTTGAGCACCGCGATCCCCTCACCCGTCGCAGCGGAAAGGGTGAAGCGTGCCGCCGGTTTCGCCACGAAATCCTCACGATCCGCCTGCGCCGCGATTTCCCAGGCGTTTACCGGCCCCTCCCCCTCTGGGCCCAGCCACAACACCAGATCGGCGCGTGCCAGCGCCCCACGAGCGCGGTCGATGCCGATGGCCTCGATGGGATCGGCCGCTCCGGTCTCACGCAGCCCGGCTGTATCGATGAAAGTGAAAGGCACGCCGCCGATTGCGACCGACCGTTCGATGACGTCGCGGGTGGTCCCCGCGATCGGCGAGGTGATCGCCGCCTCGCTTTCAACCAGCGTGTTGAACAATGTCGACTTGCCGGCATTGGGTGGCCCGGCAAGCACGACGCGAAAACCCTCACCCAGGCGTTCGGAACGGGGACGCGCCAGCCACTCCCGCAGCTCCGCCGCAAGCGCGGCAATGTTCCACGTGAAACATTGGGGGAGATCGGCAGAGTCCTCCTCGTCCGAGAAGTCGAGAACGCCTTCAACCTCAGCGGACAGGCCCAGCACGCGTTCACGCCAGAGCTCCACCTGTCTTGACAGGGCACCGCCCGCATTGGCCAGCGCCGCCGCCCGCTGGAGCTCGGTCTCGGCGGCAAGGAGATCACCCAGCCCTTCGGCCTCGGCCAGATCGATACGGCCATTGGCAAAGGCGCGGCGGGTGAATTCGCCAGGTTCCGCCCGGCGCAGACCCGGAAGTGCCCCAAGCGCCGCCTCAACGGCAGCAATCACCGCACGGCCCGCATGGCAATGGAACTCGGCGAGGTCTTCACCCGTGGCGGTGTTGGGGCCCGGGAACCACAGGATCAGCGCCTCATCCAGCGCCCCGCCCCCGCCATCATGCAGTCTCGCCAGCGAGGCCCGGCGCGGCGGCGGCAAACGCCCCGCGAGCGTGACCAAGGCCGCCCCTGCACGCGGCCCGGAGACACGGATCACCCCCACGCCCGCCGGCGGCGCGCCGCTCGACAGCGCGAAGATCGTCGGCGTCTCGCTCATGATTGGTCAGTCGGAGCTCTTCGGTCCCGGAGCGGACTTCATTCCGCTTTCCATGAAGCTCTGGAACAGCTTCATCCCCATCTGCCCCATCGGCGCGAGCGCCGAGGCATATTGCTGGAGGTGTTCGGGATTGGAGACGCCGCGCATCGCCTTCGCAATGTTCTCGACATAGACATTATTGGCTGCACTCACATCGGGCAGGCCCATGAAACTGCGGGCCTCCTCGGGCGTGCATTCGATCTCGATATTGATTTTCACGGGCTGGGTCTCCTCTCCCCCTGTCCCCTTCATTTGGGCTTGGCAGCCGAGCAAGGCAAGAGATAGGGTCCGCGTGACTTTTCCAATCACGAGAGAGAGACCCATGAGCCTCAACGCAACGATCCCCACCCTCGAGGGAGACGCGAGCTTCGGCGCCTATGTCGCCCACCCCGAAGGCACGCCGCGTGCGGCGATCATCGTCATCCAGGAGATCTTCGGGGTGAACCCGGGGATCCGCCAGAAGTGCGACAAGCTGGCCGCAGAAGGCTACCTCGCCGTGGCGCCCGACCTGTTCTGGCGGATCGAGCCCGGCATCGTGCTCGATCCCGATGTGGAGCCCGAATTCCAGCGCGCGCTCGGGCTGTTCGGGGAATTCGACCAGGACAAGGGCATCCGCGATATCGAGGCGACCATCCACCACATCCGCCGCACGCTGGGCGTCACCAAAGTCGGCTGCGTCGGATACTGCCTCGGCGGTCGTCTCGCCTACATGACCGCGGCGCGCACCGATATCGATGCGAGCGTGGGCTACTACGGCGTCGGCATAGATGGCCTGCTTCACGAGAAGCACGCGATCGCCCACCCGCTGATGCTCCATATCCCGACCCAGGACGGCTTTGTTCCACGTGAAACACAGGCCGCAATGCACGAAGGTCTTGATGATCACCCGAAGGTGACGCTGCACGATTACGACGGTCTCGACCACGGCTTTGCGACCGAAACTGGCAAGCGCCGCGACGAGGAGGCCGCAACCCTCGCCGACAGCCGCACCGCCGCCTTCTTCGCCGAGCATCTGGCATGAGCCGCGATGGCCTGGCCCGCTGGCATGCCTATATGGAGGGCGGGAGCGATCCCGCCATCCTTTCGGATCTGCTCGCGGATGATGCCGTGTTCCACTCGCCGGTGGTGCACACCCCCCAGGTCGGCAAGCCGATCGTGATGGCCTATCTCGTCGCTGCCAGCCATGTGCTGGGGAACGACAGGTTCCACTATGTCCGCGAGCTCGTCGACGGCAACGAGATGATGCTCGAATTCGTCACGGAACTTGATGGAATCGCGATCAACGGGGTCGACATCATCAGTTGGAATTCGCAAGGAAAAATAAGCGATTTCAAAGTGATGGTCAGGCCGTTGAAGGCGATAAACAAGGTCTGGGAGATGATGGCCGCACAGCTCGCGGCAGCGAAGGCCTAGATCAGTTCAGCACCGCAAAGTTGACGATCATCTTGCGCACGTCCGGGTCGAGATCCCGGGGCAAGTCACGCTCGAGCATTTCGCGGCGGCTTTCGATGCTCTCGGCGATCATCACCCGCTTCATCGCCCAGTCGGGGCAGGCCCGCGCTTCGATCGTCCGGCGATCGAGCACCGAGACGCCCGCATGGCGCGGATCGGCGGTGATTGTCTCCATCAGTGCGGCGACCTCGCTCTCCTCACCCTCGAGCAGCTGGAGGAAATTTCGGCCGTTGAACAGCAGCAGGCCGGTGATGCCGCGGGCCGGATTGTTGCGCGCGCTCGCGGCGAGGATGGCATCGACTTCTTCGCGCGGCAGGGTCGGCGCGGTGCTGATGTAGAGGTACTGGCTAAGCACAGGTCCCGTCCTTCAAGGGCTGACACCGCGGACCGACCCCATGGTCCGCGACACAGGTAAGCTATTGATTCATGGTGGCGAAGAAGTCCTCGTTGGTCTTCGAATCCTTCATCTTGTCGAGCAAGAACTCCATCGCGTCTACGGTGCCCATCTGCATCAGGATGCGGCGCAGCACCCACATCTTCGACAGATTGTCCTTCTGGACCAGCAGCTCCTCCTTGCGGGTGCCGGACTTGCCGACATCGAGCGCGGGGAAGATGCGCTTGTCCGAAACCTTCCGGTCGAGCACGATTTCCGAGTTGCCGGTGCCCTTGAATTCTTCGAAGATCACCTCGTCCATCCGGCTGCCGGTATCGATCAGCGCGGTGGCGATGATCGAGAGCGAGCCGCCTTCCTCGATATTGCGCGCCGCACCGAAGAAGCGCTTGGGCCGCTGCAGCGCGTTGGCATCGACACCGCCGGTCAGCACCTTGCCCGATGACGGCACCACGGTGTTGTAGGCGCGGCCAAGGCGGGTGATCGAGTCGAGCAGGATCACCACATCATGCTTGTGCTCGACCAGGCGCTTGGCCTTCTCGATCACCATTTCGGCAACCTGGACGTGGCGGTTCGCCGGCTCGTCGAAGGTCGAGGAAATGACCTCGCCCTTCACCGAACGCTGCATGTCGGTGACTTCCTCGGGCCGCTCGTCGACGAGCAGCACGATCAGGAACACCTCGGGGTGGTTGTCGGTGATCGCCTTGGCAATGTTCTGGAGCAGCACGGTCTTGCCGGTGCGCGGCGGGGCGACGATCAGGGCACGCTGGCCCTTGCCCTGCGGGGCGATGATGTCGATCACGCGCGCGCTCTTGTCCTTGACCGTCGGGTCGAGCGTGTCGAGCGACAGCTTCTGGTCGGGATAGAGCGGGGTGAGGTTGTCGAAATTGGTGCGCAGGCGGACCGCGTCGGGATCGTCGAAAT
>JAIXPX010000048.1 GCA_027486035.1 Erythrobacteraceae bacterium | reverse complement strand
GGCATCATGGGCGATTGGGACCACCCCTACCTCACCATGCAGAAGGAGAGCGAGGCGGTGATCGTCGCCGAGCTGCTCAAGCTCGCCGAGGCGGGGAACCTCTATCGCGGCTCGAAGCCGGTGATGTGGTCGCCGGTCGAACAGACCGCGCTGGCCGAAGCGGAGGTCGAATACGAGGACATCACCTCGACCCAGATCGACGTGGCGTTCGAGATTGTTGAGTCGCCGATCCCTGAGCTGGTCGGTGCCCACGCGGTGATCTGGACGACGACGCCGTGGACGATCCCGGTGAACCAGGCTTTGGCCTATGGGCCGGAGGTTGAGTATTCTCTGGTCGAGGTGACGCAGGTCTATACCGGTGTCGGCCCCGATCAGCTTGATCGTCGGCTGCTGATTGCGACTGCCCTGCTCGAACAGTTCCAATCGCGACAAATGGCCGCAGCGAAGCGCGACGAAAGCGCTGTGGCCGCGTGGTCGGTCAAGTGGACAGGCAAAGGCGCAGACCTCGCCGGCACCCTCGCCCGCCACCCGATGCACCACCTCGGCGGGTTCTACGCCGCGCCGCGTCCGCTGCTGCCCGGCGACTTCGTCACCACCGATAGCGGCACCGGCCTCGTCCACATGGCGCCCGATCACGGCGAGGACGACTTCGAGCTTTGCAAGGCGAACGGGATCAATCCCGTTTTCGCGGTGATGGACGACGGGCGCTACCGCGACGACTGGGGCTGGCTCGGCAGCGCGGACGAGCGCCGCATGAGCGTCATCAACCCCAAGTTCAACGCGCCCGACGGCCCGATCTGCTCGGACCTGCGCGAAGCGGGCGCGCTGCTCGCGGCGAGCGCCGATTACGAACACTCCTACCCGCACTCGTGGCGCTCCAAGGCCAAGGTGATCTTCCGCTGCACCCCGCAGTGGTTCGTGCCGATGGACAAGCCCACTTCCGTCACCCCAGCGAAAGCTGGGGCCTCGGGCGGGAGTGACCATACGCCCGAGGTGCCAGCTTCCGCTGGCATGACGCTGAGAGAGATTGCGAGCGCCGAAATCGCCCGCGTCCAGTTCATCCCCGAAAAGGGCCGCAACCGCATCGGCGCGATGGTCGAAGGGCGGCCCGACTGGGTGCTCTCGCGCCAGCGCGCATGGGGCGTGCCGATCACGCTGTTCGTGCGGCCTGACGGCTCCTATCTGCAAGACGCAGGCGTCAACGCCCGCATCGTCGCCGCCGTGAACGCGGAAGGGATGGACGCTTGGAACAGCGCCAACAAGGCCGCCTTCCTCGGCCCTGACTACGACCCCACCGACTACGAGATGGTCACCGACATTCTCGACGTGTGGTTCGATAGCGGCTGCACCCATGCCTTCGTGCTCGAAAGCGGGCGCTGGCCGGACCTCACATGGCCCGCCAACCTCTACCTCGAAGGCAGCGACCAGCATCGCGGCTGGTTCCAGTCCTCGCTGCTGCAATCCTGCGCCACCCGCGGCCGCGCGCCTTACGATCAGGTTCTCACCCACGGCTTCACGATGGATGCCAAGGGCAAGAAGATGTCGAAGAGCCTCGGCAACACGGTCGATCCGCTGAAGGTGATGGAGACCTACGGCGCGGACATCATCCGGCTGTGGGCGCTGTCGGTCGACTTCACCGAGGATCACCGCATCGGCGACGAGATCCTGAAGGGCGTCGGCGACCAGTATCGCAAGCTCAGGAACACCTTCCGCTACCTGCTCGGCGCATTGGATGGGTTCGGCGAGGCCGAGCGCGTCACCTACGAGGCGATGCCCGAGCTGGAGCGTTATATCCTCGGCAAGCTCCACGCGCTCGACGGGGTGCTGCACGCGGCGATCCACGCTTACGACTTCAACGAATATGTCCGCGCACTCGTCGACTTCTGCAACGAGGATTTGAGCGCCTTCTTCTTCGATATCCGCAAGGATTCGCTCTATTGCGACGATCCGGCGGACACGAAGCGCATGGCGTACCGCACGGTACTCGACATCCTGTTCGAGCGCCTGATCCGCTACGCCGCGCCGGTGCTGGTCTTCACCGCCGAGGAGGTGTGGACGAGCCGCTATCCCGCCGCGGGCAGTGTCCACCTGCTCGAACTCGATCGCGCGCCCGGGGCGTGGGAAGACGGGGCGCTCGCCGCCAAGTGGGACGCCCTGCGCACCCTGCGTGACAGCGTCAACGAAGCCATCGAGCCGCTGCGCCGCGACAAGACGATCCGCTCGAGCCTCGAAGCCGAAGTCACCGTCCCCGCCGCTGCCGTGCCCGAGGGCGTCTCCGACGACGCGCTCGCCGAGCTGTTCATCACCGCGACAGTCACCCGCGGGCAGGGCGACAGCGTGACCGTCACCAAGACCACCCACCACAAGTGCGGCCGCTGCTGGCGCCACCTGCCCGACGTGGCGGAAGAAGGCGCGCTGTGCGGGCGCTGCGACGAAGTGGTTGCGGCATGACCGCCCCCGCCACCCGCAACCGGCTGATCGGCCTCGCGCTCGCAGCCGTCGTCGCTATCGTCGATCAGGCGGTGAAGCTCTGGGTCATCGGCCCGCTTGCGCTCAGGCAGGTCGGGCGGATCGATCTCCTGCCCTTCTTCGACCTCACCTACACCGAAAACCGCGGCGTTTCGCTGGGGATGTTCCAGGCGAGCAGCATGGAAACCCGCTGGGCGCTGGTGGCGGTCACGGCCGGCATCGCGCTGGTCGTGCTGGTGTGGATGATGCGCGAGAAGAAGCTCGGCGAGATCACCGGCCTTGCGCTGATCCTCGGCGGAGCACTGGGCAATATCCGCGACCGCTTCGAACTGGGCTATGTCATCGACTATGCCGATTTCCACATCGGGACGTTCCGCCCCTTCCTCATCTTCAACATTGCCGACGCCGCGATCACCATCGGCGTTCTCATAATCCTTGCCCGCAGCCTGCTGGTGCGCGACAAGGCCGATAGCGAAACCGGGGACACGCCCCGCGGAGACCGACATAATGCGTAAGTTTGCACCCGTGATCATGCTGGCCGGCGCCTCGGCAATGCTGGCCGCCTGTGGCGGCAGCGGCGGCGGGATCTTCAACCGCGCCCGGCCCGACGAGTTCGCGGTGCAGCGTCAGGCGCCGCTGGTGGTGCCGCCCGACTTCACCCTCACCCCGCCCGCTCCCGGCGCGCCGCGCCCGGCCGAGGGCACCGCGGCCGAGCAGGCGCTCGACGCCCTGTTCGGCGGCCCCGCGCCGCGCAGCCGCGTCGAGGCGAGCGTGATCGACCGGGCCGGCCGCGCCGATCCGAGCATCCGCAGCCAGGTCGGTGACACCAAGACCAACACCGTCGCCAAGGGCCGCGTGACCCGCGACATCATCGCCGCGCCCGAGGGCGACGGCCAGTCGGCGACGACGGTGATACCTTCCTGATTTGACCCTCTAGCGCCGGGCGGCGGACATCCGTCCGCCTTGGCTTTGCGCCATAAGCCGCGACGGCCGTTTGGCCTTGCGGCCGCTGCGCGACCGGTTCCAGCGCTGACTTCAGAGCGCGCTACGGGCCCCGCCTCTGATCTATTCCTCGTGCACCCGGCTCACCAGCAGCTTGTCGATGCGCCGGCCATCCATGTCGACGACCTCGAACCGCCAGCCCTGATCGGTGAAGTGCTCGCCCTCCGACGGCAGCTTCTTCATCACCGACAAGGCATAGCCCGCCGCCGTGCCGAACTCGCGATCCTCGCCATATTCCAGTCCCAGCCGGTCGGCGAGCGCATCGGCCGAAAGCGAGCCGGAGACCAGCAGCGAGCCATCCTCGCGCTCCACCACCGAAGGCAGGTCACCATCGTCGCTGTCGCTGGCGAAGTTGCCGACGATCGCGGTCAGCAGGTCGACCGGGGTCACGATCCCCTCGAAGTGGCCGTATTCGTCATGCACCACCGCCATCGCGATTTCGGCGGATTGCAGCACCCTCAGGGCATCCATCGCATCAAGCTGATCGGGCACTACCTCGACCTTGCGCATCATTGCGCGCATCGCCACCGGCCGCCCGGCGACCAGCGCAGCGAGCACGTCGCGCACCTTGACCACCCCGAGGATGGTGTCGGGCGAGCCATCCGCGACCGGCAGCAGCGAGTGGGTGCTCGCCTCGATCGCCGCGCGGATCGCGGCGGTATCGGCATCCGCGCCGATCCAGTCCACCTCGGTGCGCGGGGTCATCATCTCGCGCACGGGCCGCTCGGCCAGGCGCACCACACCGGTGAGAATCTGGCGCTGCTCCGCCTCGATCACCCCCGAACGGGTCGCCTCGGCGAAAATCATCCGCAGCTCCTCGGCCGTCACGCTGGCATTGTCGCTGCTCCGCAGCCCGAGCAGGCGGATCAGTCCGGCCGAGCTTGAATCGAGCAGCCACACCAGCGGCGCGGCGGCCTTGGCCATGAAGGCCATCGGCCGCGCCATCACCAGCGACACCGGCACCGCAGCGCGCAGGGCCAGCTGCTTGGGCACCAGCTCGCCGATGATCAGGCTGAGATAGGTGGTGAAGGCGATGACCACGGCAAAGCCGGTCTCGGGCGCATATTCTGCCGGCAGCCCGAGCGCCGCAAGCCGCTCGCCCACCGGCCCGCCAAGGCTCGCGCCCGAATAGGCACCGGCGATGATCCCGATCAGCGTGATGCCGATCTGCACCGTCGAGAGGAACTTGCCCGGGTCCGCCGCCAGCCCGATCGCGACCTTCGCGCTCGCCGATCCCCCCTCGGCGCGCGCTTCAAGGGCGCTGGTCTTGGCCGAAACGATGGCGAGCTCCGACATGGCGAAGACGCCGTTCAGCACAACAAGCGCGATGATGATCGCAAGGTCGGACCAGGGAAAGGGTGTCACCCTGCTGCGCTAGCACAATCCGCTCCGCTTGCCAGCCACGCGTAAGGCCGCATGGGGACAAAGCCGCAAACGGCCAGCGGCTTGTGCAACATGGATCAAGGAAACGCGATGCAGGACCTCTAGCGTCGGCTCACCGACGACAGGCGCCCGCCCCGCGGCGGCGCGTCATCGCCGGCAAGACAACAAGATGGAGGTAAGGCTCATGACTATCTCGCGCATTCTTGTATCGGGCACTGCCGCGCTGGCCCTGATCGGGACCACCGCCTGCGTCACCGACCCCAACACCGGCGAGAAGAAGATCTCCCGCACCGCGATCGGCACGGGTCTGGGCGGCACGCTCGGCTACCTCCTGGGCGGCGCGATCGGCGGCAACACCGGGCGGATCATCGGCGCGGGCATCGGCGGCTCGGCGGGCGCGGTCATCGGCAAGCAGTATGACGACCAGATCAAGGAGCTCAAGGAACAGACCGCCGGCAGCGGCGTCGATGTCGAGCAGATCGGCAATCAGGACGCGATCCTCGTGCGATTGCCCGACGGGGTGACCTTCGCGACCGGCTCGGCGCAGATCAACCCGGGCTTCTACGACACGCTGAACGCGGTCGCCGAATCGCTGGTGAGATATCCGAACAGCCTGATCGACGTCTACGGCTTCACCGACACCACCGGCACCACCGCGACCAACCAGCGCCTGTCCGAACAGCGCGCGCAGGCGGTGGCCGATTACCTCGCGGCGCGCGGTGTCGCCCGGGCGCGGATGCAGACGCGCGGGTATGGCGAGCAGTATGACTACCTGCGCGTCAAGACCGGCGACAATGTGAGCGAGCCCTTGAACCGCCGCGTCGAGATCAAGATCATCCCGGTCAGCCAGGACGACGTGAACAAGGCGCGCCGCGGGAACTGACTTTCCGCAAGCCGCAAAGGACGGGTCGCCTTCGGGCGGCCCGTTTGCGTCTCAGCGCAGCGCCTTGGCCCGCTCCGCCAGCCGCTCGACGGCGGCGGCATGGATGGCGGGCGAGCACACCAGCACGCCGAAGTCGCGCGGGTCGTGCTTGTTATAGGCGAGCGGGCGGCCGAAGGCGTCGGTCACCTCGGCCCCGGCCTCGCGCGCGATCAGGGTCGCAGCCGCGATGTCCCACTCGTAACCCCAGCGCAGCGTCGCCACCAGATCGGCGCGATCGGCCGCGACCATGGCGATCCTCAGCGCGATCGAATTGGGCTGCTCGACCGCGACGAGGTCGGCGTCCTCCTTGGGCAGGCTATGGGTCGGCACGCGCGCCCCGGCGAAGGTGCTGCGCCGGCTGGCCCGGATGGCCTCGCCATTGAGCGTCGCCCCCTGCCCTGCCACCGCGAGCCATTCTTCCCCGCGTGCCGGGGCCGCGAGCATCCCGATCAGCGGCTTGCCCGCACTCACGAGCGCGACCGAGACCGCCCAGCCGTCGCGCCCGCGCACGAAGTCGCGGGTGCCATCGATCGGATCGACCAGCCAGATCAGCCCGCTTGCCGTCCTCACCTTGTCGTCGGCGGTCTCCTCGGACAACCATCCGGCCGAGGGCAGCAGGCGTCCCAACTCGCGCTTGAGAAAGCGGTCGACCTCGAGATCGGCCTCGCTCACCGGGCTGCCCGGAGTCTTGTCCCAGCTATGCAGCGCGTGGCCCGCCCCCGGCCAGCGCGAATGGGCGATCCTGCCCGCCTCGCGGACGATGGCCTCTAGGTGTTCCCTGTCAATCATGAGAGGCACCCGTGTTGGGCCTGAAGCAAGCACTTTTCAAGCCTTGCGATCCGTGCTTAGGCCCCGCGCAGACAAACCTCTCCCCAGGATTTGCAGAAGGGATCGATACGCCATGAACGTCCATGAATACCAGGCCAAGGAACTGCTCGCCAAGCACGGGATCGCTGTCCCGGCCGGCCATGCCGCCCTCAGCGTCGAGGAAGCGGTGGAGGCCGCCAAGAAGCTCCCCGGGCCGCTTTATGTGGTGAAGGCGCAGATCCATGCCGGCGGGCGCGGCAAGGGCAAGTTCAAGGAGCTGGGGCCGGCCGCCAAGGGCGGCGTGCGCCTCGCCAAGAGCCTCGATGAAGTGCGTAGCCACGCCGAGGAAATGCTCGGCAACACGCTGGTCACCATCCAGACGGGGGATGCGGGCAAGCAGGTCAACCGCCTCTACATCACCGACGGCGTCGACATCGCCAAGGAATACTACCTCTCGCTGCTG
>JAIXPX010000047.1 GCA_027486035.1 Erythrobacteraceae bacterium | reverse complement strand
GGGGTCGTCGTGTAGACGCGGGTGCAGACACCGCGCTTCTGCGGGTTCTGTTCCATCGCAGGGACCTTGGACTTGGCCTTCTGCGGAACGCGGCCCTTGCGGACCAGCTGATTGATCGTCGGCATTAAGTTCTCACTTCACCTGATGAGGGTGACACCGGAACCGGACGATGGAGGGGGAGGATTAGCCTTAGACCGTCATCCCAGCGAAAGCTGGGACCCAGGGCGGCACGCGCAAAGCCTGCCGCATTAGCACCCAGCCCTAAGCCGGAGTGACGCCTAAGCCGAAACGCTCCACCCAGATCGAACGGCCCTTCAGCCACCGGGTTACTTTGACGACTGCCCCTGCGGAGAGGGACGAGGCCGCCAATGTTCAGCTCTTTCCGTGGGGGATACCCCGCGGAGGATGCGCGCTCTTAGGCGGGATTGGGCGGGGGGTCAAGGGCGGGAGTTGGAGCGCGGGCGCAGCCCTACACCCTTCCCACCCCCAACCCCTCCCGCGAGCGGGAGGGGAGCGAGACTTGGCGGCTTTGCCGCCTAGTCGCAGCGGGGTGGGCGCGGAGCCACCAAGGGCGCGTGTGGCACTGACCCGGCGCGCAGCGCCGCAAGGCCGAACGGCCGCCCGAGCTTATGCGAGGAAAGCCAAGCAGCGCGGACGCGCTGCGCCCGGCGCTTGAGGGCGAAAACAAAAGACTCGCGGAGCCACAACGTTTGCGATTGCGTCATTTAGTTATGCGTACCCCCGAGGAAGTGCTAGTCAACGGCCCCTCAATCGACGCTGAAGTAGCTCTTGCCTGATATCCCGGCACGATCAAAAAACGCCTGATTTCGCGCCCGCGCATCGCCCAACAGCGCATCCCATCCAATCAGTTCTATCGAACCTTGGAAACCGTTTCGCGGTTGATAGAGCCGCCCCCGGCCATCCGCCGTGCGCTGCCAAGTGTATGTCCAATCGTCGAGCTTCCCGACGATATCAGCGACCACGAAGCAATGGAAAACCGTGTGGCTGTCCAACTTGATTGGCCGCCCCTTCACATCATTCAATCCACCTGCCTGCAATTGCCGGATATAGCGTTCGACCTGCGTTTGGGGGTTTTCATTGTCTGCATAATTTGTGCGGCCAGGGCGCTTGAACTCAACCAAAAGGACTTTGGATGGCTGCTCTGTCTGGCGCAGACCATGAACGTAATCGAATATCAAAACGTCGGGCCGGTCGTCGCTTTCGATTGCTTGCGACAATGCCGAAAATTCCACATCTGAGCTGAAATACTGTGCGAACGTAAGCCGCTCGTCGATGATCCATAGATCATGGGATGCTGCCGATTCCACTTTCTTGGCGCCGTCGGCAATCGTGCTCACCCGCAAAGGGCAGATGAAAGAATGGAGGATATCTTCCCGCTGATAGGAGCTGTCCCGCGTGTCGTCGCGAACCTTTTCCAGCAGAATTTCGATGAAATCGAGAACGACTTTTCGACGCACGATGTATTCGGCAAGGCTGCGTTGCTCAGCATCCTCAATCGCTTTCCCGGCTTCAACAATGGTGGCGGCGAATGTCGCCGCGTCCGCCTCTCCTCCCCTTAACCGGTTTAGGACAGACCTAATCTTTTCGGCTTGCCGTTGGTCCCGGCGGAACCGCTCCCGCGCCAAGTGGCCGTATATCGCATCCTCTTTAAGCTCGCCGGACGGAATTTTGGCCTGAAGTTCATCGGTGTTGCCGAACGCCACTGAAGGGTAGCTTTCAGTGATTTGCTCGATTTTCTCGCGCTGCTCTCCGCCAAGTTTTTCCAGCGGGGCCTTCAGAAACTCTGCGATATGCGAGGTGCATTCATCGTTGATGATGCGGTCCAGAACCACATCCTCAAACATGAAGGCGGTGCGTTCCTGATTCACATTTTTGTCCAGGAACTCGCCTGTCAGAATGGCATGGAACACCCTGTCCCCAACATCGCCAAAGTATTTCAGGCCAAGTTTGCCGTCGATGCTTTGAGATTGAACGGTGCGGTCATGGGCGATGAAGTGGACGAAATGATGCCCCTTCAGATCGGCGCTGGCTACCTTGTCGCATTCCATCAAAGTCAGGAGCAACAGGCCGTAATCTTCGGTTTCCAGCCGTATATCTGCCTGCTTCCGATGAACGATGTTATCGATTTCGGCGGGATAATGCCGGGTCTCATCGCCGACATAGACCGAGATTTGCGGGCACTTTTTGCCGATGAAGGTTGGCAGGAAGTGCGACGTTAAGTGCTGGAAAACGAATCTGTCTTTGCCGGGAAATTTGGAAAGGTACCCGTTGTCCCGCAAGCCGTCGAACCGGACAAAGAATGACGGGGATTCGGTAGCCGCTACGGCTTCGACCTTTTCGTTCCGAATCTGATCGTCCTGCTTCAGCACGAAATCGAAGGAGCGCCGCTCCATGCCGCTGTCCGTCCTATATGTGCTGACAACGCTAACTTTCTGAAAGCAATCCAGCCAAAGGAGCCTGCCAACCCCTTTGCCGCCAATTGAAATCTTGTTCCCTGTGTCCGTTTCAGTGAAGGCCTCCCAATTGGCTTCATCCAATCCAAGGCCGTTGTCTTCAACCGTGGCCCAAACATTATCCTTGTTCCGATTGGTGCTGACGGTGATGTGGATTCTGCCGTTCGTGCTGACGGTTTCCTGAAACCGGCTCTGCACGGAATGTATCGCGTTGCTAATTGCCTCAAACAGTGGTTGCATGGCCGCCGCCACATTCTTGGGCTTGGGCAGGCGGTCAATGCGTTTTACCAGATTTGGCCGAAGTGAAGTCATGCCTGCACCGCTCCGAAATCCCAATTTTTGACTTCAAAAACCTGATGTGAAACAACAGGAAGCGGGGCCCCGGGTCAAGCCCGAGCAGACGAAAAAGGACGCAGGACGCCACCTCCCTCCCCTCCGCGAGTTTTTTGTTTTCGCCCTCAGGCGCCGGGCGCAGCGCATCCGCGCTGCTTGGCTTTCCTCGCATAGGCTCGGGCGCGCGTTCGCGCTTGCGGCGCTGCGCGCCGGTTCATCGCCATTCTTGATGTTGGGGGCTTACCGTTTTCCTACTCGCAAAAGCTGTGCCAGCCATTCCCCATGACCGACAAGCGCCCCCCCTCCGCCCGCCCCTCCCGCTCCACGCAGCGCCCCATCCTCCGCAACAAGCGCAAGATTCCGCGGCAGGCGACCTCGGCGGTCGCCTACGAACTCGTGCCGCCGGCGCCCGATGATCCGCTGCTCGACTTCATGCCCGTCCCCCATGTCGCGGCGCGGTCCAATTCGATCACGCCCGATGTGCAGCGCGCCTTCATCGCGCAGCTCGCCGCGACCGGCATCGTCACGCAGGCCGCGCGCCATGTCGGCAAGAGCATGGAGGCGCTCTACAAGCTGCGGCAGCGGCCCGGGGCGGAAGGCTTTCGGGCGGCGTGGGATGCGGCGCTCGACCGGGGGGTGGGCCGGCTCGAGGACTGTGCGCTCGCCCGCGCGATCGAGGGGGAGGAGAAGCCGATCCTCCACGCAGGCAAGGTCGTCGGCACCGAGCGGCGGCACAACGAGCCGCTGGTGATGTTCTTCCTCAGGAACCGCCTCCCCCACCGCTACGACCAGCAGAAGGAGGTGGGGCCGGGACACCCGCTCTACGAGAAGGTCGCGGCCGCCTATGCCGCCGAGCAGGCGCGGATCGCGCGGGATCCGGAGCAGGAGAAGAAGACGCGCAAGAGCCTCGAAATCATGTTCGGACGCTGGTTCGCGGCGCTCGAGAAGATGTGGGAGGACCGGCTCGCCCTGCTCGGGATCGATCTCGCCGCGCCCGAATATTGCGAGCGTGCCGAGGCGCTGCAGGCCGAAGGGCGCTGGCCGCTCGTCACGCGCCAGCAGTTCGGGATGGCCCTCCACCCGATCGAGGACGAGATCGCGTGGGCGCGCGAGCGGGCGGCGCGGGGTTAGCCCGCCTCGGACAGGTAGGCGACCAGCGCCCTCACCTTCTTGGAGCGCCATTGCGGCGGCGGGGCGAGGAGCCAGTAGGCGCGCTGGGCGGGCTCGGGCGCGGTGAGGGGCTCGAGCCGGGCCTGGGCGATCGCCGTCTCGGCCAGCGCGTGGGGCAGGATGGTGCGCCCCATCCCCGCCAGCGCCGAGGCGAGCGCCTGTCCGGGCGATCCGGCCTTGATATAGGGGTTCACGCCCTCGGGCAGCGGCATTCCGGGCCAGTCGATCCACGCATCGCGGGCGCCGGGCGCGGCGACGGTGACCTTCATGGCGGGGGCGAGCTGGATGCCCTCGCAATCGCCCGGCCCGTCGGCCAGCCGGATCGCGAGATCGAGGTTCGCCTCGGTGAAATCGGCATGTTCGTCGGGCGCGAGGATATATTGGACGCCCCCGGAGTCCTTGGCGGTGCCCGCCTGGAAGCGGGCGAGGCGCGGGGCGAGCCATTCGGCGTAGAACTCGCGCGGGACGGCGATGGTGTAGCGGTCAGAGGCCTGCCCCGCCTGCATCGCGGCGACGGTCTCCTCGAACCTGAGGAAGCCCTCGCGCAGCGGATCGAGCCCGGCCTCGCCCTCGGGCGTCAGTTCGAGGCCCTTGGAGGTGCGGCGGAACAGGACGACGCCGAGCACGTCTTCCAGGGCGCGGATCTGCTGGCCGACGGCGGCCGGGGTCACGGCAAGCTCGTCCGCGGCGCGGGTGAAGGAAAGGTGCCGGGCGGCGGCGTCGAACACGCGCAGGGCGTTGAGGGGCAGGTGGGTGCGCTTCACGGCCCTTCGATTAGGCGGGCGCGCGGTTCATCGCAAGCGGCGGAATCAGCGGGTGCCCCTGCCCCCTAGCGCGAGGACCGCCCCTCGGCGGTCTCGGGCGCGGCGAGCGGGAAGAAGGGGATGCGGATCTCCGCCGGCGAGCCGTCAGCGCGCTCGAAGGTGTAGAAGCCCTCCATCGAGCCGAAGGGCGTCGTCAGCGGGCAGCCCGAGACATAGTCGTGGCTCTGGCCCGGGGCGAGCAGCGGCTGTTCGCCGACCACGCCCTCGCCATCGACATGGTTCACCATCCCGCGCCCGTCGGTGATCCGCCAGTGGCGGGTGCGCAGGCGCAGCGGCTCGTGCGAGGCGTTCTCGATGCGGATGTGATAGACCCAGAACCACTTGCCGGCCTCCGGATGCGACTGCTCCGGCAGGTAGTTGACGGCGACCCTCACGGTGACCCCGTCGGTGGTGGCGGCGTGCTGGAAGAACTCTTTCATGTCGCCCCCAAATTAGCGATTCTGTGTCGGGTCACAAGAGCAGCAACGCGCTTAACCACCGCTGTATCCCGAGGTGCCTATGCGAAATCGCGCGCGGCGGCTCCGCCCGGCCCGCCGTCCGGTTGCCCGGGCGCGGCGGATCGCTTAGGCAGGGGCGCCGATGGAGATGCCGCCTGCCCTCCCCGCTCTCACCCGCCGCGCCGCGCTTGCGGGGCTGGCGACAGGGGTGCTGGCCGCCTGTGCGGGGCGCAGCCTGATCGGCCCGCCGGTCGATCCGCAGGCGAGCGCCGCCCCCGATCTCGTCGATCTCGCCCGCTTCGATCCGCGCCTCAAGTTCGACATCCGCTACGCCACGCCCGGCAATTTCATGCACCGGGTGCTCTACCCCGTCGCCCGCGCCGTCGCCCAGCGCCCCGTCGCCGCGGCGCTCTCCCGCGTCCAGACCCGCGCCGAGGCGGCAGGCTACGGCCTCCTCATCTTCGACGCCTACCGCCCCTGGCGCATCACCCGGATGATGTGGGACGAGACCCCGCCCGAAAGCCGCGAATTCGTCGCCGACCCCGCCACCGGATCGCGCCACAACCGCGGCGCTTCGGTCGATCTCTCGCTCCACCGTGACGGGGTCGAGGTCACCATGCCGAGCCCCTATGACGATTTCACCCCCGCCGCCTACCGCAGTTTCACGGATGCCCCGCCCGAGGCGCTGCGTCTGAGAGGCCTGCTCGAGGCGTGGATGGTCGCCGAGGGCTTCATCCCCCTCGCCAACGAATGGTGGCACTTCGACTGGGCCGGGTGGCGGGGCTATCCGGTGATGGACGTGCCGATGGAGGATGTGAGCGCGGGGTGAGAGGGCAGCGCCGCCGTCAACATCCCGCCTTTTCGTCTCCCCGGGCTTGACCCGGGGCCAAGCTTCCTGCTGATTACCGCCACGAAAACGGGGACGAAGCGTGACCAACAAGCTCTATTTCCGGGACAATCTCCACGTCCTGCGCGAGCATATCGCGGACGAGAGCGTTGATCTGGTCTATCTCGACCCGCCGTTCAATTCGAACGCCAATTACAACATCCTGTTCAAGTCCCCCGAAGGCGCGGACAGCGATGCGCGCGTTCTTGGGCGATAGTGACATGATGGCTTGAGCGCGATCTCGAACCAAGCTCTTGCACCACTCTCCGCCAACGTGTCCAAAAGACTCGCATGCATGGTCAGAGGCACAGTCACCGATCTGGATAAGGACACGGTCGATTAGTCGCACCGCCTATTTATCGCGCTCCGCAAGTTTCTTGCCCACCGCGGTGCATAAGACTCATCTGCGGATTCGAATGATTCAATCACCATGTTTTTCTTCACAGATTCAATTAGGGGCTTGCGGGCCGCGCGACTCAAGCTCTCTCCACGCGTCGCGGGTATGACCGTAAGTCAAGAGGCCCGCTAATGGTTACCAAGTGCTTAATCCCCCGTTGACGGGGTTCCCCGCGTGACTCATCATTTGGTGGTTCGGCGCGAATGAGACCCTTCGTGCTGTGTGGCTAAGGTTATGGATCAGTCAGTCAGTAAAGAACATAATCGGAACACGTCCGGTTGACGTGATATCTCTGCTGAACCATGATCGACCTAGTTCGGCGCAAGTCGGACACCTCGGGCTACCGTACTGATTTCCAAACCAGTGCGGGGAACGGGGAGCGCTAGATGACCAGTCCCGCTCTCCTTCCAAAAGAGAGTGCGTGCCGCTCCCCGTTCCTGCCCTTGATGCTTGACAATGAATTTAAACTCAACCCACGCCGAGGCGATAAATTTGGCTTGCTGGTTTCGAAGCGCTGAAATCCGCCATTCGCGATAGTGGATATTTTTTCGGGCTTGGGCGGCTCCATCGTTAGAACCGAACGGTTGCGTTGATGGTGCACAAGCAATCACCCACCTTGCCATCGGCCTCATTGAAAAGCGCATGAAGGAAGCCTTCCCCGGCCTCGGCTTCGAAGTGGTCGGGCGGCCGCAGGACCTCAACGCCGCGCTCGATCTGGCGGCGCGCGACAAGCACCAGTTCGAGCTGTGGGCGCTCTCGGTGGTCGAGGCCCAGCCGTGGAAGGGCGGGCGCAAGGGCGCCGATGGCGGGATCGACGGGATCATCTACTTCAAGCCCGATGGCAAGAAGACCGAGCGCGCGATTGTCGAGGTCAAGGGCGGGGGCGTCGGCGTCAAGGATATTGGCCGCCTCGCGCAGGTGATCGAGCGCGAGCGCGCGCCCTTCGGCGTGTTCCTCACCGCGCAGGCGCCGACCCGCGCTATGGAGCGCGACGCGGCGGCGGTCGGCGTGTGGGAGAACGAATACACCGGGCGCAAGCACCCGCGCCTGCAAATCCTGACGTTGGCGGAGCTTTTCGCGGGCAAGCGCCCGGACATTCCCTGGGTCGATGCGACGGTGGCGAAGGCCGCCAAGCGCGAGGATACGGGCAAGCAGGGAACGTTGCTGTGATCCTTCCCCGTCGCCCCGTGCTTGACACGGGGCTTGGCTAACTTCGGACCGGGCATGGAAGAAGTATAGCCTAGCCCCGGATCCCGTCCGGGGCGACGATGGACCAGAGGCGAGAAGCGAGAGATCACGCCTCACCCAATCCCCGTCATGGGCGGGGGCTCGGCTTGCTCCTGAAACCCGCCGGGCAGCTTTAACGGGGTTCGATCCGACAGCCGAAATTCTGAAAGCTGCCCCGGAGCGGACAGTCAGATTTTCCGTCTTCCCGGGCTTGACCCGGGATCCCGCTTCTCTTTTCCCCGGAGCAAGCAGGCAGCGGGGCCCCGGATCACGTCCGGGGAGACGAGGTGGGGGTGCTTTTTGTCGGCCTCGTCATTGCGAGCCGCGGGCGAAGCAATCCATGGCCCGCACTCGCTGATCTCGCAACGCCAATCCATGGATTGCCGCGTCGCCTAACGGCTCCTCGCAATGACGAACGGAAAGCTGCGGCCTAGAGCCTCATAGAGCGGCGCTTGCCGCCCTCGGTCCCAGCTTTCGCTGGGGTGACGACACGCGGTAGCCAAGCTTCAGGCCCTCGCCCTCACCCCTGCGCCAACAGTTCCTCGATCTGGCCGAGGCGCTCCTTGCCGAAGAACATTTCCTCGCCCACCCACATCGTCGGGATGCCAAAGGCCCCGCGCGCGACCACGGCGTCGGTGCCGGCCATGAGGCCCTGCTTCACCCCATCGCTCTGGGCGCGGGCGAACAGGTCGGCGGCATCGAAGCCCGCCGCGCCGACCACCGCGCCCACGGCCTCGGGCGAGGACACATCGAGGCTCTCCTCCCAGATCGCCTTCAGCAGCACTTCGGCAAAGTCCACCCCGCGCCCGTCCTCGCAGGCCGCAAACAGCATCCGCTGGAGCAGGATCGAGTTGAACGGGAACTGCGGGTGCATGCGCCACTTCGTCAGCCCATGCTTGGCGATGAAGCGGTTCATCTCGAGCATCGCGTAGGCGTTCTTGCCCTTCACCTCGGCGTCACGGATCATCGGCGGGGCGTTGCCGGTGAGCTTGTGCATCCCGCCGAGGAAAGCGGGCAGCACCACCAGCTCGGCCCCGTGGCGGTTCACCAGATCGCGCAGCGGCCACCAGATCAGGTAGGCATTGGGCGAGACGAAATCGAAGACGAGTTCAACGCGCTTGGTCATGTTGGCTTACCCCCTAGATCCCCGCCGCCGCGAGCGCCTGGTCCATATCCTCGACGAGATCCTCGATATCCTCAAGGCCGACATTGATGCGCAGGAGCCCCTCGGTCACGCCCATTTCGGCGCGCGCCTCCTCGGTGAGGCCGGCATGGGTGGTCGAGGCGGGGTGGCACATCAGCGAACGGGCGTCGCCGATATTGTTCGAGATATCGACCAGCTTGAGCGCATCGAGCAGCGCGAAGGCGCGGGCACGGGTGCCGACATCGAGCGCGAAGATCGGCCCCGTCGCGTCCATCTGCGCGATTGCAAGATCGTGGCGCGGGTGGCTCGGCAGGCCCGGGTGGAGCAGATGCCCCCCGGCCTTCATGACGCGCGGCTCGAGGAACTGGCCGAGCGCCACGGCCTGTTCGGACTGCTTGAAGGCGCGCAAGGGGAGCGTCTCCAGCCCCTTCATCACCACCCAGGCGTTGAAGGCGGCGATGTTCGGCCCGGTGTTGCGCTGGAAGGGCATCAGCACCTCGTCGATCCACTGCCTGCTGGCGCAGACCGCGCCCGCGAGCACGCGGCCCTGCCCGTCCATCAGCTTGGTCGCCGAATAGGCCACCACGTCCGCGCCGAATTGCATCGGGCGTTGCAGCACGGGGGAGGCGAAGGCATTGTCGACCACGCTGGTGATCCCGTGCGCGCGGGCGAGGCCGCAGACATGGGCGAGATCGACGATGTCGAGCGTCGGGTTCGCCGGGGTCTCGAAGAAGAAGACTTTCGTGTTCGGCCGGATCGCGGCCTCCCACGCGGCGTTGTCGGCGCTGTCGATGACGGTGGTTTCGATCCCGAACTTGGGCAGCAGATTGTCGACCAGCCAGCGGCACGAGCCGAAGGCGGCGCGCGCGGCGACGACGTGGTCGCCCGCAGCAAGCTGGCAGAGCAGCGCGGTGGTCATCGCCGCCATCCCGCTGGCCTGGGCGCGGCAGGCCTCGGCCCCCTCCATCAGCGCGATGCGTTCTTCCAGCATCGCAACGGTCGGGTTCTGGAGCCGCGAATAGGTCATGCCCTGCGCCGTGCCGGCAAAGCGGTCGGCGACGGTCTGGGCGTCGTCATAGGTGTAGCCCGAGGTGAGGAACAGCGCCTCGCTGGTCTCGCCATGTTCGGAGCGCCAGGTGCCGCCGCGCAAGGCGCGGGTTGCGGGGCGCCAGCCGCTCGTGGCGGCGCGGTCCATGCCGGTGGTTTTCTTCATGGGACGCGTGCTTAGGCTTGCAGAAGCCCGCCCGCAAGCAGGCCGTCTTGCGCCGTATCGGGATGACCCACGGCCGCGAGCATCGCCGCGCCCTCGATCGCGGTGAGCAGGAAGCGCGCCCCGCCTGCCGGGTCGGGTTCGCCTGCGGGCATCTGCGCCTCGAGCCAGCCGAGCAGCTTTGTCACCATCGCCTGTGCGGCGGCGCGAAAGCCGGGGAGGTCGCGGGCCGATCCGGCGACGATCTCCCACCACAGCATCTGGAAGGGCTGCATCGCCGGATCGCCGTTCTGCGCGAGGAGCCCGGCGAGCAATTCGGCGCGGTTGCCGGGGCGCGGGCTCGCCGCGAGCGCGGCATCGAGCATCGCTGCATAGACGCCGGCGATATGGGTCAGAAGATCGGCGATCAGCGCCTCCTTCGACCCGAAATGATAGATCAGCATCCGGTCCGAAGTGCCGGCCGCCTTGGCCAGCGGCCTGAGGCTCGCCTGCCCCAGCCCGTGTGCCAGCACATGCCCCATCAGCAGCGGCAGCAGGCTGTCCTTCGACATCGGGGGCTTTTTCGCGGTCGTCGCCATGCGGCCTTGTAGCGGCCGCAACATGGCGCTACAAGATGATGTAGCATTCGCTACAGATTCGAAAGGATTACTCCCATGCCCGAAACCCTCACCCCCTTGGCCGCACTGGCCCTTGGCGGACTGCTCTTCGCTGGTGCCGCGATCCTTGCGATGGCCGCGCGGCCCGGCGCGCGCGGCAGCGCGCTTCTGGCCGCCAGCCTTGCGGCAGGCTTTGCCGCCTTCAGCGCCGTCACCATCGCGGCCGAGGGCGTGTTCCCGGTGATCCTTAACCACACCTCCAACCTGTGGGGCGTGCAGGTGTGGTGGGATCTGCTGTTCTCGCTCTCGGTCGCATTCTTCTTCGTCCTGCCGCGCGCGCGGGCGCAGGGGATGAACTTGGGACTGTGGACGGCCCTTGTCCTCGCCACGGCCAGCATCGGCCTGCTCGCCATGGTCGCCCGGCTGTTCTGGCTGGAGAATGCAGGCGAACGCGCAGCCGCGGCACACCCTCCGGCGGCATAAACCCGCTTGCCCTTGATGGCGGGGCTGCCTAAGCGCGGCCCCGCCATGGCCGAGGCGTCCGCCCCCCTCTTTCCCGCCGCCACGCCGCCGCCACGCCTGCGGGATCCGCTGGGATGGTGCCTGGCGCTGACCGGCCTGTTCGCCGCGCTGTCCGGCTGGCGACTCGGGATTCCCTCGATCCTCTATTTCGACGAGGTCCACTACATCCCTGCCGCGCGCGAGTGGCTCGGCTTCTTGCAGAACGGCGCGGGAGAGTTCCGCAACCGCGAGCACCCGCCGCTCGCCAAGGCGCTGATCGCACTGGGGATGTGGGTCTTCGGTGACAATCCGCTGGGCTGGCGGATCGTGCCCTGGGCCAGCGGCGTTCTGGCCTTCCTCGCCGCGCTGCGCACGCTGTGGCTGGCGAGCCGCGACCGCTTTGCCACGCTGGCCTTCGCGGTGCTGCTGGCGACGGGTTTCCCGCTTTTCGTCCAGGCCCGTATCGCCATGCTCGACATGGTGATGGCCGCCGCCCTCGGCGTTGCGGCATGGCAGTTTGCCGCTGCCTGCGCCCGGCCCGAGCAGGGGCGCTGGCGGCTGGCGCTGACCGGCATCGCGCTCGGCGCAGCGATGGGGGCCAAGTGGAACGCGATACCCCTCGCGGTGGTGCCGGGGATCGCCTTCTTCCTCGCCCGCCTCGGCGCGGGCCGCAGCCGCCTGCTCCTCAGCCGCCGGGGCGCGCCGGTGCCGGGGATCACGCTGATCGAGGCTTTCGTGTGGCTCGGGATCGTGCCGCTGCTGGCCTATGCGGCGGCCTATCTGCCCGGATACTGGATGTCGGCGCCGCTCCACCCCTCGCCGCTTGCGGAAAAGGGCCTGATCGGCCTGCACCGCGAGATGCTCGAGCTTCAGAGCGGATTGAAGATCCCGCACCGCTACATGAGCACATGGGAAAGCTGGGTGCTGAACATGCGGGGGATCTGGTATCTCTACGAGCCGGTCGACGGGGCGCAGCGCGGGGTGCTGCTGATCGGCAATCCGCTGACCATGCTGATCGGCCTGCCGGCGCTGGCGTGGTGCCTGTGGCGGGGCGCGTGGCGGCGCAAGGGCGGGAAACGCGACTGGGCGCGGCTCGGCGCGGTGCTCGGCTACGCGGCGAGCATCGGCCTGTGGGTGATCGCGCCGAAGCCGACGCAGTTCTATTACCACTACCTCTTGCCCAGCATCTTCCTGCTTGCCGCCCTTGCGCTGGCGTGCAGCGACATGAGGCGGCTGCCCTTTGGCACATGGATCGCCTGCGCCATCCCCGCCGCCTCGGCCGCGGTCTTCGCCTTCTTCTTCCCGATCCTCGCCGCCCTGCCGCTCGAGGGCCCGATGAGCTTCACCACCTGGATGTGGATCGACGGGTGGGGGTGAGAGGCTAGAACCTTCCCCACACGAAGCGGCTGGAGAGGGCGTAGTTCCAGACCGAGCCAACTACGATCCCCGCGAGGGCGGCCATGGCCCAATGGAGGCCGCGTCCCTCGAGGAAGGTGGCGATCGCGACATTGGCGAAGGCCCCGACCGCGCAGGTCGCGATGAAGCCGAGCCAGCCGCGCAGCAGCGCGAGCGCGCCCTTGAGCCGCTTGTCACGGTAGGTCAGCCAGTTGTTGAGCCAGAAGTTGAAGCTCATCGCCACCAGCACCGCCGCGGTCTGAGCGATGGCGAAGCGCTCCCCGAAGGTGAACAGCAAGGCCGAGAGCACCAGGAAGTGCACCACCACGCCCAGCGCGCCGACGGTGCCGAACAGGGCGAAGCGGGTCGGGATCACCTTGCCCAGGGTCTTGTCGTAGAGCCCGGCGAGGAAATCGAACAGGATGGCGCGGTCCAGCTTGCTTTCTCCTTCGCGGCGGGCCGCGAAATTGAGGGGGAATTCCTTGACCCGCATCGGCGCGTCGGTCGTCGCAAGGAGATCGAGGAGGATCTTGAAGCCGATCCCCGACAGACGCGGCGCCAGCATCCTGGCGGTCGCGGCGGGGAGCATGAAATAGCCGCTCATGGGGTCGGAAAGCGCGACGCCGGTGATCCGCCGCGCGAGGGCATTGGCATAGGTCGAGAGCCTCTCGCGCTCGGGCGCGGCCCAGTCGGCGGTGCTGGCCCCCTCGGCAAAGCGGCTGGCGACGCAGATCTCGGCCTCACCCGATCTGAGCGCGGCGAGCATTCCCGGCAGCAGCGCCGGATCGTGCTGGTGGTCGGCATCCATCACCGCCACATAGGGCGCAGCCGTGGCGCAGAAGCCCTCGATCGCGGCGCTCGCCAGCCCCCGGCGGCCGATGCGCTGGATCACCCGCACGCGGGGATCGGCCAGCGCCAGCGCGCGCGCCTCGTCGGCAGTGCCGTCGCGGCTGTCGTCATCGACGATGATCACTTCCCAGCGCGCCGCGTCCCCGATCGCGCGGTCGATCCGCTCGACCAGCGGGCCGAGATTGCCGCGCTCGTTGAGCGTGGGGAGGATGATCGCGAGTTCGAGGCGCATGGGCGTCAGAGCCGCTCCCGCACCGCAGCGCCGATCGCCGCTGTGCCGTGGCTGCCGCCGAGATCGCCGCCGAGGATGCCGTCGGCCAGCGTCCGCGCCACCGCCGCCTCGATCCGCGCCGCCTCGACCTCGCGGGCGAAGGAATGGCGCAGCATCATCGCCGCCGACAGGATCGTCGCCATCGGATTGGCCTTGCCCTGCCCCGCGATGTCAGGGGCAGAACCGTGGATCGGTTCATAGAGGCCGAAAGTGCCGAAGTCCGTCTGCCGCTCGCCCAGCGAGGCCGAGGGCAGCAGCCCGATCGAGCCCACCGCCGCACTGGCAAGGTCCGAAAGAATGTCGCCGAACAGGTTGCCGGTCAGCACCACGCCGAAACGCTCGGGGTGGCTCACCACCTGCATCGCGGCATTATCGACATACATGTGGTCAAGCGCGACGCCCGGGTATTCGGCGGCGACCTCGACCACCACGTCGCGCCACAACTGGCTGGTCTCGAGCACATTGGCCTTGTCGACGCTGGTGAGTCTCTGCCCCGAAGCCGCCGCCGCGCGGAAGGCGACATGGGCGATGCGGCGCACTTCGCTCTCCGCATAGGACATGGCGTCCCACCCCTCGCGCTCGCCTGCCTCGGTCATGCGCTGGCCCTTGGCGCCGAAATAGACGTCGCCGGTCAACTCGCGCACGATCAGCATGTCGAGCCCGCCCGCGATATCGGCGCGCAGGGGCGAGAGATGCTCGAGCCCCGCGAAGACCCGCGCGGGCCTGAGGTTGGCGAAGAGGCCGAGATGCTTCCTCAGGCCAAGGATCGCCTGCTCGGGCCTCAGGTGCCGCTCCAGCGCGTCGCAGGAAGGATCGCCGACCGCGCCGAACAGAATCGCATCGGCCGCGCGGGCCATGTCGAGCGTTTCTTGCGGAAGCGGGTGGCCGTGGCGATGATAGGCCGCCCCGCCCACATCGCCGGAAAACAGGGTCAGGCCCGGCAGGGCCAGGCGCTCGATCACCGCGACCGCCTCGGCCGTGACTTCGGGGCCGATCCCGTCACCGGGCAGGATGGCTATCTTCATGCTTGTAAACCTACCCCATGCGCGCGAGCCGCTCGGTCAGCAGCCTGCGCGCGCCCATAACATCGCTTTTGGCCCCTGCAAGCAGGTAGTGCGCAAGGCGGCGCTCCAGCACCGCGAGGGCAGCAAGCTGGCCGGCCAGATCATCGGCCTCGGCAGGCCGCACCCCGCCATAGCCGAGCTCGGAAAGAAGCAGCGTCTCGTAGGCGACCAGCCCGCTCACCCAGCCGCGCGCGGAGGGCGCCAGCGCGATCGCATCGAGCAGCCCGCCAAGCGCCGCGTGAAGCGAGGGATAAGGCTGGCGCTCGGGCAGCGCGGCGGCGGTGAGCGCACAGGCCCACTGGATCGCGGTGGCCGGCAGCGGCTCGGTGATGAGCGCGCCCAGGGACTGTTCGAGCTCGAGCCGCGCAAAGGGCAGCGTGCTGCGGGGCCGGGTGGAAAGTTCGAGCGCGACGCGGTTGCCCGGCACCATCACCGCCCGCATCTGCCGCCCGCGCCCGCCCGCCACATAGGCCGCGACCAGCCCCGCATCGGCCGTCAGCACCCGCGCCATCGACCCCGTCTCGCCCTGGGGACGCGAGGCCAGCATGATGGCAGGCGCGCGCAGGGTCATGGCCTGCGCATCCGGCGTTTACTTGGACTTGGCTTCCAGCGCGGCGAGGCGCGCTTCGAGGGCGTCGGCCTGTTCGCGGGCCTTCTGGGCCATGGCTTTCACCGTCTCGAATTCCTCGCGGCTGACGAAATCGATGCCGCCAAAGGCCTCGCGCAGCCGCTCGCGCGCGCTTTCGCGAGCTTCGCGGGTCATGCCCGCCATGGTCCCGGCGGCGCTGTTGGCGAGTTTGACGAGGTCGGCGATGATCGGGTTCTGGCTTTGCATATTGGCTTTTTGGGGGCGCTTGCACCGAAGTGCAAGCGCCCTCCTCGCTCTCGCGATCTGGCGATGGCTTCGCTGCGGGCGCGCGGTCGCGCTTGCGGACGTGCTATGCCGTCCGAAACTGAGCCTCAGGCGAAGGGGGAGGTGTCAGAGCTCCACCCGCGTTGCGGCGCCGCTTGCGCCCTTGGGGCCGCCGTCGGGGTTGTGGGTGATGAACTGGTAGTTGAGCGCCGCGGCAAAGCACAGCCAGGCAAGATAGGGCAGCAGCAGCGCCGCTGCCCGCGGCCGGACGCGGTGGACCAGCGCCAGCGCGAACAGCAGGGTCGCGACCCCGAAGCCCAGCACCATCAGGGCGGCCAGCATGTCCTGCATCCCGAAGAACACCGCCGTCCAGCTTTGCGTCACGAGGAAATGCACCCCAAAGGCGATCAGCGCCGCCCCCCGCCCCACTGCGCCCCAGGCGCTCGCCACCATCGCCAGCGCAAGGCCGATCAGCACGAACAGCACGCTCCACACGATCCCGAAGGTCACCGGCGGCGGATAGATCGCGGGCTTTTTCAGCGCGGCGAACCACGGCGTGTCCGGCCCGCCCAACTGCCCGGCCATGAAGCCTACCAGCAGGACCAGCGGCACCATGAACAGCGTCCACCTCAGGAAACTCGCACGCAATTGCTGGGGGGTGGCAAGGATGGTCATGGGCTCTCCGGGCGGGAATGGCCGCCGCGGCGGCGATACCAGAGCCGCGCCCCTGCGCCAACCGGGCGCCTTACCAACCGGGCGCCTTGCGGTTTGACCCGTGACGAGCCACGCGCGATCCGGCCTGCAAGTCGCTGTCCTTGCCGGAAATGTGGTAAAAATGGGGCAGGCAGTCACATTTCGGCTTCTTGAGCGCGAATCTGTCTGCTAGAGACTGCCACATTCCTGCCGTGATTCGAAGGTGCGTTGGCGGCGGGAAGATAAGACAACGCACCTAAGCTCATTATCGGCCCGCGCGGGCCAAAGGGAACTCAACCATGAAGAAGATCGCTCTCGTCGCCGTCGCCGGCCTCGCTCTCGCCACCGCCGCTTGCTCGAAGCCGGCTGAAGAAGCTGCCACCGAAGCCGACACCACCGCCGTCACCGAAGAGATGACCGCTGAAACCCCGGCTGCCACCGAAACCCCGGCTGCGACCGAAACCCCGGCCGCTACCGAGACCCCGGCTGCCGAGTAATCCTTCGGGATTGCCGGTTCCGGCCTAGCCGGAAACCAGGTTCAGGAAAGGCCGGTGGCAACCTTCGGGTTGCCGCCGGTCTTTTCTTTTGTGCCTAGCCCCGCTGGGCACTGATCAGGAATTCGACATTGCCCTGCGGGCCGGTGATCGGGCTTTCCACGATCCCCTCGACCTGCCAGCCCAGCCCCTCGATCCAGCCGCGCACCTCGTCGCATACGCGCTGGTGGAGGGCAGGGTCGCGCACCACCCCGCCCTTGCCGACCTCCTCGCGCCCGACCTCGAACTGGGGCTTGATGAGCGCGACCAGCCGGCATTGCGGCGCGGCGAGCCCGAGCGGCACCTCCAGCACCTTGGCGAGGCTGATGAAACTCGCATCGCACACCACCCAGTTGCACGGCCGGTCGATATGTTCGGACGTCAGAAGCCGCGCGGAAAGCTGTTCGAGCACCGTTACCCGCGTGTCCTCGCGCAGCTTCCATGCAAGCTGGTTGGTCCCGCTGTCGACACAGAACACATGATCCGCGCCGTGGGTCAGCAGCACATCGGTGAAGCCGCCGGTGGACGAGCCGATATCCATCGCCGTCGCTTCGGCAGGGTCGAGCCCGAAATGGGCGATGGCGTGGGCGAGCTTGATCCCGCCACGGCTCACCCAGGGATGGTCGCGCCCGCGCACCTCGAGCGCGGTATCCCCGGCGACCTGTTGCCCGGGCTTGTCGATCCTCGTCTCGCCCGCGAACACCAGCCCCGCCATCACCAGCGCCTGCGCCCGCGCGCGGCTTTCGGCGAGCCCGCGCTCGACCAGCAGCTGGTCGACGCGGCGCTTGGCCGCTTTGGGGGGACGGCCTGAGGAAAGGGGTGTGTGCTCGGGCATGGACAAGTGCCGCTCCTAGCGCGCAAAGTGGGGGGATGAAAGCCGCTCTGCCCCTCGCCTCGTCACCGGCTCTGTTGCTGGCCCCCCTGCTTGCGCTCGCCGCCTGTGCCCCGGCGGGCGAGGCGCCTCGCCCCGCACCCGCAGCGCCGCCCGCTGCCCGCGCGCCCGCATGGCCCGCGCCGGCTGCCTCCTCCGCGGCATCCCGGCCCCGGGACTGGATGGACATGGCGCTGACGCCCGGACGCTGGCGTTACGAGCGCAGGGCCGGTGGCCCGGCGGCGGTCTTCGTCACCCCGCGCAGCGCCGAGGCCTTCGTGATGGTCTGCGATGCGCCGCGCGGCCGGCTCGCGCTGCTGCGCGCCGCTGGCGGTGAGAGGCGCGGGCCGATGACGATCCGCACCGAGACCCAGGCCCGCGCGCTGCCGGCGGCGGTGCAGGCCGAAGACACAGGGCCCGTCCTCGCCGCCGACCTTGCCGCGCGCGACCCGCTGCTCGATGCGATGGCGCTCTCCAAGGGGCGCTTCGCGGTCGAGGTCGAGGGCGAGGCAAGCCTCTACCTGCCGAGCTGGGCCGAGGTCAGCCGGGTGATCGAGGATTGCAGGGGGTAGGCCGCGCCTGTCGCAGCGCCTGCGCCGCTATCGGCCTGCGGGAGAGGGGCCCGCACACCGGGGCGATTCTCCCGGCCTTATCCACAGGCCTGCGCACAGCCTGTCCCCATCCGGCCCCGGAACGGCAAACGCCCGGGGTTTTCCCCGGGCGTCCAGGCCGCGCGGACTTCGCGGCGAGGTGAGATTATGACGCGGGAAAAGATTTATACAAGTCTTGTGGAAGCCCCCGCGATGACTCACATTGCACCCCGAGGCCAGCGGCGAACGCGGCTCTCGGCCCCCGGTGAAACGCGGGGTCTGGCTCACAAGCGCGAAAGGAGGTGATCCGATGTCTCATGGTTCAGTAGCGAGGTCGGTGAAGATCCCTACGGAGCATACTCGGTAATCATCCTTCTGAGTAAGGCACCGTGAGCGGCGCTTCCGGCCGCTGACCATGAAAGGGCGTCTCCACCGACGGGCTGGAGGCGCCCTTTTCATATCTTGTTTTGCGTGCCCGCCTCCGCGGGCACGTCCTCGGCGCGTTTCGATCCCTGCGGGATCGGGCGCCTGCGGGCGGGCGGTCGCCCTTGCGGGCCCGCGGCCCGATAGGTGGTCTTGAGAGCGGGCCTCCGCGGGCATGTCCTCGGCGCGTTTCGATCCCTGCGGGATCGAGCGCCTGCGGGCGGGCGGTCGCCCTTGCGGGCCTGCGGCCCGATAGTCCTCCCCTTCAGGGGAGGGGGACCATCCGCAGGATGGTGGAGGGGCACGCGAGGATGCTCCAACACTGATCTTGCCCTCGTCCCCGCGCAGGATTAGGCGCGGTTCATGCACTTCACCCGCCTCCCTCACCCCTCGCCCACCCCCGCCGAGACCCGCGATGCGCTGATCGCCGATCCCGGCTTCGGCACGGTGTTCACCGATCACATGGTGGTGATCGACTATGACGAGGCGGCCGGCGGCTGGCAGACCCCCTTGCTCGGCCCGCGCGAGCCGATCGCGCTCGATCCGGCGGCAAGCGTGCTGCACTATGCGCAGGAAATCTTCGAGGGGCTGAAGGCCTATCGCCACCCCGACGGCGCGCTCGGCCTGTTCCGGCCCGAGGCCAATGCCGCGCGCTTCAACGCCTCGGCCGAGCGGCTCGCCATGCCCGCGCTCCCGCCCGAGCTGTTCCTCGGCGCGATCAAGGCGCTGCTGGAGGTGGACGGCAAGTGGTATCCGGCGGTCGAAGGCGGTGCGCTCTACCTCAGACCCTTCATGATCGCGACCGAGGCCTTCCTCGGCGTGCGTCCGGCCAAGAAGTACAAGTTCATCGTCATCGCTTCCCCCGCAGGCAATTACTTCAAGTCGGGCGCCAAGGCGGTGAGCATCTGGATTTCCGACTACACCCGCGCCGCCCCCGGCGGGACGGGCGCGGCCAAGTGCGGGGGCAACTACGCCGCCAGCCTCGTGCCCACCGGACAGGCCTTCGCCAAGGGCCATGACCAGGTGCTGTTCCTTGATGCGGTCGAACGCAAGTGGGTCGAGGAACTGGGCGGGATGAACCTGTTCTTCGTCTTCGCCGACGGGACGGTGATCACCCCGCCGCTGACCGGCACGATCCTGCCCGGCATCACCCGCAATTCGCTGATGACGCTGCTGACTGAACAGGGCCTCAAGGTCTCCGAGGCCCCCTATTCCATCGACCAGTGGCGCGCCGACGCCGCCAGCGGCCACCTCGTCGAGGTCATGGCCTGCGGCACGGCGGCGGTCGTCACCGCCATCGGCAAGGTCGCGGGTCCGGAGGGCGAGTTCACCATCGGCGCGGGCGGCATCGGCCAGACCACCGCGAAACTGCGCGAGCAGCTTGTCGGCATCCAGACCGGCCGCATCGCCGACAGCCATGGCTGGGTGATGCGGGTTTGATCTCCATGCCCGTGGCCGTCGCCGCGCTCTACCAGTTCGCGCCCTTTCCCGACCCCGAGGCCCTGCGCGCGGCCCTGCTGGCAGCTTGCGAGGCGCAGGGGATCAAGGGCACGCTGCTGCTCGCGCGCGAGGGGATCAACGGGACGATTGCGGGCCCGGCGGAGGGGCTGGAGGCAGTGCTGTCGCACATCCGCGCGCTGCCGGGGTGTGCGGGGCTGGAGGTCAAGTTCTCCGAGGCCCCCGCCATGCCCTTTGGCCGCCTCAAGGTCCGCGTGAAGCGCGAGATCGTGACCATGGGCGAGCCCGACATCGATCCGACCCTGAGCGTCGGCACCTATGTCGATCCGCAGGACTGGAACGCGCTGATCGCCGATCCCGATACCCTCGTGATCGACACCCGCAATGATTACGAGGTCGCCATCGGCACCTTCGCCGGGGCGGTGGACCCCGCCACGCCATCTTTCCGCGACTTCCCCGGCTGGTTCCGCGCCAATCGCGAGGCGCTGCTCGACGGCAAGACCAAGGTCGCCATGTTCTGCACCGGCGGCATCCGCTGCGAGAAATCGACCGCCTTCCTGCGCGCCGAGGGGGTGGAGGCAGTCTATCACCTGCGTGGAGGCATTCTCAAGTATCTCGAACAAGTCCCTGAAAGTGAAAGTCTGTGGCAGGGCGAATGCTTCGTGTTCGACGAGCGCGTGAGCCTCGGCCATGGCCTTGCGCAGGGCACCCACACGCGCTGCAAGCCCTGCGGACGGCCTTTGCCGATGGGCGAGGCCTGCCCGGATTGCGGGTCGTGAGCGCGCGTCCCGTCCTCTATTCCTTCCGCCGCTGCCCCTATGCGATGCGGGCGCGCATGGCGCTGTGGGTGGCGGGGATTGCGGTGGAGCTGCGCGAGGTGAAGCTCGCCGCCAAGCCGCCCGAACTTCTCGCCGCCAGCCCCAAGGCGACCGTGCCGGTGCTGGTGCTGGCCGATGGAAGCGTGATCGACCAGAGCCTCGACATCATGCGCTGGGCCCTTGCGCAGAACGACCCCGAAGGCTGGCTGGCGGGCGATGATGCGGCGCTGATTGCTGCCAATGACGGGCCGTTCAAGCACCATCTGGACCGCGCGAAATATCCCGGGCGCTACGACGAGGATGGCGTGACCGACCACCGCGCCGCCGCCCTCGCCTTGCTCGCGCCGCTGGAGGAACGGCTGGGGTCCGCCCCCTACCTGTGCGGCGCGGGCCGCAGCCTCACCGACATGGCGCTCATCCCCTTCATCCGCCAATTCGCCGCGATCGACCCCGCATGGTTCGCCGCCCAGCCCCTGCCGCGCTTGCAAGGCTGGCTGGACCGCCTGATCGGCTCCGATCTCTTCGCGGCCGTCATGCCCAAATTCGCTCCATGGAAAGCGAGCGATGCGCCGGTGCTGTTCGGCCCCTCATCCGTCATCCCAGCGAAAGCTGGGACCTAGAGCACCACAGGACAGCGCTTGCCGCTCTAGGCGCCAGCTTTCGCTGGGGTGACGAAAAAGGTTGAATCCGGAGACGCCCCCAACCCCTCCCGGAACGCATCGACCAGCCAGCTCGCCGCCGGGCCCAGCCGCGTATCGCGCCGCCACAGGGCGTTGAGGCCGTAATGCGCACCGGGCTTTTCCGGCAGGTCGAGCGCGACCAGCGTGCCTGACGCCAGATCGCCTGCCACCATCCCGCGCGGCATGTTGCCCCAGCCCAGCCCCTCCTTCAAAAGCGCGTGCTTGGCGCCAAGGTCGCCCAGCCGCCACGTCAGCGGCGAAAGCACCGAGAACTCCAGCCCCTCGGTCAGCGGCGAGCGGTCGGTCAGCACCAGTTGCAGGTGGCGGCGGCTTTCCCCCGGCGCAATCCCTGCGCGCGCCAGCGGGTGTGAGGGCGCGGCGACGGGGATCAGGTCGACCGCGCCCACCGCCTGCCGCTCGAGCGCGGGCTGATCCCCGATCACTGGGCCGCCGATGGCGAGATCGGCACCCCCCTCGATCAGACAGGCGGCGACCGCGCCCAGCCCCTCGATCCGCAAGGTCAGCGCGCAAGTCGGGAACATCCGGCGGAACGCGCCGAGCACATGGGCAGTCACCTCGCCCGGCACCATCACGTCGATCACCAGCGTGAGCGACGGCTCCTGCCCGGCATGGAGCGAGCGCGCCTTCGCCAGCAGGGCATCGACCCCATCGGCAATGCGGCGCGCCTCGGCCAGCAGCCCCTCGCCCGCCGGGGTCAGCACCGGGCGGCGCGAGCCCTCGCGGTCGAACAGGGCGAGGCCGAGCTGGGCTTCCAATTGCGCGATGCCGTAGGACACCGCCGAGACCGCCCGCCCCATGGCCCGGGCCGCCCCGCCGAAGCTGCCGTGCCCGGCAACAGCGAGGAAGATGCGCAATTGGTCGAGCGTGGGTTCACCGAGTTTCATGCGCTTTTTGTTCGGATAATCTGAACATCTTGGCAAATTTTATCGCATTTTTCCGCAAAGCGCGAGAGGCCTATCGCAGCCGCAATGAACCAACGGAGACACGCCATGATCGAACTCAGGCCCTTCAACACCCTCGGCGCTGCCAACCACGGCTGGCTCGATGCGCGCCACCACTTCTCCTTCGCCGGCTACCATGATCCGGCCCGCGTCCACTGGGGCGCGCTCAGGGTCTGGAACGACGATGCGATCGCGCCCCAGTCGGGCTTTCCGACCCATCCGCACGCCGACATGGAGATCATCACCTATGTCCGCAGCGGGGCGATCACGCACCGCGACTCCATGGGCAACGAAGGCCGCACCGAGGCGGGCGACGTGCAGGTGATGAGCGCCGGGACGGGCGTCGCGCATTCCGAGTTCAATCTCGAGGACGAAACCACCACCTTGTTCCAGATCTGGATCATCCCCGACGAACGCGGCGGGGCACCGGACTGGGGCGCGCGCCGGTTTCCCAAGGGTGACCGCAACGGGGCCTTCGTCCCGCTCGCCAGCGGGGAGGCCCATGATGACGATGCGTTGAAGATCCGGGCCGATGCCCGGGTGCTCGGCGCGACGATCAAGGCCGGGACAAGCGTGACCTACACGCCCCGCTCGGCCGACCGCCACCTCTATCTCGTCCCGGCGACGGGCAAGGTGCGGATCGACGAGGTGGAAGCCCACGCCCGCGACGGCGTGGCAATCACCCAGCTTGCCCAGGTCACCATCACCGCGCTGGAGGACAGCGAAGTGGTGCTGGTCGACGCGGCCTGAACCCTACCTTCCCTTCCCGCAAGCGGGAGGGGGGTCTCACCCCGAAAGGACCCCATCATGCCCAACATCCTCTACCTCACCGCCAGCATCCGCAGCGATGGCGAGAGCGTCTCGCGCGGCCTCGGCCAGCGCCTTGTCGAAGGGCTTGCCGCGAAGACCGGCGCCAGCGTCACCACCCGCGATCTGGCCGCGAACGACCTGCCCTATGTGAGCGCCGGGCGCTTTGCCGCCAATCTGACCCCGGCCGGGCAGCGCACCCCCGAACAGGCCGAACTCGCCGCCATCGCCGACACGCTGATCGCCGAATTGCAGGCCGCCGACACCATCGTCATCGCCAGCCCGGTCTATAATTTCGGCCCGCCCGCGACGCTCAAGGCCTGGGCCGATCTCGTCGCCCGCGCCGGCACCACCTTCCGCTACACCGCGACCGGCCCGGAAGGGCTGCTGAAGGGCAAGAAGGCCTTTCTCGCGATGGCCAGTGGCGGCACCCCGATGGGCAGCGAGATCGACTTCATGAGCCGCTGGCTGGTGTTCTTCCTCGGCTTCCTCGGCATCAGCGATGTCGAGATGGTTGCTGCCGACGGGATCATGGGGCAGGACGGCGAAGTCAGGATCGCCGCTGCGCAGGAAACCGCGCTGAAGCTCGCCGCCTGAACAGGCGCACCCCCTCGCAACAGGAGAACCACCATGACTACCGCCACGCTTGAAGCCCCCGCCACCACCATCATCCCGCGCGATGCGACTGCGCTCGTCGCCCGCCTGCTGCTGGCGGTGATCTTCCTGCTGGCCGGAATCGGCAAGCTCGCCGCGATCGAAGGGACCACCGCCTATATCGCGAGCATGGGCCTGCCGTTCGCGACGGCGGTCTGCTACGCCACGATCGCGCTTGAAGTGGCCGGCGCCGCCATGCTGATCGCGGGCTACCGCACCCGCGCTGCGGCGCTGGCGCTGGGGGTGTTCAGCATCGCCGCCGGGGTGATCTTCCACGCCGACTTCGCCAACCAGGCGGAAATGACGAGCTTTCTCAAGAACCTCGCGATTGCCGGGGGGATGTTCCAGCTCGCCGCCTTCGGGCCGGGCCGCTTCTCGATAGACCGCAGCTGAGCCTTCCGGTTCCGGAAGGGTCGCAAAGGGCCGGGGCATCGCGCGATGCTCCGGCCTTTTCTGCTGCGCGGCAGGTTCAGAGCTTGGGCCGCATCAGCTGCCATTTGAAGATCGTGCGGCTCGGGCGGACAACGATGATGGCGACCCCGACCAGCGCCATGGCTCCGCCGACGATCAGCGGCCAGCCGATCGCATCGCCCGTCAGCCAGGTGCCAAAGGCGATGGTGAGCAGCGGTGTGAGCAGCGTCAACGGGACGATGAGGTTCGCATCATAGCGCTGGAACAGCAGGAAATAGGCCGAATGCGCCCCCACCGAAACCACCACGCCGGCATAGAGCACGCAGGCCGCCACCGCCAGGGGTGCAGCGGCAACCGAATGGAATTGCTCGCTTTCCAGCATCATCGTCGCCGGCAGCATGACCATCAGCGAGGCAAGGCCAGCCCAGGCCTGGAGCGCGACCGCGCCAACCTCCAGCCGTTTGACGAAGACCGAGGCGAAAGCCCCGATCAGGACGCCGGTGAAGGCAAAGCCGAGGCCCACCGGATCGCCCGCTTCCGAGGGCGCTCCGATCGCCAGGCCAACGCCGCCCAGCGCCAGCGCCATGCCCAGCCCGCGCCGCCAGCGCACCTCCTCGCCAAGGAAGATGATCGCGAACAGCACCGTCAGCGGCGCGCCGGCAAGGCTCACCACGCCCACCGCCGAAGGGCTGGCGGTCTGGAGCCCGACAAATTGCAACCCGAAACTGCCGCCCGTCACCGCAAAGCCGATTGCCAGCACCAGCGGCAGCCGGGCTGGCCGGGCGCGCAGCAGCAGCGGAAACAGCACCACCAGCACCGCCGCCGAGCGCAGCACGGTATAGAACAGCGGCGGCAGGCCGAGGCTCGAGACGGCGATCTTGCTGACCACGACATTCAGCGCCCAGGCGACATTGCAGAACAGCATGATGCCGAGTGCGGAAAGGGGCAGGCTCCTGGGCATCAGGCGGTGCGGTCGGCAAGCCCCTCTCTGGCGACCTCGCCGGGCAGGCCCGCGCGCAATTCCTCGCGCCAGACCGCCGCCGCCCCGTCCGAGGGCGCGCGCCAGTCCCCGCGCGGGCTGAGGGCCCCCGCCGAGGAGACCTTCGGCCCGTTGGGCAGGGCCGAACGCTTGAACTGCGAGAAGCCGAAAAAGCGCGCGCAGAACCTGTCGAGCCAGCCGGCGATGGCGGGAAGGTCGTAGGCGTTCCTGCGCTCCTCGGGGAAGCCCGCCGGCCACATCCCGGAGCCCGCATCGCGCCACGCATGCCATGCCATGAAGGCGACCTTCGTGGGGCGCTGGCCGAAGCGGATGATGTGGTGGAGGAAGAAGTCGTTCAGTTCATAGGGGCCGATGATGCTCTCGGTCGATTGCATCGCCCCGTCGGCACCCGGCGGCACCAGTTCGGGCGAGATCTCGGTGGCGAGCACCGAGAGCAACACCGCGCCGCAAGCCTCGCTGAACTGCCCGGTCGCCACCACCCAGCGGATGAGGTACTGGATCAGCGTCTTGGGCACGCCCGCATTGACCCCGTAGTGGCTCATGTGGTCGCCCACGCCATAGGTGCACCAGCCGAGCGCCAGTTCGGAAAGGTCGCCGGTGCCGACCACGAAGCCCCTGTGCTGTCCGGCGAGGCGGAACAGGTAATCGGTGCGAAGGCCCGCCTGCACGTTCTCGAAGGTGACATCGTGGACAGGCTCTCCGGCCGCAAAGGGATGACCTATATCCTCGAGCATCTTCGTGGCGGCGGGGCGGATATCGATCTCGCCCGCGGTGATCCCGAGCGCTTCCATCAGCCGGTGGGCATTGGCCCTCGTGCCCTCGGAGGTGCCGAAACCGGGCATGGTGTAGCCGCGGATCGCGGTGCGCGGCATCCCCAGCCGGTCGCAGGCCTTGGCGGCAACGATTAGCGCATGGGTGGAATCGAGACCGCCCGACACCCCGATCACCAGCGACGTGCTGCCGGTGGATTCGATCCGCCGCATCAGCGCATCGACCTGGATGTTGAACGCCTCGTAGCAGTCCTCGTCGAGCTTCTCGGGCCGGTCGGGCACGAAGGGGAAGCGCGCCAGGGGCCGCACCAGCCCGATATCGCCCTTGCGATAGGCGTGTTCGAAGACGATCCGGCGATAGGTGTCCTCGGGCCGCCCGGCCCATTCGGCGGCATCGGCGAAGGTCTGGTTGCGCATCCGCTCGGCCGCGAGGCGCTCGGTGTCGACATCAACGATGGTCAGCTCGCCCGCGCGGTCGAAGCGTTCGGACTGCGCAAGGAGCTGGCCCATCTCGTAGATCATCCCCTGCCCGTCCCATGACAGGTCGGTGGTGCTCTCGCCATGCCCGCTTGCCGAATAGACATAGGCGGCAATCGCGCGGCTGGCGGAGGAGCGGGCGTGGAGGTGGCGGTCGTCGGCGCGGCCGATGGTGACAGGCGAGGCTGAAAGATTGCACAGGATGAGCGCGCCCGCGAGCGCGGCGGTCATCCCCGGAGGGATCGGCGCCCAGAAATCCTCGCAGATCTCGACGCCGAAGCGGAAACCGGGAAGGTTGGCGGCGGCAAAGACGAGATCGGTGCCGAAGGGCACTTCCTCCCCCGCGACGCCGATCCACAGATCCGTGCAGCCGCGCCCGTGGGCAAACCAACGCTTTTCGTAGAACTCGCGGTAATTGGGCAGGTAGCTCTTGGGCACCACGCCGAGGATCTGGCCGTGGGCGATCACCACCGCGCAGTTGTAGAGCTTGTCCCCGCGCCTGAGCGGTGCGCCCAGCACCAGCACCGGGTGGAGCGCGGCCGAGGCCTCGACCACCTCCGCGATCGCCTGCTCGGTGCGCTCGAGCAAGGCGTCCTGGAGCAGCAGATCATCGATCGCGTAGGACGACAGCGTCAGCTCGGGAAAGACCAGAAGATCGACATGGGCCGCGTCTGCCTTGCGCGCTTCGGCCAGCACGCCTGCGGTATTGCGGGCAACGTCGGCGGTGCGCGAATCCGGCGTCGCGCTCGCCACGCGCACGAAACCGTGTTCGTGCATGTCGTAGAAGGGGTGGACCTTGCTCATCGCCGCGGCATCTCCTGCTGGGGGCGGCATAACGCGGGAGGGAGCCGCTGCCTAGGCTGTCTCGTCAGGGATGATGTCGCCCGCCGTGCCGCAATCCGCCAGAAAGGCGATAAGGCCGCGCTCGGCCGCTGTCAGCCAGCGCGTGGGGCGGGGAAGCTTCAGGCTGTCCCGCCAGTCTTCCTGCCCTTCGATCCGCGCGATCACGGCAGGGTGGATTTGGCCCAGCCCTTGCCAGCCCGCTGGCGGGTGATGCCGGGCAAGGCGTCGTCGACATAGGCCAGCTTTTCCATCGGCAAGGAAATGCGGCCCGGACCGCGCGATGTTCCGCCTTGCGATGCGCGCTTGTCCGCGCCAGCTAGACATTCACGATCACGCGCGCTTTGTCTGCGCCCAAAGGAGATGCCGCATGGCCGATGCCCCCTACGTGCCGCCCAAGGTCTGGAGCCCCGACACCGTCAACGGCGGCCGCTTCGCCACGATCAACCGCCCGACCGCCGGTGCGCGCGAGGAGCAGGAACTGCCGGTGGGCAATCACCCCTTCCAGCTCTATTCGCTCGCCACCCCCAACGGGGTGAAGGTGACGATCATGCTCGAGGAATTGCTCGAAGCCGGGCACGGCGCGGCCGAATATGATGCGTGGACCGTCAACATCTCGGCCGGCGAGCAGTTCACCAGCGGCTTTGTCGGTGTGAACCCCAATTCGAAGATCCCCGCCCTGCTCGACCGCTCGGGCCCGCAGCCCTTCCGCATCTTCGAAAGCGGGGCGATCCTCGTGCACCTCGCCGAAAAGTTCGGGATGTTCCTGCCCGCCGATCCGCAGGCGCGCGCCGAGGTCTTGTCCTGGACCTTCTGGCAGGTGGCGAGCGGCCCCTTCATGGGCGGCGGTTTCGGGCACTTCTATGCCTATGCGCCCGAAAAGATCGAATATGCGATCGACCGCTACGCGATGGAAACCAAGCGCATCTTCGACGTCGCCGACCAGCAGCTTGCCCAATCGCGCTTTCTGGCCGGGGACGAATACACCATCGCCGACATTGCCAATTTCCCGTGGCTTGCGCCCTTCACCACCGGCACGATCTACAATGACGCGAAGACCTTCCTGAGCATCGACGAATACACCCACGTCGCGCGCTGGGTGAAGGAGATCGCGGCAAGGCCTGCGGTGCAGCGCGGGCGGATCGTCAACAAGGTCTGGGGCGATGAGGACGCCCAGCTCAAGGAGCGCCACTCGGCGGCCGATTTCACCGGCAAGCGGCTCGACTGAACATATCGCAGCAAAAGGGGGCAAAGCAGTGCTTTCGCCCCCTTCACATCCACAATTCAGCCGCTATAGACCGCCGCTCTTGCTGGGGCGTAGCCAAGCGGTAAGGCAGCGGTTTTTGGTACCGCCATGCGAAGGTTCGAATCCTTCCGCCCCAGCCATCCTCCCCGACCATCAGTAACCGGCGTTGCGGTAAACCAGCTGCGTGTTGGTGCTGCTGGTGCCCGATGCCGTGGTGACAATGGCGCGGATGTAGAGCAACGTGCGGTCCGGCGCGCCCATGGGCATCGGAACAGACGGGTGAAAAGCCTGTCCGGTCGTGCCCGGTTTCAGCCCCTCCCGGCCTCACCCAGCACCGCCTCCGCCGTCTCTCCGTCGCGCGCGCCCTCCGGTGCCGGCACGGGGGCAGGCACCCTAACCGAGGTTGCACCCCTCCTGCCCGCCTGCGCGTGCCGCCCGCCGCCAAATCGCTGGAAAACTCGCGCCTGCGCCTATGCCTTGCAGGCAGGCCTGCCTAATCGGGGCCGGTGAGCGGACGGATCGACATAGGGCGCGGGCCAGACGGGCAGAGCATCGGCATCGACCTCGCCGAGCTCCTCGCCACGCGCCTGCTGGTGCAGGGCAATTCGGGCTCCGGCAAATCGCACCTTCTGCGCCGCCTGCTCGAGGAATGCGCCGGGCTGGTGCAGCAGATCGTGATCGATCCCGAGGGCGATTTCGTCACCCTCGCCGATGCCTTCGGCCACGTGGTGATCGACGCTGCCGCTTTCTCCCCGCGCGAGATCGAGGCGCTGGCCCTGCGCGTGCGCCAGCACCGCGCCTCGGTGGTGCTGGCGCTCGACGAGCTCGAGGTCGAGCAGCAGATCCGCTGCGCCGCGCTGTTCCTCACCGCGCTGTTCGATGCCCCGCGCGAGCACTGGTACCCTGCGCTGGTGGTGGTCGACGAGGCGCAGATGTTCGCCCCTGCCGCTGCGGGGGAGATGAACGACGAGGTACGGCGCATGACCCTCGCGGCGATGACCAATCTGATGTGCCGGGGAAGAAAGCGCGGCCTTGCCGGGATCGTCGCCACCCAGCGGCTTGCCAAGCTCGCCAAGAACGTCGCGGCCGAAGCCTCCAACTTCCTGATGGGGCGCACCTTCCTCGACATCGACATGCAACGCGCCGCCGACCTGCTCGGCATGGACCGGCGGCAGGCGGAGCGCATCCGCGACCTTCAGCGCGGGCAGTTCCTCGGCCTCGGCCCGGCGATCAGCCGACGGCCCGTGGCGGTCGATGTCGGCGCGGTGCGCACCGCCGGTCGCGGGAGCGGGCAGGGCCTGATCCCGCTTCCCGAGGCCGCCGAGGGCGCGATGGCGGCGCTGCTCACCGACCGCCTCACCGAGGCCGCCGCCCAGCCCCAGCCCGTCCGCCGCGCGCCGCCTCCGCCGCAGCCCCGAGCCGATGTCGAACAGGCTCTCGCCGCGCCGCGCGCCCTGCCCGAACTGCCCCCCGCCGCTCCGCTGCCCGAGCCCGAGCCCGCCCTCGCCCCGCCGCCCCGTCCCGCTGCGGATGGCCCCCTTCAGGCAGAGCCCGGCGATGAGGCGGGAGGCGCCTGCGATTGCGAGAGCGTGGTGCGCGAGCTTGCCCTGGCCGAGGGCGCGACCTTCCGCCCGGCCGCCACCCTGTTCCGCGATTTCGCGATCCGCTGCCGCCAGCACCGCGTGGCCTCGGCCCATGTCGATCTCGCCCGCTTCCGCCGCATGTTCGCCTTTGCCGTGACCGGGCTCGACCGGCTAGGCGCCGAGGCCCGCGCGGGGATCGAGCGCGCGGCCGAGGGCGTCGAGGACGACCTGCTTGCCCCCTATCTGGCGATCCTGATCGCCGCCAGCACCGGCAGGCCGATGCCCGACGAGGCGGAGCTTGGCCGCCTCTATGGCAGCGCCTCCCCGAGCCGCGTGCGCCGCCTGCTCGATCACCTTGAACGGCAGGGCCGGATCGTGGTGCGCGAGGATTTCGGCGGCGAGCGCAGCATCTCGGTTCCGGCCCTTCCCGAAGCGGCGTGAGGCGAATGTTTCACGCGAAACATCGCCGCAGGACAGGCCTGGCAGGGGTCTGGATGGGGCCTGAACGCGCCTGAGGGGGGTCAGGAGCGCGTCTGGAAGCGACAAGGCGGGCCTTGCATCGACACCCCAGGCCTTCCCCGCCGTGCCCAAGCGCAAATGGGTTGCGTTTGACAATCCATTCGCGCTCTTGCAGCTTGTCGGACAAGACAGGGTCGCAAAGGGGATCAATTCACATGCAAGCGCAAATGCTCGCGCCCGCCGCCGTGCTGGTGGCATGGTCGATGGTGATGCTGTTCTGGACGGTGGGCGTGCGTCTGCCCGCCTTGCGCAAGGCCGGGGCGACGATGGAGCGCCCGGGCGCGCGCGGGCAGGATCTCGAAGATATGGTCGAGCCGCGCATCAACTGGCCGGCGCACAATTATTCGCACCTCATGGAGCAGCCGACGGTGTTCTACCCGGCGGTGGTGATCCTCGCGATCATGGGTGCGGGTGCCATCGATGTGGCCCTGGCCTGGACCTATGTCGCGCTCAGGATCGCGCATTCGATCTGGCAGGCGACGGTCAACCGGGTGCCGGTGCGCTTCGTGCTGTTCATGCTCAGCACCTTCGCGCTCGTGGCGCTGGCGATCCGCGCCGCCATGGCCACGCTGCTGGCCGATCCTTCGGCCCTGCCGGCCTGACGCAATTCGGTTTCACACAGGGGGAACAAGACAATGATCGGAATGGAAATCCTCAAGCCCGTCGTCGCGCTGCTGGCGTGGACAATGGTGATGTGGGTGTGGATGTATGCCACCCGCATCCCGGCGATGACCAAAGCCGGGATCGATGCCAAGAATCTCGTCGGCGGCGAGGGATCGAGCCTGCGGGCGCTGCTGCCCGACAATGTCAGCTGGAAGGCGGACAACTACAACCACCTCCACGAAGCACCGACGCTGTTCTACGCGGTGGCGCTGGTGCTGGCGATCACCGGCACCGGCGACGGGCTGAACACCACCATCGCCTGGGCCTATGTCGCCCTCCGGGTGCTGCACTCGATCGTGCAGGCGACATGGAACAGGGTGGCGGTGCGCTTTGCCCTGTTCGCGCTGTCGAGCCTCGCGCTGATGGCGCTGATCCTGCATGCAGGGATCGCGGTGTTCCACGCGCAAGGGTAAAGGCGAGAAAGCCCACCCCCGGCCCCTCCCGCTTGCGGGAGGGGCCGGGGGTGGGCTCTTGCGAAGCTACTCCGCCGCCTCGGCCTGCACTTCATGGGCGCGCGCGGCGAGGTAGCGTTCGGCGTCCAATGCGGCCATGCAGCCCATCCCCGCCGCCGTCACCGCCTGGCGATAGACATGATCGGTGACGTCTCCCGCCGCAAAGACCCCGGGGATCGCGGTCTTGGGCGTGCCGGGCTCGGTGAGCAGGTAGCCGCTCTCGTCCATCGGCAGCTTGCCCGTGAACAGCGAGGTGGCGGGTGCATGGCCGATGGCGACGAAGGCCCCGTCGACCTCGAGCGTGCTTGCCTCGCCCGTCACGGTGTCGGTCAGCGCGAGGTGATGGAGGAGGCCGTTGGCCCCCGCCTCGAAGCTGTCGACCGCCTTGTTCCAGAGCACGGTGATCTTGGGATTGGCGAAGAGCCGCTCCTGCAGGATCTTCTCGGCGCGCAAGCTGTCGCGGCGGTGGACGAGGGTCACGTTGTCGGAGTGGTTGGTAAGATAGAGCGCCTCTTCCACGGCGGTGTTGCCGCCGCCGATCACCGCCACGCGCTTGCCGCGGTAGAAAAACCCGTCGCAGGTCGCACAGGCCGAAACGCCCTTGCCGCCCAATGCCATCTCGCCCGGCACGCCCAGCCACTTGGCCTGCGCACCGGTGCAGATCACCACGCAATCGGCGATATATTCGTCGCCGCTGTCGCCGATGGCGCGGAAGGGCGAGCCGTTTTCAAGGTCGACCGAGACGATCGTGTCCCAGATCATGCGCGTGCCGACATGCTCGGCCTGGGCGCGCATTTCCTCCATCAGCCACGGGCCCTGCACCACGTCGCGGAAACCGGGGTAGTTCTCGACATCGGTGGTGATGGTGAGCTGGCCGCCGGGCTGGAGACCCTGCACCACGATCGGCGCGAGCATGGCGCGCGCGGCGTAGATCGCGGCGGAATAGCCCGCCGGGCCGGAGCCGATGATCAGCATCTTGGTGGTGTGGGTCGCCATGGGTGTGCCTCAGTGGAAATTCAGGGGTGGGATATGGGGCGTTCCGGCGCGATTGTCACGCCACCAGTCGGGCCCTGAGACGCTCTTTTCGCGCGCCGTCCACACCTAATACCTGCTCCAGATAGGCATCGAGCGAGCCGTGATCCTCTCTCACCTTTGCAAGATAAGTGTCGAGATAATCAGGAAGAACGCCCATGAGATTGTGCAGCGCCTCGGGATCGATGGCGCCGTAATGCGCTTCCATGCGCGGCAGGGACTGGCGCTCGAGGATGGCGCGGGTGGGCGCGGCATTGGTGAGCAGGAATTCGGCCCTGATGTCGTCGGGGTGAACGCCCAGCACATGGAGCAGCAGGCTGGCGGCGATGCCGGTGCGGTCCTTGCCGGCAAAGCAATGGACGAGGCTGCCGCCCTCGCCTTCGTCGAGCGCCTTGAAATAGGCGCGGAACACCCAGATCATCGCCGGGTTGACGGGCATCCGGGTATAGACCGCCAGCATCCGCTCTCGCGCCTTCTGCGGGGTCATCACCACCGTGCCGCCGCCGCCCTCGTGCGGCGGGGAGTTGCTGGTTTCGCCATCATAGGCAATCACTTGTGCGGCGAAGTTCGGATGGCGTCTGCACGGAAAGCCGCTGCGCTCGCTCGTCCCGCGCAGGTCGATCACGGTGCGGATGTCGAGCGCGTGGATCAGCGCCAGATCGGCCTCGGAGGCTTCCATGTGCTGGCCCGAGCGGAACAGAAGGCCGTTCTTCACCCGCCCGCCGCCAAAAGCCGCGTAGCCGCCATAATCGCGGAGGTTATGAATGCCCTGCGTCACATAGAACGGGCCCGCGCGGGCGCTGCCGGATAGGGCCTCGGGAGAATCACTGGTCATGGCGACGACCCTTAGCGCCCCTCTGGCGCGGGTCCAGAGGGGGCCGGCCCGGGTGTGGTCCGGGGCTAGGGGCGAATGCGAGGGGGTCGGCCAAGGCCGGTGCCACATTCGCGGGCCCAGAGCGGACCGGCCGACAACCACACAGCCCCCCTGCAATGGCCTGCATCCTGATTGCCGATGATGACGAACTGATCGCCGAACTGGTCAGCGACCTGCTGATCGATGCCGGCCACGCCTGCGGCTGGGTCACCAGCGCGGCGGCGGCGTGGGACTGCGTGCTCAGGAAGCGCCCCGACCTGCTGCTGCTCGACCAGGGGATGCCCGGCGAATCCGGCATGACCCTGCTGCGCCGCATCCGCCGCAATCCCCAGCTCGATGATCTGCCGGTGATGATGTTCACCTCCATGCGCGGCGAGGACGACCGCGTCCGGGCGCTCTATACCGGAGCGCAGGACTTCTTCAGCAAGCCCTTCATCCCGGTCGAGCTGGTGCGCCGCGTCACCCGCCTGATCGCGCCGCGGGCCGACGGTCCGCGCCATGTCGCGCTCGAGGATGCGGCGATCCTCAATCCCCGGCGCGCGGCCGTGCCCGATCACCGGGCCCGGCGGGTGATCTAGGTTCTGCGCACTAAGCTGTGGATTCCGGGTTCCGGGCCTGTCCCTGCCCCGCCAGCAGCCCGCGCCCGATCACCTGCGCCTGGATCTCGGCCGCGCCTTCGAAGATGTTGAGAATCCGCGCATCGCACAGCACCCGGCTGACCGGATATTCGAGCGCATAGCCATTGCCGCCATGGATCTGCACGGCATTGTCGGCGGCGCTCCACGCCACCCGTGCGGCAAGCAGCTTGGCCATCCCCGCCTCGATATCGCAGCGCGTGCCCGCATCCTTGGCGCGGGCAGCGGCATAGGTCAGCTCGCGCGCCATGACGATCTCGGCCGCCATGAGAGCCAGCTTGTCGGCCACCCGCGGGAACCCGACCAGGGCCTCGCCGAACTGCTTGCGGCCCAGCGCATAGTCGAGCGCCAGGTCGAAAGCGTTCCACGCCACGCCCACCGCGCGCGCGGCGGTCTGGATGCGGGCGCCCTCGAAGGTGCGCATCAGCTGCTTGAAACCCTGCCCCTCGCGCCCGCCGAGCAGGCCGTCCGCCGCGACCGCGAAGCCATCGAGCCCGAGCGCATATTCCTTCATGCCGCGATAGCCGAGCACCGCGATCTCGCTGCCCTCGATCCCGGCATCGGGGAAGGGCTCGGCATCGCTGCCGCGGGTCTTTTCCGCCAGCAGCATCGAGAGGCCGCCATAGCCCGGGACCGAGGCATCAGTGCGCACCAGCATGGTCATGAGATCGGCGCGGGCGGCGTGGGTGATCCAGGTCTTCGCCCCCGTCACCTGCCAGCTCCCGTCGCTCTGGCGCGCGGCGCGGGTGCGCACCGCGGCGAGATCGGAGCCGGTGTCGGGCTCGGTAAAGACCGCGGTTGGCAGGCACGACCCGTCGGCGATGCGCGGCAGCCACCGCGCCTTCTGTTCTGCCGTTCCGTTGGCCGCGATCAGCTCGCCCGCGATCTCCGATCGGGTGCCGAGGCTGCCGGCGCAGATCCACCCGCGCGAGAGTTCCTCGGAGACCACGGCCATCGCCAGCTTGCCGAGGCCGAGGCCGCCGTGCGCCTCGGGGATGCACACGCCGAACACGCCGAGCGCGGCCATCTCGGCAATCACGCTGTCGGGGATCAGGGCGTCGGCCAGGTGCCATGCATGGGCGTGGGGCGTGATCGCCCCCTGTGTGAAGGCGCGCATCTGGTCGCGCATGAGGTCGAGCGATTCGTCACCCAGCCCCTCGTCGGGCCGCGCGCCCTCAGCCAGCAAGGCGGCGAGCCGCGCCCGCGTCTCGGGCGTGCTGCCCTCGCCCAGCAGACGCGCGACCGCCGGGTGCGCGGCAAAGGCCTGCGCCTCGGCGGCGGTGCCGAGCGCGGCGGGGCGCACCACCTCGTTCGCGCTCATCGGCAGCCCGCTGGCGATCTGGGCGAGGTATTCGCCGAAACCGATCCGCAGCACCAATGCCTCGGCCGCGCCGAAGCGCCCTGCACCCTCGGCGCGCACCGCCCAGTCGAGCGTCGCCTCGAGCGCGGCGATGCTCGCGGCCACCCACGCATAGCCGTGGACGCGGTGCTGCTCGCGGGTCATCAGACGCGCATCGGGCACGCCGCCGGGTGCCACGAGCTCCGCCGTCGCCGCGCGCACGTCTTGCGCATATTGCCGCGCGGCACCGAGGCTGTCGCGCGCGATCACGATCCATTGGTTCAAGGCTAGGTCACTCATGGGTGCTGCTGCTAGCAGAGCCGCGCCCCGCAAGCGAACCCCTCAAAGCTGCGAGTGAAGCCGCGGGGCTCGGCGCCCGCGTAAGTCTAATGTTGCCAAATAGTTACACTTATTGCCAAAAGGGGTGATGCCCCGGACCAAAGCCAAAGAGCCCCCTTACCACCTGGAAATGATTGCGTAATATCGAACGCGGTCGCTACTCCGCACGGAGTGCGCCCGTTTGGGGGCGAGTTCGGCACAAGGCAAAATGCCAGGCCGATCGATCTCGCGCAGGAAGAACCAGCAGACCTTGCTGTGAGCCCTGGCTCGCGGCGGCGGGCCTCTGCTGCTGAAAGATCGATGCCGCAGTCTGCGGTCGCCCCGATCACTGGTTTTATTTCGCGAGGTATCATCATCATGCGCAACCCGAAGCTCTCACTCCGATCGTCATCGCTCCCTGCTCTGGCCGCTGCGCTGCTGCTGTCCGGGACTGTTCCTGCCGTCGCGCACGCCGCCGACGATGAAGCGGACGCGGCCCTTGCCGATGAGACCCAGGCGGACGAGGTCGCCGATGCCACCGCGGAGGATGCGCAGCAGCAGATCATCGTCACCGGCTCGCGCATCGCGCGCGACCCCAACGCCACCGCACCGCTGCCGATCAGCACGCTCGATTCCGAGGCGATCCGCAATTTCGGTTTGACCGACGCCACGGCCGCGCTGCGTCAGATCCCGGCGCTGATTTCCTCCGGCACCGTGGCCGACTCGATCGAGCGCGGCGCGGGCGGGATCGGCCAGGCAACGCTCAACCTGCGCCAGCTCGGCGCGAACCGCACTCTGGTGCTGGTCGATGGCTGGCGCCACGTCTCGGGCGTGGCCGGCTCGCAGACGGTCGACGTGGCGACCATCCCCAATGCGCTGCTCGAGCGGGTTGAAGTGCTCACCGGCGGCGCTTCGGCGGTTTACGGTGCGGACGCGGTGACGGGCGTGGTCAACTATGTGCTGAAGCGCGACTTCGAGGGCTTCACTGTCGATGCGCAGATGGGCGTCTCGTCGAAGGGTGACGGGCGTTCAGCCCGGATCGAGGGCGTCTATGGCAAGAACTTCGCCGACGGGCGCGGCAATGTGACCTTCGCGGCCGGCTACACCAAGGACAACGAGATCCTTTTCGGCGACCGCGACTTCACCGCCAACAACGGCCGCGGTAACAACTCGACGACCTACCAGAACCCGCTGCGGCGCTTCCAGCGCGGCGACATCAACGCGGCGACCATGCCGAACTTCGCCAACCGCTTCCGCATCGGCGGCCCCGCCGAGGCAGCAGGTCGCTTTCCCTATGGCGGGGTGATCCCCACCCCGGCGCAAATCGCCACCCTGTTCCCGGGCGGCATCACCGCGGCCGAACAGGCGCTGGTCGATCGTGCCGCGGCCGCGCCGTCCTTCGTGATCGGCGCCGACCCGCGCTTTGCGATCTCATCGAACGCGGGCCTGATCTACCGGGCTGACTTTGCCCGCTTCGGGCTCGACATCAACAATAACGGCACGCCGGACTGCAACGAAAGCTATATTGGCCGCGTCGTGTTCGGGGGGGGCGGCTGCTACATCACCGACGCCAACGGCAATCCGCAGGTGTTCCAGGACGGCCTGATCGCGGGCACCGCCAACCAGTTCGGCGGCGATGGCTCGTTCGAGCGCGTCAACGAGGCTTCGCTGATCCCCGGCTCGGAGCGCATCTACGGCAACCTGCGCGGCAGCTACGAATTCTCGGGCGCGGCGCGGGTATGGTTCGATGCCAAGTACGCCCGCAACGAGACGACCAGCCGCAACAGCTACAACACCTTCTACGACACGCTGTTCATCTCGCCGGCCAACCCCTTCATTCCCGTCGCGCTGCGCGGCGAGGCCACTGCGGCGGGCGGGCTTCTGGTGAGCCGCGACTTCACCGATCTCGGGCCGAACATCACCACGTCCTTGCGCGAGACCTACCGCATCGTCGGCGGGATCGACGGGGAGCTCACCCCGAACCTCAAGTACGAACTGGTCGGCAACTACGGCCGCACCAACAACCGCACGACCAGCGGCAACTCGGTGCGCTATGACCGCCTGTTTGCGGCGATCGACGTCATCACCGATCCGCGCACCGGCCAGCCCACCTGCCGTTCGAACGTCAACCCCGCCGCGCTGCACCCCGGTTCGGAAGCCTTCCCGGTGATCGCGCCCGGCTTCTTTACCTTCACCCCCGGGCCCAACAGCGGCTGCGTGCCGGCCAACCTGTTCCGCGGCGTCAATTCGGTGAGCCCGGAAGCGGCAGCGTGGATCACCACCCCGACCACCAGCGAGGCCCGTCTCGAGCAGCTGGTCATCACCGGCATGTTGCACGGCGACACGGGCGCCTTTTTCAACTTGCCCGGCGGCGCGGTGAAGTTCAACCTGGGCGCGGAATACCGCAAGGAGAAGTCGCAGACCGACCTCGATCCGCTGGTGCTCGGCCTCCTGCCGGCGGGCTCGCCCGCGGGTCCGGCCGGGACCTTCATCGGCTCGATCTCGCCCAACCAGTCGCTGATCTTCGATGCGACCCGCAGCCTCAACGCGGGCGGCCAGTTCGAAGTCCGTGAAGTGTTCGGCGAAGTTCTGCTGCCTATCCTCAGCGACACGCCCTTCTTCCAGGACCTGAGCCTGGGCGCGGCGGGCCGCTATGCCGATTACTCGACGATCGGCGGGGCCTTCACCTGGAACGTCAACGGCACCTGGGCCCCGATCGAGGACATCCGCTTGCGCGGCACCTACTCGGTGGCGATCCGGGCGCCGAACATCGCGGAACTCTTCGCCCCCGAATCGACGGCGTTCTTCCGCCCGGCCGATCCGTGCAGCCAGTCGAACATCAACAACCTGATCGCCAACAACGATCCAGCGGCACAAAACCGGCTCGCCAATTGCCGCGCCGACGGCATTCCGGTGGGTTACGAGGATCCGCTGACCGCGCGCTTTGCCGGCCTGGGGGGCGGGAACCCCAACCTTCAGGAGGAAACCGCTACCACCTGGACGGCAGGGGCGGTGGTGCAGCCGCGCTTCATCCCCGGCCTGACGCTCTCGGCGGACTACTACTCGATCAAGATCGACAACGCCATCGCAGCAGTGTCAGCGCAGGACATCGTCAACAACTGCTATGACCTGCCGACCTTCCCGAACAACTTCTGCGGGTTGTTCACCCGGAACCGCAATGCCGGTTCGCCGACCTTCCTGGGCTTCAACTTCCTGCGCCAGTCGCAGATCAACTTCGCGGCTCTCGATACCCGCGGGGTCGATGCGCAGATCAACTACGCCTTCAGCCTGGGGCAGAACAACTTCAACCTGTCGGTCAACGGCAACTGGACCGAGCGGCTTGATCGCTTCTTCGATCCGCGCCGTCCCGATGTCCCCAACCCCGGCCTCAGGGAACTGGGCGCACCGGAATTCGCGGGCTTCGGGAGTGTCACCTGGAACCGCGGCGACTTCACCCTCAACTACGGGTTGCAGTATATCCAATCCACCGCGGTCGCCTCGGTGGTGCAGATCGAACGCATCAACTTCGAGTTCGGTCCGGCGGGCTTCGCGCCGGACTACTGGATCCACAACCTCGCCTTCTCGCTCGATGCGACCGACGAGGTGACCTTCTACGGCGGGATCAACAACGTGACCGACGAGGTCCCCTACCTCTCGAGCTCGGCCTACCCGGTCTCGGGCATGGGGCGGAGCTTCTTCCTCGGGGTGACGGGTCGCTTCTGATCCGGCCGCAAGGCGCATAAAGAGCGGGCGGGAGAACCATGGTTCTCCCGCCCGTTTCCTTTGGCGCGAAGGCTTGGTGGGCCTACTCGTGCGTCCCCAGCAAACCGCGGGCGACCACCCAGTTGTGGATCTCGGAGGGGCCGTCATAGATGCGCATCGTTCGCAGCTTGTTGCTCATCAGGTAGAGCGGCAGCTCACGGGTCATGCCCATGCCGCCATAGAGCTGCATCGCGTGGTCGACGATTTCATAGGCGCTTTCGGTGCAGAAGCTCTTGATCATCGAGATTTCGCTGCGCACGTCGCGCCCCTGATCGATCTTCCACGCGCAGTCATAGGTCATCAGCCGCATCGCGTGGATCCTGGTCGCGGCGTCCGCGATCCAGTTCTGCACCGTCTGGCGCGCCGACAGGGGCTTGCCGAAGGTGCTGCGCTGCGGGGCGTAGTCGATCATCATGTCGAGCGCGCGCTGCGCCATGCCGATCGACCACGAGGCCATCTCGATCCGCCGCGTGCCAAGGCGCACCTGCATCGGCGCGAAGCCCTGCCCGCGCTTGCCGAGCAGCTTCCAGCCGGGCACCCGGCAATCCTCGAGAGCAATCTCGTAAGTCGCCGTGCCGTCGATCATCGGGATCTTGCGGGTGACGTTGAAACCCGGCGTGCCCTTGTCGACGAGGAAGGCCGACATGCCGTTTCTGCCATTGGGGTTCTTGTCGGTCACCGCCATGAGAATGGTGAAATCGGCCTCGGCGCCCTTGGTGATCCAGATCTTGCGGCCGTTGATGATCCAGTCGTCGCCGTCCTGAACCGCGGTGGTGCGCATCCCCTGCGGGTCGGCGCCCGCACCGGGTTCCGAGATGCCGATGGCGCTGATCGTCTCGCCGCGGACATAGGGTTCAAGGTAGGCCTCGCGCTGGCGCTCGTCCGCCGCGACCATCAGCATCCGCAAATTGGGGCTGTCAGGCGGGAGGTAATAGGGCACGACAGTCTTGCCCAGTTCCTCGGAGACGCCGACCATCGCCACCATGGGCAGGTTCATGCCGCCCACCTCCTCGGGGGCATCGAGGCCCCACAGGCCCAGCTCGCGGCTCACCGCGTCGACCTTGGCGGTCTCCTCGGGGGTGAGATAGGTGCCCTGCCCGATATTCTCGCGGGCGATCACGCTCGCCTCATAGGGCATCAACTGGTCGCGCACGAACTTGCCGACCAGCTCCTTGAGCATCGCGTGTTCGTGATCGAGCTCGAAATTCATGTCTCTTGCGTCCTCGTGTCCTGATGGATGTCTGGCGGCGCCCCTGACACCACACATTGCAGCGCAAGTCACCAGCAGGTTTGACGAGGCGGCGATTTCCGCCGCGCTTGACGCTGCGGAGCGCGCGTCATACCTTCACTACCCGTTATCTGCGCAGATTTGCAGACGTTGCACGATCCCGAGGAGCCCCGCCCATGTCCCGTTTCGCCCAAGGCGTGGTGAAGTTCCAGCGCGAGGTCTTCCCGGAAAAGCAGGCGCTGTTCGAACGGCTGAGTGCCGGCCAGAGCCCCGAGGCGCTGTTCATCACCTGCTCCGACAGCCGGATCGAGACGGCGATGTTGACCCAGACCGATCCGGGCGAGCTGTTCATCTGCCGCAACGCGGGCAACATCGTGCCGCCGCACACCAACCAGACCGGCGGCATGACCGCCTCGATCGAATTCGCGATCGGGTCGCTGCGCATCCCCCACATCGTGGTGTGCGGCCACACCCAGTGCGGGGCGATGAAGGGGGCGATGAACCGCGCCGCGCTGACCAACCTGCCGCACGTGCGCGAATGGCTCGGCTTTGCGCAAGGGGCGGTCGACATTACCGAGGCCCTGGGCGCCGACCTCGATCCGGAAGCAAAGATGCGGATGCTGCTGGAGCAGAATGTCATCCTGCAATTGCAGCACCTCAAGACCCACCCCACCGTCGCGGTGGCACTGGCGCGCAAGGAGCTGGAGCTGCACGGCTGGGTCTATGACATCAAGACCGGCGAGGTCGAAGCCTGGGACGAGACCGCGCAAGGCTGGGTCGCGGTAGAGCAGCGCTATGCCGCCGCGCTCGCCCCGCAATTGCGCACCGCGCACGCCTGCTGAGGCCCCTGTGGTCCCGCCCCGCCGCGGCCGGTCACGCCGGGGGGCCAGGGCGCCTCAGGCGGCGCGGTCGATCTGCTCGGCGGGGTCTACCGCCTCGGCCACCCAGAGCTGCTTGGCCTGGTCGATGTCCTCAGGCGTCGCCCGGCCAAGGCGGTGGGCGATGAAGTCGATCCCCCCAATCAGCCAGCTTGCCAGCTCGGGCTGGGCGAGGCGGTAGACCCGCTTCTGCCCCTGGGTTTCGGTCTCGACCAGAGCGACCGCGCGCAGCACGCCGAGATGCTGCGACACGCGGGTCGGAGAAATCTCGAGGATATCCCCCAGTTCGTTCACCGTCTGCTCGCCCGCCTGCAGCTTGAGCAGCAGGCGAATCCGGTCCGGATGGGAAATCTGCCGCAGGACATGCGCCAGTTCATTTGCGACGATCTTGCGGCTCGGCATGATACGCTTCCTATTTAATGGTTAGCGGTCTTTGAAGATACAACGCGCAAGACTCGCAAATGGCCCCCGAAATTTATCATGGGTTGGCTTTTAAGCGCCTGCCACTCGCGGCGCGCAGGCTTGCACGAGGTGTTTTCGCGGCTGATCATAGCGATGAGATCGGGATCGGAAAGCTCGGTCGCATAGGGCGCCGCGCTGCCCCGCGCCAGCGTGGTCACCCCGCTCTCGCGCAAATCCGCCCACCTTGCGTGGAGCCGCTGCGCAGCAGCGGTCTTGCCGGCCGCCTGAAGCGCGAGCGCGAGGGTCTGGACCAGCGCCGGGGCATCGAGCGGCAGGCGCACACTGCCCTCGCCCCGCACCTCGCAGGTCACGCGCCTCAGGCCATGGCTGTGCCACAGCATCGGCCAGGCTCCCCGCAAGCCGCTTGTCTCGGACAGGAGCGTGAAGACGATGCCGCGCAGGTCCGGCATGGCGATCACCGCGTCCCACGGCGCGCCCGGTCCCATCAGTGCCGGCAGGGCATCCTCGATTGCCAGACAGCACACCGCGACCCCGTCGGGGACAAGGCTGCGCTCTTCGGCCAGGCGAAAACGCTCCAGCGCGCCGTGCTGGGTGGCATGGCAGATGATCGCGATCCGCCCCCGTCCCTCGGCGACGGCGACGCGGATCATGGCCCGCAGAGCGCCCGCCAGAGGCGCGGCGTCCACTCCGCCCGCACCGCAGAGCGCCGGATGCGGCGATAGCAGCACCAGATCGACCGCGCCGCGCGCGTGGTGGCCGTGGTCGAGGCAATAGCTGGCGACGAACTGCGCCTCGGGCAATCCCGCCGCGCCCCCGTTCTGGAAAGCGGCCGGGCTCCAGCCCTCCCACGGTGCAAAGACCGGTGCTGCAGCATCGGGCGCGGGAACCGAAGCGATCTCCACTTCGAGCCAAGCGCCCAGCCCGGCAAGCGCAGCGCTCCACGATCCGGGAACCGCCCCGTTCGGGTGCGCGAGCCGCAGCGGACTGGCGACGAGCGACAGAGCGCGCGCAGCACGTGCGGGGGCGCGGGCTGCGGACTCCGGTCGCTGGCTGGTCTGGTCCATCGCGGTGAAGGGCCCTTCAGGGTGGGAGAGGGAAGGCTTTGCCGGTCGGCTGGTAGCGGCTCGGACGTAATCGGAAAAATTCAATCTTCATCCGCAAACATTCTATTCTCTGAATGAATGCAGGCGTCGGAGAATGGGCGCGCGGCATGCTGCTTGAATTGCGAGACCCGTCAGGGCATCACCAGCAGCGGGACAAGAGGGGAACCATATGATGACGAACACCGGATTGCGCTGCGGCGCGGCGCTGGGCTTTGCGGCCCTGCTGGGGGCAGCGACCCTTGCCGGGGCGCAGGACCAGACGGGCACCGCCAGCCCGGCGACCCGCGCCGCCCATTCGGCCACCGCCCGAGCGCTCCCGCCCGAAGGCACCCGCGATGCGCGCGACGCGCAGCGCGGCTTTCTGGCGACCCGCAAGGATCCGGTGATCCGCGATGCCGCCGGAAAGCCGGTTTGGAACCTCGATGCCTATGCCTTCGTCTCCGGCACCGCGCCCGAGACGGTCAACCCCTCGCTGTGGCGACACATGACCCACCTCAAGCGTCACGGGCTGTTCCAGGTGACGCCGGGCATCTGGCAGGTGCGCGGGTTCGACGTGTCGAACATGACGATCATCAAGGGCCAGAGTGGCTGGATCGTGATCGACCCGCTCACCAGTGTCGAGGCGGCGCAGGCGGCGATGGCGCTGGTTGACGAGACGCTCGGCAAGCGTCCGGTCACCGGCCTCATCTATTCGCACAGCCACGGCGACCACTTCGGCGGCGCGCGCGGCGTGATCGATGCGGCAGCCGTCGAGGCCGGCAAGGTGCCGGTGATCGCGCCCGCCGGTTTCATGGAGGAAGCGACCTCCGAGAACGTCATGGCCGGGGCCGCGATGATGCGCCGCGCCGCCTTCCAGTTCGGCACCGGCATCGCGCCCGGCGCGACCGGGCAGATGGGGAGCGGCATCGGCATGGGCCTGTCGTCCGGCACGCTGTCGCTGATCCCGCCGACCGACACGGTCGCGCGGACCGGCGAGACCCGGATGGTGGACGGCGTAACGCTCGAATTCCAGATCGTCTCGGGCACCGAAGCGCCGGCCGAGTTCAACGTCTTCGTGAAGCCCGAAAAAGCCTTTCTCTCCGCCGAAATCGCCACCTGCTCGCTCCACAACATTCTCACCCCGCGCGGCGCCAAGGTGCGCGATGCGCGAGCCTGGGCGCGCTATCTCGACGAGGCCGCGACCCGCTACGCGCCGCAATCGGACGCGATCATCTCGAGCCATTGCTGGCCGATCTTCGGCCGCGCCGAGGGCACCGCATGGCTTGCCGCCCAGCGCGACAATTACCGCTGGCTCCACGACCAGACCGTGCGCCGGATGAACCGCGGGGAGACGATGGACGAGATCGCCGAAGCCTTGGAGGCCACGCCGCCGCCGGGCCATGCGAAGGAATGGTCGACGCGCGGCTATTACGGCACGATCAGCCACAACGCCAAGGCGATCTACCAGTTCTATCTCGGCTGGTACGACGCGGTCCCGGCAAACCTGCACCGCCATCCGCCGGCCGCGCGCGCGAAAAGGCTGGTCGAGGCACTGGGCGGAGCCGAACGGGTGCTGGCGCTGGCGGACAAGGCTATAGCCGAGGGCGATTACCGCTGGTCGTCCGACCTGCTCCAGAACCTCGTTTTCGCCGCCCCCGATAATGCCGCCGCCAAGACGATGCTCGCGCGCAGCTATGAACAGCAGGGCTATCAGGCCGAAAGCGCGATCTGGCGCAACCAGTTCCTCGCCGCGGCCAGCGAGCTCAGGAACGGGCGTGTCGATCGCAGCGCTGCGCAGAGCAACGACATGATCGCCGCGCTGACGACGCAGGAGCTGATCGATTCCGCCGCGACCCTCTACGCCCCCGAGCGCGCCGCGCGGCGCGGCTTCACCATTGCCTTCGACCTGGTCGATCGCAAGGAGCAGGCGGTGCTCGAAGTCGGCGAACAGGCGATCATCGGCCGGGTCGGCACTCTGCCCGCCAAGGCGGACGTGACCATCCGCGCACCCCGCCGTGCGATGCTGGCGCTGCTGTTCGTCAAGGCACCACTGGCGATGGTGAGCCGCATGGAGGGCGTCACGATCGAGGGCGACACGGCGGGCCTTCAGGCCGTGCTCGACGCGCTCGACCCGATGCCGCGCAGCTTCGACATCGTTACGCCCTAGCCGGGCGCCCTGCTGCGGCGGGGCGGGTCAGAACGAGCAGTCAGCCCCGGCGGCGCTATCGTCGCGGGCGATCTCGCTGATCTGGAGGGCGAAGGGCGCCTCAGAGGCCAAGGTGAGCCTGCCACCGGTCGCACCGAGGCACTTCGCGCCGAGCACCATCTCGCGCCAGCCCTTGCCTTCGGCGACCGAGAGCCCCTGCGTGATGTCGAGCGGCGCGCCCCCGGCGGTGACAGTGACCGGCGCGGCCGGGCGGCTGGCGACCTGATAGGTGATCCGCCATGCCGCGCCGCTGTCCGGGCCGGTCAGGGTGAGCCTCGCGCCCGGGCCGAAGGCGATACGGCGCGCATCTTCCTGCGCGCGGCGGTCGGTGCCGGTGGCGACAATGCCATTGCCGCTGCCGCGCAGGTCGGGGAGCAGCGCATTGTCCGCCACCGCCTGCACGCCCGCGCCGAGCTTGCCGCTGGCAAACCACGCCGCGCCCGCATCCTGGGTGAGGGCCGCGCAGGTTTCATCGAGCTGTTCGAGCCGCGTGGCGGTTGCGAAGCCCAGTCCAAAGCCCCGGCCGAACAGCGCGGAATTGCCATCGTTGAGCGGCGTGCCATCGCAGGTGCCCGGCCAGCTGAAGGACAGCCGCCCGCTCGGCGCGCGCTTGCCGAACAGCACGTCGGCAACCCCTGCCCCCTCGCTGCCGGGCAGCCATGCGGCGAGGAAGGCATCGGCCGCGTTCAATTCGCGATTGACCCACAAGGGCCGGCCCGAAAGGAACACCGCGACCGTTTTCACCCCGCGCGCACGGTAGGATCGGAGCAGGGCAAGCCCTTCCTCGTCGCGGAAGGCGAGGTCCTTGCGGTCGCCGACGAACTCGGCGTAGGGCGGCTCGCCGAAGACGACGATCGCGATATCGGGCTGGCTGGCGGGATCGCCTTGCGGGGCCAGCCGCACCGGGCTTCCTGCCGCCTTCGCTGCCTCGGCGATGCCCGCCCAGATCGAGGTCGCGCCGGGGAAATCGGTGGCGGTGAGATCGCCCCCGCCCTGCCACGTGACCGACCAGCCGCCGGCCTGCTGCGGAATGTTGTCGGCGGCAGACCCTGCGACCTCGATCACCGCGCCCGCCTTGAGCGGCAGGATGCCGTGGTTCTTGAGGATCACCTGCGATTTGGCCACCGCCTCGCGGGCGAGCGCGCGGTGCTCGGGCGAACCGAGCAGCTCCCACCTGCCGCCATTGGGCCGGGCAGAGGGCTTCACCTCGCCATCGAAGATGCCGAGCTGCTGCTTCAGGCGCAGCACCCTGAGCACCGCCTCGTCGAGCCGGGCCATGGGGATCGTGCCGTCCTTCACCTGCCGCACCAGCGACGCGTGGAGCGCCTTCCAGTCTTCGGGCACCATATAGACATCGAGCCCGGCGAGCAGCGCCTGCGCGCAATCCGCATTGGTGCAGCCCTTGATCTGGCCGTGGCCGTTCCAGTCGCCCACCGTGACACCCCTGAAGCCGAGGCGCCAGCGCAATTCATCGGTCAGCAACGGCTTGTTGCCGTGCATCTTGGTGCCATTGATCGAGTTGAAGCTCGCCATCACGCTCGCCACCCCGGCGCCGATCGCGGCCGGATAGGGCGCGGCGTGGATCGCCATCAGGTCGGCAAGGTCGCCGTTGACGTCGCCCTGGTCGACGCCTTGCGCCGTACCGCCGTCGCCGAAGAAGTGCTTGGCGGTGGCGGCAACCTTGCCCGTGCCGAGGAAGCCCGGCTGGCCTGGGCGGCCCTGCAAACCCTCGACCATCGCCGCGCCGAGCCGGGTGACGAGCGCGGGATCTTCCGAATAGCTCTCGTAGGTGCGCCCCCAGCGATCGTCCCGGGCGACGGCGATGGTCGGCGCGAAGGTCCAGTCGAGGCCGGTCACCTCGATCTCGGTCGCCGTCGCCGCGCCGATGCGGCGCAGGAGATCCGCATCGCCGGTCGCCCCGAGGGCGATGTTGTGCGGGAACACCGTCGCGCCGGGCACATTGGCATGGCCATGGACCGCGTCGGTCGCCCAGATCGCGGGGATGAACGGCTCGTCGCCGGGCAGCGGGGCGGTGGAGGCCTCCCAGAATTCGTCGGCCAGCTTCAGCCAGTCAGCAGCCGGCGCCTTGTCATTGCCATAGGGCCCCGAATTGCCGCCATTGAGGATCGAGCCGAAGCGGTATTCGCGCATGTCGGCCGGCGTGATCGAGCCGATGTCGGGCTGGATGATCTGCGCCACCTTGCGCTCGATGCTGAGCCGGGCGAGGAGCGCCTCGGGCGTCTCGGCGCCGGACCGGGCGGGCGCCTCGATCGCAGGGGCACTGGCCGAACGCACCTCACCTGCAGGGGAACACCCCGCCAGAAGCGCTCCCAGCGCCGCGCCACCCGCCAGCCGAACCCAAACTTCACGCACCATTCGCGCAGACCCTCCCAGATCCGTCCCGTTCATTGAGAACGTTAACATATTACGGAAGGGGGCGGGTTTTGGCAAGCACCTAGCGGCGCAGCGAAGCGGCCAGCAGGCCTGCGCTGGCGAGCGCGAGCGCGGCAAACAGCACGAATAGTCCGCCATAGCCGAAGCGCGGCACCAGCAGCACGGTCAGCCATGGCATCACCATGCCGGGGACGGTGTTGGTGAGGTTGAACAGCCCGAGATCGCGTCCCCGGTGGCGGGGCGCGGGTAGGACGCGCAGGGTATGGCTGGCGTGGAGCGCCAGGAAGATCGCGGCGGCGAGGCCGAACAGAGCATAACCCGCCATCGCCTGCGCAAGCGTGTGCGCTGCAGCCATGACCAGGAGGCCGGTGGCGCAGAGCAGCGCGCTTGCCACCAGCGGGCGCACCGGGCGGGCGTGGCGGTCGCTCCACCGCCCGAGCCACAACGACAGCGGCACAGCGCCAACCAGCACGAGGCTGAAGATATTGGCCGCCGCGTTCTCCGGGTAGCCGGGCGCGATCGAGCGCAGCCAGTAGAGGAGGAAGGCGAACATCCCCCCTTCCGCCACCTGCACCAGCAGCCGCGCTGTCCACATCCGCGCGACAAGGCCGCGCGCGCGCACCGGCCCGGCCGGTCGGGTAGCGGGCACCATCAGTTGCGGCCGCACCCTCCCCTTGCCCAGCAGCACCGCAGGCAGCACCAGCGCGCTCACCAGCCCCGCCACCACAAGCAGCCGCGCATCGGGCGTGACCAGGCCGACATGGGTGACCAGCGACCCGGCCAGCGCGCCCAGCGCCGGAGCCAGCGCCAGCGCCCCGCCAAGCACGCCCTTCTGCGCGTCCGGAAAGCAATCCCCCGCCCAGGCCATCAGCGGGCTGAGCATGAGGTTGAGCGCAACCTGCCAGACCATCACCAGCGCGATGATCTGCATGACGCTTGCCGCCGCGCCCACGGCCAGCAGCAGCAGGTTCGACAGGACAAGGCCCGCGACAATCCACGGCCGGCGCACGCCGCTGCGGTCGCTGAGCCACCCGACCGCGATATTGGCGAGGCTCGCCATCACGGCCCCGAGGAACGTGACCTGCGCCAGCGCGGCGACATCCTCGCTCCCTTGCAGCTCCGCGATCCGCTGCGGGAGTAGCACGGTGAGGAGCGGCACATAGGCGACCGCGCCCCCGGCAGCGGCGAGCGCGAACAGGGCAAGGAACCAGCCCGGCTGGCGGTCCGGCGGCGCGCCGAGGGGAGCGGCGGCGATCAAGCCCGGGCCGGAGCGAGCGCGGTCGAGGAACGCTCGACCAGCCCTGCGGCAACCTCGATCACTGCGCCGCCCTCGGCCGCTTGCCCGCGCGCGATGAGCTGCTCGACCGCGCGCGACACGGTCTTGGCGATCGGCTGGTCGATCGCGGTCAGCGGCGGCTGCGAGAAGCGCACGATCGGGGTGTTGTCGAAGGAGATCAGCGACAGATCGCGCGGAACGGCCAGGCTGCGGTCGCGTGCCACCTCGAGGGCGGCGAGCGCCATCTGGTCGGAGGAGGCGATGATCGCGGTCACATCCGGGTTGCGGTCGAGCAGCGCCCGCGCGGCGCGGGTGCCGGATTCGTAACCGAAATCCCCCACCTCGAGCAGGCCCTCGCTGGGCAGGCCGCGTTCGGCCAGCGCGCGCTTCCAGCCGGCGATGCGCCAGCCCGACAGGCTGTAGGAAGCCGGGCCTGCGATCATGGCAATGCGGGTGTGGCCCAGCTCGGCAAGGCGCGTGGTGGCCAGATGCGCCGCGCCCTCATCGCCCATGGTGAGCGCGATCCCCGGCCCCTCCGCATCCGAGCCGATCCGCGCAAAGGGAATGCCGCGCGCGGCCAGCAGCTCGGTGATGAGGCGGTTTTCCGAATGCGGGGGCGTGAGGATCACCCCGTCCGGCTGGAGCGCCGAGAGTGCCGCGCCAAGCTCGCGCTCGACATGGTCGGAATGGGTATCCACCAGCTCCACCATCATCCGGTAGCCGTGTCTCGAACAGGTAAGGATGCCGCCCAGCAGCATCTGGTCAACCCAGTCCGTGCCGCGCCGCTCGCGCCAGTCGGCGAGAGTCCTCTCGCGGTCGTTGAGGGCAAGGATGATGTAGGAGCGCGAGCCGCTCATGCGCTGGGCGGCAAGGCTGGGAACATAGCCCAGCCGCTCGATCGAGGCGCGCACCTTGTCGCGCACCTGCGGACGCACGTTCGGCCCCCCGTTCACCACCCGGCTCACCGTTTGGAGCGAGACCCCCGCGTCCTCGGCAACATCCCTGATCGTGACTGTCTTGCGCACCCGCGCCATGCCAATTCGCGCCCCTGTCCGGCTACCTGATGCAGGCGCGCCCCGTTGCGGGATCGCTGGCGCAGCGGTAGACCCTGATCCAATCGATTGCGAATTGCGCGGGAAAGCTCTTCGCGGCAAGCCCCCCGGCGTTGTTTTCTTCCGACAAGCGCCCGCCCACGGCGAGATTGGCCATGACATAGAAGGGCTGATCGAAGGGGGCAAACGGCCGTCCCCTGGCATTGGGGGCAGCGGTGCGCCATTGCTCGGCAGTGACGGTGAGGTGCACGCGGTCATCGACGAGGAAGCGGATCAGCCCCTCGCCCCATTCGACCGCATAGACGTGAAAATCGTCCGAAGGCAGCGCGCCGTCGCCGGGCAGCGGGTTGCGGTGATCGACGAAGCGGTTGGCGGGCGGGAAATCGCCGAAGTGCAGCGCGCTGATCGTGCGGTTCTCGCGCCCGCCCGGACAGGTCTTGCAGCGGGCGCCGATATTCACCGCCTCGAGGATGTCGATCTCGCCCGAGCGCGGCCAGGCGCCATAGGCTGGATCGTCGGGCATCATCCAGATCGCAGGCCACGTTCCCTGCCCCGCCGGCACCCGGGCGCGCGCCTCGATCCGGCCATAGCGCCAGGCGTGGAGGCCGATGCTGCGCACCTTGCCCGAGGTATAGGCCTGCGTGACCGCCGGATTGGGATCATCGGCGATCTCGGGCGGGCGCGCCGGGCCGGTGAAGCGTTCCTTCTTCGCTTTGAGCACCAGCATTCCGCCTTCGAGGGCAATGTTGTCGGTGCGGTCGGTGTAGCACTGGCGTTCGCCATTGCCCCCGCCCCAGCACGAGACTTCGGGCGTCCACCTGGTCCGGTCGAGCGCGCGGCCCTCGAACTCATCGGCCCACACCAGCTCCCAGCCAGCCCCTTCAAGCGGCGCCAAGGCTTGCCCGGGCGCAGGCGATGCCCCGCCCAAAAGCAGCAGGGCCGCCGTCAGCATCGAAGCCTTCAGCAGCCCTGCCTTGATCATGGGGAGACCCTTCTAGAAATCGAAGCGCGCAAGGAAGGTGAAGCGCCGGTCGTTGCGGAAGGCCGAACGTTGCACCCTTGTCCCCTCGAAGTCGATCACCTGGCTCGTGCGCGTCACCTCGTCGAGCAGGTTCACGCCCTGCACGCCGAGCTTCAATCCCTCGCGCACGGTAACGAACACCGACGCGTCGAGCTGCCCCGTGGATTCGCCCCAGATCGGCGAGAAGGGGAAGATGTCGTCACGCGGGGTGATCAGGAAGGCCGAGCGCCAGTTGTAGGCAGCGCGGGCCGAGAGCCAGTCCTTCTCGTAGAACAGCGTCGCGTTGATGGTGTTCTTTGAGATCCCGGCCAGCGGCTGGCCAGAAGCGAAGGGCCCGAGGATCCCGGCCAGATCGGTGTTGTTGAAGTCCCCGCCATCCACATAGGTATAGGTGAACTGGGTGCCGAGCCCACTGAGGACACCCGGCAGGAAGTCGTAGGCCTGCTGGTAGCCCAGCTCCACGCCCTTCAAGGTGCCGTCCTGCGAGTTGACCGGGCCGTTGACTTCGACGTCGAGGTCAAGACCGCCCGGGCTGACGAAATTGACGAGCGAAATGCCGCTGTCGACGATCCCCTTGATGTCCTTGACGAAGCCCGACAGCGTGAGCGAGCCGACGCGGTCGAAGTACCATTCGACCGAGAGGTCGTAGTTCCAGCTTTCGATCGGCCGCAGATTGCGGTTGCCGGTGAACAGCTGGAACAGCGCGCCACTCGCCAGCGTCCCATCGCCGCGCAGGTCGCCGGTGTTGTCGCCGATCGCCCCGCCGGAACGGAAGGCACCGAGATCGGGCCGGGTCAGCCCCTTGGAGACAGCGCCGCGGAACAGGAGACCATTGCCGGTGTCGAGCAGCGCATTGAAGCTCGGCAACCAGTTGTCGAACACCACATCGCGGTTCTCGATGATGATCTCGCCGGTATAGGCGGCAGCGAATTCGGCCAGTCGCGCCGCGGAAAGCGAGCAATAGGCCGGCGCGAGCTGCCCCGGAGGCGCGGTGAGGCAGGCGCGCTGGATTTCGGCGGGCTGCACCACGCCATCGCCATTGCCGCCCGCAGCGGTCGCATCGAAGAAGGCGCCGTTGGGGAAGCCAAGGGTTCCCTGGGTCTTCACCGTCGTCTCGACGTAGCGCAGGCCGAGATTGCCGCTGAGCTTCCAGCCATTGCCGAAATCCGTACCGTAATCGACGCGGGCATAGGCGGCCTTGGTGGTTTCCGCGACCGCGTTGATTTCAGGCTCGCAGAAAGGATTGCAGGGCGTGGTCTGGCCGGTCACCGAATTGGTGAAGGTGCGGTTGTTCACCCCGAAGAAGGGGTTGGGAGTCTGCGAGAAGGTGTTAATCGCGCCCGCCTGCTGGGCGGACTGGCCCAAGAGATATTCGCCGAGGAAATCATCACCCCCGAAGAAGAACGCGCCGCCCGGCAGGGGTGCAGGCCCCTGGCCGCGCTGGAAGTTGCTGTCGAAAGGCGCGCGCAGGTTGGCGAAGGTCGGGAAGTCGTCGATGAAGGCGCCGCCCCCGATCGCGAATTCCTGCCCCGGAAGGCCGGTGAAGAAGCGGCCCGGCTGGAACCCGCCGGTGGCAGCGCAGCCCGGCCCCGCGTTCCATGGCGCACAGCCCGCCCGGCCGGCCCAGGGCGCCGAAAGATTGCCCCAGGTGCTGAAGTTGGTGTCGCGGGTGGTGCGGTCGCGATCCGACCAGCGCGCACCGAAGCGGGCCTTCTTGAAGAAGCCCTCGTCGCTGATGTCATATTCGGCATCGAGGCGCAGGCTGTCGAGCTCACCCTCGTTGCGGGCAATCGAATCCAGCAGGAACCAGTAATAGGTGTTGCGCGGCGAGGTGAAGTAATCCGCCGGCGCGCCCGGAGGTGCAAGGAAGGCAACCTTGGGCGTGCGGCCGGTCACGTCGAGATCGATGTTCGCCCAGGTGCTCGTCACCCCGATGATCGAATCCTGGCTGAGATCGGACTGGATCCGCTGCGCCTCGAAATTGACGCGCAGGCGATCGCTGATCTCCCAGTCGGCATCGAAGGAGAAGTCCTGCGTCATCGCGTCGGTGGCGCGCTGGAAGCGCAGCAGTTCGAGCGGGATGCCGCCGCGACCGAAGGGGTTGGCATAGGCATCGCCGATGCGCTGGCTGAGGATGCCGCGCTGGAAGATGCCGTTGCTGTCGAACTGCCAGGTGCTCCCAGCGGCCGGGACGGGGAACAGGGCGTCATCGTTGACGAGCGCGATCGCCGCCTTCTCGTCGGTGAAGAAGCTGGTCTCGGCCCGGAGCCATTCGAAGGTGAGAACGAGATCGCGCGCCGGGGTCTCGTATTGCAGCACGCCCGAGAAGGCCTCGCGGTCGCGCTCGAGATCGGTGGTGCGCACGCCCGCGCCCTTGGGAACGACGACAGCACCGGCGGGCGGGAAATTGGCGGCGGTGAAGTTCGTGGTGCCGCCAAAACCGCCGCTGCCCACCGGCACGACGCGGAAACAGGCCCTATCGAGCGAGGCCGCGCGGTAGCAGGGGTCACCGACCTGCGAGGCATCGGTGCGGCTGACGAGTTCGGAACGCGCATAGCCCAGTTGCAGGCCGACCGTGCCGATATTGCTTTCCCAGGTGGTCGAGCCGGTCAGCGAGAAGCCGGGCGACCATTCCTTGGCGAGATCGCCGTAATTGCCCTCGATCGTGCCCGCCAGATGGGTGCCGGGACGGTCGAGCGGCTTGCGGGTGACGAGGTTCACCGTCCCGGCAATGCCGCCTTCGACCATGTCCGCGGTGAGGTTCTTGAAGACCTCCACGCGGCCCAGAAGTTCGGGCGAGACATCGTTGAAACTGAGAACGGTTCCACCTGTCGCCGAGAAGATGTCGCGGCCATTGAGTTCGGAGCGGACGAAAGGCAGGCCGCGCACGATCACCCCGGTGCCCTCGACCGAGAAACGATCGGGATCGGACGGCTTCTCGAAGCGGCCGATATTGACGCCGGGCACACGCTGGAGGGCTTCGGCAACCGAGCGGTCGGGCAGCGCGCCGATGTCTTCGGCCGTGATCACGTCAACGAAGGTGTCGCCATCGCGCTTGATGTTCTGCGCCGAGGTCAGCGAGGCGCGGAAGCCGGTGACGATGATCTGGTCCTCACCCTCGGGCTCGGCCGGTTTCCCGGCTGCATCCTTGCCTTCGGCCTGGGCGGCATCCTGCGCCAGCGCCGGACTCGCGGCGATGATGGCGAGCGCCGAGGCGGTGCCCAGTGCGAGCAGGCGCCGACGCGGCGCGAGCGGTGCGGTGTTCATGATCTTCTCTACCTCCCCATGCCGCGCGCCAGTCTGGTGCCTGAAGCTGCGGTGATTTCCTTGGTAGCACATTTTGAGAGCGTTCTCAAGACTTGTAATCTTGCGTTCATGTTGCATTCTGACAGCCAGGGAAAGGGGCGCGGGCGGCGCCCTTCGACAAGGACAGCGCAGACCTGTCGGGGACACCGAACACGTGGCAATAGAACGGATTATCATCGTCGGCGGGGGCACTGCGGGTTGGATGGCGGCAGCCGCCCTGTCCCGTCTCAAGGCCGGACGGGCTGTGGATATCGTCCTGATCGAATCCGAGGCGATCGGCACTGTCGGGGTCGGCGAGGCAACGATTCCCCCCTTTGTCGGCTTTAACCAGCTCATCGGTGTCGACGAGCGCGAGATGCTGAGCGCGGTCGGCGGCACCTTCAAGCTCGGCATCCAGTTCGAGAACTGGGGCCGGCTCGGCGACAGCTACATCCACCCCTTCGGCGCCTATGGCTACCAGATGGGCGGGATCAGCTTTCACCATGTCTGGCACCGCATGAACGAGAGCGGCGACAAGCGCCCGATCCAGGTCTTCAATCTCGAGACGATGGCGGCCTATTTCGGCAAGTTCGCGCGGACCGAGGATTTCAAGCGCGACGATCTGCCGCCGGTCAACTACGCCTATCACCTCGATGCGGGTCGCTATGCCCTGTTCCTGCGCCGCCTCGCCCAGAGCCGCGGCGTGGTGCGGCAGGAGGGCAGGATCGCCGATGTCGCGCTTGATGGGGAAAGCGGTTTCGTCACCGGGGTCACGCTGGAGGACGGCCAGTCCTTCGCAGGCGACCTGTTCATCGACTGCTCGGGCTTTCGCGGCCTCCTCATCGAACAGGCGCTGGGGACCGGCTACGAGGACTGGAGCCACTACCTGCCCTGCAACCGCGCCGTCGCGCTGCCCTGCCAGCGCGAAGACGGCAGCCCGCCCCCGCCCTTCACCCGCGCCACCGCGCACAGCGCGGGGTGGCAATGGCAGGTTCCGCTCCAGCACCGGAACGGCAACGGGCATGTCTATTGCTCGGCCTTCATGGAGGACGAGGCGGCACTCGACATCCTCCAGGGCAATATCGCCGGCAAGCCCCAGGCCGAGCCCAACTGGCTGCGCTTCACCACGGGGCGGCGCAGGAAGTTCTGGAACAGGAACGTGGTCGCGCTCGGCCTTGCGGCGGGCTTCATGGAGCCGCTCGAATCCACCTCGATCCACCTCATCAACACCGGTATCGACAAGCTCATCTCGCTGCTGTCGCTGGACGGCGTGACACAGGTGCAGGAAGATACCTTCAACCGCCTGACGGGCCGCGAATATGCCCGCATCCGCGACTTCCTGATCCTCCACTACAACGCCACGAGCCGGACGGATTCCGATTTCTGGAACCATGTGCGCACCATGGCAGTCCCCGACACGCTCACCGAGAAGGTCGAGATCTTCAAGGCCAACGGCCAGATCTTCCGCGAGGAGGACGAGCTGTTCACCGAAACCAGCTGGGCCGCGGTGATGATGGGACAGGGCATCCGCATGGGCGGGCGCAACGCGATGGCCGACGCGCTCGATCCGGTCACGACCCGGGGCGAGGTCGACGAGATGGAGAAATCGATCCGCTTCCTGGTGCAGGCCATGCCCGGGCACGGCGAATACCTCGCACGCTACTGCCCGGCGCCCCTGGCCGCCTGAGGCGCGATGGCCGGGACCGGGCGGCGCCTATCTTGACAAGCGGGGGGACGGGCTGACAGGGGGCGGCTTCGCTTTTGCCCGCCCCCGCCCTGCCCTCTAGGATTGCCCGCAAGCATGACTGACGCTCCCCATGGCTGGACTGCGCTGGTGCTGGCTGGACAGCGTCCCGGCATCGACCGGCTGGCGGCGCATTTCGGGCGCGAGGCCAAGGCGCTGATCCCGGTTGCGGGAGAGCCGATGCTTGGCCGCGTGCTGCGGGCCCTTGCCGCTGCGCCGGGAATCGCCCGCATCATCGTGCTGGCGCAGGACGCCCCCGCGCTGCTTGCCGCCCCCGAGCTGGCATGGACCACCAGCGACCCGCGCATCGGGCCGCGTGTCTCGGGCCACACGATCAGCGGCTCGGTGCTGGCAGTGGTGGAAGACCCGGAGGTGGGCCTGCCGCTGCTCGTCACGACTGCCGACAATGTCATGCTGACCCCCGCCACCATTGCCGAGTTCCTCGCCGGTGCAGGTGCGGGTGACGTCAGCGTGGCGATGGTCGAACGCGGCTGCCTCGAGGCGGCGGTCGGTCCCAACCGGCGCACCTGGCTTGCCTTTCGCGGCGGGGCCTATACGGGCGCGAACCTGTTTGCCCTGACCGGGCCCGGAGCCCTCGCCGCGCTGCGGTTCTGGGAGACAGTCGAAGCAGACCGCAAGTCGGTGCTGCGCCTCGCGGCCCATTTCGGCCCTGTGATGATGGTGCGCCTGCTGCTGCGCCGCCTGACGCTGGAGAGCGCGCTGGCGGCGGCGGGCGCGAAGATCGGGGCGCAGGCGGCACCGGTGCTGCTGTCGGACGGGCGCATGGGGGTCGATGTCGACAAGCCCGAGGATCACGTGCTGGCCGAACGCCTGCTGGCGCAAGGTTGAGGCCCATGGAGCGCATTGCCCTCTATGACCTCGATCGCACGGTAACCCGCGCGCCGACCTTCACGCCGTTCCTTGTCCACATGGCAGCGAGCGGCAATCCGCTGCGGCTGCTGGCCTTGCCGCTGTGGGTGCTGGCGATGCTCGGCTACAAGGCGAAGCTCTACGGGCGAAAGCCGCTCAAGCAATTCGGCCTCGCCCTGCTGGTCGGGCGCGTGGTGCGCGGGCCTGGCCTTGCCCCCCGCATTGCGGCTTTCGTCGCAAAGCAACTTACCGGCAACATCCAGCCCGGCGCGCGCGCACAGATCGCTGCCGATCGCGCCGCCGGCGTGCGCCTGGTCCTCGTCACCGCCGCGCCCGAGATCTATGCCGAGGCCCTTGCCGAGGCGCTCGGCTTCGAGGCCGTGATCGCCACCCGCCACCAGCGCGACGCGTCCGGCAACCTCCTCGCGCTGATCGAGGGCGAGAACAATTATGGCGCGCACAAGGTCGCGCGCGTGGAGGCGTGGCTCGCCGGTCAGGGGCTTGCCCGAAGTGCGGTCCACCTCACCGCCTATACCGACCATGCCAGCGATGCGCCGATCCTCGATTTTGCCAATGCCGGCGTGCTGGTGGGCCGCTATACGAAACCGCAAAGCGGCTGGGCCTGTGCCGACTGGAGCATCAGCGCGTGACCGCCGGCACAGGCAGAGCTCAGCCCGCGCCGACTTAAGGCTTCGTTCATTGCGTGTCGCACAGCAATGCAGACCATCTTGGCGCTCGCCAAATGCGCCTTCAGACAAAAAGTTGATGACATGAACGACACGACGGCAGCCTTTTTGCAAACGTGGCAATCGAAAGCCATACTGTCCGGCGCGCCTCTTGCTGTGGCAATGGCGAGCACTGTGGCATTTGCAACCGCATTCCCGGCGGCGGCATTCCAGCGTGGCGAGATCAGCAACGACATCAACCGTTGCGGAACCGGGTCAGGTCCGGCGCTGCTTGTGACCATTTCCGATGTAAAGGCCTCGACAGGTCAGATCCGGGTCCAGTCTTATCGCGCCACCAAGGACGAGTGGATGGAAAGCGGCAAGTGGATCAACCGGATCGAAACCGCAGCAAAGGCGGGGACCATGACCTTCTGCCTGCCGGTTCCGCAAGCGGGGACCTATGGCGTGGCAGTGCGCCATGACCTGAACGGCAACGGCAAGACCGACATCTCAAAGGATGGCGGCGGCATGTCGAACAATCCGTCGATCAACATCTTCAACCTCGGCAAGCCAAGCTACACCAAAGTCGGCGTCGCGGTAGGCAACGAACCCAAGGCCATCCGGATTCAGATGAAGTATATGTAGAACCCCGGCGCTGGACCGGAAGGCGGGGGATGGTGGCGCAACCAGTCCCTCCACCCCGGCGCAATGCTCTCTGCCTGAACGCAATGACATCGAACCTCCAAGACGATCCCGGCAGCCCCGTTGTCGGGCCGCCGGCAAGAGCCTAGTGGAGCGACAAGACGCGATGCATGCAATGCCCCGGGTGTTGCGTTGCGATCATGGGTTGCGATGGCGATTTGATTGCGGCACGGACCCACGATGCAATCTAGTGGACATAACGAAAGCCAACTGGCGCTTCGGCGTATCCTCGGGAACTTCGGGTGGCTGTTGGGAGGCAAGGGTTTTGGCGCGGTTAGCAGCCTGATTTATCTGGCCATTCTCGCCCGTTCGCTGGGCGTGAAGGACTTTGGCCACTTTGCACTGATTTTCGGCCTTGCTCAGGCATTTGTGCTGCTGGCCGGGTTCCAGACCTGGCAGGTCATCGTCAAATTCGGAACGCCGCATCTGGCGCGCGACGACAAAGAGGCCTTTGCCCGGCTTTCGATCCTCGGGGGTGTGGTGGATCTGGCCGCATCTCTGGCCGGATGCGTCCTCGTGACGGGCATCATCCTCATGTTCGGCAAATCGCTGGGCCTGAACCCCGCCTTTGACAAGATGGCGCTGGTATTCATCTGCGCCATGCTGCTGACGCGCGTATCGGCGCCTTACGGCATCATTCGCGCGCTGAACCGGTTCGAGCTGTCCGTATGGGCTGGCGCCATCACGCCGACCGGCCGGCTGCTTGCTGCCATCGCGATCTGGCTTACCGGGCCAAGTGTTGGCCGCTTTCTGCTCGCATGGGCGATCGTGGAGCTGATTACGGCGGTTACCATGTGGTACGTCGCCTGGCGGCTCGGCTCTGAATGGTTCCGCTTGGGACGGTTTCGCGAATTGCGTCGGTCTGTTGCGGAGAACCCCACGATTACGCAGTTCTTGTGGGTGACATACTGGAACACCTCCCTGCAGGCCGTGGTCCAGCAAGGCCCCCTGGTGGCGGTCGGCTATCTGTTCGGGACGAGTGCGGCTGGTGTCTACCGCATCGCCGACCAACTGGCGAAGGGGCTCAGCAGGTTCGCAGTCCTCATTTCCGATGCGATTTACCCCGAAGTGAACCGCCAGCGCCACTTGTCTGGCGTAGAGGATTTCCAGATGATTTCCCGGCGCGTGACCCTTGCGGTGGTGCCGACCGCTGCCGCACTGAGCGGGCTGGCAGTACTATTCGGTTCGGACCTTTTGAGCCTCATTTCAGGGCCGGGTTTCGAGGCAGGAGACGTCATACTGGTGCCGCTGATCCTTGCCGCCTCAATGGAACTGGCAAGCGTAGTCTATGAACCGGTGCTCCACTCGGTCAGCAAGGCGCATTACATCCTCATCACGCGGCTGGGGACCGTCTCCCTGCTGGCTGTGGCAATCCTGACGACAGCGCAAAGCCCGCTCGGCGTCAGCTGGCTGGTGGCGCTGGTTCAGGTGTCAGAGTATGTCATCCTGAGCTTGCTGGTTTGGTGGGTCCTGCGCAACATGGTGCGCACCTCCAGCGAGCAATGACAGCCTAGCCGGGGGCCTCCCCGGGCATCCGGTGCGCAACCAAAGTCGAGCCATGCCGCAAAAGGCAGGCGGCGAAGTTCTAACCCCGCCCCCCATATGCCGAGGGGCCGGCAAGGTAGTCGGCAATCACCTCGGCGCCCCGGAGCGATGCGGGACGCGGATCGTTGGCGTCTGCGGTGTAAGCGAGCAGGCGTTGTTGCTTGTCACGGTACTCGGCCGCGAACTTCTCCCAGTGCGGGACGAGATCGAACAGATCTTGCGCGCTCGGGACCACCGGACCGATCTGCCACATCTCGTAGGCGGGCTCATCCGCACTTGGATCGCGTCCCGTATGAACATCGATGAAAAAGGCTGCACGCGGCCGGTACAGGAACTCGTAAATCTGGCTCGATACGTCGCCTATATAGGCATCTGCCGCCAGCGTGTAACTCATGTCAAAAAGCCGTTCGCTACCTGTATCGATGATGATGTTTGCGCAATCGTTCCATTCCGGCTTGAGATCGGGCCGACGCCGCCCCTGCTTGTATTCGGGCGAGATGTGCAGGCTCTTGAAAAACAGCATGACGTGCGGGGCGAATATCAGGTTGTATTCCGGATGAGCGGCAAACCAATCAAGAATGGCCGGACCATGATCGTACCAGCTGGAAAGAACTGGATCGAAATGCGGATTGTAGAGAAAAACCGCCCTGTCATTATCGAAGAACTTGTCCGGCTTTCGGCCCTTCAGAATGTCGAACTTGGGATAGCCGATGATCCGGCAGCGGCTGGCAGGTGCAATATCGTGCGCGACCATCTGATCGACCACCTTCTGGCCTGACAGCAACATAAGATCGAAGTCACGCATCGCCGGATGATAGGAAACATTCCGGTCCCCGGCACCGTGCGGGACAAATACAAACACGGGCCCGTCGCCCCGCCAGTGGCGTTTCAGCGAAAGGCATGTGCGTTCGGTCGACACGATCATGTCGAACTGACGAAGCTTGCGCGATCCGGCGTAGAGGCGGAGCAATCGCCGGGCAGGGAGCAGGCGATTGATCGGATGCAAAACCGCATTGACCCATCGCGGGAGGCTCAGATCGAGCCATTCGAGCAACGCGTTCTGTTCCGGGGTGAGATGCTTGACGATCTCGGCGCGGATTTCCGGACTGCCATAGGCTACCACCGTTCGGATGTCCCTATGGTGCTGCGCCAGCGCACTCGCAATGCCTATGCTATGGGCAACCTGATGTCCTGCATCATGGTTGTAGAGAAAGCAGACTTTCATCGTGACGCGGTCCATTAGGAGCAAAGACCTGGCATCGCAACCAAGGCGTGGTTGGCGGCAAGCGTCAACGCAGTACCTGCCGCCACACACGTCGTCTGCAACCGGCGTCGGCCGTGAAAGCCGATCGCACGGGCCCTTTGCTAATCCACGAGTGCTGCAAGCGCACGGCCTGACAGCCAGGCACCCTCGATCCGTGGAGATTGGAGCCAGTCCCCCGCAACGCCCAGCCCCAGCGCCGCATCGAAGTGCGCGCCCTCCCCGTCCTTGCGGGCTTCGGGCTGGGCATAGAGCCAGCGGTGCGCGTCGAGATGCATGGGCAGGATCGACGCGGTGCCGGCTGCGGCGAAGAAATCCGCGAGGATCGTGCGAGCAACCTCATCCTTGGGGAGGTCGATCAGTTTACGGCTCCGCGCCGGGCTGGCGTGGATCACCCACGTCTCCGGCCCGCCGCGGCCGGGCTTGGCAGAGTTGCGCGCAGCCCAGCTGACGGGGGCCGTGTCGGAACGGAACGTGTCCGCCAGCGGCAGCCGTTCGGCAAAGCTCGCCATCACCGCCCAGCACGGCGCCGAGGCGACGCCCGCCGCAAGCGCCGCGAATGGAGGGGCGATGTCCGCCAGCAGCACGGCAGCCTGTTCGGCCGGCACCGCGACGATGAGGGTCGAAGCGGTAAAGACCTGCCCGGCGGCGATGACCTGCCACAGCCCGGCGCTGCGCGTCAGGCGCTCGGCGCGCACACCCCAGCGCACATCGAGCGCCTCGGCCATGGCCTTGACGCAGGCATTCATCCCCGGCGTGCCGACCCATGCCTCCTCGCCCGCAGCCGGCCAGCTTGCGGCGATGCCATCCCGCTCCCACGCGGCGACAACGGCGCGGAAGGCCGGATCGCGGGCGGTGAAATACTGCGCGCCGTGATCGAAGCGCAGCGTCTCGCCTTGGCTTTCCACCCGCCGCGTCGCCATGCGCCCGCCGGGTCCGCGACCCTTGTCGAGCACGGTGACGCTGCGCCCTGTGGCGGCCAGAGCCTGCGCGGCGGAAAGCCCCGCCATGCCGCCGCCGATGACCAAAATGTCGTGATGTGATCCCATGCCCCGCCAACGCGCGAGGCAAGGAGAGGTTTCATGGGGCCGAGCGCACCCGCGCCGCCTCGGCCAGCACCAGCGAGAAGGCCTGCGCGCTGTCGGTCCAGCGCGCCTCGTGGCGGAGCTTTGCGGCCGGAATGTCGCCGCCGAGCTCGCGGTTCACGCGGGCAACGAGATTGAGGTTGGACCGCGCCGTCACCCCGGCTGCATCGTCATAGGCGGCAAGCAGCTCTGTCTCGTCCTTCACCAGATCCATGCCGATCAGCAGCCGCGCGCCCTCGGCCTCGTAGTAGGAGTTGGACAGGAACGGCCAGCTTTCGTCATGCAGCCGGTATCCGGGCGCAGACCCACGCAGCAGGAAGGTCTCCCAGAACCACGTCGTGTGCGCGAGGTGCCACTTGGCGGGCGAGGCATACTCCATCGACTGGATCGAGGCATCGGCATCGCTGAGGGGCGCAACAAGCGCTTCGGTCAGGGCACGTGTGCGGCGGAAGTGCGCGGCAAGTCCGGCATTGCCGCTCGCCTCGGCCTCGCCCAGTCTTTCGGTTCGATGCACGCGCGCCTCCCGCCCAGCCTGCGCCCGCGCCGGGGTATGCCCCGGCGCCGTGACACAGGAAAGACGCGTGCTAGCCGGAAAGCTGCCGCAAAATCATCACACTCGTCAGCTTTTGGCGCGCTTGCCCTATGCGGCGTGAGCCTGCCCCTCGGCCTCGCGGGTGCCGGCTGCCTCGTTCAGCATCTCGGCCACGAGGAAGGCGAGCTCGAGCGACTGCTCGGCATTGAGGCGCGGGTCGCAGTGGGTGTGATAGCGGTCGCCGAGCCGTTCCTCGGTGATCGCAACAGCCCCGCCGACACATTCGGTCACGTCCTGCCCGGTCATCTCGATATGGATGCCGCCCGGGTGCGAACCCTCGGCGCGGTGGACGGCGAAGAAGCCCTTCACTTCCCTGAGAATGCGGTCGAACGGCCGGGTCTTGAAGCCGGTGTCGGACTTGACGACATTGCCATGCATCGGGTCGCAGGACCACAGCACCGGATGGCCCTCGCGCTGCACAGCGCGGACCAGCTTCGGCAGGCCGTCCTCGACCTTGTCATGGCCATAGCGGCTGATGAGGGTGATGCGGCCCGCCTCGCGCGCAGGGTTGAGCACGTCGAGCAGACGCAGCAGCGCATCGGGCTCGAGGCTCGGCCCGCACTTCATGCCCAGCGGATTGCCGATGCCGCGCGCGAATTCGATATGCGCCGAGCCGGGAAAACGGGTCCGGTCGCCGATCCACAGCATATGGGCGCTGGTCGCGTACCAATCGCCGGTGAGCGAATCCTGCCGCGTCATCGCCTGCTCGTAAGGCAGCAGCAGGGCTTCGTGGCTGGTGTAGAAGCTGGTGCCCTTCAATTGCGGCACGGTGCCCGGATCGACCCCGCAGGCCTCCATGAAGTCCAAAGCCTCGCCGATGCGGTCCGCCATTTCGGCGAACTTCTCTGTCCATGGCGTGCGGCCCATGAAATCGAGCGTCCACTGGTGGACCTGCCTGAGGTTGGCATAGCCCCCGCCCGCGAAGGCCCGGAGCAGGTTCAGGGTCGCGGCGGCCTGCGAATAGGCCTTGACCATGCGAGCGGGATCATTGCGGCGGCTGACCGGATCGAACTCGATCCCGTTGATATTGTCGCCGAGGTAGCTCGGCAGAGTGACGCCATCCACCGTCTCGGTCGGCGAGGAGCGCGGCTTGGCGAACTGGCCCGCCATGCGCCCAACCTTCACCACCGGACGCTTGCTGGCGAAGGTCATCACCACCGCCATCTGGAGCAGCACGCGGAAGGTGTCACGGATGTTGTTGGGGTGGAACTCGGCGAAGCTCTCCGCACAGTCCCCGCCTTGCAGCAGGAAGCCGTGACCCTTGGCGACCGAGGCAAGATCGGCCTTGAGCGCGCGCGCCTCACCCGCAAACACCAGCGGCGGATAGGACGAGAGGGTGTTTTCGGCCTCGGCCAGCTCGGCCGCATCCTCGTAATGCGGCAGGTGGCGCGCTTCGTGGGCCTTCCAGCTCTCGGGAGTCCAGGTCTCGGGCACGGTCACAAACTCTTTCTCGTCATCTTGCGCCGCCACACGCGCGGTGCCGCGCGCTACAGGAGGCGGGTTTCATCTGTAAAGCGACAAAGGCTTCCGGCACAACTTTATTTCCCGTCGATGGCCAGCCGGAGGGGGCCCTCAACGCCCCTGGGAGGCCTTTGCGGCGGGCTTGGCATTCGCAGGCGGCGGAGCTTCGGCAAGCGCTTGCCCCTCGGGGATGATCGCCAGCCGGAAGGGACTCGCTGCGCCGAAATAGCGCGTGGCCAGAAACTGCATCGCCTCGGGGGTAGTCTGGGAATAGTCGGACAGGAGCGGGCGCAGCAGCGCCACCCTCGCCCGGTCCTGTGTCGCGCCTTCCAGGTTATAGAGCCAGAACTGATTGCCGGTCGAGGCGCGGCGGATCAACTGGCCGAGCGGCTCGGTCACCCGTGCCAGCTCGTCGGCCGTGGGCGGATTGGCAGCGAGATCTCTGGCGATCCGGTCGGCTTCGGCAAAGAACACCGGCACGAAGGCGGGCTCGAGCTGGGCCGCGGCCGTGATCCGGCCGCCGCTCGCCAGATCGGTCGGCCAGCGCGAGAAGACCTGCGGCGAATAGCTTGCCCCAGCGCGTTCACGCAGCGCCTCAAGCAGGCGGTTGTTGAACAGCTGGGTGAGGATTTCGAGCTGGCGGCTTTCGCGCAAGGCGGCTGTCCCGCCTCCACTCGGCCACGCGATCACGGCAGCGGCCTGATTGGCATCGCCGCGGTGATTGACGACAGTCGGCTTGGGCGAAGGCGGAGCAAAACCCGGCACGCGCGCGGCGACTTCGGGGGAAATCGGATCGCGCGGGGCCAGCGCACCGAAGGTGAGGCGAAGCTGCTCGACGACCTTGGCCTTGTCGAATTCGCCGAACACCAGCACCTCGACCGGCCCCTGTTTCAGGAGCGGTTCCCAGACCTCGCGGAAGCCTTCGGGGCTCGCAGCCTTGAGGCGCACCGGATCGGGGGTCGCAAACCGGGCATCCCTGCCGGTGGCGAGATATTCCAGATCGCGGTTCAGCACCCCGCCGGGGCTGGTCGAAAAGGTGTTGTAGGCCAGCTCCGAGGCTGCCTTGGCGCGGATCACCGGGTCCCTGTCCCAGCGGGGCGTCGCAAGCTTGGCGGCAAAGAGGTAGAGCTGGTCGTTCACGTCCTCCGAGCGGGTCTGCGCCGTCAGCGTGAAGACCGCATCGTCGATCCTGAAATCGAAACCGAGCTTGCGGCCCGTCGCCAGCCGGTCGAGCTCGTTCTGGCCGAGTTCGCCCACGCCCGAGCCGACCAGCGCCTGCTCGCCGAGGGCGGCATAGACGGCGCTGTCCTTGTCGAAAGCGCGCCAGCCGGCGCCGAACCGGACCTTGACGGTGACACGACCCGGTTCGGCATCATTGGCCCAGACCAGTGCCTTCACGCCGTTGGCGAAGTCGACCTGCTCGATCTCGAGCGCGCCGATCGGTGCCTGCGCGGTGATCGTGCCGGGCGCGCCCACCGGCGGCAGATCGGCAAAGGCGATGCTTTGCGCGGCGAGCCGGGCGGTGGTGTCCGCCTGGGCCTCGGCAGCCAGCGCGATGCGCAGCCGCGCGGCATCGGCCTCGCCCGCGGCGGGCGTCACATAGACGCCGCGCGTCACCGTCCCCTCGAACAGCTGCCGCGTGTGCCTGAGCACCGTCTCCGGCGTCAGGCGCGGCTTCATGTTGCGGAACACGGAGAGCACCACGTCGGGCGCGGCGACGGTCTCGCGGATGTCGACGGCATTGACGAGATTATCGGCAAGGCTTGATCCGGCCTGCACCGTTTCCTGCTCCACCTCGTTGGCGAAGACCACGTCGAACTGCGCGACCTCGCGGTCGATCTCCTCCTGGGTCGGCGGCGTCGCCAGAGCGTCGGCGATGACGCTGCGGACATCGGCGAGCGCAGCCTGCCAGTCGGCCGAGAGCGGCGCGAAGGTCACGAAGGTCGCATCGGCGGAACGCGACACGTCGTCCTGCTGGACCTGCGCATAAAGGAAGCTGCCACCGCCGCGCGCGCGCGCCTCGAGGCGGCGGTTGATGATGGCCTGCGCGACAGCATCGGTCAGCAGGCCTTCGTTATAGGCGATGGTGTCCTGCACCTGCCGCCAGGGGCGCATCACCGCATAGGTGAGGCTGCGCGGCAGATCGGGTTCGACGCCAACGGCAAGCTGGCCGATCGGGGTCGCCGGACCGGCGGGGTCGGCAGCCCCGGCAGGGGCCACGGGATCGCCGAAAGCGGGCGCGGTTCCGGGCTTGCCCTTGCCCTTCCAGTCGGCGAACCATTGTTCGACAAGCCCGGCCAGGATCATCGGCTCCGCATCGCCTGCGACCACGATGACGGTGTTTTCAGGCCTGTACCAGCGGTCATAGAAGGCCCGCACCGCCTTGCCGTTGGCGGCATTGAGCGTGGCATCCGTACCGATCGGATTGCGCGTTGAAAGGCGCTGCCCGGCAAAGAATGTCTGGCGCGTCAGATCGGCCATGCGCAGGCCCGCACCGCCGCGCTCGCGCTTTTCGGCCAGCACGATCGGACGTTCGGCCGCAACGTTGGCATCGCTCAGCACCGGCTCGCGAATCATGCCCGAGAGCAGCTTGAAGCTTTCCGTAAGCTTGGCATTGTCGATGTTCGGAATGTCGAGCTTGTAGGCGGTGTGGGTGGGCGAGGTTTCGGCATTGGCATCGCTGCCGAAGGTCGCCCCGAGCCGCTGCCAGGCCGAGATCGCCTCGGCCTTCCCCAGATATTTGCTTTCGCGGAACAGCAGGTGTTCCAGCAGGTGCGCATAGCCCTGCTCGCTGTCCTGTTCGTAAAGCGAGCCTGCATCGATCCGCACCCGGATCGACACCTGGCGCGGCGGGACGCCGTTACGCCGCACGGCATAGCGCAGCCCGTTGGGCAGTTTGCCGAACAACCACTGGTCGTCCGGCGGAACATCCGAACCTTCGTAGAGCCACGCCTTGTCCGCCGGTTGCACAAAGCTGGGCGCAGGCACATCGATCCGCTCCGGGTCGCGGAGCACGGCGCCGGAGCCGGTCGGGCCCGGCTGCCTCTCCTGGGCCAGCACGGGCTGGAGGGCCACAAGAGAGCCGAGCAGGATAGCGAGAGCGCGGGCCGCGCGGGGTGAGAAGGTCATGGCGCAAGGTTATAGGAAGGCGAAAGGTGAAGCGATAGTGAATGCATGGCTTTTGCGCCCGCCCGCTTGCACCGCGCCCTGCCGCGACCTAAATCGGATGCCATGTTCATCGAGACCGAAACCACCCCGAACCCCAGCGCGCTCAAATTCCTTCCCGGCCAGCCGGTGATGGCCTCGGGCAGCCGCGAATTCGCCACCCCCGAGGCTGCCGAGGCAAGCCCGCTTGCTCAGGCGATCTTCGATACGGGCGAGGTGGTGAACGTGTTCTTCGGCGCCGACTTCGTCTCGGTCACCGCAGCGCCCGGCGCGGACTGGAGCGCGCTGAAGCCGCAGGTGATCGCGATCCTGCTCGACCACTTCGTGTCGGAGGCTCCGCTGTTCACCCCCGGCACCGCCAGCGGCATCGCTGTCCCGCCGCCCGAGGAGGAGATGGCCGTCGAGGAACGCCCCGAGGACGCCGAGGTCATCGCCGCGATCAATGAATTGCTCGAAACCCGCGTACGTCCCGCCGTGGCCGGCGACGGCGGCGACATCGCCTATCGCGGATTCCGCGACGGCGTGGTCTATCTCACCCTGCAAGGCTCGTGCTCGGGCTGCCCGTCGAGCACTGCGACGCTCAAGCACGGCATTGAGGGCCTGCTCAAGCACTATGTCCCCGAAGTCAGTGAAGTGCGTGCAGCATGACCCGGCAGTTCCACGACCAGGTGCTTTCGCCCGACGCGCTCGCGCAGCTTTTCACCGAGGCGCGCAGCTACAACGGCTGGCTGGACAAGCCGGTCTCCGATGATCAGCTCCATGCGATCTGGGATCTTGTGAAGATGGCCCCGACCTCGGCCAACATGCAGCCGGCGCGGATCGTGTGGGTGAAGTCGGCCGAGGCCAAGTCCCGGCTCGCCGAATGCGTGATGGAGGGCAACAGGGCAAAAGTCCTCGCCGCACCCGTCACTGCGGTGATCGGCTACGACATCGACTTTCATGAAGAGCTCCCCTGGCTCTTCCCACACACCGACGCCAAGAGCTGGTTCGAGGGCAACGAGGCGGGCCGCGAGGAAGGGGCCTTCCGCAACTCCGCGCTTCAGGGCGCCTATCTCATGCTCGCGGCGCGCGCGCTGGGGCTCGATTGCGGGCCGATGTCGGGTTTTGATCCGGCTGCGGTCAATGCCGCCTTCTTCGCCGATGAACCACGCCACCGGGTGAACTTCATCTGCTCGATCGGCTATGGCGACCCCGCCAGCATTTTCGCGCGCAGCCCGCGCCCCGACTTCGGCAGGTTCAACACCCTCGCCTGAGGCGTTTCGCCGCTTGCGCGGGGCGCAGCCGTGAGGCAGGGCGAGGTCCATGCGGATGCTCGCGATCGAAACCGCCTCCGAGGCGTGCAGCATCGCCCTTGTCGAGGGCGGCGAGATCATCGCGCATGAGCATCGCCTGATCGGGCGCGGCCATGCCGAGGCCCTGGTGCCGATGATCGGCGCACTGCCGGGGAAGGGACAATCGGAGCGCATCCTCGTCAGCCTCGGCCCCGGCAGCTTCACCGGCGTGCGCATCGGCCTTGCCACGGCACGGGCGCTCGGTTTCGCTTGGCATGCAGAGGTGCTGGGCTACCCGACCCTCGCGCTGATCGCAGCCGCGGCGCAGGCCGCGCGTCCGCGGGCAGCTGTGACAGTGTGCGTCAACGGAGGGCACGGCGAGTGGTTCGTGCAGGATTTCGGGCCAGAGGGCCTGCCGCTGGACCAAGCCCGCTCGCTGACACCCGCGGCGGCTCGGAGCCGCCCTTGCCAAACCCTGCTCGCCGGCAATCGCGCTTCGGCGCTTGCCGCGCTCGATCCGGCCCTTCCGGCCGAGGTGATCGAAGGGCTGCCCGATGCCCGCAGCGTGCCCTTGCTGCCCGCTGCCCTTCTCACCCCGGATCTCGCGCCGATCTATGGGCGCGCACCCGACGCCACGCCCATGGCTGAGCGGACCACGGCATGACCGCTGCTGTCCCCGCCCCCGCCCCGTCGGCCGTTGTCGACCGGATCATGGCGGTGATGGAGGCAGCCTTCGACCCGGCCTATGGCGAGGCCTGGAACCGCCGGCAGGTGGCCGATGCCCTGCTGCTGGCCAATACCCACGCGCTCGTTGTCGATGCCGCGGGCGCCGCGATCCCCGACAGCGCCGGCGAGACCGGGGCGCCGGCCGGCTTCGTGCTGACCCGCCATGTGCTTGACGAGGAAGAGCTGCTGCTGATCGCCGTGAGCCCCGATGCGCGGCGGCGCGGCGTGGGCGCGGCGCTGATCGAACAGCTCTTCGCTGCCGCCCTTGCCAGGGGCACAGCGCGGATCTTCCTGGAGATGCGGCGCGGCAACCCGGCTATCCACCTCTATCGCAAGTTCGGTTTCGAACCGATCGGCGAGCGCAGAAACTATTACCGCATGGCTAATGGAGAGCGGATTGATGCGATTACTTTCGCTCGGTCTATCCAATAGCATCCAGTTCAACGTACTTTTGCGGAATTGTAGCCAGACCAGTTGCCAAATTCCCCATTGTGGGCCATGGCACAGTAACCGGTGCAAGCCGAACCGAGGGCGCGAGGAACTCATGCAAGATCTGGAAATCGATATGAAAGAAACTCTGATCACGCTGACCAGCGATATCGTCGCTGCACATGTGAGCAACAATGATGTGGCGGTAGCTGATTTGCCTTCGCTCATCACCAACGTCTATGCTGCGCTTGCCAATCTTGGCGAGACGCCGGTGGTTGAAGAAGCCAAGCCTCAGCCTGCCGTCGCGATCCGCAATTCGGTCAAGCCCGAATACATCGTGTGCCTTGAAGACGGCAAGAAGCTCAAGATGCTCAAGCGCTATCTTCGCACCAATTACAACATGAGCCCGGAAGAATACCGTGCGCGCTGGGGTCTGGCGGCCGACTATCCGATGGTCGCCCCAAACTACGCCGAAAAGCGCCGCGATCTGGCCAAGAAGATCGGCCTCGGCCGCAAGCCCGGCACGCCCGCGCCCAAGGCGCGCCGCGCCAAGAAGACCGCCTGAGCATGGCCTTCGTGCCGCCCTGTTAAAAGGGGCGGCAGGCCCGCTTGAGCAAGCAGCCTCATCCCTGTAGGGGTGGGGCTGTCCTGTTTTGGGGCGGCCGCCTTCCCTCATGAAGCGCCCGCACCTGGCGATGGAGCCTGTGTTGAACCAGAAAATCGATCTCGAGCAATTGTGCGCCGAAAAGGGCCTGCGCATTACCGAACAGCGCCGGGTGATCGCCAAGGTGCTTTCGGAAAGCGATGATCACCCCGATGTCGAACTGCTTCACACCCGGGCAGCAGCCGTCGATCCGCGCATCTCGATCGCAACCGTCTACCGCACGGTCCGGCTGTTCGAGGAAGCAGGCATCCTTGACCGCCACGATTTCGGCGATGGCCGCTCGCGTTACGAGCCGGTGCCAGAGGCGCATCACGATCACCTGATCGACGTCGAGACCGGCAAGGTCGTGGAATTCGTCGATCCGGAGGTCGAGGCGCTCCAGCGCCAGATCGCCGAAAGGCTCGGCTACCGCCTCGTCGATCACCGCATGGAGCTCTACGGCGTGCGCCTGTCGCGCAATGACTGAGGCAGATATCCGGGCAGCGGCGGCGCGGGGCGAGAGCACGCCTGTCTCGCCTGCCGGCTGGCTGCGCCTCGCCCTGCGCGCTGCCGGGCTGATCGGCCTGGTGCTGGTGTTCGTGCCGCTCCACTTCCTCTACCGCGCCTTCGCCTACGGCTCTCCCTTCCCGATGCTGTTCCTGCGCTATGCCGCCAGGGTCTGCGGCGCGCGGGTCGAGGTGATCGGCACGCATCTGAAGCGCGACGTGTTTTTCGTCGCCAACCACGTCTCCTGGCTCGACATCCTCGCTCTGGCCGGCGCGAGCGGGACGGCTTTCGTCGCCAAGGCCGAGCTTGCCGAAGCGCCGGTTGTCGGTTGGCTTGCAAGCCTCAACCGCACGGTCTTCGTCAAGCGCGAGCACCGGATGGGCGTGGCCGAACAGATCAACACGCTGAAGGAGGCGCTGGTCGACAACTGGTCGGTCACCGTCTTCCCCGAAGGCACCACCACGGACGGCCAGTCGCTGCTGCCGTTCAAGACCTCGATGCTCTCGGTCCTCGAGCCGCCGCCGCAAGGCGTGCTCGTGCAGCCGGTGATCATCGACTACGGTCCGGTTGCCGAGTGGATCGGCTGGATCGGCGAGGAAGGCGGGGTCAACAACGCCAAGCGCGTTCTGTCGCGCAGGGGCAGCTTCCGCCTGCGCCTCCACTTCCTCGAACCCTTCAGCCCCGAGGATTTCCGCGGGCGCAAGGCAATCAGCCAGGAATCCCGGCGCCGGATAGAAGAGGCGCTGGTGGACATCCTCGGCAAACCCCTGCGCCCCTTCGCGCACAGCGTGGCGCCAGTGCGTTACGAGCCCAAGACCGAGAGCGCAGGTTAAAGCCCTGCCCTGACCAGCCAGTCGTGGAAGATCCGCACCGGGCGGCTCTCCAGCGCCACAGGCTTGCAGACGAACCAGTAGGAATAGGGACTCTCGACGGGCTTGCCGGGCAGGTTGGTCAGCCGGTTGTCATTGGCGCGGCGCAGGTGATCGTCGTGCATGATCGCGATGCCAAGGCCCTGCGCGGCCGCCTCGAGCATCAGCGCGCCCGAATCGTAATGGTCGATCGCGGCCGGATCCATCTGCTCCAGCCCATTGGCCTTCTTCCACGCCTGGAAGCTCTCGGGCAGCTCGTTGTGGATGAGGAAAGTCTGCTTGGCCATCGCTTGGGGGGTGATGTCGGGACCGATGCTGCGGGCGGTGTCCTTGGAACAGATCGCGTGGACGAGATTGTGGTCAAGCCGCACCGCGTGGAGGCCGCTGGCAGGCCCGCGCGAGAGGATGATCGCGGCATCGAGCGTGTCGCCCACGCGGTCTTCCAGATGCGGCGCGGTGTCGATGTCGATGTGCAGCAGCGGGTGGCGCTTGCGAAGCTCGCCGAGGCGCGGAAACAGCCGCTGGCTGCCGAACATCGGCAGCACGCCGAGCCTGAGGCGCAGCAGCGCGATGTTGTCCGACTGGCTCTCCACCGCACGGGCAAGCGCTTCCATGTGCGGGTTCACCGCCTCGTAGAAGGCCTGGCCCTCGTCGGTGAGCTGCATCGACTGGCGCGCGCGGGTGAACAGCTTCTTGCCGACGAACTCTTCCAGATTGCTGATCCGGCGCGACAGGGCCGAGGGGCTGAGGCCGATCTCCTCGGCCGCAGCCCGCGCCGATCCAAGACGCACGGTGCGCATGAAGGCCTCGAGGGCGCGCAAGGGAGGCAGGCGGCGTGCAGGCATGGATTTTCTCCTAGGATAGGAGCAGATACGCGCGATCCGCCGATCGGATGCAAAAAATCGAAGAAGAAATGCGTGGAAAGGCGAAAAGTTGCGCCTAGTGCACCTCTTCCTCGGGCCGTGGCGGATGCAGCCGGAGACGGGTGACATGCGTCTCGTCGCCTGCGGTCACCTCGATCCGCCAGCCGCTCGGGTGCTCCAGCACCGTCCCCACCGCCGGCACCGCCTCGGCCAGGACAAAGGCAAGCCCTCCGAGCGTGTCCACGCTCTCGGCCACCTCGGCAAGGCGCGGATCGATCCGTTCGGCAATGTCCTCAAGCTCGGCGCGCGCGTCGCAATCCCACATGCCCTCGCCGATGGGGGAGATCAGCTCCTGCGGCGTCTCGTCATGCTCGTCCTCGATCTCGCCGACGATTTCCTCGACCAGATCCTCGATGGTGATCAGCCCATCGGTGCCCGAGAACTCGTCGAGCACGATGGCAAGATGGACGCGCTGGGTGCGCATGTCGGCAAGCACGTCGAGCGCACCGCGCGCCTGGGGCACATAGAGCGGCTGGCGCATCAGCGTGGTCCAGTCGGCGGGCGGCGGCGTGCCGTTGGCAAGGAAGGGGAAGACGTCCTTGATGTGGATCATCCCAATCACCTGGTCGAGCGTCTCGCGATAGACCGGCATGCGCGAATGGCCATGCTCGGAGAAGGCCGCAACCATCTCCTCCCAGCTGATCGAGGCCTCGACAGCGATGATCTCGCCGCGCGGCACGGCCACATCGTCGGCATCATGTTCGGAGAAGTGGAGGAGGTTGCGCAGCATCTGCCGCTCGACCCGCGACAGGTCTCCACCGGCCTTGCCGCCAGCCTCGTCGCTGCCCGAGCCGCCGTTCTCGTCCTCGTGCTCGTCGATCGCTTCCTCGAGCTGCTCGCGCAGGGAGCGCGCGCCTTCCAGCCCGAGAATCTTGCGCAAGGCGGGCCACAGCCCGTTACTACTGTCCGCGTCTCCGGTTTGGGACGCCGACGAATGGGAATCGGCCATGGCCTTGCTTGTGGCTCCTAAGCGGTTTCAATCGCCATATGGGTCAGCGATGCCCAGTTTGGCAAGTATCCGGGTCTCCAGTGCCTCCATCGCCTCGGCCTGTTCGTCGCTGTCGACATGGTCGTGACCGGCCAGATGGAGCAGGCCGTGGACGATCAGATGGGTCGCGTGGGCTTCCAGCGTAACGCCCTTCTCCGCCGCCTCACGCGCGCAGGTTTCGTAGGCGAGCGCGATATCGCCGAGCATTTCGGGCGGGCCGCCCGGGGCGAGTGCTTCCAGCTCCTCGCGCTCCAGCATCGGGAAGCTGAGAACATTGGTGGGCTTGTCACGCTCGCGCCATTCGCGGTTGAGCGTGTGGACTTCCGCGTCGGAGGTGAACAGCAGGCTGGCGATCAGGCGTGGATTGGCGAGCAGCGGCTCGCCCTCGCTCACAGCGGCGGCGGCGCGTGTCGCGAGCGCCTCCCAATCACCGGCAGGCCAATCTTCGATGTCGATGTCCAGGTCCATGGCCGCGCGCCCTTAGCCGCAAAACCCGGGGCATGCAAAATCGGCCCGAGCACGGGTCAATGCGGATGACGTGACCTCAGCCTTGCGGCGTGTGCGACCATGATGAGCGCCGAGCCGGTTACGGTAAGCGCCCGTTCGGCCGTCTCGTCCATGACAAACAGGCCGCCGACAAGCGCCGCCAAGGCACCCAGCACCAGGGTGGTCAGCATGACACCCGGCCGTCCGCGCAGCAGCACCGGCCCGCTCACCAGCAGCACCGGGGCGATCAGCGCAGCGTGCACCCAAGCGCTTTCTCGCAAGCTGTCAGGCAATGCCCCGAGGATGGCGATCGGCAGGCTCGCCACCAGCCAAGGCAGGGCAAGGCAATGCAGCAGGCACAGCATGGAAAGCCCCATCCCCAAGCGGTGCCATGGCGCCTCCTCGTTGGCGCTGGCTGCTGATCCTGACATATGCTGCCCCTATTGCGCAATGATACAATGTTACATAAGAAGATGTGCCTTCGATACAAGTGCAACCCGGCAGGACAACGCATGACCAACCGCCCCTCATCCGACCTCCGCCTTCCCGTCACCGTGCTCTCCGGCTTTCTCGGGGCAGGCAAGACGACGCTCCTCAACCACATCCTCGCCAACCGCGAAGGCAAGCGGGTCGCGGTGATCGTCAACGACATGAGCGAGGTGAACATCGACGCCGATCTGGTGCGCGGGGGCGAGGCGGCGCTGTCCCGCGCGGAGGAAACGCTGGTCGAGATGACCAATGGCTGCATCTGCTGCACCCTGCGCGATGACTTGCTGAAGGAAGTGCGCAAGCTGGCAGAGGAAGGCCGCTTCGATTACCTCGTGATCGAAAGCACCGGGATTTCCGAACCCCTCCCGGTGGCCGCCACCTTCTCGTTCCGCGACGAACATGACGAATGCCTCGGCGATGTCGCACGGCTCGATACGATGGTGACCGTGGTGGACGCGCTCAACCTGCTGGCCGATTATTCGAGCACCGATCTGCTCTCTGCACGAGGCGAAACGGCGGGCGAAGGCGCTGATCGCAGCCTTGTGGGCCTGTTGGTCGAACAGATCGAATTCGCCGATGTGGTGATCGTCAACAAGGCCAGCGCCGTCAGCCCCGAACAGCTCGCCACGGTCAAGCAGGTGGTCGCCTCACTGAACGCCGATGCGCGCATCGTGGAGGCCGATTTCGGCAAGGTGGCGCTCGATACCATCCTCGACACCGGCCTTTATGACGAGGAGCGTTCCGAACAGCACCCGCTGTGGATGAAGGAGCTCTACGACTACGCCAGCCACCGGCCCGAAAGCGAGGAATATGGCGTCGAAAGCTTCGTCTATCGCGCCCGCAGGCCGTTCCACCCGGCGATGTTCTACCGCTTTCTGACCGGGGACACGCTCGATAAGGTGATCCGCGCCAAGGGGTACTTCTGGCTCGCCACCCGCAGCGAATTCCTCGGCGAGCTGGCGATTGCCGGGCACCAGAAGACCGTCAGCCGCATGGGGCGCTGGTGGGCCGCTGTCCCCAAGAACCGCTGGCCCGATGACGGCACCTTCGAGGAATTCGTGATCCGCCACTGGGACGCGGTGTGGGGCGACCGGCGCCAGGAGCTGGTGTTCATCGGCATCGGGCTCGACCAGGCGGCGATCACCAAGGCGCTCGACGCGTGTCTGGTGCCGACGGACAAATTCACGCCCGAAAAGTGGGAGCAGCTCAACGACCCCTTCCCCGCATGGGGCGAGGCGCAGACGACGCTGGAACCTGCCTGACGCGCCCAGCGGGGACGGGCCGATCTGGGTGACCCAGATTGGTCGGAAAGTGCTCTAGCCCCCTGCTTCCTCGTCCTTGCCTTCATAGGCCTCGACGATGCGGCCCACGATCGGGTGGCGCACCACGTCGGCGGCGGTGAAGCGGATCGTGCCGAAGCCTTCGACGCCCTCCAGGCGCTGCACCGCATCGTTGAGGCCGCTCATGTTCGGACCCCCCGGAATGTCGACCTGCCGCGGATCGCCGCAGATCACCATGCGGCTGTTCTGGCCGAAGCGGGTGAGGAACATCTTCATCTGCTCGCGCGTGGTGTTCTGCGCCTCGTCGAGGATGATGAAACTGTCGGCGAGCGTGCGCCCGCGCATGAAGGCGATCGGCGCGATCTCGATCTCGCCGTTCGCCAGCCGCCGCTCGACCTGTTCGGGCGGCATGCAGTCGTTCAAGGCGTCGTAGAGCGGGCGCAGATAGGGATCGACCTTCTCCTTCATGTCGCCGGGGAGGAAGCCCAGTTTCTCCCCCGCCTCGACCGCCGGACGCGAGAGGATGAGGCGCTGCACCGAGCCGCTGATCAGCTGGCTCACGGCCTGGGCGACGGCAATATAGGTCTTGCCGGTCCCCGCCGGACCGAGCGCGAAGATGATGTCGTCCTTGGCAAGGCTGCGCATATATTCGATCTGCGTCGATGAGCGCGGGACGATCGTCTTCTTGCGCGTGCGGATCATGATCGGCGGAGCGCCCATGTCGCCCGCAATGATCCCTTCGAGCGTGGGTTCAGCGGACATGGCGATCAAGCTTTCGATCGCCCCGCTGTCGAGCGCCTCGCCCCGCGCCAGCCGATCATACATGGTCTTGAGCGTCTCGCGCGCCCGGGCGACGTCGTCCTCGGGCCCCTCGATCACCACCTGATGCCCGCGGGCGTGGATATAGACCCCGAGCCGGTTCTCCACCTGCACCAGATTGGCGTCGAACTGGCCGAACAGCGGCCCGAGCAGGGCCTGGTTCTCGAAGGTCAGGTCGATGCGGGCGCGCCGCTGGACCGGAATGCCACGCGGATCGGGCGAGAGCGCCGGATGTCCGGCACGGGAGGGTCGTCGGCCCATAGGTTCCTTTGTGCGGGAACGGGGGACCATCCCTCGTCCACGAGTCGCGAAGGTAAGCCGGGGTCGCGGCAAAGCAAGCGCGCCCGCGCAACGTCGCGGTGGATAGTCACAAGAGCACGGCAGACGGGCGGCAGCGAAGACGCCAATGCAGGGCGCGCGCCTAACCTGCAAGACGTTGCATTCATCCCGAGTTCAGCGGCAAATTGCTGAATTCGGAGCGAAAAGGAGAGGATTCCAGTGAGATCGGGTCAGGCTGCAGCTGCCGTGCAACTTCATCGGGCGGCAAGGTTCGCACTTGCCGCCTTTGCTTTCGCCTCATGCCAGACTGTTCAGGCCCAAGCGATCGGATCCGGGCCTCCGGAAACCGACGGGCGCGGCATCGTTGTCAGCGCGGACTGGGCCACACGGGAAAAGGCAGTGCAGGAGCTTGCCCGCCAGGTGACCGGCCGTCTGCCCTTCAACCGCCCCATCGCCCGCTTCCACCAACCTTTGTGCCTCGCGGTAGCGGGGGTCAACCGCAACTTCGTCGACAGCTTCGCCGGGCGCATTCTCGAGAACGCCGCTCTCGCGGAGGTTCCGCTGGCTAAGGGCAATTGCAAGGCCAACGCGCTCGTGATCTTCGCGGGCGAGACCCGCACCGAGCTTGAACGGGCGCGCAAGAAGAACCGCCGGATCTTCGGCAATCTCGGACCGGGTGCGCTCGAGGCGATGCTGAAGTCGCGCGACCCCGCCTTCGCGTGGCGCGCGACCCAGGTGCTGGGCACCAACGGGATGCCGGTCCAGTACGACGACCAGCAGGTGCCGCAGAACCGCACGATCGAGATGTCCGGGCGTCTCAAGCAGCCGATCATGATCGGGGTGACGGGCGCAATCGTGGTGATCGACCGCGATGCGGCCGACGGCAAGACCGCGCAGCAACTCGCCGATTACGCGACGCTGCGGCTGCTCGCCCCCACAGACGAGATCCGCGAGACCACGCCGGGCGCACCTGCGACGATCATGACGCTGTTCCTCGATCCGGTAAATGCGCCCGAGGGGCTCACCGCCTTCGACACGGCCTTCCTGCGCGGGGTCTACAAGATCGCCGGCAACCTGCCCGCCAGCGCGGTCTATGGCGAGACCGTGAACAACCTCGAACGCGATCGCTAGGCCGACAGCTTCGCGCGGACCTGCCCCTCTAGGGAGTTCGGCCCTCCTGCGGCCAGCGTAACCTCGACGAGGTCGCCAATCGCGGCCTCGCCCTCGAACCACACCGATTGCAGCCAGGGCGATTTGCCGAGCCACTGCCCGGGGTGACGCCCGGTCCGCTCGACCAGCACAGTGCAGGCCTTGCCGACGCTCGCCTGATTGAAGGCATATTGGTGATGGGCGATCCGGGCCTGGAGGCGTTGGAGACGCTCGGCCATCACCTCGGGGGCGATCTGGTGCTCCATCGTTGCGGCGGGCGTGCCTGGGCGTGGGGAGTACTTGAAGCTGAAGCAGGCGGCGTAGCGGACGTCGTCGACGATATTCAGGGTGTCCTGAAACTCGGCCTCGGTCTCGCCCGGAAAGCCGACGATGAAATCGCCCGAGAGCGCGATATCGGGGCGGGCCGCGCGGAACTTCTCGATGAGCCTGAGGTAGCTCTCCGCCGTGTGCTGGCGGTTCATCGCCTTGAGGATGCGGTCGTTCCCCGCCTGCACGGGGAGGTGCAGATAGGGCATCAGCTTGGCCACCTCGCCATGCGCGGCGATGAGATCGTCGTCCATGTCGTTGGGGTGGCTGGTGGTGTAGCGGATGCGCTCCAGCCCGTCGATCTGCGCGAGGGTGCGGATCAACCCGCCGAGGCCCACGCGGCGCCCCTTGTCGTCGTCGCCGCTCCACGCGTTGACGTTCTGGCCGAGCAGCGTGATCTCCTTCGCACCCGCCTCGACCAGTTTGCGCGCTTCATCCACCAGATGACTGAAAGGCCGCGAGATTTCCGCGCCGCGGGTATAGGGCACGACGCAATAGGTGCAGAACTTGTCGCAGCCTTCCTGCACCGTCAGAAAGGCGCTGGGGCCGCGCTTCTTTCGCGCCGGAAGCGCGTCGAATTTGGCGATGGCGGGCATGTCGGTGTCGGTCGCGCGCTCGCCTTTCTCCGCCTTGTCGAGCATATCCGGCAGGCGGTGATAGGCCTGCGGGCCGACGACGATGCTGACCGCCGGGGCGCGCGCCATGATCTCCTCGCCCTCGGCCTGCGCGACGCAGCCGGCGACCGCGATCAGCGGGGCCTTGCCGTTCTCCTTGCCCGCCGCGACCAGCCGGCCGATGTCGGAATAGACCTTTTCGGCCGCCTTTTCGCGGATGTGGCAGGTGTTGAGGATGACGAGATCGGCCTCCTCCCCCTCGGGCGCAGGCTGGATGCCGCGCTCGCCCAGCAGCTCGGCCATGCGCTCGCCATCATAGACGTTCATCTGGCAGCCGAAGCTCTTGACCCGGTAGGTCTGTGGGGCGGAGGTGGGTTTCATGAGGCGCTCGCCCTTAGCGCCAAGTGGGTTGGCATTCAACGCCCGCGAGCCCGCGCTGTTTCACGTGAAACACGCTGCCAGCGGGGGTCTGAGGCACCCCTGAGAGGGGTCTGGAAGGGGTCTGGAAGGATCTGGAGGGGGCCAGACGGGGTCTTCAGCGCCGCAGCAGATAGCCTGTCTGCCCCAACAGCGGCTTGCTGGACGTCGCCCAAAGCATCGACAAACCAGATGGACAATGCGCTGTCCTTCCAGAAAATGGAGGGACAGCGCAATAATCCGAAAGTGTTCGCTCAGGCCACCGCCGCCTTCACGATCTTCCCAGGCGCGCGCGGGGGTTCGCCCTTGGGGATGGCGTGGACGTGTTCCATGCCGCTGATGACCTGGCCCCACACGGTGTACTGCTTGTCGAGGAAACGCGCGTCGGCAAGACAGATGAAGAACTGCGAATTGGCGCTGTTGGGGTTCTGCGCACGGGCCATCGAGCACACGCCTTCGACGTGGGGCTCGGCGTTGAACTCGGCCGCCAGATCGGGCTTGTCGCTGCCGCCCATGCCGGTGCCGGTCGGATCGCCGCCCTGCGCCATGAAGCCGGCGATCACGCGGTGGAAGATCACCCCGTCGTAGAAGCCTTCCTGCGCCAGCTCGGCAATGCGCGCGACATGGCCGGGGGCAAGGTCGGGGCGCAGCTTGATAACGACGTCGTTATGGGCACCGTCGCCATTGTCGAGGGTGAAGGTGAGGGTCTCGGCCATTGGGGTTCTCCTGCTTGAATTTGCACCGGGCCATACGCAGCCAAGGCCCACCTGTCACCCTCCAGCCTTGCTTTTGCGCCCTCCCTGCCTAAACCGCCCACATGGCCGAAGATCGCATCCTCGAAGACGAGCTTCTGGCGGGTGACACCGCCGAGGCCGAGGTGCGCCCGGATGACCGCGTGGACGATGAACGCCACGACGAGGAAAACCGCCTCAAGCCCTCTTTCGTCAGCGCCGTCCACACCGCTCTGGAAGCGGGTGACAAGGGCGCGGTCTATGATCTGGTCGAGCCGCTCCACGCCGCCGACATCGCCGACCTGATCGAGCTGCTCGAACGCTCTGAGCGCGCCCAGCTCGCCGCCGCGATTAGCGACCTGATGACCAGCGACGTCATCGCCGAGCTCAACGATTACGTCCGCGAGGACCTGATGGAGGCCCTGCCCGCGCAGGCCGTGGCCACCATCGCCGAACAGCTCGACACCGATGATGCGGTGCAGCTCATCGAGGATCTCGACGAGGACGACCAGCGCGCCGTCATGGCCGAGCTGGAGCCGGAAACCCGCGAGGCGGTCTCGAGCGCGCTCGCCTATCCCGAGGAAACCGCCGGCCGGTTGATGAGCCGGCACTTCGTGGCGGTGCCGGAGCACCTCACGGTCGGCGACCTCATCGATTACCTGCGCGAGGACGGCGATCTCGACCACGACTTCTTCGAAGTCTTCGTGATCGACGAGCGCCACCATCCGGTCGGCACCTGTGCGCTTTCGTGGATCCTCACCACCCCGCGCTCGGTCCGCCTCACCGACGTGATGAAGCGCGACCAGACCCTGATCCCGGTGACGATGGATCAGGAAGAAGCGGCGCTGATGTTCCAGAAATACGCGCTGATCTCGGCTGCGGTAGTGGACGAGAGTGGACGGCTGGTGGGGCAGATGACGGTCGACGACATCGTCCACATCATCTCCGAGGAAGCGGGCGAGGACGCCCTGCTTCTGAGCGGTGCGGGCGACGGCGACATCAACGAGCCGATCCGCGAAGCCTATGCCGCGCGCGTGCGCTGGCTGGTCGCCAATCTCGGGACAGCGGTGGTCGCCTCCTCGATCATCGCCTTTTTCGGGGCGGCGATCGAGCAATTGGTGGCGCTGGCGGTGCTCATGCCGATTGTCGCCAGCATCGGCGGCAATGCCGGCACGCAGACCATGGCCGTGGCGGTGCGCGCGATTGCGACCAACCAGCTCACCCGTTCGAACACGCGGCGCATCCTGTGGCGCGAGTTCCGCGTGGCGCTGCTCAACGGCGGCACGATCGCGCTGCTGATCGGGCTGGCGGCGGGCTTCCTCTTCACCCCGATGATGGGCGTGGTGATTGCGCTGGCCATGATCATCAACATCGCCATTGCCGGGCTTGCCGGCGTGCTGGTGCCGGTGATCTTCGAGCGATTGGATCAGGACCCGGCGGTGGCGAGCAGCGTGTTCGTCACCATGATCACCGATTCGATGGGCTTCTTTGCCTTCTTAGGTTTGGCAGTGGCGATAGGTCTGACCGGCTGATAGCCCTCTCCCCGGAACACAAGGGAGAGAGCAATGGCAGGACGGGTAGGCGGCAAGATCGTGCTGCTGACGGGCGGCGCGATGGGGCTTGGCAAGGCGGCGGCAAGCGCGCTGCTGGCCGAGGGGGCCACGGTCATCATCACCGATATCGATGAGACCGCAGGCCGCGCCACGGCGGCGGAGCTCGGCTGCGGCTACATCCATCAGGACGTCACCGACTGGGCGCGCTGGCAGGAGGTGATCGCCGAGGTCGAGGCGGCGCATGGCCGGCTCGACGTGCTGGTCAACAATGCCGCGATCACCGTGTTCGGCTCGATCGCGGACATTTCGCCGGAGGATTTCCGGCGCTGCTACACCGTCGATGTGGATTCGATCTTCATGGGCTGCAAGGCGGCGATCCCCTTGATGGCGCGGGGTGGCGGGGGCTCGATCGTCAATTTCTCGAGCGCGGCGGGCAACAAGCCCTCGCCGGACCTCGCCGCCTACAACTCGGCCAAGGCGGCGGTGGTGACGTTGACCAAGAGCATCGCGCTTTACTGTGCGCGCGAGCAGAACGGCGTGCGGGTGAACTCGGTGCAGCCGGGGACGATCCTCACCCCCAATGTCGAGAGCGTGATCGCCGGCACCCCCGATCCCGAGGCCACCCGCGCCGCTTTCTCTGTGGCACAACCCATCGGCCGCATGGGCGAGGCCAGCGATATCGCCCATCTCGTGGTCTATCTCGCCAGCGACGAGAGCAAATTTGCCACAGGGGCGCCGTTCATTGTGGACGGGGGGCTGTCGATAGCTTGATCGGGCGCGGTATCGGCCCACATTGGCCCCCATGCCGCTTCACCTGACCAAGATCGCCTTCGGGGCGAAGAGCTATGACCAATTGGCCGGATGGTATCGCGGACGGAGCGCGATTGCGCTCACCACCCGCAACCGGCCGACCCGGCACGAGGAATGCGTCGGCGGCTCGCTCTACTGGATCATCAACCACGCGATCGTCGCGCGCTCTGTGATCCTCGGCTTTGCAAAGACCGAGGACGGGCGCTGGGACATTGTGCTGGAGCCGCGCCTGATCCGCGTCCACACGAGCCCCAAGCGCGCCCATCAGGGCTGGCGCTACCTTGCCGAGGACAAGGCCCCCAAGGACGTGGCCGAGGGCGAGGATATCGGGGATGCCCTGCCCGGCAAGCTGGCGATGAAGCTGGAGCGGCTGGGGCTGGTCTAAACCGCCCCCGCCCGGGTCTTCTCCGCCACCCGCCGCAGCGCGTTGACATAGACCTCGGGCCCCTGTGCGCCGGGGATCAGGAACTTGTTTGCGACGATCATCGCCGGCACGCCCGAGATGTTCATGTCCCACGCCTGCGCTTCCTCGGCGAGGACGCGGGCTTCGAGATCGGGATCGTCCAGCGCCGCCTTGGCCGCTTCGCGGTGGAGGCCGACGCTGGCGGCGATATCGAGCAGCACCGACCGGTCCCCGAGGTTGCGGCGCTGGTTGAAATGGGCGCGGAACAGCGCAAGCTTGAGCTGCGTCTGCACCTGCGGCCCCGCCTCCTCCAGCGCAAAGGCGAGCAGCTTGTGGCAGGCGCGGGTGTTCCACATCATCGCGGGCGGGGCCTCGCCTTCGCCCTCGCCTTCGTAGGAGAGCGAGACCCCCGCGCTCTCGGCAATCGCCTTCATCTGCCCGCGCAGCCTCGCGCCTTCCTCGGCGGGGCGGCCATATTTGCGCTGGAGGTGCGCTTCCTGCTCCTCGCCCTCCAGGGGCATCTGCGGATTGAGCTCGAACGGCCGCCAGCGGATTTCGGCCGCGATCTCCCCTTCGAGTTCGGCAAGCGCCTTGGTCAGCTGGCCATAGCCGATCAGGCACCACGGGCACATGACATCGGAATAGATATCGATGGTGAGATGCTGTGTCACTTATCGAGCCACCAGCACACGAGGTGATGGGCGATGGCGAAGGGGCGCGGGAAGTAGAGCAGGTCCGTCCCCGCCTCCCCCGCCGCGCGCGCGGCCTCCAGCTCGGCGCGGGTGAACCAGCGCGCGTCCTCGAGTTCGGTGGTGTCGATGTTGAGCGCCGGATCATCCGCCACGCTTGTGCAGCCGATCATCAGCTGGCTCGGGAAGGGCCAGGGCTGGCTGGCGATGTACTTGACATCGCGCACCCGCACGCCCGCTTCCTCGTGGATCTCCCGCGCGACCGCTTCCTCGATGGTCTCTCCCGGTTCGACAAAGCCCGCGAGCGCGGAATACATCTTGGGCGGGAAACGCGGCTGGCGGCCGAGCAGCAGCTTGTCCTCGTGCTCGACCAGCATGATTGTCACCGGATCGGTGCGCGGGAAATGGTCCGCGCCGCAGCCGTCGCAATGCCGCTGCCAGCCGCCCTTCACCAGCTTGGTCGGCGCCCCGCACCGCGCGCAGAAACGGTGGCGCGCGTGCCAATCGGCAAGGCTTCGCGCCCCGCCATAGATCGCCAGATCGGGGGCCGAGAGCTGGGTCATCAGCTGCCACGCCCGCGGCATGGCATAGGCGGGGCCCTCCGCACCCTCGCCCGGGACGGGGGCGAAATGCGCCTTGCCGTCCAGCATCCCGAGGAACACCAGCTCGGCCGTCTCGGGCACGTCGGCCAGCGAGCCCCAGACCAGGCCGCCCTGATCATCGACCCCCGGCAAGAGGCCGTCCAGCAGCAACACCCTTGCCTTCCAGTTCATCAGCCCGGCGAGGGCCTCGTCATCGACCCGGATATGGTCGGCGCGGTCGAGCGGCGATCCGGCGAAGGCCATCGGCAGCGATTGCGGCGCGGGGGCGTGCATCACGCTGCCTTCTTGGCCGCGCGCATCGCGGCGAGGTCTTTCTCGAGCGCGGCGATGAATTCGTCGCGGATCGGATAGGCATCCGAGGGCATGTACTGCGTCCACAGGCACGAGCGCAGCCCGAGGCCGAAATCGACCGCCGCCAGCGTGCCCGCCGCTCCGCCCCAGCCGAAGGTCGTGCCCTTGGAGCGGCCGCCTGCGCCATGGCCCTCGCCCGCGATCCAGCTGCCGGTGAGATCGACCGTGGCGGGAACGAGGTTCGAGGTGCCCACCCGCACCGCCTCCTCGCTCATCACGAACTTGCCGTCGATCCGGCCATAGCCGAGCAGCATCCTGAGGAAGCGGTCATAGTCTTTCGGGCTCGACACCAGGCCGCCGCCGCCGTTCTTCACGCTCGGCGCGTCGAGGAAGATCGAGGCCGGTCCGGGATCGATCGGGAAGGCATTGCTGCCGAGGATGCCGTAATTGTCGGTGAGGCGCTGCGCCTCGCTGGCGGGCACCTGGAACCAGGTGCTGGTCATGCCGCAAGGCGCGAAGATGCGCTGCTTGAGAAAGGCCTCGAACTCCATGCCGCTCACCACCTCGATCACCCGGCCGAGCAGGTCGAGCGAGCAGGAATAGCTCCACCTGGTGGCCGGCTGGTACATCAAGGGCAACTCGGCGAGGCGGTCGGCGAAGTCGGCGAGGCTGGGTGCAGGCGTGACCGGCGGAACACCCGGGATCGGCATCCGGCTGACCGGCGCGCCGACCAGACCGGCCTCGCCATAGGCCTTCTGCAGCGGCCCCTTGCTGACGATCTGGTAGCCGAGGCCCGCCGTGTGGGTGAGGAGCTGGCGGATCGTGATCGGGCGGATGGCAGGCACCGTCTCGTCGAGCGAGCCTTCGGGGTTCACCAGCACCCGCATGTCGCGGAAAGCCGGAAGGATCTCGGCGACCGGCTGGTCGAGACCGAGCTTGCCCTCGTCGATCAGGATCATCGCGGCCATGCCGGTGATCGGCTTGGTCATGGAATAGATGCGGTAGAGCGAGTTCTCGTCCACCGCCGCCGGCCTCGCCAGCGCCAGCGCGCCGCCGCCAACCGTGTGGGCCATGTCCTGCTGCCCCCAGCCGAAAGTCAGCAGGAGGTTGGCGACCTTCCTCTGGGACACATACTTATCCGCAAGCGCGGCCACATTGGGCCAGTTCTCGCTCACGTCATGGGCAAGGGCCATGCGGCCGAACGGCAGGCCGCCGAGCGCCGCACCGCCGGCGAACAGCGCGCCCGCACGAAGCAGTGAACGGCGCGAAAGGGCGGCAGCGGCAAGATCGAGGGAAGGCATCGGGGCAGAATCTCCGGAACAGACGGGTCTTGGCGCCATGTCTGCGGCAGGCCGACGCGCCGGTCAATCGCGTGGACGCTGCGTGCTTGCACGGGGAGGTGTATTGCCTATCTAGAACACATGTTCAATATCCTCGCCTACCTCATCGGCCTCGTTAGCCTCGTGATCGTGATCCCGGCGCAGATCCCGTTTCTGGGGGCGCTCAACTGGTTCGCCCTGCCGTTGATCGCCCTCGGGGTGATCCTTGGCGCGCTCTCGTCGCGCGACGGGGGGCGCAATTTTTGCCTTGTGGTGCTGCTGGTGGCGGGCGTGCGCCTGAGCCTTGGCGGCGGGATCTTCTAAGCCCCGGCGAGGGCAAGCGCTGCGGCCCTGGCAAACAGGGTCGCAAGCCCCGCCTCGCCGATCCGCGCGACCGCCCACCACTGGCCCTCGCCCGGCGGCTGCCCTTCGCTTTCCAGCGCCCTCACCTCGAGCGTGAGATGGGCATGGGTAAAGCCGTGCCGCACCGCACCCAGCACGCGCCAGTCGCCCGCCAGCGGCGGCGCGCCCGAGCCATCGGCGCGCGCGCTCCAGCCGTCGTCGGGCAGAGCGCGCATCCCGCCGAGCATCCCCGTGCCGGGCCGGGTGACGAGCCAGACCTCGCGCCCCTGCCTGCGCGTGATCCAGAAAGCGGTGCCATGCCGCTCGGGGACGGCCTTCTTCGGCGGCTTGACGGGAAGGCGCGCCGGCTCCCCCGCCTTGCGGCCCTTGCACGCGTCGGCCAGCGGGCAGAGCAGACAGCGCGGCGCCTTGCCGGTGCAGACCTGGCTGCCGAGATCCATCATCGCCTGGGCAAAGTCGCCGGCGCGCTTCTCGGGCGTGATCGTGGCGGCGGCGGCGCGGATGGCCTTCCGCGCCCCCGGCAGCGGCGCATCGATGGCGAAAAGCCGTGCCACCACCCGCTCGACATTGGCATCGACCACCACCGCAGGCTTTCCGAAGGCGATCGCAGCGACGGCAGCGGCGGTGTAGTCGCCCAGACCGGGGAGCGCGCGCAGTTCCGCCTCGGTCGCGGGAAAGCCGCCCCTTTCCGCCACCGCACGGGCGCATTTCACCAGATTGCGGGCACGCGAGTAATAGCCGAGCCCCGCCCATGCCGCCATGACGTCGTCATCGCTCGCGGCGGCGAGCGCATCGACGCTCGGCCACAGGGCGGTGAACCGGGCGAAGTAGGGCTTCACCGCCGCCACCGTGGTCTGCTGGAGCATCACCTCGGACAGCCACACGCGATAGGGCCAGTCGGCATCGTCCGGCAGCGGCACCCCCGGCGGCAGGCGCCACGGCAGGTCGCGGGCGTTCGCGTCATACCAGTCGAGAAGCGAAGCGGAGATGCTGGCGGTCACGCGCGGCCTATGGCATGGCCGTGGCGATCATGGGAAGCGACAAGACCACCTCGGGCAAGAAGGGCCAAATCAAACCCTATGCCCGCCCGCGCGGACAGGGCGCCAAGGCGATCGGCGATCTCATGCCCGAGATCGGCCGCACCGCCTTCCGCCGCTTCGGCTTCGTGCAGTCCTCGGTCGTGACCCGCTGGCCCGAGATCGTCGGCCCGCGCCACGCCCGCGTGTGCAGCCCGGAGGCGATCCGCTTTCCTCCCGGCGAGAAGGCGGAGGGCATCCTCCAGCTCGTTGTCGTCCCGGCCCATGCGCCGCTGATCGAGCAGGTCATCCCGGAGATCATCGAGCGGGTGAACCGCTTCTTCGGCTACCGCGCCGTCGCCCGCGTCAAGCTGCGGCAGGGCGCGGTCATCCCGCCCGCCGAGGGCAGGCCGGCCAAGCCTCCGCCCTCCCTGAAGCCGATCCCGCTGGAGCTCGGCGACAGCTTGCGCGATATCGGCGACCCCGAATTGCGCACCGTTCTTGAGTCCCTTGCCCGCAGCCTCTCGAACAGCGAGGCGCCGACCCCTCCGGAAGACGACAACAGATGATCAAGCCCCCGCTCCTTGCCGCTGCCGCCCTGGTGCTCGCCGCCGGCCCTGCCGCTGCCCAGCAGACGCCCCGGCCCCAGCCGGCCCGCCCGGCCGCGCAGGATCTTGCGCGCCGGGGCAGCGCCTTTGCACCCCGCGAGAACCCCAGCAGCTGGGCCAGCACCATCCGCCGCAGCGAGCGCGGCCATGTAATCGGCAATCCCGATGCGCCCGCCACGCTCACCGAGTTTATCAGCTACACCTGCCCGCATTGCGCGGCCTTCGCGGCGCGCGGCGAACCGCCGCTCGAGATCGTGCTGATCGCGCCGGGCAAGCTCTCGCTCGAGGTGCGCACCCAGATCCACAGCGGGCTCGATATCACCGCCGCGCTCCTCGCCGGCTGCGGCGATCCGGCCGGCTTCAAGGCGCGCCACCAGGCGCTGATGCTCAATCAGGCGGTCTGGCTCGGCAAGGCCCGCGCCGCGCCAGCGAGCCAGCAGGCGATCTGGGAGCGCGCCGACAAGGCGGGCCGCATGAACGCCGCGAGCGCGCTCGGCCTTGCCGACCTCGTTGCCGCCGCGCGCGGGCAATCGCGGGCCGAGCTCGACGCCTGCCTTGCCAATGATGCCGCCGCGCGCAGGCTGATCGCGATCGACGAGGCCGACACCGCCGAATTCGCTGTCCGGGGCACGCCGAGCTTCGCTCTCGACGGCAAGCTGCTCGCCGATGTCTATGGCTGGGAAAGCCTCTACCCGGTGCTGGCGGCGCGCTTTGCTCCGCCTGCGAACTGACGCCTGACTTTTTCACAGGCCCCCACGCGCGCGCTTGCTGCGCACCCGCGTGAGGGGCTATCCTGCGCGCTTTGATACCTGAGGATGGCTTGCCCGATGAACATGAAACGCTTCGCTTCGCTCTCGCTCGTCGCCTTTGCGCCGCTGATGCTGGCGGCTTGCGGTGACGATGCGACCGGCGGCGCCGCAGCCAGCGGCGAACCCCTGCCGGTGGTCGCCGCGCCGGCCGGCACGAGCTGGTCGCAGAAGGTCGCCACCACCGAGGAAGGCGGCTATCTTGTCGGCAACCCCGATGCCCCGCTCAAGCTGGTCGAATACGGCTCGCTCACCTGCCCGGCCTGCGCGCGCTTTGCGGGTGAGGGCATGGAGCCGCTGCTGGCGAATTACGTCAATTCCGGCCGCGTCAGCTTCGAATTCCGCAGCTTCCTGATCCATGGCCCGCTCGATCTGGCGCTGACCCGCCTGATCGGCTGCTCCAACCCCGAGGCAGCCCTGCCGCTGGCCGACCAGGTGTGGGCGAACCTCCAGCCGATCCAGGAACGCGCCTATGCCAACCAGGCCGCGCTCGAAAGCGTCAACGCCCTGCCCGCAAACCAGCGCTTCGTGCAATTCGGCGCGCTGACCGGCCTCTACGAATTCTTCGCCGCGCGCGGGATCAGCGAGGACCAGGCACGCACCTGCATGGCCGATTTCGCCAGCCTCGAGAAGCTTTCCAAGATCTCGGAAGGCTATGCGACCGAAGACGGGATCAACCAGACCCCGACCTTCCTGCTCAACGGCCAGAAGCTCGATGCCGGAAGCTGGGCGCAGCTCGAACCCCTGCTCCAGCGCGCCGGCGCGCGCTGAGGCTGACGGCCAGGTCAGCCGATGCAGATCCACCGGCTCAAGCTCAGCGGCTTCAAAAGCTTCGTCGAGCCGGCGGAACTGCGCATTGAGCCGGGGCTGACTGGCGTCGTCGGCCCCAACGGCTGCGGCAAGTCCAACCTGCTCGAAGCGATCCGCTGGGTCATGGGGGAGACCTCGGCCAAGTCGATGCGATCGGGCGGGATGGAGGACGTGATCTTCGCGGGCACCTCCACCCGCCCGCCGCGCGATTTCGCCGAAGTGGTGCTCCAGGCGAGCGATGATCGCGGCGATGAGCTGGTCGTCACCCGCCGGATCGAGCGCGGCGCGGGCTCTGCCTACCGCGTCAACGGCCGCGACGTGCGCGCCAAGGATGTCGCCCTCACCTTCGCCGATGCCGCGACCGGTGCCCATTCCCCCGCGCTCGTCAGCCAGGGCAAGATCGCGCAGGTGATCGCCGCCAAGCCCGCCGAGCGCCGGGCGATGCTCGAAGAGGCGGCAGGGATCGCGGGCCTCCATGTCCGCCGCAAGGATGCCGAGAGCAAGCTGCGCGGCGCCGAGGCGAACCTCGCCCGGCTCGAAGACCTGATGGCGGGGCTCGACGCGCAGATCGCGAGTCTGAAGCGCCAGGCCAAGCAGGCCGAGCGCTACACCGAACTCACCACCCGCATCCAGGCCGCCGAAGCGCGGCTGCTGTTCGCCCGCTGGCGCGAGGCCGCCGAGGCGGCGAAGATGGCCCGGGCGGCGGCCGAGGGCGCCGAGGCCCGGGTCGCCGAGGCGCAAGCTGCCGTCGGGATCGCCCAGCAGGAGCAGGCTGCCGCGGCCCAGGCGCTCTCCGAAGCGCGCGACGAGCTTGCTGACCGGCGCGACGATGCCAGCGCCCACGGGCACCGCATGGCCGCGCTCGCCGAGAAGCTCGATGCCGCTGAGACCCGCCTCGCCGATCTTGCCCGCCAGCGCACCCGGCTGGAGGAGGATCGCTCCGATGCCGACCGCCTGACCGGCGCGGCGGTCGAGGCGCTGGCACGGCTTACTGACGAACTTGCCGTCAGCCGCGAGGCGGTGGATAACGCCGCGGCCGCGCGCCCCCTCATCGCCGAAAAGGCCGAGGACAAGGAACGCGCCAGCCGTGCCGCCGAACTCGCCCTCGCCAAGGCCACCGCCGATCAGGCCGGGGTCGAGGCCGAATGGCGCGTTGCCGAAGCCGCGGTCGAACAGGCCGAGGCGCGCCTCGCCCGGATCGAGGCCGAGGCCGACCGGCTCGAACGCACCCGCGCCGAACTCGCCGCCAGCGGCGATCCCGAGGCCGACGTGATCGCCGCGCGCGCGGCGGCCGCAGCGGCAGCGGAGGAACTCGAAGGCCTGCGCGCAAGGCTCGCGGCAGATCAGGGGCGCAAGGGCGAATTGCAGGCCGCGCGCGACGAGGCCGCCTCCGCGCTTGCCGCAGCCCGCGCCGAGCTTGCCGGGGTCGAGCGGGAACACGCCGCGCTTGCCCGCGACCGCGAGGCGCGCGCCAAGCGCGAGGCCGGGCGGCAGGGCCTTGCGACCCCGCTCGACAAGGTGAGCGTTGCCCCCGGCTACGAACGCGCGCTTGCCGCAGTGCTGGGGCGCGATGGCAAATCGCCGCTGGGCGCACCTGCCACGCCGCAGGACGGGCGCTTCTGGACGGGAGCGAATGCCCCCAGGCCGGTCGCGGGCAGCCTTCTGTCGCGCCTTTCGGACTGCCCCGCAGAACTCGCCGCCCGCCTCGCCCTCGTCCACTGCCTCGAGGAGGATGACGGCCGCGCGCTGGCTCCCGGCGAATGGCTCGTCACCCGCGCCGGGCACCTCAGGCGCTGGGACGGCTTTGTGGCGCGCGGCGAAGGCGCGGCTGAAGCCGCCCGGCTCGAAGCCGCCAACCGCTTTGCCGAGCTTGAAGCCGCCCTGCCCCCCTTGCGCGACGCTGCCACCAGGGCCGAGGCCGGGGACAAGGCCGTGCGCGAGGCGCTGGCAGCGCTCCAGACCGATCTTGTCGCGCAGGAGCGCGGCATCGCCGCCGCGATCGAGGCCGAGCGGCAGGCCCTGCGCCGGCTCGACCAGGCCGAGGCGGCCAAGGAGCGCCTCGCCGCGCGGCTTGCCGAACTCGCCGCCAGTGCCGGTGACATCGCCGTCCAGATCGCCGCTGCCAAAGCCGATGTCGCGGCCGCCTGCGCCGCGCGCGAGAAGCTCCCGGCCCGCGACGCAGGCCGCGCGGCGCTCGAGGCCGCACAGGCGAGGAACGCCGCCGCCCGCGCCGCAGTGCAGGCCGCCCTCGCCGATCTCGCCGCGCAGGATCAGGCGCTTGCCGCGCACCGTGAGCGGCTCGCAGCCCAGCAGGCCGACCACGCCGGCTGGCAGGCCCGCGCCTCGGATGCCGAGCGCCGCATGGCCGAAACCGCACGCCGCCTCGCCGAAATCGCGGAGGAAGAAGCCGTCCATGCGGCCAAGCCCGCAGCCCTCGCCGCCGAGATCGACGCGGGCGAGGCGACCGCCAAGCGGCTGGCGCAGGAACTCGCCGCAGCCGATGCAGCCATGCGCGAGGCCGACAGCCGGCAGCGCATCGCCGACACCACGCTCAGCCAGCGCACCGAAGTCCTCGCCCAGGCGCGCGAGAGCCGCGCCAGCCTTGCCGCACGGGCCGAGAACGAGGAACTTCGCCGCGCCGAGATGGCGCGCATTTCGGGCGAGCGCTTCCAGTGCCCGCCGCCGCTGCTCGGCCAGCGCTTCGGCTTCGACGAAGGCGATCTGGCGCAGGCAGCCGAGGAATCCGCCGAACTCGAAAAGCTCACCGCCGCGCGCGAGCGGATTGGCCCGGTCAATCTCGTCGCCGCCGACGAACTCGCCCGGATCGAGCAGGAACATGGCAGCAGCGCCGAGGAGCAGGCCGAACTGGTCGAGGCGATCGCCCGCCTGCGCGGCTCGATCGGCAGCCTCAACCGCGAGGGCCGCGAGCGGCTGCGCGCCGCCTTCGAAGCGGTCGACGGGCATTTCCGCGTGCTCTTCACCCGCCTGTTCGAAGGCGGGCAGGCGCATCTCGCGCTGGTCGATAGCGACGATCCGCTCGAGGCCGGGCTGGAAATCTACGCCCAGCCGCCGGGCAAGCGGCTGCAATCGCTCTCGCTGCTGTCAGGCGGCGAGCAGGCGCTGACGGCGACGGCCCTGATCTTCGCGCTGTTCCTCACCAACCCCGCGCCGATCTGCGTGCTCGACGAAGTCGACGCGCCGCTCGACGATGCCAATGTCGAACGCTTCTGCGACCTGCTCGAATCGATGGTCGCCACCACCACCACGCGCTATCTGATCGTCACCCACAATGCGGTGACGATGAGCCGGATGCACCGGCTGTTCGGGGTGACGATGGCGGAAAAGGGCGTCTCGCGGCTCGTCAGCGTCGATCTGGGAGAGGCCGCGCTGCTGGCGGCGGAGTAAGGCGGGCTCAGGTCGCGAGGGCGGCAGCGAGGCGCGCGCGCACCGCTTTCAGGCCGGCGATGATCTCTGCCATCTCGGGCCCTTCGGCGACCATCAGGCGCACGCCGGGGGCGGCCTGCTCAGCTGCGGCCGCTGACGGGGTGGCCGGCGCGGCCCTGGCGCTTGCGCGCAGCACCGCTTCGGCGCCCTTCAGGGTATAGCCTTCACGATTGACGAGCCGGTCGATGGTCTTGACCATCTGGATGTCGGCCGGGCGATAATAGCGCCGCCCGCCGCTGCGCTTCAGCGGTTTGAGCAGCGGGAACTGCGCTTCCCAGTACCGCAGCACGTGAGGCCGGATGCCCAGCGCCTCGCTGACTTCGCCGATGGTGCGCAACGCGCCCTCGTCCTTGCCGTCATCGAATGCGGTCATCTGGCCTCACCTGTGCTGTCTCATCCCTTGACAATGCGTTCCTTGAGGAGCTGGCTCGCCCGGAACGTCATGACGCGGCGCGGCGTGATCGGCACCTCGATCCCGGTCTTGGGATTGCGGCCGATCCGCTCGTTCTTGTCGCGCAGCACAAAGCTGCCGAAGCCCGAGATCTTGACATTCTCGCCCCGGGCGAGAGCGTCGCTCATTTTGCCGAGGATCGCTTCGACCATGTCGAGCGATTCAGCGCGGCTGAAACCCATCTTGCGGTTGATGGTTTCTGCCAGATCGGCGCGGGTCAAAGTGCCAACCGAACGCATCATGCGATTTCTCCTTCGCGGCGCGACCCGAACGAAGACTTGGAGCTTACGGGTTTTCCGGCGCTTTTGCAAAGCGATGCCGCCAGATCCTGTGAGTTTTCAGCAATTGTGTTAGGACGTGGCAAGCAAAGGTACCGCCGCGGCTCACATGCGGATCAGACTCGCACCCCAGGTGAAGCCGCCGCCCATCGCCTCAAGCATGACGAGATCGCCCGTCTTGATCCGCCCGTCCTTGCGCGCGATGTCGAGCGCGAGCGGCACCGACGCGGCCGAGGTGTTGGCGTGGCGGTCGACTGTCACGACCACTTTCTCCGGCGAAATTCCGAGCTTGCGGGCGGTCGCATCGAGGATCCGGGCATTGGCCTGGTGGGGCACGACCCAGTCGAGATCCTGCGGGGAAATCCCTGTTTCTTCAAGCACTTCCTTGAGCACATCCGACAGATTGACCACCGCATGGCGGAACACTTCCTGTCCGCGCATCCGCACATGGCCGACGGTCTGCGTGGTCGAGGGGCCGCCGTCGACATAGAGCAGATCGTGCTGGTCGCCATCGGCATGGAGCCTGGTGGCGAGGATGCCGACCCCTTCGCTCTGGTCCGAGGGCGCTTCGAGCACCACCGCGCCGGCCCCGTCGCCGAACAGGACGCAGGTGGTGCGGTCCTCCCAGTCGAGGATGCGGCTGAAGGTTTCCGCGCCGATCACCAAAGCGCGCCGGGCCATGCCGGTGCGCAGCAGCGAATCGGCCGTGGCGAGCGCGTAGAGGAAGCCCGAGCACACCGCCGCAACGTCGAAGGCGACGCCGCCCTGGCAGCCGAGCGCGGCCTGCACCTTGGTGGCGGTGGCGGGAAAGGTGTTGTCGGGCGTGGCTGTTGCAAGGATGATGAGGCCGATGCTCGACGCCTCGACCCCGGCATCGGCCAGCGCGGCCCGCGCGGCGGCGATGGCGAGGGTGGAGGTGGTCTCGTCCGGCCCGGCGATATGGCGCTGGCGGATACCGGTGCGCGCCACGATCCACTCGTCCGAGGTGTCGACCTTCTGCGCCAGTTCGGCATTGGTGACGACCCGCCGTGGCAGCGCCGAGCCCGTCCCGAGCAGCCGCGAACCACTCACGCTGTCGCCTCGCTGTCGGTCGCGGGGGGTGCGGCGGAGGCGGCGGTGCGCCCCTTGCGGCGCAGACTTTCCTCGCCGAGGGCGGAGAGATCCTGCGCGATCCGTTCGGTAAGCTTGTTCTCGAGCAGGCGCGCGGTCACCGCGACGGCATGGGCGACGCCCTTGGCGGTGGCGCTGCCGTGGCTCTTCACCACCACCCCGTTGAGGCCGAGGAAGACCGCGCCATTATGGTTGTTCGGGTCGAGATGGTGACGCAGCAGCTCGGTCGCAGGGCGCGAGACGAGGAAGCCGATCTTCGAGCGCAGCGAGGAGGTGAAGGCCTGCTTCAGCAGGTCGGTGACGAAGCGCGCCGAGCCTTCGATCGCCTTCAGCGCGATATTGCCGGAAAAGCCGTCGGTGACGACCACATGGGTCTCGCCGCGGTTGATCTTGTCGCTCTCGACAAAGCCGTCGAACTGGAGCGCGAGCCCGCCATCGGCCGAGGCGGCGGCGAGGATGGCGGCAGCATCGCGCAATTCCTCGGTGCCCTTGATCTCCTCGGTGCCGATGTTGAGGAGGCGCACCACCGGCCGCTCGAAGCCGTTGACGATCCGCGAATAGGCCGCGCCCATCACCGCGTACTGGACGAGGTTGCGCGCGTCCGCCTCGGTATTGGCGCCGAGATCGAGCATCACCACGTCGTGCGATTGCAGCGTGGGCATGATCGCGGCGAGCGCCGGGCGGTCGATCCCCGGCATGGTGCGCAGCGCGAGCTTGCTCATCGCCATCAGCGCGCCGGTGTTCCCCGCGCTGACCGCAGCGCCGGCGTCACCCGTCTTCACCGCATTGACGGCCAGACCCATCGAGGTGGTCTTGGCGCGGCGGATCGCCTTGCTGGGCAGCTCGTCGCCGCCCACCACATCGTCGCAATGGAGAATTTCGGAGGCCGCGCGCAGGTTGGGGTGGTTGTCGAGCGCGGCTTCGATGCGCGCACCGTCACCCACCAGCAGGAACTTGAACTTTTCGTGCTGGCGGCGGGCGAGCGCCGCGCCTTCGACCATGACGCGCACGCCTTCATCGCCGCCCATCGCATCGACAGCGATACGCGGCAGGCTCATCGTGCTCATCTCCGGTCTATCGTTGCAGCCTGCGGCACTCAGCCGACGGCGACGACCTGACGCCCGTTATAGTGGCCGCAGTGGCCGCAGATGTTGTGCGGGCGCTTGAGTTCGCCGCAGTTCGGGCACTCGTGGAAGGCTTCGACCTTCAGGGCATCGTGCGAACGACGCATGCCGCGGCGGGAAGGCGAAACTTTTCTCTTGGGGACAGCCATGGCGGCACCATTTCCTCAAATAACTGACGTGCGATGCCACCGGCACCTGCGATTCTCGAAGGCCGCCCTTACGGCAAGGAGTGTGCGCACACAAGCATGAGACTTGCGCGCATTCCTTGGCCAGCCGTGGCGGGAAGGCGCGCGCTATAGCTGAAAATTCGCGCGTTGCAACCCGTGCGGAGCCGCCCTAGCAATGAGCGCCAATCAACGAGGGGATCTCAATCATGACCGTGCTTCCTGTAACGCTCGCTGCCGCGGCGGCTGCCGCCGTGCTCAACATCTGGCTGGGGATCCGCATTGGCGCCCTGCGCACCGCGCTTCAGGTCAGCGTCGGCGATGGCGGACACGAAAGCCTCCAGCGCCGGATGCGCGCGCAGCTCAACTATGTCGAAAACACCGCCTTCGTGCTGGTGCTGATCGCGGGAATCGAGCTGACGGGCAAGGGCGGCGAGTGGCTGGCCTTCGTGGCGGCGGCCTACATGATCGGCCGGGTGCTGCACGGCTTCGGCATGGACGGTGGCAACTGGGGCTGGGGCCGGATGGTCGGCACGCTCACCACGATGCTGGTGCAGCTTGGCCTCGCCATTGTGGCGGCGCTGGTGGCTGCGGGGGTGATGTAATCCTCTCCCTTGGGAGAGGGGGACCGCGCCGCGCCAGCGGCGGGGTGGAGTGGCGAACGGCCACCCGCCCCTCCACCATGCTGCGCATGGTCCCCCTCCCCTTCAGGGAGGATCAAGAAAGCGCGTAATCGCTCACGAACGCATTGGTCTTGCGCTCGCGGCCAAAGGTGCTGGTGGGGCCGTGGCCGGGGATGAACATCACATCCTCGCCGAGCGGCCAGAGGCGCTGGGTGATGGAATCGATCAGGTCCTGATGATTGCCCTTCGGGAAATCGGTGCGGCCGATGCTCCCCTGGAATAGCACATCGCCGACAATCGCGAAGCGGCTCGGCGCGTGGTAGAACACCACGTGGCCGGGGGTGTGGCCGGGGCAGTGGATCACGTCCAATGTGAGTTCGCCCACCGTCACCGTGTCGCCGTGCTTCAGCCAGCGGGTCGGCGTGAAGCTCTTGGCCACCATCCCCCAGCGCGGGCCGTCATCGTCCAATTGGTCGATCCAGAAGCGGTCATCCTCGTGCGGGCCTTCGATGGGCAGGCCCAACTCGTCCGCCAGCATCCCGGTCTGCCCGCAGTGGTCGAGATGCCCGTGGGTGACGAGCAGCTTTTCGAGCGTGACGCCGGCCTTGGCGACGCCTTCCTTGAGCTTGTCCAGATCCCCGCCCGGATCGACCAGCGCCCCGCGCATCGTTTTGGTGCACCAGATCAGCGAGCAGTTCTGCTGGAGCGGCGTCACCGGAATGATCGCCGCGCGCATGGGGAGTTGGGGCTGGTCAGTCATGGCCGCAGGCTTAGACCCGCCCCCCCTTCCACACAACCCGCCCGATAATCGCGACCTCCTCCGCTGCCACCTCCACCGGCGGATAGGCGAAGTTCTGCGAGAGCAGCGCCACCCGCCCCGGCCCGACGCTGGCGACGCGCTTCACCATCAGCGTATCGCCGAGGCGGACCACGTGGATGCCGTCACGGAACGGCCGGGGGCTGCGGTCGACGAGGATTTCGTCGCCGTCGTTGAGCAGCGGCTCCATCGAATCCCCTTCCACACGGATCGCAGACAGCTCCGCGCGGGCGAGGCCCTGTTCCTCTAGCCAGCGGCGCGAGAAGCGGAAGGTGTCGAACGCCGCCTCCCCGCCCGGCACCCTCCCCGCGCCTGCCGCCGCGCCGAGATCGAGCCGGGGCACGTCGACCCACTCATCGGCTCCGCGCCGCCCGAGGGGGTTTTCATAGGATTTTTCCTGCGTCTCGCGCAGTTCGCTTTCGTTCACACCGAAAAAGCGGGCAAGCGTTGCACGGTCCTGCTCCTCCAGTTTGCGGGGAGAGCCCTTGCGGATGAATTGCTGGAGATAGGAAGGGTTACGCCCCAGCAATTCGGAGAGCGCGGCCAGACTGGCGCCGCGCGCCTGCGACAATTGGAGCAGCCTTGCCCGCGGGCCCGCAAGGCTTTCTCGCGGCGAAGAGGAGGAATGCACCATAGGGACATCCTACATGAAGGATTTTTCCTAGCCAAGTAGGAAATAGTTTGAAACAAATCAGGAACATCGGGCGATTCGTCCGGTGCGAACCGCCAGATCAGCAACCATCAGGGACGCAAAACCATGCTGCTTCGGACCATCGAAAATTTCCTCCGGGCCCACGCCATGCCCGCCACCCGATTCGGCCGCCTCGCCGCCCGCGACCCGCGCTTCGTGCTCGATCTGCGCATGGGCCGCACCCCGCGCCGCGACACCGAACTGCGCACCCGCGCGTGGATGCAGGGCTATGCCGATGGTGCCTCCACGCAAGCGAGGGAGATGGCATGATGCTCACCGAAAGCCTGCGCGATCCCTTCGCACACCACCTCGCGGACCTCCGCGCGCCCGAAATCAAGTCCGCGCCGCTCCTGGGCCTCACCCGCTTCCAGCGCCCGCGCCGCACGCTGGCCGACCGCGTGCGCTCGGCGCTGCTCGCCATCACCTCCGGTCACGGCACGGTGCTTTCCCACGAGGAGAAGTGCTGGGCCTCGATCACCTTCTCGGGCACGCGCCACGAGGTGGTGATGGAGTTCTGCGGGCCCGAGGCTGTCGCTGCGGGCGAGGAACTGATCGAGCAGCTGCCCGACCACGAATTCGCCCTCCCCAACCAGCTCGTCGCCGATGCGACGATCAGCAAGGTCGACCACCGCTTCGGCGCGATGGAACGGCTCGCGGTGACGGCGGTGCTGCTGCTGCTCGAGGAGGGGTGATCCTCCCCTTAAGGGGAGGGGGACCAGACGAAGTCTGGTGGAGGGGCGGACCTTTGCTCGCCCCTCCACCACGCTTCGCGTGGTCCCCCTCCCCGTGCCGGGGAGGATCAGGTGCGTCGCACCACCAGATTCCGGATCTCGCTCATATCCTCCATGGCAAAGCGGATGCCCTCGCGGCCCAGCCCTGAATCCTTCACCCCGCCATAGGGCATGTTGTCGACGCGGTAGCTTGGTACGTCGTTGATGACGACCCCGCCGACATCGAGCCGGTCCCAGGCGTCGAACATCTGGAACAGGTCGCGGGTGAAAATGCCCGCCTGAAGGCCGAATTTCGAGTTGTTGACCTCCTCCAGCGCCGCCTCGAAGTGCGAGAACTTCTGGAGAATGGCGAGCGGGCCGAAAGCCTCCTCGTTCTTGGCCTTGGCATTATCGGGCACGCCCTCGAGCAGCGTCGCCTCGAGCATGTTGCCGCGGCTGAGCCCCCCGCCGCACAGCAGGGTCGCGCCCGCTTCGACCGCCTCGTCGATCCAGCGCTTCAAGCGCTTGGCCTCGCCATCGGAGATCATCGGGCCGATGAAGGTGTTCCGCTCCTTGGGATCGCCCGCGACCAGCTTGCCCGCCCGCTCCACCAGCATCGCCTTGAACCGGTCGTAAACCTCGGCGTGGATGAGGATACGCTGCACCCCGATGCAGGACTGGCCCGACTGGTAGAAGGCCCCGAAGATCACCCGCTCCAAGGCGTCGGCAAGATCGGCATCCTTGTCGATGATCACCGCCGCGTTGCCGCCGAGTTCCAGCACGACCTTCTTCTTGCCCGCCTTGGCCTTGAGGTCCCAGCCGACGCCGGGCGAGCCGGTGAAGCTCAGCAATTTCAACCGCTCGTCCTCGGTGAAGAGGTCCGCCCCGTCGCGGCTGGCAGGCAGGATCGAGAAGGCGCCCTCGGGCAGCACGTCGCACTCGGCCAGCACCTCGCCCATGATGATCGCGCCCAAGGGCGTCTTGGAGGCGGGCTTCATCACGAAGGGGCAGCCCATCGCAATCGCCGGGGCGATCTTGTGTGCGGCAAGGTTCAGCGGGAAGTTGAACGGCGAGATGAAGCTGCACGGCCCGATGGGAACGCGCTTCCACATCCCCTGATAGCCCTTGGCGCGCGGGGAAATGTCGAGCGGCTGGACTTCGCCATAGTTCCTGACCGCTTCCTCGGCAGCGATGCGGAAGGTGTCGATCAACCGGCTGACCTCGCCTTCGGCATCCTTGATCGGCTTGCCCGCCTCGACGCACAGGGCATAGGCAAGCTCGTCGGCGCGCTCCTTGAACCGGCGCACGCAATGCATCAGCACGTCCTGCCTCTCGTAGGAGGCGAGCCGCGCCATCGGCTCGGCGGCGCGCACCGCTCCGGCGATCCCCTCCTCGATGATGTCCGGCGTCGCCAGCGCGGTGCGGAAGGCGACCTCGCCGGTGTACTTGTCCGTCACCGCGAGATCGGTGTTGGGCTGGACCGCCTTGTTGTTGAGGTAGAGGGGATAGGTGGATTTGAGCATTGTCAATTCCTTCCCCCCTCCCGCCTGCGGGAGGGGCCGGGGGTGGGAAAGCAGGGGCGGTGCGGCTTCGCGCCCACCCCTAGCCCCTCCCGCAAGCGGGAGGGGGACGAGGTTAAAGCTCGGCGGAAAGCCGCTTGATGTCGCGGTTCAGGATCTGGTCGTTCTCGGTATAGTCAACCGGGCAATCGATCAGATGCACCCCCGGCGTGGCGAGGCAGTGCGCCAGCAGGTCGGTGAGATGCTCGGACGAGGTCACCCGGTGCCCGGTCGCGCCATAGCTCTCGGCATACTGGACGAAATCGGGGTTGCCATAGGTCAGGCCGAAATCGGCAAAGCCCATATTGGCCTGCTTCCACCGGATCATCCCGTAGGCATCATCGCGCAGGATCAGGATGGTGAGGTTGAGCCCCAGCCGAACGGCGGTTTCCATCTCCTGGCTGTTCATCATGAACCCGCCATCGCCGCAGATCGCCATCACCTTGCGCTCCGGATAGAGCATCGCGCTCATCATTGCGCTCGGTAGGCCGGCGCCCATCGTCGCCAGCGCATTGTCGAGCAGCACGGTGTTGGGGAGGTAGGCGGAGTAGCCGCGCGCGAACCAGATCTTGTAGACCCCGTTGTCGAGGCAGATGATCCCGTCCTCGGGCATGGCGCCGCGCACCTGTGCGACGAGATGCGGCGGGAAGATCGGGAAGCGCGCATCGGCGGCGAGCGGCGCGGTGTGGGCGACCTCGGCGGCGCGGTATTCGAGCATCCGCCGGAAGTCCCACCGCCCTTGCGGGACGATGTCTTCCTTGATCTGGTAGATCGCATTGGCGATGTCGCCGATCACCTCGATATGCGGGAAGTAGACCGGATCGACCTCGGCCGTCTTGGTCGAGACGTGGATCACCTTGGGCGGGCTGTCCGATCCGACCGGGCCCTCGCCGTCGTTCCTCATGAAGAAGGGCGGCTTCTCGATCACGTCGTGGCCGATATTGACGATGCAATCCGCGTCCTCGATCGCGCGGTGGACGAAATCGCCCGCCGAAAGCGCCGCGCAGCCGAGGAACAGCGGGTGGCGTTCATCGACCACACCCTTGCCCATCTGGGTGGTGACGAAGGGAATGCCGGTCTTGTCGATCAGCTGGCGCAGCATCCGCCCGGTCATCTTGCGGTTGGCGCCCGCGCCGATGACGAGGATCGGGGCCTTGGCGCTCTCGATGGCGAGCACCGCCTGACGCACCGCCTTCTCCTCGGCGGAAGGGCGGCGGGCGAGGCTGGCGGCAATCGGCCGGCTGGTGGTGTGCTCTTCGGCAATGTCCTCGGGGAATTCGAGATGCACCGCCCCCGGCTTCTCCTCTTCGGCCAGGCGGATCGCCTCGCGCACGCGGCTGGGGATATTGTCGGCGCTGGCGAGCTGGTGGGCATATTTGGTGATCGGCCCCATCATCGCCACGACATCGAGAATCTGGAAGCGGCCCTGCTTCGATTTCTTGATCGGCTTCTGGCCGGTGATCATCAGCATCGGCATCCCGCCGAGCTGGGCATAGGCGGCGGCGGTCACGAAATTGGTCGCGCCCGGACCCAGTGTGGCGATGCACACGCCGGTGCGCCCGGTGTGGCGGCCATAGGTTGCTGCCATGAAGCCGGCCCCCTGTTCGTGGCGGGTGAGGATCAGCTTGATCTTATCCGACTTCGAAAGGCTTTCGAGAAAGTCGAGGTTCTCCTCGCCGGGAACGCCGAAGATATATTCGACGCCCTCCGCCTCCAGACATTCGATGAACAGGTCCGATGCCTTCTGGCCTTCGCTCATGTGCGTATTTCCCCCCTGGCTTACGGAGCCCCTGCTCCGCCGCGCACCGCCCCCCGGCGGTTGGCGCGGATATGTGCCGGTCGCTTGATGGACCTTCACGGTTCGCGAGTATTGCAGAAAACCGCCACCGCGCAATCCGCCGCGCGCGGATTCAATAGCCGAGGCGCGGGTCGAACACCGGGGCGACAGGCTCGCCCTTCAGATAAGCTGCGAGATTGGCAAGGAAACGATCGCCCGAGCGGAGGAACATCTTGTCCTGCGCCCGGCCCGACAGGTGCATCGAGATATGCGCATTGGGCAGCGACCACAGCGGATGGTCCGCCGGCAGCGGCTCGGGCGTGGTGACATCGAGAAACGCGCCGCCGATCGCCTTTCTTTCAAGCGCTTCGACGAGAGCGGGCTGGTCGATCACAGAGCCGCGGGCGATGTTGACGATGACGCAGTCGGGCTTCATCGCGGCCAGCTCGGCAGCGCCGATCAGGCCTTCGGTCTCGGGCGTGGCGGGGACGGCGAGGATCACCCAGTCGAATGTATCGAGCTGCGCACGCCATTCGTCCGGACCGAGCGTGCCTTCGCCCGCGCTGCGGCGCACCACGCTCACCTCGATGTCGAAGGCCTTCAAGCGGGGCTCTATGAGCCTGCCGATCGCGCCATAGCCGAGCAGCAGCGCCTTGGATCCGGCGAGTTCGCGCTTGCCGGGCGAATCGAGCAGCCATTCGTGCCGCTCCTGCGCGCGCGCCACCTCGCGGTAGCCCTTGGCGATGGTGAGCATCCCCATCACCACATATTCGGCGATGGTGATCGCATTGATCCCGGCCCCGTTGGTGACGGTGATGCCGCGCTCGATCAGCACGTCCATCGGCAGGAAATCGAGGCCGGCGTAGATCGAATTGAGCCACTTGAGCTTTTTGGCGGCGCGCAGGGTTTGGGCCATCGCCTGCTGATCGTTCATGTCGAACCAGCCGATCTCGGCCTCGGCGACGGCGGCGAGCGCTTCCTCGTGGGTCATGAACCAGCGCACGTCGAGGCCTGCGGGGAGGCGGTGTTCGAGCATGGGGCGGATGAGGCCGGAAATGGCGAGAATGGTCATGGGTACTTCCCCCTTTATCGTCTCCCCGGACTTGATCCAGGGGCCCGCTTCTTTTTTGACGCGGTTGAAGGCAGCGGGGCCCCGGGTCAAGCCCGGGGAGACGTAAGGGCTAGGAGAGCTTCCACTCCCACCCAAGCGGATCGCCATCCATCACCTCGACGCCTTGCGCGGCGAGTTCATCGCGGATGGCATCCGAGGCGGCGAAGTCCTTGGCGGCGCGCGCTTCCTTGCGGCGGGCGAGCGCGGTGTCGATTTCGGCTTCGGTGATGGTGGCGGATTTCGGGCGGATGCGCAGGTCGGCTCGAGTGAGGCCGAACAGGTTCAGGCCGAGAAGTTTATCGCACTCAGCAATGGCGTTAAGCCGATCACCAGCATACTTCTTCTCGCCCGCAATGGACTCAGCGATTACGAGAACTCTCGCGGTATTCAGGTCGTCTGAAATCGCCTCGTCAATCTGATAGAGGCTCATGTCAGCTTGACCCGCAGGTTCCGCTTCAAGGCGCTGCTGCAACCGCTCGACCCCCATCACCATCCGCTTCAACCGCGTCAGCGCCGCGCCCAGCCCCTCCCACGAGAACTCCAGCTCGCTGCGGTAGTGCGCCTGAAGGCACATCAGCCGATAGGCCAGCGGGTGATACCCCCGGTCGATCAGCAATTGCAGCCGCAGGAACTCGCCCGAGGATTTCGACATCTTCCCCGATCGCTCGACGAGGAAGTTGTTGTGCATCCAGATGCGCGCGCCCGAATTGCGCGGATCGTCGAGCCCATTGGTGCAGCAATGCGCCTGGTTCTGCGCAATCTCGTTGGGGTGGTGGATCTCGCGGTGGTCGATCCCGCCGGTGTGGATATCGAAGGGAAAGCCCAGCACCTCGCCCGACATCACCGAGCATTCGAGGTGCCAGCCTGGCGCGCCTCGGCCCCACGGGGAGTCCCATTCCATCTGCCGGGTCTCGCCTGGCGGGGTCTTGCGCCAGATCGCGAAGTCGGCGGCGTTGCGCTTGCCCTCGACCGCCTCGATCCGGCCCTCGCCCTCCTCGGTCTGGGCGCGGGCCAGCCGCCCGTAGTCGGCGACGGTCGAGACATCGAAATAGAGCCCGCTGTCGAGCTCGTAGCAGTGCTTCCCGGCGATGCCCTTCGCAAACTCGATCATCTGCGGGACGTAATCGGTCGCCACAGTCCACTGCGCCGGCTGGCGGATGTTGAGCGCGCGCACATCGGCCCAATAGGCCTCTTTGTAATGCTCGGCGATGTCCCAGATGGACTGCGCCTTTTCGGCCGCCATCTTCTCCATCTTGTCCTCGCCCGCGTCGGCATCGTCGGTGAGGTGGCCCACATCGGTGATGTTGATGACATGGGTGAGCGCGTAGCCCTTCCAGCGCAGCGTCCGTCCCAGCACATCGGCAAAGACATAGGCGCGCATATTGCCGATGTGGGGGTAGTTGTAGACCGTCGGCCCGCAGGTATAGACGCGCGCCTCGCCTGCGTGGACGGGCTCGAACACCTCGAGGCTTCGGGTGAGCGAGTTGAACAGCTTGAGCGGCGCATCGGTCATGGGCCGGGCCTTTGCCCTATTCCGTCGTCCCAGCGCAAGCTGGGATCTAGGGCTGCAAGCGCCGAGCCCGCCGCCCTAGGCCCCAGCTTTCGCTGGGGTGACGACGACTTATTCGAACCCGATGAACTTGACCTGCTCGCCCAGCGGCACGCGCTCGCGCGCGAAATTGTTCACCGGCGCCTCAGGATCGCGGTAGCCGATCGCCATGCCGCAGAAGAACATGTAGCGCTCGTGATCGAGGCCGAGGAACTCGCGGATGGTGTTCGCGTAGAGCGCCATGAATTCCTGGAAGCAGGAATCGAGCCCCTCCTCGCGCAGCAGCAGGGCGACGGTCTGGAGCCACATGCCGACATCCGACCACTGCGGCTCCTTCATCAGGCGCGGGAAATAGACGAACAGCACCGCCGGCGCATCGAAGCTGGTGGTGTTCTTGGCCATCGCGGCCATGCGCCCGGCACCATCGTCGCGCGCAATCCCCATCGCGCCGAACATCCCCGCCGACACCCCGTCGAGCCGTGCCTTGTAGGCCTCTTCCTGCCCCGGAGCGGCCCAGTCATATTCGGCTGCGCCCGGCCCGTTGGCGATGATCTTCGCCTGCAAGTCCTTCAATGCCTGCCCGGTGACAATGCTCGCCTCCCACGGCTGGTAATTGCAGCCCGAGGCCGCCCAGCGGGCCTTGTCCATCACGCGGGTGAGGGTTGCGAGATCGACCGGCGTGTCGAGAAAGGCCCGGATCGAGCGGCGGGTGATGACGGCTTCGGTGACGTTCATTTGCGTTTTGTGCCTTTCTCATCCTCGAACAATTCGGCGAGCTGCTCCATGATCGTGCCGCCGAGCTGTTCCACATCCATGATCGTCACCGCGCGGCGATAATAGCGCGTCACATCATGGCCGATCCCGATGGCGACGAGCTGCACGGGCGAGACCTTCTCGATCCACTCGATCACGCTGCGCAGATGCGCTTCGAGATAGCCCGCCGAGTTCACCGACAGGGTCGAATCGTCCACCGGCGCGCCGTCGGAGATCACCATCAGGATGCGGCGTTCCTCGGGGCGGTAGAGCAGGCGGCTATGCGCCCAGATCAGCGCCTCGCCGTCGATGTTTTCCTTCAGCAGGCCCTCGCGCATCATCAGCCCGAGATTGCGGCGCGCGCGGCGCCAGGGTTCGTCGGCCTGCTTGTAGATGATGTGGCGAAGATCGTTGAGGCGCCCCGGGTTTGGCGGCTTGCCATCGGCGAGCCACGCCTCGCGGCTCTGCCCGCCCTTCCACGCGCGGGTGGTGAAGCCGAGGATCTCGGTCTTGACCCCGCAGCGCTCCAAGGTGCGCGCCAGAATGTCGGCGCTGATCGCGGCGATGCTGATCGGCCGCCCGCGCATCGATCCCGAATTGTCGATCAGCAGGGTGACGATCGTATCCTTGAACTCGACATCGCGCTCGACCTTGTAGGACAGGGCCGTGCCGGGCGAGATGATCACGCGGGCAAGCCGCGCGGCGTCGAGCACGCCTTCTTCCTGATCGAAATCCCAGCTGCGGTTCTGCTGCGCCATCAACCGCCGCTGCAAGCGGTTGGCGAGGCGCGTCACCACGCCTTGCAAGCCGGTCAGCTGGCTGTCGAGATAGGCGCGCAACCGGTCGAGCTCTTCCGCGTCGCACAGGTCGGGCGCGGCGACTTCCTCGTCGAAGCGGGTGGTGAAGGCCTTGTAATCGACGCTCGCGGGCACTTCGGCCTGCGGGCGGTTCGGGCGGACAGGGGCCTCGGAGCCATCGCCCTCCTCGCCCGGATCGCCTTCCGACATGTCGCCGTCGGTATCGGCCTCGGAGGACTGTTCGCCGTCGCCCTCGCCCTCGGCCATGTCGCCGGCCATTTCGGCCGATTGCGGATCGCCCTCGCCCTGGTTGTCGTCCTCACCCTCGCTGTCGTCGTCGGGGCCGTCCTCGTCATCGGGGGAATCGCTGTCGCTCTCGTCGGGCGCGTCGGTCGGGCGGGTGAGATCGAGCTCGCGCAGCATGTCGAGCGCGAGCTTCTGGAAGGCTTCCTGATCCCCGATCTTCTCGGCCAGCCCGGCGAAATCGCCGCCGACCTTCTCCTCGAGGAAATCGCGCACCAGTTCGATCCCGCCCTGCGCCTTGGTCGGCACGGCCTCGCCGGTCAGCGCCTCGCGCACCAGCAGGGCCAGCGCGGTCTGCAAGGGCACCTCGGCCGAGTTCTGCGCGCGCACGATCTTGTCCGATGCGGTGCGCAGCTCGGTCGCGGCGTCGAGATTGGCCTTGATCCCGCCGAAGCGGTTGGCGCCCAGCGCCTCGTAACGCACCTGCTCGATCGCGTCATAGCAGGCCCGCGCAACCGGCTCGGGCGGCGCGGAGCGGGCGTGGAGCGCCGCGTCATGGTGGCGCAGCTTCAGGGCAAAGGAATCGGCAAAGCCGCGCGCCTCGGTGACCTGATCGGCCGGCAGATCCCGCCCCGGCAGCGGCACCCGGAAGCGGTTGCCCGCGCTGCCCGGAACATCCGCGCTCCACGCGACCTCGACTTCGGCGTCGCGCGCAATCGCCCGCGACGCGCCGGTGAGCGCCTGCTTGAACAGATCGAGCGGGGACTGGTCAGCCATTGCGCTTAAAGGATCGACGTCACAGGATGCTCTGGCCGGTCTTGGCCCAGTCGGCCATGAAGCCTTCGATGCCCTTGTCGGTCAGCACATGCTTGAACAGGGCGTGGATCACCGCAGGCGGCGCGGTCATCACGTCGGCCCCGATCTTGGCGGCCTGGAGCACGTGGGTGGTGTGGCGCACCGAGGCAACCAGAATTTCGGTGGCGAAATCATAGTTGTCGTAGATCAGGCGGATGTCCTCGATCAGCTCCATCCCGTCAAAACCATTGTCATCGTGCCGCCCGACAAAGGGCGAGATAAAGCTCGCGCCCGCCTTGGCCGCGAGCAGCGCCTGGTTGGCCGAAAAGCACAGGGTGACGTTGACCATCGTGCCATCCGACGCCAGCGCCTTGCAGGTCTTGAGCCCGTCGACCGTCAGCGGCACCTTGATGCAGACATTGTCGGCGATCTTCCGGAGGACTTCGGCCTCCTTCATCATCGTTTCGTGATCGAGCGCCACCACCTCGGCGCTGACCGGGCCGTCGACCAGCTTGCAGATCTCGGCGGTGACTTCCATGAAATCGCGGCCCGACTTGGCGATCAGCGAGGGATTGGTGGTCACCCCGTCGAGGAGGCCCGTGGCGGCAAGCTCGCGGATCGCATCGATCTCGGCGGTGTCGACGAAGAATTTCATGAGGTCACTTTCCAGTTGTCAGGTCGGCCGGGTGGAGCAGATTCGCCCGCCTCCGGCCCGGGTTTCCTTGTTCCCCTATAGGGCATCAGGCGCATCTTCAACGCAGCGCTGGCACCAGCCGGTCCTGGATGTGTGCTTTTGCGGAAATGTCCACGAAGATTTTTGTCGGTCCGCCTGCTTTATAATGCATGGCCAGCACCCTCTCCTGCCGCCTATGGGGGCCATCATGCCACGCCTCGCCTTCCGTTCCGCCATGCTGCTTGCCTCGCTTCTGGCGGGGGCGCAGGCTTCCGTGGCCCGGGCAGCCGAGGAAGACACGCAGTTCTGGCTGACGGCCTTCGTGCGCGGGAAGCTGGGGAAGGATGTCTTCCTTACCCTCGATACCGGACAGCGCTGGCGCGAGGGGCAAATCGGCCCGGACCAGCAGAACGTGCGCGCCACCTTCGAAGTCGAGGTGGCCCCGCGCCTCAGGCTCGGCGCGGGGGGAGCGGTCTTCGAGACGGCCGGGGCAACCGAACTGCGCCCGCACCAGCAGATCCGCTACATCAATGGCGGCTGGGACCTGCGCACCCGGCTCGAACAGCGCTTCCTGCCCGGGGCACAGCGGACCGAGCTCAGAATCCGCCAGCGGGTGCAATATTCGCGGGACGTGTCGGACAAGGTCGAGCTGATCGGCTCGGTCGAATGGTTCGGCGTGATCGAAGCGCGCAGCGACCGGCGCGATCCCGACGGGGTGGAGCAGATCCGCTTCATCGTCGCGGCGGCCTTCGACGTGGGCGGCGGTGTCGAAGTCCAGCCCGGCTACCTCCTGTGGTATTCCCCCGAAGCCGCACGCACCGACACGATCAGCCACGTGCCGCAGGTGGCGATCAACTACCGCTTCTGACCTGCCTCAGATCGCCCGCGCCGGGCCGAACACCGCGATGATCGCGGGATCTCGGGTGGCACGCGGATCGGCGCGGATGGCGGCTTCCTCGCGCGCGATCTCGCCCCAGATGGCCTTATCGACCTCGCGGCTCACCCGGTCAGCCAGCGCGGCGACATCCACGCCCGCGAGCGCATGGATCACCTCGCCCAGCAGCGGATCGCGGCTCACCCGGATCGCCTCGCCCAGTTCCGGCACCACCGCATCGACAAGCGCGGTTCCGACCTCCTGCCTGAGATAGGCGCTCGCCGGGCGCGGTGAGGCGCGCGAAGGCATTCTCCGAGGCGAGCAGCAGCATCCGCCGCACGGCTTCCTCGAGACTGTATGTCCCGCCGTAACTGGCGCAGGCTGGCAGCAGCAGCAGGGCCGCGCCGCCAGCGGCTCCGGCGAGCAAGCGGCGGCTGTTGCCTGCGGGGGTGAGATTTGCGGTCATACTGGCGGCCTGCGATCTTGCTCAGGCACCATGTGGCTCTCCATATAGCCCGGCGATGAACCGCGTTCGCCTTCTTGTCCTTAACGCAGCTTTGGGTCCGCTCGATTACCGGCTGCCCGAGGGGACGAGCGCGCCTGCGGGAAGCATCGTGATCGCCCCCCTCGGCCCGAGGAAGGTCACCGGGATCGTGTGGGACGAGGGACGGCTGCCGGGGGAGGCGATCGCCTTCGATCGACTGCGCCCCATCGTCGAGGTGCTGCCCGTGCCGCCGCTGCCCGAAGCGCTCCGGCGGCTGATCGAATGGACCGCCGACTATTACTGCGCGCCCCTGGCCGCGGTGGCGCGCATGGCGCTGGCGAGCGGCGGGGCGCTGGGCGGGCCGGCGACGATGACCGAATACCGGCTGACGGGCGCGCAAGCCTCGGGGCGCCTCACCGCGCAGCGCAAGGCGGCGCTGGAGAAGCTCGGCGGCCAGCAGGGCACCATGCGCGAGCTTGCGGCCATGGCCGGGGTTTCCGAAGGCGTGCTGCGCGGCATGGCGGGCGCGGGGCTCATCGCGCCGGTCACCGTCGCCATCGACCGCCCCTACCCTGCCGCCGATCCCGATTTCCACCAGCCCGCCCTGTCACAGACGCAAGCGGCGGTCGCCGCCACGCTGGTCGAGGCCGTGCGCGCCCGCGCCTTTGCCCCCTTCCTGCTCGACGGGGTGACAGGATCGGGCAAGACCGAGACCTATTTCGAACCCGTCGCCGCCGCGATCCGGCAGGGGCGGCAGGTGCTGGTGCTGCTTCCCGAAATCGCGCTGACCGAGAACTTCCTCGCGCGCTTTGCCGCAAGGTTCGGCGCGGCGCCGGTGCTGTGGCATTCCTCGCTGAAATCCACCGAGCGGCGGCGGGCGTGGCGGGCGATCGCGGACGGCACGGCGCAAGTGGTGGTCGGCGCACGTTCGGCGCTGTTCCTGCCCTATGCCAATCTGGGCCTGATCGTCGTCGACGAGGCGCATGAGGTCAGCTTCAAGCAGGATGACGGGGTGCGCTACAACGCGCGCGACGTGGCGGTGATGCGCGCGCGGTTCGAGGGGCTTCCGGTGATCCTTGCCAGCGCCACCCCGGCGCTCGAGAGCCTGCACATGGCGGCGCAGGGCATCTATACCAAGCTCGACCTGCCCGCCCGTTTCGGCGGGGCGAGCCTGCCTCGGGTAGCGCTCGTCAACCTCATCGAGGAAAAGCCGGGCAGCCAGCGCTGGCTGGCCGGGCCGCTGGTCGACGCCCTGCGTGACCGGCTGGCCAAGGGCGAGCAATCGCTGCTGTTCCTCAATCGCCGCGGCTATGCCCCGCTGACGCTGTGCCGCAATTGCGGGCACCGCTTCAAATGCCCGAGTTGCAGCGCATGGCTGGTCGAGCACCGGCTCTCGGCCCGTCTCGCCTGCCACCATTGCGGCTTCGAGACGCGGGTGCCCGAGGCCTGCCCCGAATGCGGGGAGAGCGACTGCCTCGTCGCCTGCGGCCCCGGTGTGGAGCGGATCGCGGCGGAGGTCGCCGACCTCTTCCCCGAGGCGCGGGTGGCGGTTGCCACCTCCGACACGCTGAACACCCCCGAACGCGCGGCGGAATTCATCGCCATGGCGGAAGGCAAGGCGATCGACATCATCATCGGCACGCAGCTCGTTACGAAAGGCTTCCACTTCCCCGACCTGACCCTCGTGGGCGTGGTCGATGCCGACCTCGGCCTCGAAGGCGGAGACCTGCGCGCAGGCGAGCGCACCTTCTCGCAGATCGCGCAGGTCGCGGGGCGTGCGGGTCGCGGGGCCAAGCCGGGTGAGGTGCTGATCCAGACCCGCCACCCCGATGCGCCGGTGATCGCCGCGCTGGCGAACGGCGACCGCGACGCCTTCTACGAAGCCGAGACGCAAGGCCGCCGCGATGCCGGCGCGCCGCCCTTCGGTCGCTGGGCGGCGATCATCCTCTCTTCCGAGGACGAGAAGGAAGCCCGCGAGGCCGCGGTGCGGCTGGGCGATGTCCGCCCGCGCCTTGCCGATGTCCAGATCCTCGGCCCCGCGCCTGCCCCGCTCGCCCTGCTGCGCGGGCGCTACCGCTACCGCTTCCTCGTCAACGCCAAGCGCAGCGCGAATTTGCAGGGAGTGCTGCGCGACTGGATCGGAGGGGTGCAATTCGCACCCGGGGTGCGGGTGGGTGTGGATGTGGACCCCTACAGCTTCGTTTGATCCGCATTTACAGCCGCTTGACCGATGATATGGTGCGCAACATGGTGTCGCGCCTGATCGCCCTGTTGCTGGTGACATTCGCCCTCGCTCTGCCCGCCCATGCGACCGGCTGGCTGCGCGCCGAGAGCGAACATTACGTTGTCCACGCCGAGCTGTCCGAAGCCCGGCTCACCGCGCTGATGCAGACCATCGAGGCGTTCGACCAGGTCCTGCATGGCCTGATGCCGGGCGAGACCCGGCACGGTCGCAAGCCGGAGTTCTATCTTTCGAGCGATGCATCGCGGATTGCGCACGTGATCGACTTCGGGGCGACGGCGGTGTGTCAAGATCATGCTGAACTGCCGGTCACCAAGGCGTGGTTCGACCCGTTCGCACTGCCAAAAATGCGCGAAGCCGACATCTTCTACTGTATGACCCAATACCATCTCGGCAACGCCTTCTTCCGGCCCAAGCCGATGTGGGTGACGGGCGGATTGTCGCAGTTCTTCGCCACCGCCTATCGCGACGAGAAGAAGGTGTTCGTGATCGGTGCGCCGGGAAGCCCGAGGATGCGAAAGGTGCGCGTCACGCCGACCGCTCTTGAAAATGCCCTGCGGGTGACGGTCCGCCACAGGTCCGAGCACGAATATGCCCGGTTCCTCGATGTCAGCCGCATGATCGCTGCACCGCTGCTGCTGGAGGAAGAATTTGCCGGCGTGCTCGACCGCTACATCAATGCCTACGTAACCGGGCGCACCATCGAGGACGCGGCGCGCGAACTGGGCGATCCGGCGACCTTGGCGGCGCAGCTTGATCGACCGCCGTCGGCCGGTCCGACACGCCGGGTGCAGATCGAGCCGGAGGTGATCGCCAAAGTCGCTCTCCGCCCCATGACCCGCGACGAGGTCGCGCTGGTCGAACTGCGCATCGAGCGGCTGCTCGAAACGCGCCTGAGGCCGACCGCCCGCGCGCTGAGGCGGTTGACCGGCCGCTTTCCCGCCAGCGCGCCGGTGTTCTACGAATATGCCGCCGCCGAATATGCCCGGGTCCAGCACAGCGATTTCGGCGGGCGGCCGGTGTTCCGGGGCTTCGGCTTTTCCAATGGCGAGTTGATCGTGATGGCCAACCCCTATTCCGATGCCGAGGCATGGCGCGCGGTGAACAGGGCGCTGGCGATCGACCCCGCACACCGGCAGGCGCAGCGGCTGAAGGCGGAGATCATGCTGTCGCGGCTGGTGCGCGCAGGCGAACTGGCCGGAGCGGACGAATATGACGCGGTGCGCGCCCTGCTTGCCCCTCTGGCCCGCGATCCCGAGCGCGAGCCCTTGGCTGCGGCGCTCTATTTCCAGTCCTACATCGAAGAGGGGCGCACTCCGCCGGAAACCGCCTTCAGGCAATTGGAGCAGGCATTCCTGACCAATTCGGGTGTCGGCGATCTGCGCTATGCCTATGCGACCGCGCTCAGCCGGCGAGGCGACAAGGGGAAGGCGCGTGGTTTGCTGATCTCCATGCTCAACGATCCCGTCTTTCAGGGCGTGGCGTGGCGCGCGCTGGAGGCGACTGAATAGGGTGTGCGGGAAACCAAACGGGGCGGCCCTGCGTATCCCCCCGCATGACCCGCCCGATCCTCGTGCCCGTTCTTGGCGACCAGCTGTCGCGCAATCTTTCCAGCCTTGAAGGGCTCACCCCGAAAGAGGCCGTCATCCTGATGATGGAGGTGTGGGACGAGGCGACCTATGTGAAGCACCACAAGCAGAAGATCGTGCTGATCTTCTCGGCCATGCGCCACTTCGCCGCGGAACTGGCGGCCGAGGGCTGGCAGGTCGATTATGTCACGCTCGACGACGTGCACAACACCGGCAGTTTCACCGGCGAGGTCGCCCGCGCCGTCGAGCGCCACGCCCCGTCCGAGATCCGTGTTACCGAAAGCGGAGAGTGGCGCGTCCATCACGCCATGCTCGAATGGGAGGGCCGCTTCCCCTGCCCCGTCTCGATCCTCCCCGACACCCGCTTCATCGCCACCCACGAGGATTTCCGCCGCTTCGCCGAGGGGAGGAAGCACCTGACGATGGAGTATTTCTACCGCGCAATGCGCCGCAAGACCGGTCTCCTGATGCGACCCGACGGCAAGCCCGAGGGCGGGATCTGGAACCTCGATGCCGAAAACCGCAAGCCGCCCAAGGCGGGCCTGTCAGCGCCACCCGCCCCCAAATTCGCGCCCGATGCCATCACGCAGGACGTCATCGCGCTGGTGGGCGAGCGCTTCGCCAGTCACTTCGGCGACCTTGAGCCCTTCGGCTGGCCCGTGACCCGTGCCCAAGCGCTGGCGGCAGCCGAAGCCTTCTTCGCCCGCCGCCTCGAACTCTTCGGCCCCTATCAGGACGCGATGGTGCATGGAGAGGACGATCTCTACCACTCGATGCTCTCGACCAGCCTCAATTGCGGGCTGCTCGATCCGCTCGCGCTGTGCCGCGCCGCCGAGGCGGCCTATCGCGAGGGCCGCGCGCCCTTGAATTCGGTGGAGGGCTTCATCCGCCAGATCATCGGCTGGCGCGAATATGTGCGCGGCTTCTACTGGTACACCATGCCTGCCCTTGCCGAGGCGAACGCGCTGGCCGCTACCCGCCCGCTGCCCGAATTCTTCTGGACCGGCGCGACCGACATGCGCTGCATCGCCGATTGCATCCGCACCACCCGCGAGGACGCCCACGCGCACCACATCCAGCGGCTGATGGTGCTCGGCAATTTTGGCCTGATCGCCGGGATCGACCCCCAGCAGGTGGCCGACTGGTACCTTGCCGTCTATGCCGATGCCTATGAATGGGTCGAGCTGCCCAATGTCGCAGGGATGGTGCTCTATGCCGATGGCGGGCGCCTTGCGACCAAGCCCTATGCGGCCAGCGGCAACTACATCAACACGATGTCGAACTACTGCGGTCAGTGCCGCTACAAGGTCGCCGAGAAGACCGGCCCCGATGCCTGCCCCTTCAACCCGCTTTACTGGCATTTCATGGCCAGGAACCGCAGGCGGCTGGAAAGCAACCATCGCATCGGGCGCATCTATGCGACATGGGACAAGATGGGCGAGGCGAGGCAGCGGGAGTATCTCGAGGCCGCCGAAGCTTTCCTCGAGAGCCTTGTCCCCGCCTCCCCGGGCTGGGCGCGCTACGCCGACTGACGGCGGCGCACCCACCAGGGCGCCATCACCTCGCCCTTGTCGTGCGCGCGCTTGACCAGCCACACCCCGAAGCCGCCCGCCAGCACCACCGCGATCACCGAGGCCTCGAGCCCGAAGGCCCCGCCCGAAATCAGCGGATCGCCCACCAGCCGGGCGTTCACCACCCCGTCGACATCATTGCCCGACACCGGCACGTCCCACACCAGCCCCTGCGTCACATTCCACCCGAAGTGGAGCCCGATCGGCACCCACAGGCTGCGGGTCAGCATATAGGCCCCGCCGAGCATCACCCCGGCCTCGATCGCGATCGCCGCCGAGGAGAACCAGGTGGCGTTGTCATTGGTGATATGGACGAAGCCGAACAATGCGGAGGTCACCACCAGCGCCGCCCAGCTTCCGCCGAACTCCTCGATCCAGCGGAACAGGATGCCGCGGAAGATGAATTCCTCGACGAAGCCCGCACTGATCCCGGCGGCGAACAGCAGGAACAGCCAGTTCGACATCCCGCCCCAGCCGACGATCCGGTAGGCCCCGAACAAAGCCGCCACGCCGACGATCGCGCTGAACAGCACGAAGGCGGCGATGGCGCCAAGCCCCATGCCCTGCCCCGCGCTGGCGAAGGGCAGGTCGTCGTGCTTGCGATCACCCAGCCGCCGCAGCGCCAGCTTCTGCGCGGCGATCAGAAGCGCGATGGTCAGCACCACCTGCAAGGGCAGCGCGACATTGTCGGTGAGGCCCGAACCCAGGTCGCTGACCGCGATGGTCGCGGCCGCGATGGCAATCGCGCTCACCGCGATCGCGACGAGCATCGCCACCAGCGGGAAGTTCCAGATCCGCTTCCAGAGCGGCTGCGGCGCGGCGTGTTCAGTGTCCATCAATGCTCCCCCATCGTCTCGTAGGCAGCAAGGGATGGCGCAGCCGCCCAGCTTTGGCTAGGCCTTGGCAAAAGCAACCCACGGGAAAGACTTCGCCATGCTGACCATCCACCACCTGCGCCTGTCGCAATCCGAGCGCATCGTATGGCTCGCGGAGGAACTGGGGCTCGAATACGATCTCAAGCTCTACACCCGCCGCGCGGACAACCGCCTCGCGCCCGACGAATACAAGGCGCTCCACCCGATGGGGATCGCGCCGGTCATCACCGATGGCGATCTGGTGCTCGGCGAGAGCGGGGCGATCATCGACTACATCGTGGCAAAATACGCGCCCGGCACGGCGCTGGTGCCGGGGGTGGATCACCCCGACTTCGCCGACCACCTGTTCTATGTCCACTGGGCCAACGCGACCTTCATGACCAACGGCATGATGGCGCTGGTGGCGCAGTTCATGGGCGCGAAGGAGCTGCCCGCTTTTGTGGCAGACCGGGTGCAGAAGGGCTGGGCCATCGTCGAGCAGCGCCTCGGCGAGGCTGCCTATTTCGGCGGCAGCCAGCTCACCACGGCGGACATCATGATGGGCTTCCAGCTCACCACGTCGCGGGCGATGAGCGGGATGAGCATCGACGGGATGCCCAATTTGCAGGCATATCTGAAGCGGATCGGCGAGCGTCCCGCCTATCAGCGCGCCATGGCCAAGTGCGAGCCGGGAATGCCGCCGAAGCTGGACTAAATCCGTCACCCCGGCGCCCGAGCCGGGGCCCCGCTTAACCTTGTCACCGCCCCTCCCGCCGCAACAACTCGCGCTTGATCGCCAGCCCATAGGCATAGCCGCCCAGCGTCCCGTCCGCCGCGATCACGCGGTGGCAGGGGATCAGCACCGCGACATTGTTCGCGCCGTTCGCCCCGCCGACCGCGCGGCTGGCCTTGGGGTTGCCGAGGGCTGCCGCGAGTTCGCCATAGGACCGCGTCTCGCCGTGCGGGATGCGGCGCAGTTCTTCCCAGACGCGTTGCTGGAAGGCGGTGCCCTGCACGTCGAGCGGGATCGCGGTGCTGCCCGGGCCGGGCTGTTCGACCGCCTCCAGCACGGCCGCGAACAGATCGCGGAAGGCCTCTCCGGCGGGGACCAGCTCGGCCTTGGGGAAACGCGCGGCGAGTTCAGCCTCGCCCTCGCCGAAGGCCAGACAGCACACGCCCTTGTCGGTCGCCGCGACCAGCATCGGCCCCAGCGAGGTCGTCATCACCGTCCAGTGGATCACCCGCCCCGCACCGCCCCGCGCCCAGTCACTCGCTGTCATTCCCAGCCTGCCTTTCGTTGCCGCATAGAAGGCCTCGGATCGCCCGTAGCCTGCCTCCAGCGCTGCCTTGCCCACCTCCAGACCCCTGCTCAAGCCCGCTTTGGCACGCTCCTCGCGCACCGCCTTGGCGAAAGCGGCGGGCGACATTCCGACCGTCCGCTTGAACAGGCGCTGGAAGTGCGTGGGGGCATAGCCGGTAAGGTCGGCAAGCTGCGCAAGCGTCATTGCCCCCTCCTCCCGGATCGCGGCGATGGCGGCGAGCACGCAGGCCTCCTCGGCGCTTTGGCTGGCGGGAGAGCACCGCTTGCACGGCCTTAGCCCCGCCTCGGCTGCCTCTTGCGGCCCCGCATAGAAGCGGACGTTCTGGCGCAAGGGCGCCCGCGCCGGGCACGAGGGGCGGCAATAGATGCCGGTCGAATGCACGCCGGTCACGAAGGCGCCATCGAAGCGGCGGTCCTTGGCGAGCATGGCCTGCCAGCGCTCCTCGTCGGTGGTGTTCTCAAAATGTTTCACGTGAAACATTCTGCCACAGCCCGCAGCCCGAGACACCCCCGGAGCTTGCGTTCAATGTCGCGTTGTTGATGCGGGCGGTGAAAAAGCGGCTATAAGCGCGGGCATGATCCGGCTTCTCGGCGTATTCGCCCTGCTTTTCGCTGTCCTTGCGGCGCCCGCCGCTTCAGCCGACCCGGGCGATGTCGATGCCGCCTCGCGCGGGGTGGTGCGGGTGGTGCTGATCGGCAGCGAGGACGGCCAGCCGACTCCGGTCAGCCACGGCACCGGCTTTGCCGTCTCGCCCACGCGGATCGTCACCAATGCCCATGTCGTTTCCGAAGCCTCGCAGGACGATACGCTGCGGATCGGGATCGTGCCCGCCGAAGGCGCGGGCGGCGCCTTTGCCCGGATCATCGCGATTTCTCCGCGCAATGATCTTGCCCTGCTCGAGATCGCCAGGGGCAGCCTGCGCCTGCCGCCGCTGGCGCTTGCGGGAGGGGCGAGCCTCAGCGAGGGCGAGGTCGCCGCGGTCGGCTACCCGATGAATGTCGACCTCGCCCAGGGCCTCGGCATGAGCGACATCTTCCGGCCCCAGCCGCCGGTGAAGTCGCGCGGCTATCTGTCGGGCCTGCGCCCGAGCCGCCAGTTCGACACCATTCTCCACAGCGCCCCCATCGCGCGGGGCAATTCGGGCGGGCCGCTGCTCGATCCCTGCGGGCGGGTGATCGGGGTCAATTCCTTCAGCACGGATTCGACCGGGGGGGATGCGGAGTTCTTCTTCGCAGTCTCCTTGCGCGAATTGCTTCCCTTCCTGCGCGGCAACGGGGTGGAGCCGGTGACGAACAGCCTGCCCTGCCGCTCGATCGACGAATTGAACGCCGAAGAGCGCCAGCGGCTCGAAGCCGAGCAGTCGCAAGCCCGCGCCGCGCTGGCCGAGCGCGCCGAGACGCTGCGCGCCCTGCGCGAAAAGGCGCAGCTTGCCGCGCAGATGGAGGTGCTCGGCGAGCGCGAGAACCGCATGGCGCTCGCCCTTGTCGCGCTGCTCTCGGCGATCGGCGCGGGCTATGCGGCGCTGGTGTGGCGCGGTGATGCGGACCGCCGGCGCCACGCCGGGATCGCCGCAGGGCTCGCGGGCCTCGGGCTCGTCGTCGCGGCGCTCGCCTGGATCACCCGCCCGGGCCTCGCCGAGATCGAGGACCGGGTCGCGGCCGCCATCGCCCGGGCCGAAGGGCGCGCGCCCGAAGGCGGCCATGCCGCACAGGACGCAGCCGAGGGCGCGCTGATCTGCACCCTTGTCCCCGAGCGCAGCCGCGTCACCTCAGCGCGCACCGATGATGTGGCCTTCGAATGGTCGGCCGATGGCTGCGTGAACGGGCGCACGCAATATGGCCTTGGGCAAGGCGGCGAATGGCAGCGGGTGCTCGCGGCAGAGGACGATGCAGCGGTGGCGGTCAACACCTATGACCCCGAAACCCGCACTCTGCGCACCGACCGCTACCTGCTGGGGCAGCAGGCGCTTGCCGCCGCGCGCGAGGCCCGCGCCGCCTACACGCCGCCTGCCTGCGGGGTGAGCGATGCGGCCAGCACGCTCGGCGAGCAGCAATCGGCCCTGATCGCGGCCCTGCCCGATCGGCCCAACGAACGGCTGGTCTATTCTTGCGCAGCAAAGAAGTAACGCGCGGCGCATTCATCCACGGTTCAGCGCCAGAATGTGATCATCTGCCTGAAATATAATATTTCTTGCAGGTGCCTTCACGATGCACGCTCGCTTCTTGCCCGGTCTTTGCCTGATCGCTGCTGCCGCCCTTCCCGCATTCAGTGCCGCCGCCCAAACCGCGCCGGATCCCGCCCCGGCCGCTCAACCCGCCCCCTCGACCGAGATCGAGGTGCGCGGCAAGCGTGAGATCGACAAGGCAATCGTCGCCGACAATATCGAGCAACTGACCACCCGCATCCCGGTGCTTGATGTGGTGCCGCGATTTCACCAACCGCTTTGCCTCCACGTTGTCGGGCCAGATATGGCCGCCAACGAGATTATCGCCGAGCGGATCACAACAGCCGCAACCGCCGTGGGGCTCAAGAAACCCAAGCCGAAGTGCCGTGAGAACGCGCTGGTCATCACGATCGACGAACCGCAACGCCTGTTCGACAAGCTGGTCAGCCGGCGGCACTGGCTGGTCGGTGACGGAGGGCGTGATGTGAGCCTTGTGCGCCTGCGGGACGAGCTCGCCTCAGGCAAACCGGCAATGGCGTGGAACCGCACCAACCTCGCCAACGCGGGGCTTAACTTTGTGAACTTCCCGCAAGAAGCTCCTTTCCAACGCATCAACAGGGCCTCGCGGATGGTTGGCCACATCTATCGCTCCAAGATACTGGCCGTGGTGGTGTTCGATGCCACCCGGATTGGGGAAGCGACCCCTCAGCAGCTGGGCGATTACGCAGCGATGCACCTGCTGACCACGCCCAATCGCGATATCGATTTCAGCGCCGTTTCCACCAGATCAATCCTCAGCCTGTTTGCCCAGGGACCGGAACTTGCGCCTGGAGCGCTTACCGCCTTTGATCGGGCCTATCTCGAAGGCGTTTACGCGGTCGGCCAGAATGGCTGGCGTGGCAAGGTGAATAGAGCGGTGCTCGATGCTTACGAAGCGCAATGTGCCGTGCAGGACCCTGAAGCAGACTGCCAATTCGCGGTGCCAGAGGATGCGCTGCCGCAACCGGCTTCGGCGAACAGCACGAGCAACTGAGCCACGCACATCTTCGCACCTGCACAATTCACACCCCGCACGGCTTGCAGGAACCAGAATCAATTGCTAGGCGCGCGCCAGCTTTGAGGGGCACCCTTGCGCGTGCCCCATCATCAGGGCCCAAGCATTTTTCCTTTGAAGCTTCGCAAGAGGATTGCACGCGCGTGGATATTTCCGCCGGTATCAAGGCTAGCCTGGCTGGACGCTATGCCTCGGCCCTGTTCGATCTGGCTGCCGAACAGGGAACGGTGACCGCGGTCGAGAAGGATCTCGAAACGCTCGGCGCTGCCCTGGCCGATTCGGGAGACCTCGCCGCGCTCACCACCAACCCCGAGCTTGGCCGCGACCTCGCCGGCAAGGCGATGGCGGCGGTGGCGAAGACGCTGAAGCTTTCCGCCCTCACCACCAATTTCCTCGGTGTGCTCGCAGGCAACCGCCGCCTGGCCAAGCTGCCCGCGATCATCAGCGCCTTCCGCGCGATTGCTGCGGCCCAGCGCGGCGAAGTGGCAGCGACCGTGACCAGCGCTCACCCGCTCTCGGACGACCAGCTGGCCGCCCTCAAGACCAAGCTGACGGCGCGCGAAGGGCGCACTGTCATGCTCTCCGCCACAGTCGATCCCGACCTGCTCGGCGGCCTTGTCGTCACCATCGGATCGCAGCGCATCGATGCCTCGATCCGCACCCGTCTCAACTCGCTTGCCCAAGCCATGAAGGCCTAAAGGACAAACCCATGGAAATCCGCGCCGCAGAAATCTCGAAGGTCATCAAGGACCAGATCGCCAATTTCGGCACCGAGGCCGAAGTCAGCGAAACCGGCACCGTGCTGTCGGTGGGTGACGGGATCGCCC
>JAIXPX010000038.1 GCA_027486035.1 Erythrobacteraceae bacterium | reverse complement strand
GGACAGCAGCACCCCTACCCCGGGGGCACCCCCCATATTCGCCAGATGGGACCCACGCTTCCTCTAGTCATACGATTGTGCGCGGTTGATGGGGTCGGTTTGCGCACATAGCGATGAGGGTCGACTGTTAGGGGCGCGCCGCCCAGTCGAAAATGACTGCAAATGGGACTTTTCAGTCGTTCCTAAACGCCATAGCCAACGACTGCCTTTGCGAAAAGCGGTCACCTCTTTTGCGAAACAACGTCAGGAGCGGCTATTCGAAATCGGCTACGTCAAATTCAGAACTGAAGAACCACTGGCAAATTGCCCTGCAATCGGCGTTGGATGCCGATTGCAGGGCAGCAAAAAGAGGAAGCGAAGGGCTGGCGTTAGCGAGAGCCCTCCGTGTGGGCGTCAGACGGCGATCAGAAGGTGAGCCGCACCCCGCCGGTGTAGCGCCGCCCGAAGCGCTCCCACTCGATCGTCAGGTTGTCCTGGAAAGGACCCGCCGAGCCTTGCGCGGTCAGCAGGTTCCCGGGCTCCGAAAAGCGCCGGCCCGGATTGTCGAGCAGGTTCGAGGCATCGAAATAGACCTCGAAATTGGGCGTGATCGCATAGCGCATCGAGAAATCGAGCTCGTCGTCGGCCGCCCAGTAGGTGTCGCCCGCGTCGGCCTGCGTGTCGGTGATGCCATCAAGCCAGGCGCTGCGCTTCTGGTACTGGAGGCGCGCCGAGAAGCCGTATTTCTCGTAATAGCCGCCGATGTTGTAGACCACGTCCGAGGTGCCCGGCAGGCGCAGCTTGCGCGAAGGCACGGTGACGGCGGGCGTGACGGTGCGGTCGAGGAGGCCGGGCTTGGTCGCCTCGCTTTCATTGAGGGTAAGGTTCGCCGTGACGCCGAAACCGCCCATCCACCCGGGCAGGCCCAGATCCTCGGTCCAGGGCTCGAGCTGGAGCTGGGCGGCCATTTCGAGACCGACGATCCGGCCCTCGCCCGCATTGGCGATGCCGCTGAAGACATAGTCCGAGCGGTCGACCCCGTCAAAGTTCAGCGCGTCCGACCCGAAGGTGCGGCTCTCGGTGTAGAGCACGTCGCGGACCTTGCGGTAATAGGTGCCGACCGAGAGAAAGCCCTGCGGCACGATGTACCATTCGAGGTAGGCTTCCACACCCCACGAACGCTCGGGCCTGACCGCCGGATTGCCGCCCGAAATGGTGAGGTTCGCATCGTTGATGACGACATTCGGGCGGATCTGGTCATAATCCGCACGCGCCGCGCCGGTGGTGTAGCCGACGCGCAGCTTGCCATTGTCCGAGACGTTGTAATTGACGTGGAGGCTGGGGAAGACCAGCGTCTTGTCGTTCTGTGCCGTCACGACCGCGGAATTGGCGCCGATGGTGGCGAGCGCGGTGCCGGTGTTCTCGAGCCGTTCGATGCGCACCCCGCCAAGGATGCTGCCCCAGTCATAGCGCAGCGTGCCCATCAGGTAGCCCGCAAAGACCTCCTCGCGCACGGTGAAGTCATCGCCGGTGTTGGGGGTGAAGGCAAAGCCTGCGCGCGCGGCGTCGGATGCGGCGCGCATCTTCTCGGTATCGAAATAGCGGAAGCTGTAGCCCAGCGGGATCTTGCCGAGGAACGGCTGGCTGAGCGAGAAGGCGTTGAAATCGGTCGGGATCCCTGCCGTGGTGAACTGTGCGGCCGTGTTGATCAGGATCTGGTCATTGTCCGACGTCTTGGTGCGGCGGTCATACTGGAAGCCCACCTTGAAGGTCGCCTCGCCGCCGAGGAAGGCGGTGTCATAGGCCAGCGCGCCGCGGCCGGTATAGGCGTCGGTGGTATCGACCGCATCGAGCACCCGCAGCGAGGTCAGCGGCTTGGCGAAGCTGTCGATCGCGCTCACCGGGGTTCCGGCCTGGAAGCGGGTCGGGCCGGAAAGCTGGAGCGTGGTGAAGAGCTGCACCTTGTGCAGCAGCGGATCGCGGAAGTCGTAGGCCACGGTCGGGCGGAGGGTGCGGGTCGAAGGGCTGTCCCAGCGCGCCTCGCCGACCACCGAGCGATCATCCTTCGAACGGGTGAAATTGCCCGTCCACTCGAAGCGCAGCCCGCTGTCGCCGAAGGTGTGCTTGCCCTCGATGGTGCTGGTGAAGATCGACTGGCGGAAGGCGCGCAAGGTCGAACGCTGGTTGATGTCGATGCCGTAGACCGTGCCCCGGAGCGGCAGGTTGCCGGTGCACAGATCGGCATAGCCGGTGGTGGTCGGCGTCGGGTTGCCGATGCTCGCGCAAGGAGCACTGTCGGCGACGAGATCGCCCTGGCGATCGTCGAGGTCGAAGATGTAGTTGTCGCGCGCCTCGTCGTCGGTGAAGATCGTGTAGATCGAACGCAGCGAGATCTGGTTGTCGGCGTTCGGGCGCCAGTCGAGACGGCCCGAGACCGACCAGTTCTTGCGCGTCAGGCGATAGAGCTTGTTCTCGGTCTCGCGCGCCCAGTAACGGCCGACAGCGCCCGGGCGCTGGTCCTGCACGACGCGCTCCCAGTCGGTCTCGAAGTTGTCGGTGACCATGTTGCGTTCGTAATAGCTCCCCGAAAGGAGCAGGCCGATCTCGCCCAGACCGCCAACCTCGAAGCGGTCGGAAAGCACCAGATTGCCCTCGTATTCGCGGCGGTCGCCGAGTTCGACGACACCGCCGCCGGCCTTGCCGAAGGCGCGCAGGCCCGGATAGTCGAAGGCAGAGCGGGTGATGATGTTGACGTTGCCGGCGACCGTCTCGCCCGGCATGTCCGGGGTCACGGCCTTGGCGACGATGATCTGCGAGGCGATGGCCGAGGGGATCGAATCGAACCGCGCATCGCGGCCTTCGGGGCTGACGACGTTGATCCCGTCAAAGCTCAGCGTGGTCCAGTAGTTCGGCGCGCCGCGCAGGCTGATGTAGCGCGCCTGGCCCTGGTCCCGCTCGACAGCGATGCCGGGCAGGCGGCCGACCGCCTGGGCCACGTTCTGGTCGGGCAGGCGTCCCACCGAGTCGGCCGAGAGGACCGAGACGAGGTTGTCGGATTCGCGCTGCGTCTTGAGCGCCGCGGCCTCGGATTCGGCGATCGGGCGCAAGCCTTCGACCACGATCTCGCCGGCGGGCTGCTCCTCGACCGAAGTCTCCCCCTCAGTGGCCCGGGCGGCCTGGGGAACAGCAACAGCAGCAGCGGCGGCCAGCATGAGCGCCCTAGACGAAAGACGCGGCGCGAGAGAAGAATAATAAGAACGCAAAGGAGCCCCCTTTGTTATCGTGTTTCGGGGGCGCTAGTGCCGATGCATGACTCTTTGTTGACGACTTATTGATTAAATAATGTAATACTAATGAAACATTTCATTATCTCTTTGTCATAGTTCGGTCACGGATAATATAGGACCTTGCGTAATTCGATGATGCAAATCATGGGCCATTAAAGTTGAAGGGGGCACGAGATGCGCACGAGATCAGGGTTTCTGCTGTCGCTTGGCGCAGCCGCCGGTTTTTGGGCGACTGCGGCGCTGGCGGCCGACGAGCCGGTCGTCGATCTGCGCGGAGAGGCCGCTCCGGCAGCGCCAGGCGCGCCCTATGCGGCCCGCAACCTGCCCGACCGGATCGTTCTCTCCCCCGGCGCTGATCCTGCCCGCGAGATGCAGGTGTCCTGGCGCACCGACCGCGCGGCGGCGGCAAGCCGTGCCGAACTTGTCGAGCTCGTCCCCGCCCCCGGCTTCGAGCAGCGCGCCGTCCCCGTCACCGGCACCAGCATTGCCGCCATCAGCGAGAACGGCGAGGCGCGCTATCACAAGGCCCGCTTCACCGGCCTCAAGCCCGACACGGCCTATGCCTACCGCGTGCTAGGCTCGGCCGGCTTTTCCGAGTGGCACCAGTTCCGCACCCCCAAGCCCGGGCCTGCACCCTTCACGCTCATCTACATGGGCGACACGCAGAACCGCATCCTCGACTTGGGCTCGCTGGTGTGGCGGCGCGCCTTGCTCCAGACGGCCAATCCGGCGCTGATGCTGCACGCCGGCGATCTGGTGGCGAGCCGCGACGACATGATCCACGACGATGAATGGGGCGAGTGGGCCGCGTCGGGCGGCTGGGCCTTGGCGAGCGTCCCGCAGGTGCCCGCCGCCGGCAATCACGAGCATATCGAGCGCACCCATGCCGACGGCAGCGAGCACTACCAGCTCGGCGCCCATTTCCCGCTGATGTTCGCCCTGCCCGGCAACGGCGCGCCCGGCGCCGAGGCGACGACGTATTTCATCGATTATCAGGGCCTGCGGATTGCTGTGCTTGACGGCACTTCAGCGCTCGAACTGGGAACGCTCGAAAGCCAGACGGCATGGCTCGATAAGGTGCTGGCACAAGCGCCCGGCCCGTGGAAGATCGTTCTGTTCCACCAGCCTATCTTCACCTGTGCCCGCCCGCGCGACACCGAGATTCTCAAAAAAGCCTGGAAGCCGGTGCTGGAGCGCCGCGGAGTCGATCTGGTGCTGCAGGGGCATGACCATTGCTACGGACGCTGGACAGCCGAGCAAGGCAGCACTTTCGCCCATGAAGTGCGCGCTGGCGGCGCGGCTCAGGGGCCGGTTTACCTTGTCTCCGTCGCGGGCGCGAAGATGTATGCGCTCAACGACCGTTCTGCTTGGCAACCGGACCGGGTTGCCGAGGACACGAGCCTGTTCCAGACGCTGGAATTCACGCAAGGGCGACTGGTCATGAAGGCATTTCTCAACACGGGCGTCCTTTATGACGGTTTCGCGCTGGTGAAAGATGCCAATGGCACCAACCGCTTTGCCGAGTTGCCGGACGAGGTCCCGACGATGCGGCGCTGCAATGTCGCTGCGGCGCTGCGGACGGGGCCAGAGGCAATGGCCGGGGCCCAGGGGCCTGACGGATTGCCTTGCTCGGCATCATTCAAGGATTGAGAATTGAAGGCAGCGGCGCAGTTGCTCTTCCATCATCATCGCCGCCCAGAAGGTTGAGCAGCGCGCGCAGGACGTGCCGGCCACCAATTCCGCACTGAGCGGCAGCCACTGTGTGTCTTCGCGGCAACGTCCATGAAACGTCATGGTGCGGACGCTGATGTGCAACCGAAACCCAATCGAACCGCAACATCGCGGGCCTAGGTGCCAGCCCACCAACCACCACAAGGGGCTAAAGTCATGAAATCCTCCGCGCTGCGCACCGCCGTCCTTTCGAGCACCGCACTTATCGCTTTGGCGATGCCCGTGCATGCCTTCGCTATCGAAGCGGAAGCCAGCACCGTGGCCGCCGAGACCGCGGCAGACGCCGAGACCGCCACCGATGGCGGCGAGATCATGGTCTACGGCAAGGGCGAAGTGCGCCAGGTGACCGAGATCGGCGCGGCCGACATCCAGCTGACCACCGCCGGCTCCAGCCCCTTCATCGCGCTGCGAAAGCTGCCGGGCGTCAACTTCCAGTCGGCCGATCCCTTCGGCACCTATGAATGGTCGACTCGCATCACCCTGCGCGGCTTCAACCAGAACCAGCTGGGCTTCACGCTCGACGGCGTGCCGCTGGGCGACATGAGCTATGGCAACACCAACGGGTTGCACATCAGCCGCGCGATCATCGCCGACAATATCGGCCAGACCCGCGTGAGCCAGGGCGCAGGTGCGCTCGGAACCGCCTCGACCTCGAACCTTGGCGGGACGATCGAATTCTTCAGCCGCGATCCGCAGGACGAGCTGAACGTCGCCGGCAACATCACCTATGGCGATAGCAATACGGTGCGCGGCTACGCCACGCTCGACACCGGCGATTTGGGCGGGTTCAAGGCCTATATCAGCGCCGCGCACATCGATGCCGAAAAGTGGAAGGGCGTCGGCACCCAGCGTTCGACCCAGATCAACGCCAAGCTGGTCGCGGATGTCTCGTCCAGCACCACCTTCACCGCCTTCGTCAATTTCTCCGACCGCAAGGAGAATGACTATCAGGACCTCAGCCAGGAAATGATCGGCCGGCTGGGCTATGACTGGGACAACATTTCGGACAACTGGCCGCTGGCAGTGCAGCTCGCCTTCATCGGTGCCAACCGCGGCGATACCGGTGTGGTGGTCGGCCCCAACACCTTCGGCACCACCTACCCCGCACCGATCCGCACAGTCGACGATGCCTATTTCGACGCTGCGGGCCTGCGCCGCGACTGGCTCGCCAGCGGGCGCATCGACCAGCAGTTCGGCGACAATGTGAGTGTCGGCGTGCAGGCCTATCTGCACACCAACAAGGGTCAGGGTTCGTGGATCACTCCCTATCGCGCCAGCCCCGGCGGCCTGCCGCTTAGCTTCCGCACCACCGAATACGAGATCGAGCGCATCGGTGTGCTCGGCGATCTCGAAGCAGAACTCGGCGCGCACACTGTCCGCGTCAACCTGTGGTACGAAAACAACGATTTCGAACAGGCCCGCCGCTTCTACACCATGGGCACCAGCCAGACCGTGCCCGGGGCGAACGCGCTGGATTACCAGTCGAACCCGTTCTTCACCCAGTGGAACAACGCCTACAACACCGGCACCTTCCAATATGCGGTGCAGGACCAGTGGGACGTGAGCGACGCCTTCACTGTCACGGCGGGCTTCAAGGGGCAGAGCGTCAAGCTGGAAGCCACTCCGATCAACCCGACACCCGGCCCGCTGGCGCTCGGCCAGATCGAAGGCGAGGACATGTTCCTGCCGCAGGTCGGCGTGCTCTACAAGCTGGGCGGCGGCAACGAGATCTTCGCCAGCTTCACCCAGAACCAGCGCGCCTTCACCGCGGCTGCGACCACCGGTCCCTTCGCGACCTCGGCCGCGGGCTTTGCTGCGCTGCGTGACCGGATCGAGCCGGAGAAGACCAACACCTACGAAGTCGGCTTCCGCTTCGGCGAGGGCCAGCTGACCGGGGTGGTTGCGGCCTATCTCGTCAACTTCCAGAACCGCCTGCTCGCCATTCCGCAGGGGCCGGGCATTGTCGGCAACGCGGCGCTGCTCTCCAACGTGGGCGATGTGCGGTCAATCGGGGCGGAAATCGGTTTGCAGTGGCAGCCGGTCGCCAATTTCACCGTGACCGGTTCCTACGCCTACAACGAGAACACCTACCGCGACGACGTGATCAACCAGTCGGGCACCGTGGTGCAGGCAATCAAGGGGCGCACCGTTGTGGACAGCCCCGAAAGCATCGCCAACCTCGAACTCGCCTATGACGACGGACAGTTCTACGCGCGCGGCAATGCCAACTACACCTCGGAACGGTTCTTCACCTATTCGAACGACCGTTCGGTGGAGGGCCGCGTGTTGGTAGATGCGCTGATCGGGTTCCGCCTCAAGAGCGACAACAGCTTCCTTGACGGGCTGGCTCTGGAAGGGACGGTCACCAACCTGTTCGACGAGGAATTTGTCGGCACGATCGGTTCGAACGGCTTCGGCTTTGCGGGCGACAACCAGACGCTCCTTGCGGGCGCGCCGCGGCAGGTCTTCGTGACCCTGCGCAAGGACTTCTGATCATCGCAAAGGGGGCGGCAGGATCGGCCTGCCGCCTCTTTTTTCTCAACCCTCGCGAGGCCCCCCGATGATTCGCATTCCCTTTGCAAACCCCCTGACCCGGCGCGGGGCGCTGGGCGGTATGGCAGCGGGGACAGCGGCGCTGGCACAGCCCGATGCAGCCATCGCAGCACCCGACGGGCCGTTTCGCCACGGCGTTGCTAGCGGCGATCCCGATGCGACCAGCGTGGTGCTGTGGACCCGCGTGACCACATCGGGCAAAGTCAGGGTAATTTGCGAAGTCGCGGCCGATCCGGCCTTCACCCGCATTGTCGCCCAAGCGCAAATCACCACTGGGCCGGAACGCGACCATACGGTCAAATGGCTCGCCGCCGGACTGACGCCGGGGGGCACCTGGTATTACCGTTTCCGCCTCGACAGCGAGGTCTCCCCCACCGGACGCGCCCGCACGCTGCCGACCGGGCGGCTTGACCGTCTGGGCATCGCGCTCGCTTCCTGTTCGAACTTCGCTTTCGGCTACTTCAATGCCTATGAAGCCATCGCACATGATGCCGCCGTGGATTTCGTGCTGCACACCGGCGACTACATCTACGAATATGGCCAGAAAGGTTGGGGTGACGAGACCGCGCGCGCAATTGGCCGCCGCCATGATCCGGCGCACGAGATCGTCAGCCTGTCGGACTATCGCCGCCGCCATGCGCAATACAAGACCGATGCAGGCGCACAGGCGATGCACGCCACGCACACCTTCATCGCCTGCTGGGACGATCACGAAAGCGCCAACAATCCATGGACTGGCGGCGCGCAGAACCACCAGCCCGATCATGAGGGCGACTGGAACCCCCGCCGCGCCGCATCGGTGCAGGCCTATTTCGAATGGATGCCGGTGCGCGAGCCCGAATGGCTGGCCCGCAAAGGGGCGACGCGCGCCCAATTCTGGCGCAGCTACAGCTTCGGCGATCTGGCGAGCCTGACCACGCTCGAAACCCGCCACACCGCCCGGGCCGAGCAGGTCGATTATACCGCGCTGCTAAAGCAGGGCGCTGATGCCGGGGCGGTGGCGCGGTTCCGCCGCGAGGTGCTGGACGCGCCCGGACGGCGGATGATCTCGCCAGAATGCGAAGCCGATCTGGCGCGCAGCCTCAGGCAGTCAGTCGCCGCCGGGCAGCCGTGGCGGCTGATCGGCAACGCCATCCCGATTGCGCGTACTGATGTCCCCGACCTTGTGGCGCTTGGCATCCTGCCCGATCCTGATGCACCCGAAGCGCCCTTTGCCGGTGCGGCACTGGACAATGCCAAGCAGCTGGCCGCCAAGGGCCGAGCGGGCCTGCCGTTCTATCCTGACACATGGGATGGCTATCCGTGGGCGCGCGAACAGCTTTATGACCTGTCACGCGCGGCAGGAGCGGGGGACCTTGTCTTCCTGACCGGCGACAGCCACAGCTTCTGGGCCAACAACCTGAAAGATGCAGCCGGCCGGCCGGCCGGCGTCGAGTTGGGAACAGCCGGCATTACCTCACCGGGCGATTTCGTCGAAAGCGGGTTCGGCGCAAACCTGTCGCGCGGGCTCGACAAGGCCTTCGCCGATCACGTGCCCGAAGTGACGTGGACCGACAACATGCATCAGGGCTATGTCCGCCTCGACCTGCGCCGCAACGGGGCCGAGGCCACCTTCATCGCAGTCGACACCATTGCCAGTCGCACCTTCAGGCCGTTCATCGTCAACCGGGTGGCGATCGGCCGCGTTGACGGGTCTGTCGGCTTCGTCTGAGCGCGGTCGCGGCCAGCCACATCGTGCGTTAATTGTCATGTTCCGGTCAGAATCAAACTATTGCTGAAACTCGCCGAATCGCTCATTTGATACACATGGGGCTGGAGCGCGATTTTCTGATAAACAGCATCCGCCTAGCATTGGCGGGCCACCCGACTCTCGCCGAGGAAATCGCATCGACTGTCCCCCACCCTGCCGGCCTTGATCGGCTTGAAAAGGCGGCGCTGATCGCCCTCGACTCCTGGAACGACGATGCCGGACTCAGAGCGTTGCACAGCCGCTGGGACAGGTTCGGAAGGCAACGGCTTCATGACCTGCTAGTCAGCCTTGCTGTGGCATCCGGAGGCACATAACGTTTGGTCCACGATCGAACGGACGTCCGCACCAGCCAGGCATACCTCTCGCGTTCCGCTGTGCAGTCAGGTCCGAAGCCGCCCGCCCGAGAGCCAATTTTTCTTGTCAGTGCCAGAGCGCCGCGTTGTCCGACAGGGAACCGCATCTTCGCCCTCGTTTTCGCCGTGGAAGACCCTGAGCCTTGGGTAAACCAAAGCGCTCCGCATCACCGCGGATTTACCCGGCTGCGATCAACGGCAAAAGTCACGTTGGCTTACCCGAAAGCAGACAGGCCGTATTCCACCCACGTGCAGTTATCAGCGGGGCCGGTGCTCGATGCCCACAGCCGCTTGGCGGCTTTCGGCCGATGCAGACGTTCAATGCTCTGATCGGGAACGGCGGGGTCTGGTCGAAAGCCGAAGTCGGCTTCGTAGAGGAATTGGCAGAACGCTGTGCGTGCCACTCGAGGACGTTATAGAGAAGGCTGGACGTGTCAGAAACGGGCAAACATAAGCAGTTCAATCGACGAGGCTTCCTGCCCCTCGTTCGGGTCGAACCCGGTGCGACCATCTCCAAGGCGAACATGAGGTCCTCTGCCTCGTGGAAGAACACTGCCATCGTATGGGTGCCACAGTGAACCCTGAACCCAAGATCAAAGTAATAATGTAAGGAAGCTTTGCGTAATTATATTACGCATTGAAGCCCGTTCGAGGAGCTCCGCTTTTGAAAACTTGAAACCCAATTTCCTTACAATGCGCATTCGAAGCGGAGCCGAGCATTGCGAAGGGGCAAGATGCTCAAGCTACCTGCTATGAGAATGTTGAGTACCTTGATCATCTTGATCATCTTGAGGAGTGGAGAACCCAAGATAGCAGAGCCAAGGCACTCAAGATGATCAAGGTGCTCAAGATCACCAAGGTAGCCAAGGTGATCATCTTG
>JAIXPX010000036.1 GCA_027486035.1 Erythrobacteraceae bacterium | reverse complement strand
TTCGAACCAAGGACACATGCCATGAAGGCGCTCAGCAAGCAGACCCGGTCGATCAAACCGGCCGAGGTCGAAAAGAACTGGCACATCATCGACGCCGACGGTCTCGTCGTGGGTCGTCTGGCCTCGATCATCGCCAACATCCTGCGCGGCAAGACCAAGCCGAGCTACACCCCGCACGTCGATTGCGGCGATCACGTGATCGTCATCAACGTCGAGAAGGTGAAGTTCACCGGCAACAAGATGGGCGACAAGGTCTATTACAAGCACACCGGCCACCCCGGCGGCATCAAGGAAACCACCCCGGCCAAGGTGCTGGGCGGCCGTTTCCCCGAGCGTGTGCTCGAGAAGGCTGTCGAGCGCATGATTCCGCGCGGCCCGCTCGGCCGCCAGCAGATGAAGGCGCTGCACCTCTATGCCGGCACCGAGCATCCCCATGACGGCCAGAAGCCGCAGGTGCTCGACGTCGCTTCCATGAACCGCAAGAACAAGGTGGCCGCATAATGACCGCTGAAACCACCGTCTCGGATCTCGCCGATCTCAAGGACATCGCCGGCAACGCCCCGCAGGGCGACGCCGCCGAAATCGCCCGCACCACCGCGCCGCTGCGTCAACGCGAAGTCGACGCGCAGGGCCGCGCCTACGCCACCGGCCGCCGCAAGGACGCCGTGGCCCGCGTGTGGGTCAAGCCCGGCACCGGCAAGATCACCATCAACGGCCGCGACCAGGAAATCTATTTCGCGCGCCCGACCCTGCGTCTGGTGATCAACCAGCCCTTCACCATCACCGACCGCACCGGCCAGTACGACGTCGTCGCCACCGTGCGCGGCGGCGGCCTCTCGGGCCAGGCGGGCGCCGTGAAGCACGGCATCGCCCAGGCGCTGAGCAAGTACGAGCCCGAGCTGCGCTCGGCCGTGAAGGCTGAAGGCTTCCTGACCCGCGACAGCCGTGTGGTCGAGCGCAAGAAGTACGGCAAGGCCAAGGCCCGCCGCAGCTTCCAGTTCTCGAAGCGCTAATCGCGCTTCAGGGGCAGTTCTCGAAGCGCCAGGAACGCCGGTTTCGAAACCCGGAAACGTCAAGGGCGGCCCCGCAAGGAGCCGCCCTTTTCGTTTGCAGCGCCCCAAGGGACTTCAGCGCTGCAGCAGCATCAGACCAAAAGCGAGGCCACTGCCCGAGAAGAACACCGGCCACGACCAGTAGACCCGCGCATCGGCGATATCGACGAGGTGGATCGCAAGCGGGCCCGCGCTGCTTCCCTGGGAGCCGATCACCAGCCCCAATGTCGCCGACAGGATAGCGCCGAACGCGAAGGCCTTGATCAGGATCATCGCCCGCTTCCTTCATCGACAGCCCGCCGCCCGGATGGCGGCGCGCCGGTTGGTCGGAGCAGGACCGGGCATGGGGCACCGGGGGGAGGACTCGTCCGCCCGGCCCTGCACGGTGATCTTCACAAACAAGGTCTTAAAGCGGGAGATAGAGAAAAGGTTAACCCGCCCGCTACCTCAATGCACCGGAGGATCGACCGGTGGCACCCGCTGGACCGGTGCGACCGGCTCGCCTGCGGTTCGCGGCGGCATGGCATCAGGAGGCACATCGTCGATCTGCATCGCACGGGTCGGAACCTCTTCGCAATTGCGTGCCCTCACAGTCAGGCTTGCCCCGTCCCAGAGCAGTTCGTTGAAGCTCGGGGGTGTCGAGCGCAGCCGGTGCGACAGCGTGCCTGCCCCAATCATCCGCACAGCGCCATGGGGAGTCGGCTCGGCAATGTCGAAGGGATCGTGGACATGGCCCGAAAGCACGCCCAGCACATCGCGCCGCGCCAGTTCGGCGAGCGCCTGTTCGCCGTGGCGGGTGAGCGCGGTGCCATGCGTGCCGACCTCGCGCAGCGGATGATGCACCGCCACCAGCGCGCGGGTGCCGCGGGGCAGGGCGTCAAGCACGGCCAGACACCGCCCCAGAGCCTCGGGCGTCACCCAGCCCTTTGACCAGTTGAGCCGTGGCTGCCAGCGCCGCACGGTCTTGAGAGGCACGATCGCCAGGCCCGGGAGGCGCAGTTCCCGCTCGACCAGCGCCTTGACCCCCTCGAACCGCTTGTAGGGGGTGAGGAACCGCTCGAAGGGGTTGAAATAGGGCATGTCGTGATTGCCGATACTGATCGTCACCGGCACCCTGAGCGCGGTGATCCAGCGCGTCGCCGCGTCCCACTCGCGGTGACGGGCGCGCATCGTGTGATCGCCGGTGATGACCACCGCATCGGGACGCTGGCGGTCGATCTCGCTGCGCACCCAATCGAGCGCCTCGCGGTCCTCCAGCCCGAAATGGATGTCGGAGAGATGGAACAGGCGCGTGCCTTCAGAGGTCATGCGCAGTCGCCAGCAGGTCGACGCCGCAGGGCTCGGCGGTGAAGCGGAAGGGCGAGGGGCATTCGGCAGGTTCTCCGTCGATGAGGCAGGCAAGCGGGCTGCCGTCGATACTGGCGAGGGCGATCGCATCGGTCAGGCCTAGGCGATCGTGCGGGCCCTCGCGGACACGATGGCGCAGAACTGCCCAAGCCTGCTGCGCATAGTCGCGCGCAGCCTCGGCGTAAAACCCGTCGAGCTGGATTCCGTGCTCGCCCGGGGTAAGTTCGATGAGGGGATAGCCCTCGGCGCGGGCCAGGGGAAGGTCCGGTGCGGTGACGAAAGGGCCGGTCGCGCTGTGCCTGATCGCTTCGATGGCTCCGGCAGCAATGTCGGTCACGGCGCGGTTGCGCATCGTCCGGAAAGGCGATGACGCGCTCGACCGAAACGCCCAGCTCGGCGAGCGCGGCGGCGACCGTTTCGGAGGAGGATTGCGTGTTGCTCCCGCTGGCCGGATTGACCACCAGCCAGCATCCGCGGTGGGCGAGGGCGCTCATGCCCGGCTCGCCCCTAGACCCGCCGGCTCAGGATGAGCCATGCGGCACCGATGTTGAAGGCGGTATAGGCGGCATAGGCCCAGGCATAGCCGGGCCAGCCGCGCACCGAGAGCAGCAGGGCGAAGAACAGCACCGCGAACTCGACCCCGAGCGCGACGCGGCGGCCGAGTGCCCCGCGCGCCAGCGACAGGCGGCGCAGCAGCGGATGTCCGCTCTCGAACACTGCGCGGTTGAGCGCGAAATTCAGGATGCCGAGCAGGAAGATAGTGACGGTGGCCCAGTTCATGCGGTGCAGTATGGGCCTGCGCTCATCGATTGGAAATGGCCATTGGTCGCCACTTTCGTGCCATTGGTCTTGACCGCCCCGCACCGGTCGAGCGGCACCATCGGGTTGATCGAAGGCCGAATGCGGCGGGTTGCGCAGCCGGGTATCAGAGGTCTCGCAAGGGTCGCTGGCACCCCCCCGGATCGACCCCCGACGATCCCGGCCCCTGCATGAGAGATGGAGAACCCGACCATGAAAATCCTTGCGAAAACAGCCACCCTTGCCCTTGCCACCATCGGTTTTGCCGGCACCGCCGTCAGCCCGGCACTGGCCAACCCGGACAGGGTCCACCGCACCGTCTCGGTATCCTATGCCGACATCGATCTGGGCACAGCGCAGGGCCAGAAGCAGCTCGACAGGCGCATCGACAAGGCCGTGCACGACGTGTGCCGGAGCACCGATATCAACACCGGCACCCGCGTCATGAGCAGCGATGCGATGAACTGCCTCGCCAAGGCGCGCGCCGATGCCAAGCGTCAGGTCGCCGCGATTGTGACCCGCGGGCAACGCGGCGGCTGAACCGCGCGCGATCGATGCACCGTCCCCTGCGGTGCAGACGATACGGCCCGAACCCTCGATTCCCTGGGGTTCGGGCCGTTTTCTATTGGAGCCACCTTTGGTGGCGCAGACCACCCGCCCCGCCTCCCCGCCCGGCCCCCAATAGTATCACTATGGTGTGGTGGCCGGGCGGGGAGGCGGGGCGGGGCGGGGCGGGTGGTCTGCATCGCGCGTCAGCGCGACCGAAATCACCTTCCCGCCATCGCCTTGACGCGGGCGAGGTAGGTGCGTCCGATCCTGAGCGCCTCTCCGCTCACCAGCTCTGCCGACCACACGCCCAGCCCATCGTGCCGCAGCCCGCGGATGTGGTCGCGGCGCAGGATGGTCGAGCGGTGGATGCGGATGAACTGTTCGGGATCGAGCCGATCTTCGAGCCCGGCAATGGTCTGGAGCAGCAGGTACGATCGTCCCGCCTCTGGCCCGCCGACATGCAGGCGCACATAGTCGCGCTCGGCATCGATCTGGTGAACCTCGCTCACCGCGATGCGCAAGAGTTCGGAGCGGTGCGGCACCCACAGCTCGTCGAGATAGCGGCCCTGCTTCGGCCGGCGCTGCCCGCGGCGGGCGATGGCGCGCTCGATCGCGCGCTCCAGCCGGTCGGCGGAGACGGGCTTGAGCACATAATCGACCGCTTCCAGATCGAAGGCCTCGACCGCGAAATAATCATGCGCGGTGACGAAGATCACCACCGGGGCTTGCGGCTGACCGGCGAAGGCCCGGGCGACACCGAGCCCGTCGAGTTCGGGCATGGTCATGTCGAGCAGCACCAGGTCGGGTTCAAGCTTTTCAGCCAGCCGCAGCGCCGCAGCGCCATCGCTGGCGGTGCCGACCACGCGCACGGCGGGAATCTCGGCGCAGATCACCTGCACGCGTTCAACCGCGAGCGGTTCGTCATCGACGATCAGGGTGCGCAGGGCGGCGGTTTCGATGTCGGTCTCAGGCATGGCGGGGTCTCGACAGGGGGATGCGGATTTCGGTGCAATAACCGTCCGGCAAGGGTGCGGAGGTGAAGCCGATATCCGGGCCGAAACGCGCCTCGAGCCGGTCGCGGACATTGGCAAGGCCGATGCCGAGGCCGTGGGTGGTGCCCTGCGGCACGCCCGGGCCATCGTCGCTGACGGTAAGGACGAGGCGGTCGAATTCCTCGCGCGCGGCCAGCGTGATCGTGACCGGGCGCGATACGGCCGAGACCGCGTATTTCACGGAGTTCTCGACCAGCGGCTGGAGGATCATGCCCGGCACGCGGGCATCCTCGAGGTCGTCGGGAAGGTCGAAGACGGTCACCAGCCGCGTCGGGAAGCGCACCGCCTCGATCGCGAGATAGAGCTTCTGGAGGTCGAACTCGTCGCGCAGCGCGACATCGGCGGTCGGCTCGTTGGCGAGGCTGTGGCGGTAGAAGCGGCTAATCGTCTGGATCATCTTCTCGGCCCGCTCCGCCTTACCGGTCATGACCAGTGCGGACAGCGAGTTCAGGGTGTTGAACAGGAAATGCGGGTTCACCTGATAGCGCAGGGAGCGCAGTTCGGCAGCCTTGGCGGCCGAACGGAACTGCTCCTCGCGCCGCTGGGCGGCTCGCGCCTGCACCCCCGCGAGCAGGGCGAAATAGGTCGAGGCCCAGGCCAGCAGGAGGAAATAACGCCCCAGCGCCACGTCGAGCAGCTTGCGCCAGAAGTCCATGTAGGTCTCGGCCGGGGCGATCATCACCGCTTCGGAATCGACCACCGGATCGCCCTGTCCGGCCGGGCTCGCGCGCCGCACCGGGACATCGACCAGGAGGTTCCCGCTTTCGTCGCGGCGCAGGTTGATGTTGTACTTCTTGGCGTACATCTGCTCCCCGGCCACCTCCATGTCCTTGAAGACCCACTGGTTCACCTGCCCGATGGCCAGCGCGACCGGGGATGCCAGGAGGATCGCGGCGGAAATCTTCAGCCACATCGGACGATTGTCGAAGAGCCGCAGCAGCAGCCACAGCACCAGCGTCAGCAGCAGACCGACTCCCGTGACCGCGAGCCGCCGCCAGCCAAGCTCGAACTGGAGGCCGAAATCCATCACCAGACTGCGCACCGTGGTCAGGGCGAAATAGGTGGCCCACAGGACCACCATGGAAAACAGGACCGTGCGGAAGGAGACGGTGGGGGCGGGCTCCTCGAGGGCAGCGTCGCTGGACAGGTTCGTCATCATCATCATCATCATTATGCCCGAAAGCGATAACGCCCCGCCGCGGCAAAGGCTACCGGGCGGGGCGCATGTCATCGGGCGGAAACGGGTCTTGGTCGAATGATGAACGGCCGTTCAGGCTCGACGAAGGGTTTCCCTCAATCGCGCGGCCGGATCATGTCGGCAGGCACGACCCACTGGGCGAACTGTTCCTCGGTCAACAGGCCCAGTTCGAGCGCCGCAGCCTTGAGCGTCGTGCCTTCGGCGTGGGCCTTCTTGGCGATCTTCGCCGCGTTGTCGTAACCGATGTGCGGGTTGAGCGCCGTCACCAGCATCAGGCTCTCGTTCAAAAGCTGGGTGATGCGGGTGGTGTTGGCCTCGATCCCGACAACGCAATTGTCGGTGAAGGCGTGGGCGGCGTCGCCGATCAGCTTCATCGATTGCAGCACGTTGTAGATGATCACCGGCTTGAACACGTTGAGTTCGAGGTGCCCGTGCGAGCCCGCAACCGTCACCGCGACATTGTTGCCCATCACCTGCGCACAGACCATCGTCATCGCCTCGCACTGGGTCGGGTTGACCTTGCCCGGCATGATCGAGGAGCCCGGCTCGTTGGCGGGGAGCGACAGCTCGCCGAGGCCCGAGCGCGGGCCGGAGCCGAGCAGGCGGATATCGTTGGCGATCTTCATCAGGCTCACCGCGAGGACATTGAGCGCCCCCGAGATCTCGACCATCGCGTCATGCGCGGCGAGCGCCTCGAACTTGTTGGGCGCGGTGACGAAGGGATGGCCGGTCTCAGCGGCGACTTCGGCGGCGAAGGCAGTGTCGAAGCCGACCTTGGCGTTGATCCCGGTGCCGACCGCCGTACCGCCCTGCGCGAGTTCGAGCACCCGCGGCAGCGCCGCCTCGACGCGGGCGATCCCATAGGCGATCTGCTGCGCATAGCCGGAAAACTCCTGCCCCAGCGTCATCGGGGTCGCATCCTGCAAGTGGGTGCGGCCGATCTTGACGATTGCGGCAAACTCCCCGGCCTTGGCATCGAGCGCGCCGTGGAGCTTCTTCAGGGCAGGGAGGAGGTGGTCCATCGCCTCGACCGCCGCGGCGATGTGCATGGCGGTGGGGAAGGTATCGTTCGACGACTGGCCCATGTTGCAGTGGTCGTTGGGGTGGACGGGGGTCTTTCCGCCCTTCTTCCCCGTGAGGATCTCGTTCGCGCGGCTCGCGATCACCTCGTTGGCGTTCATGTTCGACTGCGTGCCCGATCCCGTCTGCCACACCACCAGCGGGAACTGGTCGGCGAGTGTCCCGTCGATCACCTCGCGCGCGGCCTGGACGATCGCCTCGCCGATCCCGGCATCGAGCACGCCCAATTTCATGTTGGCCCTGGCCGCCGAAAGCTTCTGGACGCCGAGGGCGCGGACCAGCGCGGGGGGCATTGTCTCGCCGCCGATCGGGAAGTTGACGATCGAACGCTGGGTCTGCGCACCCCAGTGCACATGGGCCGGAACCGCCACCTCGCCCAGCGAATCGGTCTCGATCCGCACGTTTTCATCCGCCTTGGTCATGTCACTCATCGAAGCCATCCCTCACTAAGTCGATTTGCGCCCCACCGGGTCAGGCGCTCCCCTAAGCACCGGCAGGCGGGCGCGTCAAAGGTGGAAAATCGTCAGGCACCGCGCAGGCCAGGCGGGGGCAAAAGCCTTGGAAGCACGCCCGCGCACGTTTATGGAGGGGTTGACGGACTGTATTACACGCCCAATACAGTCTCCCCGGAAGAAATGAGCACCATGACCACAACCCTCTCTGATACCCGAACCGCCCGCCGCGCGATGATCGACAGCCAGCTGCGCACCAGCGGCGTGAACGAGGAATATGTGCTGGCGCGCATGATGGCCGTGCCGCGCGAGGACTACCTCCCGGCCGAGAAGGCAACGCTTGCCTATATCGACCGCGCCGTGGCGCTCGGATCGGCAGGCCACCTCGCCGCGCCCCTGTTCTACGGCAAGCTCCTGCTCGAAGCCGCACCCGGCCCCTCGGACCGCGTGCTGGTGGTGAGCGGCGGGACCGGCTACCTCGCCGCGCTGGTCGGGCCGCTGGTCGCCGAGGTCACTGAAGTCACCGCAGAGGAAGCCGCCGCGATGACGGGGACCGGCACCTATACGCTGATCCTCGTCGACGGTGCGATTGAACAGCTCTCCGAAGGGCTTGCCGGCCAGCTTTCGGAGGACGGGCGGATCGTCACCGGTCTCGTGCTGCGTCAGGTCACCCGTCTCGCCGCCGGCCGCAAGATCGCCGGAGCGGTCAATCTCGTGGCGGTCGAGGATCTCGGCATCCCGGTCCTGTCCGCCTTCGCCGCGCCCAGAAGCTGGACATTCGCATGACATTGTTGCGCCTCGCCGGATCGGCAAGCCTTCTGGCCCTCGCCGCGGTTCCGGCGCAGGCCGATGACCTGCGCGAGGCGCTGGTCGGTGCCTATAACACCAATCCCACGCTGCAATCCGCCCGCGCCAATCAGCGCGCCACCGACGAAGGCGTGCCGATCCAGCGCGCGCAGGGGCTGCCGTCGGTCAATGTCACCGCGACCCATATCGAGTTCATCCGCCAATCGGCCAACGCCTTCGCCCCGCCGGCGCGTAACCTCGGCGTCGGCTCGGCGCTGCTGGTGCCGGTCTATTCGGGCGGGGCGGTGCGCAACGGCATTGCCGCCGCCAAGGACCGGGTCGAAGCCGGGCAGGCGGATCTGCGCAACACGGAAAGCACGCTGTTTGCGCAGGTCGTCGCCGCCTATATGGACGTGCTGCGCACCGAAGCGCTGGTGGGGCTGTCGACCAACAATGTGCAGGTGCTGCGCACCAATTTGGAGGCGACCAGCGACCGCTTCCAGATCGGCGATCTGACCATCACCGATGTCGCCCAGTCGCGCTCGCGCCTTGCGGTGGCTGAGGGCGATCTCCAGACCGCCGAGGCGAACCTGATCGCCGCGCGCGAGGCCTATGTGCGGCTGGTCGGGCGGGAGCCGGGCGAGCTCTCCGCGCCGCCGCCGCTGCCGGGCCTGCCCGCCACGGTGGGCGAAGCGATCGTCGCCGCGCTCGAAAACAACCCCAACCTCGAAGCCGCCAAGCTGCGCGCCGAGGCGGCCGGTTTCGACACCAAGGTTGCCGGGGCCGGTCGCCTGCCGACGGTCAGCCTGTTCGCGAACGCCGATTACAGCGATTTCTTCGGGACTCTGACCAGCCGGTTCCAGGACCTGGTGCAGCGCGAGGTGACCGCCAACGCGGGCGTGCGGGTCACCATCCCGCTGTTCCAGGGCGGCCTGCCCGCCGCCCGCCAGCGGCAGGCCGGCGCGCGCGAGACCGCCGCGCTGGAGGACGTGATTGCCTCCGAACGCCAGATCATCGCCGAAACCCGCTCCACCTATGCCAATTGGCAGGCGGCGAACGGCGTGATCAAGAGCGCGCAGGCCGCCGTGGAAGCCGCCGAACTCAGCCTTGAAGGCGTGCGCGCGGAAAACTCGATCGGCAACCGCCAGATCCTCGACGTGCTGAATGCCGAACAGGAACTGGTCCAGGCCCGCGCCCAGCTGGTGACCGCGCGCCGCAATGCCTATGTCGCGGGCTTCAACCTGCTGGCGCTGATGGGCCGGGCCGAAGCGCGCGATCTCAACATCGATACCGGCGCGCCGCTCTATGATCCGACCATCAATGCCGAGCGCGTGCGCAAGAAACTGTTCGACTGGGATCGCGACCCGGAACCGGTCGCCAAATCGACCCGCACCGTTGACATTCCCCCCGCCACGGCAACAATCGGCCCGCAATTGCGGCCTGGCGAATAGTGCGGTCCCGATTCGGGATAGGCAGCCGGGGAAAGAACAGGGCACCCAATGGCGCAGGACGGTGAAGCTTCGGTCGAGGAAATCCTCGAATCCATCAAGAAGGTGATCGCACGCGACAACCGCGTCGGCGCGCTCGAGGCGCGGCGGCGGCGGCTGGTCACGACGGACGATGATGCTCCGGGGATGCCGCTCGTGCGCACCCATGTGGTGCGCGACGCGGCCGAGTTCGACGACGAGGTGCTCGACCTTGCCGACATGGAAGTCCCCCACGATCACGAGTTTGCGCCGGGAGAGGATTCCCCGCTGATTGCCGAAACCGTGCGCGACGCGATGCAGGAAAACCTTGCCGCGCTGGCGATGCTGGCGGAGCCCCCGGCCCGCCCGCAGATCGTCCGCTCGGGCGAGACCTCGCTCGAAGGCCTGACCCGCGAGCTGCTGCGCCCGATGCTGGCCGAATGGCTCGAGGCGCACCTGCCCGCGTTGGTCGAGAACCTCGTGCAGGCGGAAATCGCACGGATCGTCGGCAAGCGCCGCTGACACTGCTGGCGCGGCGGTTCGAGGCGGGCTAATCCCGCCGCCATGCGTCATCTCGAGACTTGCGGCATGTTGACCGCCGCCATCGCCCTGTCCTTCGCCGCGCCGCTGACGGCAGAAGATAACCTCGCCATACCCGGCGTCGCCACTGCGCCGATGAGCGCGGCTGACCTCGTCACCCTGCCGCGCCTCGGCGCGCCGGCAGTGAATGCCGGGGGCACGCTGGCGGTCTACAGCGTCACCGTCACCGATCCGCAGACGCTCAAGCGTTCGCCGCAGCACTATCTGCTCGATCTGACGAAGCCGGGTGCCGCGCCGCTGGCCCTGACGCTGCCGCTCAAGGCCTCGGACCTCGCCTTCGGGGCGGACGGGGCGCTCTATTTCCTGAGCAGCGAGCACACCGACACGAGCGCGCCAGCACGCGCCCGGGTGTGGCGCGTGACCATCGACAAGAACGGCACGGCGGGCGAACCGCAGCTCGTCACGACAGCGACCGAACGCGACATCGCCGGCTTCAAGCTCGCGCCCGATGGCAAGGCGATCGCGGTATGGGGCGAAGTGCCGCGCGATTGCCCGACCTTCGGCTGCACCGACGCCAAGCCCGCCCACCTCCCCGGCCCCGGCACGGGACGCCTCTACGAGGGCGACCGCGGCTTCGTGCGCCACTGGGACCGCTGGGCGACCCCGGGCCTTCACAACCGCATCTTCGTCTTCCCGCTCGCGGGCGGCGTCGCGCAAGGCAAGGGCGTGCCCGCGGACGGCGCCGATCCCGCCAGCGGCATCACTGCCGACCTTCCCACCATGCCCTTCGGCGGAGGCGAGGAGATCGCCTTCGCGCCCGATGCCGGCGCGCTCTATTTCACCGCGCGCCTCTCCGATGGCGCCGAGCCGCTTTCGACCAACCTCGACATCTACGTCTCGGACCTGTCGGGCGCGGCGCCGCGCAATGTCACGGCGAACAACCTGGCGACCGACACCACGCCCGTTGTCTCGCCCGACGGACGCTATCTCGCCTGGCTGGCGATGGACCGCGCCACTTACGAGGCTGACCGCCTCTCGGTACGGCTGATGGATCTGAAGACCGGCGCCGTCCGCAACCTCACCGAGACAGTCGACCTGTCCTTCGGGAGCCTCGCCTGGGAAGCGGACGGCAAGAGCCTGATCGCCACGGCCCAGAAGGTGCTCGACACCCCGGCCTTCCGCATCGATGCCGCCACCGGCAAGGTCACCGAACTCAATCTGGTGGCGGGGAACGAGGCGCATATCGCCAATCTGGTGCCCCTGCCCGGGGGCGGCGCGCTGTTCACCCGGGATTCGCTCGGCGCTCCGGCCGAGCTGTTCGTGTCGGAGGGCATGAAGCAGGCCCGCCCGCTGACCGATGTCGCCACGACCCTGATGGGCAGCCGCGCCAGCATCGTCACCCGCCGCTTCAGCTTCACCGGCGCGCATGGCGACACGGTGTGGGGTCAGATCACCCGGCTCGCGGGCCAGACCGGGCCGATCCCGGCGATCCTCTACATCCACGGCGGGCCGCAGGGCTCGTTCAATGACAGCTGGTCGAACCGCTGGAACCCGCGGGTCACCGCCTCGCAGGGCTATGCGGTCATCTCGGTCGATTTCCACGGCTCGACCGGATACGGGCAGGCCTTCACCGACGCGATCAACAAGGACTGGGGCGGCGGGCCGCTGGAGGACCTCCAGAAGGGCCTCGAGGCGGCGCTCGGGCTCGACAGCCAGATCGACGGCAGCCGCGCCTGCGCCATGGGGGCAAGCTACGGCGGCTACATGGTCAACTGGATCGCCGGCAACTGGCCCGACCGCTTCAGGTGCATCGTCCAGCATGACGGCATTTTCGACACCCGCTCGATGTATTATTCGACCGAGGAATTGTGGTTCCCGCGCTGGGACTTCGGCGGATCCTACGAGGAGGCGCGCGAGATCCACGAGAAGTGGAACCCGGCGAACCATGTCGCCAAGTGGAAGACGCCGATGCTGGTCGTGACCGGCCAGCAGGACTTCCGGGTGCCCTATTCGCAAGGCCTGATGAGCTTCACCGCCTTGCAGGAACGCGCGATCCCGTCGCAGCTTCTGGTCTTCCCGGACGAGAACCACTGGGTGCTGGGCGCGAAGAACGCGCTGCAATGGCACAATACGGTGTTCGCATGGCTCGACCGCTGGCTGAAGCGGGACGGCGAGGGGGCATCCGCCAAGTGAGCAAGCAGGAACTCGCCGCCGCGCGCCACGCGCTCGCCAAGCATTACGGCGATGCGGCCGGGGGGACGCAGATCGGGCGGCACATCATGATCTGCGCCGTCTCGGACAAGCAGAAGTGCTGTTCGCACAAGGACGGCGAGGAGGCGTGGAGCTTCCTCAAGTCACGGCTCAAGGAGCTCGGCCTCGTCGGCCCGCAGCGCGGCCCGGACAGCAAGCGCGGGCCCGGCGGCGGCGTGCAGCGGACCAAGGCCGACTGCTTCCAGATCTGCGCCGCAGGGCCAATCGCGGTCGTGTGGCCGGACGGGGTATGGTATCACTCGTGCGGTCCGGAGGTGCTCGAGCGGATCATTCAGGAGCATCTGATCGGGGGCACGCCGGTCGAGGCATACCGCCTCGTCGCAAAGCTGGGGGGCGGGGACTAGTCCTCCTTCGGGCTCCACAGCTCGTCACGGCTCGGCATCTGGTTGTCGACCGATTCGTCGTGGCCCGTCCCGTTGGACAGGAACACCAGACCCATCAGCGCCCCGCCGAGCAGCATGGTGAGGCTGATCCCCAGCGCCACCGCGATGTAGAAGTGCACCGAGATCGCCCCATTATAGGCGAAAAGCAGTCCCATGGCCGTCGCCACCACCAATATGGTGGCCGCGAGCAGCAGCTTCATGATCTGGCGATAGCGCGCCCAGGCGTGGGCAGCATTGGCGGGATCATCGAGCGGGGACTTGCGGGTCATGCGCCAGACATGGCGACTGTCCGCCAACTTGGCAACGCGCGAAAGCTGCAAGGGGCGCAGCGTGCGGCGCAAGCCCCGCGCCGCGCGGGACACGAGGACGGCATGCGACAGACCGATTCGCCTTTTGCGGGGAATCATGTCACTTTCCCCTGTCTGGAAGAGAGGGGAGCAGCACATGAACATCGCCCGCATCATCGCCCAGCGCGGCCCGTCCGACATCATCGCCTGCGATTGCACCACGCCCGTATCGGAGGTGGTGCGCACGCTTTCCGCGAGGCGCATCGGCGCACTTCCGGTGATGAAGGACGGCAAGGTCGTCGGCATCGTGTCCGAACGCGACGTGATCTACCGCCTTGCCGATCACGGAGGGAGCTGCCTCGATCTCCCGGTCGAGGACATCATGACCTCGCCTGCTGTCACGGTCGCCCCTTCGACCACGGTCGACGAGGCGCTGGGATTGATGACCCGCCGCCGCTTCCGCCATTTCCCGGTGGTCGAGGATGGTGCGCTTATCGCCTTCATCTCGATCGGCGACCTGGTGAAGCACAAGATGGACGAAGTGCAGCACGAGGCCGAGGCGCTGCGCAGCTACATTACCGCAGGCTAAGGCGGGGTTGAGGAACGCCCTGCCACGCCCTAGATTGGTCACATGAGCGCCGAGCCCCTGATCCTCACCCCGTCCGCCGCCAAACGCGTTGCGCTGATTGCGAGCAAGCAGTCGCGCCCGGCGATCCTGCGCCTTGCGGTCGAGGGCGGGGGGTGTTCGGGCTTCCAGTACAAGTTCGATCTGGCCGACGGCGCGGATGCGGACGATTCGGTTTCGGAGACCGATGGCGTGAAGCTGGTGGTCGATCCCGTCAGCCTCGACCTCATCGCCGGCAGCACCGTCGACTTCGTCGAATCGCTCGGCGGCGCGGCCTTCAAGGTCGAGAACCCGCAGGCCGCAGCCGGTTGCGGCTGCGGGGCGAGCTTCGGGATTTAGGTTAGACCCGGCGCATGCTTTGGGGCATCAGGGCCCCATGAAGATCGCCACCTACAACATCAACGGCATCAAGGCCCGCCTGCCGCGCCTCATCGAATGGCTGGAGGAGACGCGCCCCGCCGTCGCCTGCCTGCAGGAGATCAAGTCTCAGGACGAGGGCTTTCCCGCGGCAGAGATCGAGGCGCTGGGATACACCGCGATCGTCCACGGCCAGAAGGCCTTCAACGGCGTTGCCATTCTCGTCGATACCGCAGCGGGCTACACCTGCACCGAGGTGCGCCGCGGGCTCGGCATCCCCGGCCCGAACGAGGGTGACGAGGAACAGGCGCGCTATCTCGAGGCGGACGTGAGCGGCATCCGCATCGCCTGCCTCTACCTGCCCAACGGCAACCCGCATCCGGGGCCGAAGTTCACCTACAAGCTGGCGTGGATGGCAAAGCTGCGCGAGCGCATGGCCGAGCTGTGGGCCGAGGAGATCCCGGCGGTGGTGCTGGGCGACTTCAACGTCATCCCGCATGACGACGACGTGTGGTCGGTGAAGGCAATGCAGGACGACGCACTGATGCAGCCCGAAAGCCGCGCCGCCTATGCGCGGCTGCTGGCGGACGGGTGGGTCGACGCGATCCGCACCCACAACCCGCGCGGGGGGGTGTGGACCTACTGGGATTACCAGGCGGGCGCGTGGCAGCGCGACCACGGCTTCCGCATCGACCACATCCTGCTCTCGCCCGAATGCGCCGACCGGCTCGAGGCCTGCGGCGTCGACAAGTCCTATCGCGGCCGCGAGAAGGCGAGCGACCACACGCCGGTCTGGGTGCGGCTTTCAGCCTGATCCACGGGTTCTTGTCGCCCTATCGCTCGCTGCATGGGGGCGATGATCGGCGCAAAGCGCCGCAAGCCCGAACGGGCGCCCGCAGCGGCGTGGGGGCCTGCCCCCACAACAGCCGCGAGGCTCAACGATAAAAAATATGCGTGTCGATCTGCGCCAGACGCGTCTTGCTGCGGCTCCAGCCGGGACGGACATAGCGGGCGTGGAAGAACACCGCATCCTCGGCTTGGGATTCCCACAGGCCCTTGTGGGCGATCTGGGCGATTGCGACGGCGCGGGTCCATGCGGGCGAGCCTTCGCGGACCCTGGGCATGGCACGGCCGCGCATGAAGCTGAACTGGCCGGGCTGGGTCACGACCCCGCAATAGGAGCGCGGGAAACGCCCGTCCTCGGTGCGGTTGACGATCACCTGCGCCACGGCAAGCTGCCCGTCGAGATCCTCGCCGCGGGCTTCGAAATAGACCGCGCCGGCCAGGCAGCGCATTTCGCGGCTCATGGGCTCGCGCGTGTCGACCATGCGCACCATCTCGGCGAGCGATCCGGCTTCGGTGAGGGTGGGGCTGGGGGGGAGCGTCTGAACCACCGGTTCGGACACAAAGTGAACGGTGGCGGGATGAACGGTCGCGGGGACCAGTTCGGACGCCTCGGCCCCGACGGGAGCAACAGGCTCTCCATGGGCGGCTTCGGCAAAGGCAACGGCATCGCTGCCGCTGGGAAACATCGTGGTTGCGACAGCCAGAGCGGCAATCGCGGTAATCGTGGTGGTCTTGCGACTCATCTAAACTACAAATCGGGCGGTGAGCGCGCACAGGCGCAGGCGGGAACCTTATCCAGATCGCTTTGATGTGGGGGGTTCAAGAAGCCTGCCGGCCGCTCCCCGTCTGCGTGCTGGACGATCGGCCGAATTGCCGCCCTGCCAGCCTGCGCTAGGGTGTGGGGAGGGCCACTAGCCCGCGGGCCGTTAACGTCAAACCAAATCGGCCAATCGCGCGACGAACCGTTCCGGATCCGCGATATCCACCTCGATTAGCCACATATCATGGTCCTGACGGCGGCGTCTGGCGAGATAATCGGAAAAATCCTGGGGTGTTTCAGGGTCTTCGTGTTTCGTCGCAACAAATGAACGCGAACCATCAAGCTGCGGCATCCTTTCGTAAAGCACGCTGTCTCTACCGCGACACAGGGTTACCAGCAGGATCGTGCCGGCATCATGCTCGCCCTTCGCCAGCACCGTGCCAAAGCCGCCGAGGCTTTCTGCAAGGCGCAGAATCGCCCCTGCCTCGAGATGGGCCGGAAGCCTTGCGGTCACAGGCCCGATGGCCCGTCGGCGGCATATCCCGGCAGGCTGGAGAGCGCCATGCGCGAGCGCATGAAGGTGCCGGTGCCGCGCCCGATCTCGTCACCCTCCGCGTCGATCAGCCGCGCTTCGGCAACGAAGACGCGCCGCCGCCCGCTCACCCAGCGGCCCTCCGCAGTGACGATCCCGGCGCGCACCGGCTTGGTGAAGTGGAGGTTGAAGCTGGTGGTCAGGAGGAAGCGGTCGGTCGCCAGCGTGTTGGCGGCATAGAAGGCCGCATCGTCGAGCATCTTGAAATAGATTGTCCCGTGCGCCGCGCCGGCCGCGTGGTAATCCTCGGGGGTGACGGTGAAGGTCAGCCGCGATCGGCCCTCGCCGGGGATGTGGAGTCTGGACGCAAATTTCAGGTTGATCGGCGCCGAGGCATAGAGCCGTTCGAGCGCCCGGTAATGCTGCTCGGCTCCGCTCGCCGGGGGCAATTCGTCGCTGGCAGCCATTGAATGCCCGTGGACGATCAGGCTGCGGTGCGCAGGAACTGGTTGGTCAGCAGCGCATAGGCCGCTTCGGTATCCGGCGCATCGGCGAGCATCTGGAGCATTGTCTCGTCCCGCGTCAGGCGCGAGATCGCGGCAAGGGCGTGGAGGTGAGTCGCCCCGGCATTCTCGGGCGAGACAAGGCCGCAGACCAGCGAGACCGGGCGCGCGTCGGCGGCTGCGAAGTCGATGGGCGTCTCCAGCCGGATCAGCGCGAGGCTCGGGCGGCGCACATCCTTGCTGCGGCAGTGCGGGATCGCCACGCCGCGCCCGAAGCCGGTGCTTCCCAGGGCCTCGCGCGCCTCGAGGTTTTCGAGCACCTCGCTTTCATCGAGACCATAGGCTGCGCTCAGCAATTGCGCCGTTCGCGCCAGCACCTTCGCCTTGGTGTCGAGCCGGGCAAAGGCGATGGCCTGCGGTGAAAGTGCGAGGTTGACGTCCATTGTGTCACTGATCCCCAGTGTATCGCGCCATGGCTGGCGAACATTCCGGGCCGGGGTGCCTCGAAAGCACCTTCGGGCCGGGGTGGAGCCCCTCCTGTGACCGCCGCCTGGTCTTTGGATAGTGGCGCCTTGCCCAAGGGGCAAAACTTTCACCAGACCCTATCTCGGCTCGACCCATCCGATCGAACCATCGGCGCGCCGATAAACCATATTATGCCGCTGCGTTCCAGCGTTTTTGAAAAACAGCGCATTGGTGTTCCTGAGATCCATCAGCATCACCGCATCGGCGACCGAGGCGGTCGGGATGTCGACGCGGGTCTCGGCAATCACCAGCGGCGCATCGGCGGCGACCTCTTCCTCCTCGTCCTCCTCGACCGCGAAGATCGTGTAGGCAGCCTCCTCCTCGCCCCGGGCATGATCGGCCTGCTCGTGGCGGTCGGTCAGGCGGCGCTTGTAGCGGCGCAGCTGCTTGTCGATCTTGGCGACGGCGGCATCGAGCGCGAGGTGCGCGTCATGGGCGGTGCCCTGTGCCTTGAGGATCAGGCCCTGCATCACATGGGTGATGATGTCGCAGGTGAAGGCCCCTGCGGGCGCCTTGGCGAAAGTCACGTGGCTGGACAGGGCGCGGTCGAAATACTTGTCGACGATCGCGCCGAGCCGGTCCGACGCATGTTCCTGAAGCGCCGCGCCGGTGGCCATCTGGTGGCCGGAAATCCGAATGTCCATGAATGCAGTCCTCCCGTCGGTGATGAGGATCCCGGTATTGATGCAGTGACGGGCGCGACAGGTTCAATCGGGGTTTCAACTGGCCCAGATCGCGTCCTTGATTCCGTCCATGAAGGCACGGTGACGCTCCAGCTCCTCCGGGCTGGCGGCATGGGGGCGGGGTTCACGCCGCGGCTTGTCCGTGGCGGGGCGATACCACAAGGCATCCGGGGGTGCGGTCGGCCCGGCATCGGCGATGACGATGGCCTCGGCAGGTTCGGCGGTCAGGCCGAGCCCGATCTGGCGGCCGCCGGTGAGTTCGACATAGACCTGCGCGAGCAGTTCGGCATCGAGCAGCGCGCCGTGCTTGACCCGGTGGCTCCGGTCGATCCCGTAGCGGGTGCACAGGGCATCGAGACTGAGCTTGGCGCCCGGGTGCTTGCGGCGGGCGATGGCGACGGTGTCGACCATGCGGTCCATGTTGATCGGCGTGCGCCCCGCCAGCTCCAGCTCGTTGTTAAGGAAGCCGAAGTCGAAGCCGGCATTGTGCGCGACCAGCGGCGCATCGCCGAGGAAGGCGAGCAATTCCTCCGCCAGTTCGGCAAAGCGCGGCTTGGAAGAAAGAAAGACGGCGCTGAGGCCGTGGACCCGCTCAGCCTCCACGGGCATGTCGCGATCGGGGTTGAAATAGGCGTGGAAGGTGCGCCCCGTCTCGACCCGGCCGACCATCTCGATGCAGCCGATTTCCACCATGCGGTCCCCGGTCCTGGGGTCGAGTCCGGTGGTTTCGGTGTCGAAAATGACCTCGCGCATTTGATGCACTATCTGCCCTTGTCCGGGCACTTGCAAGCGCCCTTTGCGTCAATTCGGATGATCACAGCGCGGCGATGAAGGCGGTGACCTGAGCGCGGGTTTCCTCGAGGCTCGTACCTGTGTCGATCACGTGATCGGCGCGCGCGCGCTTGTGCGAATCGTGAAGCTGCAATCCGAAAATGTGTGCGAATTTCTGCTCGGTCATGCCCGGGCGGGCGAGCACGCGGGCGCGCTGGACGGGTTCGGGCGCGGAGACGACGACGATGGTGTCGACCGTCTCGTGGCCGCCGCGCTCGAACAGCAGCGGAATATCGAACACCACGGCGCGCTTGTCCGCATGGGCGGCGAGGAAGGCGGCGCGCCGCGCGGCGACGGCCGGGTGGACGATCGCCTCCAATCGCGCGAGCGCCGCCTTGTCGGCGAAGACCTGGTGGCCAAGCCGGTCGCGGTCGACGCCCCCGGGGCCGGTCGATCCCGGAAAGGCCGCCTCGATCGCCGGGAGCAATTCGCCCCCCGGTCCCTGCATGGCGCGCACCTCGGCATCGGCATCGAACACCGGAATACCGGCCTCGGCAAACATCGCCGCGACGGTCGATTTGCCCATGCCGATGGAGCCGGTGAGGCCGATGATCATGGGCCGGGTCATGCGGCCTGCCCCGGACCCCGATCCGGGGTCAGGATCGCCCGCAGTTCGGCATCATGTTCGCGCGGAGGGGCCTCGCCGAAGAAGCGCTCGAAGGCGACTGCCGCCTGCCCGATCAGCATCGACAGCCCGTCGATGGTCCGGTGCCCCCTGGCCCGGGCATCTTGCAGGAAGGGCGTGTCGAGCGGTGCGGTGACGATGTCGTAGGCGATGGCGCTGGGCGGGGCGTGGCTCCAGTCGAAGGCGAGCGGGGGCTGGCCGGTCATCCCGAGGCTGGAGGCGTTGATCACGAGATCGAGGCAGCCCTCACGGTCATCGAAGGGAAAGTCGGTCGGATCGGCGAAGTGGGCGAGATCGATGGCATGGTGCTCGCCCATGGGCGCGAGCTCGTCGAGCAGGGCGCGCGCCTTGCCGGGATCGCGGCCAGCGACCACCAGCGTGAAGCCGTGCCCGGCCAGCGCGGCAATGATCGCGCGGGCTGCGCCCCCGGTGCCGAGGATTCGCGCCATGCGAAAATAATGGGCCTTCTCCAGGTCGCGCCCAAGCGGCTCCAGAAACCCGCTTGCATCGGTGTTGGTGCCTGCCAGACCCCCGCCAGACCCCGGCGTGATCGTGTTCACGGCGCCGATCTGGTCGGCCGGTACCTCGATCCGGTCGATCAGCGGCATCACCGCCTGCTTGTGCGGCATGGTGACATTGCACCCGCGCCAATCGCGGTCGGCGCGGCGGGCGGCGAGGTAGTCTGCCAGCTCTTCCGGGCGGACATGGCAGGCGCGATATTCCGCCGCGATGCCCAGCTTGCCGAGCCAGAAATTGTGGATCGCGGGCGACTTCGACTGCGCGATGGGATCGCCGATCACCTCGGCATAGGGCCGCGTCATGCGATCAGCACCCCCGCCTCGCGCAGCGCGCCGAGCAGCGGCAGCAGCGGCATCCCGAGGACGGTGAACTGGTCACCCTTGATGCTCTCGAACAGCTGCACCCCGGGCCCTTCGATCCGGAAGGCGCCGACGGTGTGGCCGATGGCGGGCCACTCAAGGTCGAGATAATGCGCGATGAATTCGTCCGACAGATCGCGCACATGGAGGCGCGCGATGCTGGCGTGGCTCCATTCGCAGCCCGCGCCCTGAACCAGCGCGGCGGCGGAATGGAGCTCCATGACCTTCCCCGAGAAGAAGCGCAGATGCTCTGCCGCCTCGTCGCGCGAGCGCGGCTTGTCGAAGCGGCGCCCGGCGCAGACCACCAGCGAATCCGAACCCAGCACCAGCGCGGCCGGGTGCGAGCTGGCCACCGCTGCGGCCTTGGCGACGGCCAGAGCCTCGGCCACCTCGCCGGGCGCAGCCCCTGCCAGCCCCGCCTCCACCGCGCGCTCGTCAATGTCGGCGGGGATGCTTTCATAGGCCACCCCCGCTGCATCGAGCATGGCCCGGCGCGAGGCGGATTTGCTGGCGAGGATCAAGGTCAAGGCGGCACGGCTCATATCGGCTTGTCCACCCCGTCGAGCTGCGGCGTCCGGCGGTCGCGTTCCTGCACCAGCCGGATGATCGCCGCCGCAGTCTCCTCGATCGAGCGGCGGGTGACATCGATCACCGGCCAGCCATTGTCGCCGAACATGCGCCGGGCGAATTGCAGCTCGGCCTTCACGCGATCATTGTCGACATAGGCGGTCTCGGTCGCCTCGTTCAGTGACAGGAGCCGGTTGCGCCGGATCTGGACCAGCCGCTCGGGGCTGGTCGTCAGGCCCACCACCAGAGGATGGCGCAGGCCGAACAGCGCCCTGGGCGGCGGGCTTTCGACCACAAGCGGGATGTTCGCCACCTTGTAGCCGCGGTTGGCGAGATAGATCGAGGTCGGCGTCTTGGACGAGCGCGACACGCCCACCAGCACCACATCGGCCTGCTCCCACTCCTCGTGACCGATCCCGTCATCATGGGCGATGGTGTACTGGATCGCGTCGACCCGCTTGAAATAGGTCTCGTCCATCATGTGCTGGCGGCCCGGGCGGCCGTGCGCCTCCTGGCCGAGCTGCGCCTCGAGCGCGGCCGTCACCTGGTCGAGCACCGGCACAGCCGGAAGGCCGAGGTGGACGCAATGCTCCTCCAGCCGCTTGCGGGTTTCCGGGTTGACCAGCGTGTAGAGCACCAGCCCCGGGTGCGCGGCGAGATCGAGGACAATGCGGTCGAGATGCTGGAGCGAGCGCACCATCGGCCAGAAATGGCGATTGACCGAGGGGTTGTCGAACTGCGCGAGCGCCGCCTTGGCGATCATTTCCAGCGTCTCGCCGGTCGAATCGGATACAAGATGGAGATTGAGTCGCTGCATGGTCGCGCCGGCCCCGGGCCCCTGTGGACAGATCGCCGCATAAACCACGGGAGGGACTGCCGGACAAGCTGGTGAGCGATTTTCATGCCCGCCCGCCGCCCTTTCCTCTGTCTATTTCCCCCCAAGGGATAAGTTTTGTCGACAGGCTGGGAAGAGTGGGGATAAAGCTGGCTTGACGTCCAATCCGTGCGGATTCGGTGGGGGCTGAGGGACAGGGGCTTTTCGGGAATGGCTGCGCAGAAGCCGGTAATTCCCGCTTTCCACAGGGCCAACAGACTCCATCCATCCTTTTTAAAATTGAATTGATTTGCTCTAAGGAACCCTATGCCCGGTCCGCTTCTCGAAACGCTCAAAGGTGTCCGTCAGGACCGTGCCCCCGTCTGGCTCATGCGTCAGGCCGGGCGTTATCTCCCGGAATATCGCGAGCTTCGCGCCGAGAAGGGCGGCTTCCTCGAGCTGGTCTATGACAGCGAGGCGGCGGCGGAGATTACCGTCCAGCCGATCCGGCGCTTCGGTTTCGATGGCGCGATCCTGTTCTCCGATATTCTCATCGTGCCGCATGCCATGGGGCAGGGGCTGTCCTTCGCCGCCGGCGAGGGGCCGCACCTGTCGCCGACGCTGCTGGAGGTCGGACTCGACAGCTTCACCCCCGCCTTCGAGCGCTTCGAGCCGGTTTACGAGACCGTGCGCCGCACCCGCGCCATGATCGGGCCCGAGGTGACGATGCTCGGCTTTGCGGGGAGCCCCTGGACGGTCGCGACCTATATGATCGCGGGCGAGGGCTCCAAGGATCAGGGGCCGGCACGGCTGCTCGCCTATCGTGATCCTGCCCACCTCCAGGCGATCATCGATGCGATCGTGGAGGTTTCGGTCACCTATCTGCGCGGGCAGATCGATGCGGGTGCGGAGGCTGTGCAGCTGTTCGACAGCTGGGCGGGCAGCCTTGCCCCGGACCAGTTCGAAAAGTGGGTGATCGCGCCCAATGCGGCGATCACCGCGAAGCTCAAGCAATCGCATCCCGATACGCCCGTGATCGGCTTCCCCAAGGGCGCGGGCGCGAAGCTCCCCGCCTATGCCCGCGAGACGGGCGTGGATGCGGTGGGTCTCGACGAGACACTCGATCCGGCCTGGGCCCATGCCAGCCTGCCTGCGGGGATGCCGGTGCAGGGCAACCTCGATCCGCTGCTGGTCGAGGCTGGCGGCCCCGCCCTGCCCGCGCGGGTGCGCACCATCATCGCCGCCTTCGAGGATCGTCCCCACGTCTTCAACCTCGGCCATGGGATCGGCCAGTTCACGCCGATTGCCCATGTCGAGGACCTTCTGGCGGCGCTGAGGGGCTGAGCCGATGCAGGAACTGCTGTCGTCGATCTACCTGTTCCTCAAGTCCGGGCACGTCATCTTCATGGTGTTCTGGATGGCGGGCCTGTTCATGCTGCCGCGCCAGTGCATCTACATGCTCGATCACGCGCCGGGTTCGCCGGGCGAGGCCAAGTGGGCGACCCGGATGGGCAAGCTGCGGGGCATTATCCTGACGCCCTCGCTCATCATCGTCTGGACCCTCGGCCTCTCCATGGCCTTTGCGGGCGGGTGGTTCACCTCCGGCTGGCTCCATGCCAAGCTGGCGCTGGTGCTGGCGATGACCGGCTATCATGGCTGGCTGGTGGCTCAGACGAAGAAGATGGCGCGGGGCGAGCGGCCTTTGAGTGAAAAGCAGCTGCGCATGATCGGCGAGGTACCCGGTCTCTTGCTGGTGCTTATCGTCGTCCTGGTCTATCTCAAGCCCTTCTGAGACGCGTTCAGACTCCCTCTCAATCCCTGATTGACCTCGCTGTGCGGGGCTCCTAAATCCTGCCCACCTATCCGGTACCGGAGCAGCTTTTCCCGCTCCACACGGTCTGCTTTCCCCAAGCCCAGCCCCGCCGACAAGGGGCGCTGCCTTTCCGGCGGCACTGACCATCCGGCCACTCATGACTTTCGGAATTCGACAATGCATCTCAAGGACTTGAAGCGAAAGACCCCGGCCGAACTGGTCGCGATGGCGGAAGAGCTGGGCGTCGAGGGCGCTTCGACCATGCGCCGGCAGGATCTGCTGTTCTCGATCCTGCGCGAACTGGCCGAGGACGAGGAATATGAAGAGCCGATCATGGGCATCGGCACCATCGAGGTGCTCCAGGACGGCTTCGGCTTCCTGCGCAGCCCCGAGGCGAACTACCTCGCCGGCCCGGACGACATCTACGTCTCGCCCAACCAGGTCCGCCGCTGGGGCCTGCGCACCGGCGACACGGTCGAGGGCGAGATCCGTGCGCCCCGTGATGGCGAGCGCTATTTTGCGCTGACCAGCCTCGCCAAG